>JBHYGK010000044.1:0-11155 GCA_051859045.1 Lysobacteraceae bacterium | reverse complement strand
CCGGGGGCGGTGGCGCCCGGGCCGGGGCGGGCCGCCAGCGCCGCGGCGCGCGCGGCCTCGGCCAGCAGCGCCGGCGCCAGCGCCGCCAGCACGGCCAGGCCGAGCAGGCTGGCGTAGTAGAAGCGCAGGTTGGAGGTGATCGCGAGCGCGTCGGCGCCGCCCAGCACCACCGCGGTCACCGGCCACTGCAGCGCGCCCGGGCCCAGCGCCAGCGCGAGGCCGAGCAGGGCCTGGCGGCGGGTGGCGGGGCGCCACAGGCCCAGCGCGGCGAGCGCGCCGAGCGCCGCGAGGCCGGCCAGGCCGGCGGCGCGGGCGGCGTCCCCGCCGCCCGCGTCGAGCGCGAGGGCGTCCGGGGCCAGCGCCAGCCACTGCGCGATCCCGCGCCAGGCCAGCGCCGGATCGAGGCCGACCAGCCCGGGCGTGGCGGCCGGATCGCCCGGCAGCCCCAGCCGCAGCGCGGCCCACAGCGCCAGCGGCAGCGCCACCGCGAGCCCCAGCCGCAGGGCGTCGGCGCGGCGCAGGTCGGTGCGGCCCCACAGCGCGAGCAGCGCCAGCGGCGCCAGCAGCAGCCCGGTCTCCTTGGCGCCGATCGCCAGCGCGGTCGCCGCGGCGATCCCCAGCCAGCGCCCGGCGCCGCCCGCGCCCGCCGCGGCCAGGCCGCGCAGCGCCAGCAGCAGCCCGAGCGCGGCCAGCAGCTCGAAGCGGTTGGCCATCCACGCCGCGGTGCCGGCGGCCACCGGGTGCAGCAGCACGAGCAGGGCCACCGCCAGCGCGCCCGCGCGCGGCACGTCCAGCGCCCGCAGGGCCGCCAGCAGCGCCGCGCCCACCGCGGCCTGCAGCGCGACCTGCGCGGCGGCGTGCGCCCACGGGTCCGCGCCCAGCCCCGCCACCAGCCCCCACCAGGCCAGCAGGCCCACCGGGCGGTAGAAGTAGACGTGGCCGAGGTTCTCCAGCAGCAGCGGCCAGGGCGCGCGCAGCCCGCCGACCGCGGCCAGCAGGGTCCAGTCGTCGTGGATGAAGCCGCCGGCGAGCATCGGCGCCAGCGTCCAGCCGGCCGCGAGCGCGAGCAGGGCGAGGGCGGGCAGGGCGAAGGCGGCCGGCCCCGCGGGCAGGCGGGCGGCGCGGCGGGCGCCGGGGCGGCGGGGCGGCGCGGCGGTCATCGGGCGTCCGGGCGGGCGGTCGGGAGGGCCGGCGAGCATCGGCGCGGCCCCGCGCGGGGTCAAGGCGCGGGCGCGCGGGTCGGGCCGGCCTCGCAGGCGGGGGGCCCAGCCTGTAGAATGCGGTTTTCCGGAACGCCCACTCCCATGACCTCGCTCATCTTCGTGACCGGCGGCGTGGTGTCCTCGCTTGGCAAGGGCATCGCGGCGGCTTCCCTGGCGTCCATCCTCGAGGCACGCGGCCTGCGCGTGACCCTGATGAAGCTGGACCCGTACATCAACGTCGACCCGGGCACGATGAGCCCGTTCCAGCACGGCGAGGTGTACGTCACCGACGACGGCGCCGAGACCGACCTCGACCTGGGCCACTACGAGCGCTTCGTGCGCACGCGGCTGAGCCGGCGCAATTCGGTCACCACCGGCCGGATCTACGAGGAGGTCATCCGCAAGGAGCGCCGCGGCGACTACCTCGGCGCCACCGTGCAGGTCATCCCGCACATCACCGACGAGATCAAGCGCTGCATCGACGAGGCCACGGCCGGCTTCGACGTGGGCCTGGTCGAGATCGGCGGCACGGTCGGCGACATCGAGTCGCTGCCCTTCCTCGAGGCGATCCGCCAGATCCGCACCGAGCGCGGCCCGGACAAGGCCATCTTCATGCACCTCACGCTGGTGCCCTACATCGCGGCCGCCGGCGAGCTCAAGACCAAGCCCACCCAGCACTCCGTCAAGGAGCTGCGCTCGATCGGCATCCAGCCCGACATCCTGCTGTGCCGCTCCGAGCAGCCGCTGCCGGACGGCGAGCGGCGCAAGATCGCGCTGTTCACCAACGTCCACGAGAAGGCCGTCATCTCGATGGTCGACGTCGACAACATCTACAAGATCCCGATGTGGCTGCGCGCCCAGGACCTCGACCAGCTCGTGGTCGACCGCCTGCACCTCGCCGCCAACGCCGCCTGCGACCTCTCCGACTGGGAGGAGGCGGTGGACGCGATGGAACACCCGGTCGACGAGGTCACGGTGGGCATCGTCGGCAAGTACGTCGACCACCAGGACGCCTACAAGTCGCTCGGCGAGGCCCTCAAGCACGGCGGCCTGCGCCAGCGCACCCGCGTGAAGCTCAAGTGGCTGGAGTCCACCGAGGTCGAGAAGCACGGCCCCGGCGTGCTGGCCGGCCTCGACGCCATCCTGGTGCCCGGCGGCTTCGGCGACCGCGGCTTCGAGGGCAAGGTGGCCACCAGCCGGCACGCGCGCGAGTCCGGCGTGCCGTACTTCGGCATCTGCTACGGCATGCAGGCCGCGGTGGTCGACGTGGCCCGGCATGTCGTCGGCCTCGCCGGCGCCAACTCCACCGAGAACGACAAGGCCAGCCCGCACCCGGTGATCGGCCTGATCACCGAGTGGCGCACGTCCACCGGCGAGACCGAGCGCCGCGGCGAGGACTCCGACCTCGGCGGCACCATGCGCCTGGGCCTGCAGGAGTGCCGCCTGAAGCCGGGCACGCTGGCGCGCGAGCTCTACGGCCGCGACGTGGTCGCCGAGCGCCACCGCCACCGCTACGAGTTCAACAACCGCTACCGCACCCAGCTCGAGGACGCGGGCCTGGTCATCAGCGCGAAGTCGATGGACGACCTGCTGGTCGAGATCATCGAGCTCCCGCGCGCCACCCATCCGTGGTTCCTGGCCTGCCAGGCCCACCCCGAGTTCCTGTCCACGCCGAGGGACGGCCACCCGCTGTTCATCGGCTTCATCCGCGCGGCGCGCGAGCACAAGGCGCGCCAGGCGAAGGAGTCGTCGTGATGGATCTGTGTGGCTTCAAGGCCGGCCTCGACCAGCCCCTGTTCCTGATCGCGGGCCCCTGCGTGATCGAGTCGATGCAGCTGCAGCTCGACGTCGCCGGCCAGCTCAAGGAGATCACGTCCTCGCTGGGGATGAACTTCATCTTCAAGTCGAGCTTCGACAAGGCCAACCGCACGTCCGGCACCAGCTTCCGCGGCCCGGGCCTGGAGGAGGGCCTGAAGGTGCTGTCGGAAGTGAAGCGCCAGCTCGGCGTGCCGGTGCTCACCGACGTCCACGAGTACACCCCGATGGACGAGGTGGCCAGCGTGGTCGACGTGCTGCAGACCCCGGCCTTCCTGTGCCGGCAGACCGACTTCATCCAGAAGGTGGCCGCCGCGGGCAAGCCGGTGAACATCAAGAAGGGCCAGTTCCTCAGCCCCTGGGAGATGAAGCACGTCACCGACAAGGCGCGCGCCACCGGCAACCAGCAGATCATGGCCTGCGAGCGCGGCGTGAGCTTCGGCTACAACAACCTGGTGTCGGACATGCGCTCGCTGAGCGTGATGCGCGACACCGGCTGCCCGGTGGTGTTCGACGCCACCCATTCGGTGCAGCTGCCCGGCGGCGCCGGCGGCAAGTCCGGCGGCCAGCGCGAGTTCGTGCCGGTGCTGGCGCGCGCGGCGGTGGCCGTGGGCGTGGCCGGCCTGTTCGCCGAGACCCACCCCGATCCCGCCAACGCGCTCAGCGACGGCCCCAACGCCTGGCCGCTGGGCCGCATGCGCGAGCTGCTCGAGACCCTGCTGGCGATCGACGCGCTGGTGAAGCAGCGCGGCTTCATCGAAGCCGGCCTCTGAGCCCCGCCACCTTTCCCTTTCCTTGAAGACCGCCCCGACGCCATGACCCAGATCAGCACGATCCACGCCCGCGAGATCCTCGACAGCCGCGGCAACCCGACCCTCGAGGCCGAGGTCACCCTGGCCGACGGCGCCTTCGGCCGCGCGATGGTGCCCTCGGGCGCCTCCACCGGCACCAAGGAGGCCGTCGAGCTGCGCGACGGCGACAAGACCCGCTACCTGGGCAAGGGCGTGCGCAAGGCCGTGGCCAACGTCAACGAGGCGATCGCCTCGGCGCTGGTGGGCTTCGACGCCGCCGACCAGGCCGGCCTGGACGCCAAGCTCATCGCGCTCGACGGCACCGAGAACAAGGGCCGCCTCGGCGCCAACGCGCTGCTGGGCGTGTCGATGGCCGCCGCGCACGCGGTGGCCGCCTCGCGCCGCCAGCCGCTGTGGACCTACCTGGCGCAGGGCCGCGAGGTGGCGCTGCCGGTGCCGATGATGAACATCATCAACGGCGGCGCGCACGCCGACAACAACGTCGACATGCAGGAATTCATGATCCTGCCGGTGGGCCTGCCGAGCTTCGCCGAGGCGCTGCGCGCCGGCACCGAGGTCTTCCACGCGCTCAAGGCGGTGCTCAAGGGCCGCGGCCTGGGCACCGCGGTGGGCGACGAGGGCGGCTTCGCGCCGGACCTGCGCTCCAACGAGGAGGCCATCGAGGTGATCCTCGAGGCGATCGGCAAGGCCGGCTACACCGCCGGCGACGACATCGTGCTGGGCCTCGACGTGGCCAGCTCGGAGTTCTACGAGAACGGCAAGTACAACCTGGTGGGCGAGGGCAAGCGCCTGTCGAGCGAGCAGTTCGTCGACTTCCTCGCCGGCTGGAGCGCGCAGTACCCGATCGTCACCATCGAGGACGGCATGGCCGAGCACGACTGGGCCGGCTGGAAGCAGCTCACCGACCGCCTCGCGGGCAAGGTGCAGCTGGTCGGCGACGACCTGTTCGTGACCAACCCGAAGATCTTCGCCGAGGGCATCGCCCAGGGCGTGGGCAACGCGATCCTGATCAAGGTCAACCAGATCGGCACGCTGAGCGAGACGCTGGAGGCCATCGCGATGGCCGAGCGCGCGCGCTACGCCGCGATCATCTCGCACCGCTCGGGCGAGACCGAGGACACCACGATCGCCGACATCGCCGTCGCCACCACCGCCACCCAGATCAAGACCGGCTCGCTGTGCCGCTCGGATCGCGTGGCCAAGTACAACCAGCTGCTGCGCATCGAGCAGGCGCTCGGCGCCAAGGCCCGCTACGCCGGCCGCGACGCCTTCATCAGCCTCAAGCGCTGAGCCGCGCCGCGGGATGAAGCGCTGGATCGCCCTGGCCCTGCTGCTCCTGCTGGCCTACCTGCAGGCGGGGTTCTGGCTGGGCGACCGCGGCTGGAAGGCCGCCGGCGTGCTCGAGGCCAGCGTGGCGGTGCAGCGCGACGGCAACGCCCGGCTGCGCGCGCGCAACGACGCGCTCACCGCCGAGGTCGAGGACCTGAAGTCCGGCGAGGCCGCGGTCGAGGAGCGCGCCCGCGCCGAGCTGGGCATGGTCCGCGAGGGCGAGACCTTCTACCGCGTCGTGGAGGCGCCCAGCGCGGCGCCCGGCGAGGCCGTCGACGGCGTCGCCGACCCGGCCGAGTCGCCGTGACCTGGGCCGTGGTGCCCGCCGCGGGCATCGGCCGGCGCTTCGGCGGCGAGCGACCCAAGCAGTACCTCGACCTCGCGGGCCGCAGCGTGCTCGCGCACAGCCTCGACCGGCTGCTGGCCTGGCCGGGGCTGAGCGGCATCGTGGTGGCGCTGGCGCCGGACGATCCGTGGTGGCCCGGCTGGCGCGAGCGCGGCGGCCGCCCGCTCATCGCCTGCACCGGCGGCGCGGAGCGCGCGGAGTCGGTGCTCGCGGGGCTGCGCGCGCTGCCGGGCACGGTCGCCGACGACGACCTGGTGCTGGTGCACGACGCGGCCCGGCCCTGCCTGCGCCGCGCCGACATCGAGCGGCTGTGGGTCGAGGGCGGCCGGCACGCCGTCGGCGCGGTGCTCGGCGCGCCGCTGCGCGACACGCTCAAGCGCGCGGGGCCGGACGGTCGCATCCTGGGCACCGAGCCGCGCGACGGGCTGTGGCGGGTGTTCACCCCGCAGCTGTTCCGCCGCGGCGGCCTGACCCGCGCGCTGGCCGCCGCGCTCGACGCCGGCGCCACCGTCACCGACGAGGCGATGGCGATGGAGCGCCTCGGCCTGAAGCCCGGCCTGGTCGAGGGCGCCGAGGACAACCTCAAGGTCACCACCCCGGCCGACCTCGCGCTGGCCGAATTCCTCCTCTCCCGCCACCCCGACGTCGAAGGCGCCGCACCGTGAGCATCCGCGCATGAGCATCCGCATCGGCCAAGGCTACGACGTGCATGCGTTCGGCCCCGGCGACCACGTCGTCCTCGGCGGCGTGCGCATCCCCTTCGACCGCGGCGTGCAGGCGCACTCCGACGGCGACGTCGTGATCCACGCGCTGTGCGACGCCATCCTCGGCGCGCTCGCGCTGGGCGACATCGGCAAGCACTTCCCGCCCTCCGACCCGCGCTGGAAGGGCTGCGACTCGCGCCACTTCCTGCGCCACTGCGCCGCGCTGATGAAGGACCACGGCTGCGTGCTCGGCAACGCCGACGTCACGGTGGTCTGCGAGGCGCCCAAGGTGGGTCCGCACGCGCTGGCGATGCGGGTGAACCTGGCGCTCGACCTCGACGTCGACCCGGGCGCGATCAGCGTCAAGGCCACCACCAGCGAGCGGCTCGGCTTCACCGGCCGCGGCGAGGGCCTGGCGGCGATGGCCGTCGTGCTGCTGATGCGCGCATGAGCGGCATCGACGCCGACGCCGCGGGCGCGGCCCCGCCGCCGGCCGCCGCGCTGGCCGCCGCCGCCGCGGCCCGGCCCCAGCCCTTCGGCCCGCCGCTGCTGCGCGCGCGCCTGCGCAGCCGGCCCGAGGACTTCCGCGTCGACGAGCTGGACGGCTTCGCCGCCACCGGCGAGGGCGAGCACCTGCTGCTGCGGATCGAGAAGACCGGCCTCAACAGCGCCGAGGTCTCGGCCCGCCTGCAGGCCTGGGCCGGGATCGGCGACGTCGGCATCGGGATGGCCGGGCTCAAGGACCGCCACGCGGTCACCACCCAGCGCTTCAGCGTGCACCTGCCCAAGCGCGTCGCCCCGGACCTGGCCGCGCTCGAGGGCGACGGCCTGCGCGTGCTCGAGCACGCCTGGCACGCGCGCAAGCTCGGCCGCGGCGCGCTGGCCGGCAACCGCTTCGCGCTGGTGCTGCGCGAGGTCGAGGCGCGGCCGGGCGCGGGCGGCGACCTGCCCGCGGCGGTGGCCGCGCGGCTGGCGGCGATCGTGGCCGACGGCCTGCCGAACTACTTCGGCGGCCAGCGCTTCGGCCGCGGCGGCGACAACCTGCAGGCCGCCGCGCGGATGTTCGCCGGCCGCCGGGTGAAGCGCGCGGAGCGCTCGATCCTGCTCTCGGCCGCGCGCTCGGCGATCTTCAACGCGGTGCTCGCCGAGCGCGTGCGCCGCGGCGACTGGCGCCTGGGCGGCGCGGGCGAGGTGTGGATGCTCGAGGGCAGCCACAGCGTGTTCGGCCCCGAGGACCGCGACGAGGCCCTCGCCGCGCGGGTGGCCGCGCTCGACCTGCACCCGACCGGCCCGCTCTGGGGCGCCGGTGCGCCGCGCACCACCGGCGCGCTGCAGGCGCTGGAAACGGCCTGTGCCGAGGCCTTCGGGCCGCTGCGGCCCGGCCTCGAGGCCGCCGGCCTGCGCCAGGAGCGGCGCGCGCTGCGGATCCGGCTGGGCGCGATCGCCCACGCCTGGGACGCCGACGGCGCGCTGCGGCTGGGCTTCGACCTGCCGGCCGGGGCCTACGCCACCGGCGTGCTCGAGGCGCTGGGCGAGCTGGTCGAGGGCGCCGCGCCCGCGCCCGGCGAGGCCGGCGCCGGGAGCGACGAGGATGCGGACGCCGACCCGGGCTGAGCCGCCGGTCGGCCCTCACCCGGCGACGACCCGCGCGCGCCCCGCAGGCCCTAGGATGGCGTCCCGCCATCCCCGCCGACGGTGACCGCCATGCTCCTCGCCCCCAGCCTCGCCGCGCTGATCGCCGCCGCGCCCGCGGCCACGCCGCCCGCCGCGCCGCCGGCGGAGCCCGCCACGCGCGCGCCGGCGCGTGCCGCCACGCGGCACCTGCCGCGCGAGGACTACGTCGCCGAGGTCGAGCGCCAGGCCCAGGAGCGCGGCGTGCAGATCACCTGGGTCAATCCGCCCGAGCGCCGCGTCGAGGTCGTCTCGCGCACCGTGCGCCTGCGCGGCACGCTGCCCGCGCGCGAGGACTGCTACGGCCCCGGCTGCCCCGAGGACCCGGCCCCCGAGGCCGAGGCCGAGTGAGCCCGCGCGGCGCGTCAGCGCCGCGCGAGCAGCGCCAGCACCGCCCCCGTGCCGCCCATCGCCGGTGGCGCGCTCGCGTAGGCCAGGACGTCGCCGCGCTGCGCGAGCATGCGGTCGGTCAGCGCCTTGAGCACCGCCTGGCCGTCCGGCGAGCGGCTGCCGCGGCCGTGGATCACCCGCACGCAGCGCCGGCCCTCGCGGCGCGCCGCGTGCAGGAAGGCGCGCAGGGCCGCCTCGGCGCCGGGCAGGTCGTGCCCGTGCAGGTCGATCTCGGCCTCGACCGCGAACTCGCCCCGGGCCAGCCGGCGCAGCACCTGCTCGCCCACGTCCTCGCGGCGGTGCTCGAGGACTTCGTCGCCGGCCATCATCAGCGCGAACAGCGACACCGCCTGGGCCTCGCGCAGCGCCTCGGCCTCGTCGCGCTCGCGCTGGCGGGCGCGCGGCTTCGGCGGAGGCGGGCGCGGCGCGGGCGCGGGCGCGGCCTCGATCACGCGGACCTCGCCGATGGCGTCGCGGAACAGCGCGGCATCGTCGGGCGCCGCCGGGGCGACCACGGGCCGCGGCGCGGCGCGCGGCAGCGCGTCGGCCATCCGGGCGGCCCCGGCCTCCGCTGGCGCCTCCGTCGGCGCTTGCGCCTCCGCCTCCGCCTGCGCGTCGGCCGCGGCCTGGGCTTCGGCTTCGGCCAGCGCGCGCGGCGGCGTCGGCGCGGGCGTCGGCGGCGTCGGCCTCGCGGCGCGCGCGCGCGCGCTCGGCCTCGGCCCGCTCGGCCTTCGCGCGGGCGAGGGCGAGCGCGGTGGCGGTCGCGGTGGGGGCGGGGGCGGGGGCGGGCGGGCGCGGCATGGACGGGCAGGGTAACGCGCCCCGGCGTGCAGGCAAGGTCGGCGCGGCGGCGGGCGTCCGGTATCATGGCCGCCTCCGACGAGGTCCCGCATGCGCATCCTGGTAAGCAACGACGACGGCGTGGACGCGCCGGGCATCCACGCGCTGGCCGACGGCCTGCGCGCCGCCGGCCACGAGGTGATCGTGGTCGCCCCCGACCGCGACCGCTCCGGCGCCTCCAACTCGCTCACCCTCGAGCTGCCCATCCGCACGCGGCGCATCGACGCGCGCACCTGGGCGGTCGCGGGCACGCCCACCGACTGCGTGCACCTCGCGCTCTCGGGGCTGCTCGAGGTCGAGCCCGACATCGTGGTCTCGGGCATCAACAACGTCGCCAACCTCGGCGACGACGTCATCTACTCGGGCACCGTCGCCGCCGCGATGGAGGGCCGCTTCCTCGGCCTGCCGGCGATCGCGATGTCGCTGTCCACTGGCGAGCGCCGCGAGGGCCACTTCGCCACCGCCGCGCGCTGCGCGGTCGAGCTGGTCGCGCGCCTGCACACCGATCCGCTGCCGGCCAACACCATCCTCAACGTCAACGTGCCCGACCTGGCCTGGGCGGAGCTGCGCGGCTGGGAGGTCACCCGCCTCGGCCACCGCCACCGCGCCGAGCCCTGCATCCGCCAGGAGGACCCGCGCGGCCGTCCGGTGTGGTGGATCGGCCCGCCCGGCCCCGAGCAGGACGCCGGCCCCGGCACCGACTTCCACGCCGTGCGCACCGGCTTCGTCTCGGTGACGCCGATCCACGTCGACCTGACCCGCTTCCAGGCCCTCGAGCAGGTGGCCGGCTGGGTCGGCGGCCTCACCGCCGCGCTGGCGGGCGAGGCATGAGCCCAGGCTTCGTGCGCCGCCCGGTCGAGGCGCTCGGGGTCGGCATGACCTCGCCGCGGGCGCGCGAGCGCATGGTCGAGCGGCTGCGCGCCGAGGGCGGCATCCGCGACGAGCGCGTGCTGCAGGCGATGCGGATGGTGCCGCGCCACCTCTACATCGACGAGGCGCTGGCCAGCCGCGCCTACGAGGACTCCTCGCTGCCGATCGGCTGCGGGCAGACCATCTCCCAGCCCTGGGTGGTGGCGCGGATGAGCGAGGCCCTGCTCGAGCACGGCCAGCCGCGGCGCGTGCTCGAGATCGGCACCGGCTCGGGCTACCAGGCCGCCGTGCTGGTGGCGCTGGGGCTCGAGGTCTACACCGTGGAGCGCATCGAGGAGCTGCTGCGCAAGGCGCGCAAGCGCTTCCGCGACCACGGCCTGGCGCTGCGCTCGCGCCACGACGACGGCCGCGCCGGCTGGGCCGAGCACGCGCCCTTCGACGCGATCATCGTCACCGCCGGCGCCGCCGCGATCGAGCCCGCCCTGCTCGCCCAGCTGGCCCCGGGCGGCACCCTCGTCGCCCCGGTCGGCGGCGCCCAGCAGCAGGCCCTGCTGCGCCTGCGCCACGGCGAGGACGGCCTGGTTCAGGAGTCGCTCGGCCCGGTCGTCTTCGTGCCGCTGCTGGGAGGCACCCTGTGAGGCGCCCCCCGTCCCCCCGTCCGCTCCACCCCGCCCCGATGGATCCCCCGCGCATGCGTCCGACCGTGTCCCGTGCCGCCTCCTCCCGCCTCGCCGCCGCCCGCTTCGCCGCCGCGCTGTGCCTCGGCCTGCTGCTCGCCGCCTGCGGGCAGTCGGTGGTGGTCCGCCGCGAGCCGCCGGCCCCGGGCCCGGCGTCGGCCCGGCCGGCGCCGCCCAGCCGCCCGGCGCCGACCGGGGAGGCCGAGCACGTGGTCGTGCGCGGCGACACGCTGTACGGCATCGCGTTCCGCGCGGGCGTCGACTTCCGCGACGTGGCGGCCTGGAACGGCATCCCCGCGCCCTACACCATCTACCCCGGCCAGCGCCTGCGCCTGCGCCCGGCGGGGCAGGCCGTCGCCGCGGCGCCGGCCCCGCGCCCGGCCGCGCCTCCGCCGTCGGCGGTGCCGGCCGCGCCGCGCCCCGCGCCCGGCGTCGAGGCGCTGCCGCCCGAGCCGATCGCCGGCGCGACGCCGCCTCCGGCCGGCGCCAGCCCGCGCCC
>JBHYGK010000043.1:0-11534 GCA_051859045.1 Lysobacteraceae bacterium | reverse complement strand
CGGCGGTCGTCCGGGCGGCGGTGGCCGTCCGGGCGGCGGCGGCGGCCGCGGCCCGCGCGGCGGCTGAGTCACCGCGCTCCTCCCGCACCGGCCGGCCCCGCGCCGGCCGGTGCACCCCGACGGGCCCCGCAGCGATGCGGGGCCCGTCGCGTTCCGGGGCCGGAGCGTGACCATCGACCGATGCGCCCGCGCGCGCGCACGGCCACCGTGGCGGCCTCGACCCGCCCTCAAGGCCCGCCCATGGATCCCCAGCACGCCGACGCCATCGCCGCCGCGATCCTCGATCCCGAGCGCCTCGCCGAACAGCGCGCCGCCGAACGCCTCGCCGCGGAGCGCCGCGAGGCCGCCAGCCTGCGCCGCCGCCGCGGCATGGCCTGGGGCGTGCTGGCCGGCGCGGCCATCGGCGGCGTGGTCGCCTGGCAGTCCGGGATGACGCTCGCCAGCACCGTGATCGCCTTCGTGGTCCCCGGGGCGCTGGTCGGCCTGCTGGTGAGCTCGGGCTGGCGCGACGCCTGATGCCCGGCGACGCCCTGCCGCCGCTGCCGCCGCTCGCCCGCGGCCGCTACCGCCACTGCAAGGGCGGCGAGTACGAGGTGGTGGACGTCATCCGCCACTCCGAGACGCTCGAGCCGCTGGTGCTCTACCGCGCGCTCTACGGCGAGGGCGGGCTGTGGGTGCGGCCGTACGCGATGTTCACCGGCGAGGTCGAGCGCGACGGCGTGCGCCAGCCGCGCTTCGCGCCGCTCGGGCCATCGCCCGGACCCTGACCGCGGTCACGGACAGGGCGGGGGCCGGGCGCGCTACCCTCCGCCGGCGCTCCCCCACGCGCCCAGGACAAGGAGTCCGCCCGATGGACCAGCCCGACGACGCCTTCGTCGTCCTCGCGCTCAGCCGCGAGGGCCTCGATGCCTTCCGCGCGCGCCGCGGCACGCCGCGCCGGCTCTGGGTCGGCGCGGGCCTGCTGCGCTTCGACGAGATGCAGGCCCTGCGCGCGGACGGCGTCGACCTGGTCGACCTGGCCTCGCGCCTCGCGCCCGACGACCTGCCCGCGATCACCCGCGCGGTGGACACCATCCGCGACGCCCACCCCGGGCTGCCGGTGTGGGTGGAGTTCCCGCCCGCGACGCCGTCCGCGCCCGCCACGGCGCCGACGATGACCGTGCCCGAGGCGCGCGCGCTGCACGCCGACGAGCGCGCGCTGCTGCGCTGGCTCCTCGAACACGCCGACGCCGCCTCCAGCGCCTACCTCGCCCAGCTCGCGCACGCCCGCGTGGCCACCCGCTGCGCCTGCGGCTGCGCGAGCATCGGGCTGGCCGTCGGCGCCGATCCAGTGCCGGGCGCCGACGAAGGCGTCCGCGTGCTCGCCGACGCCGAGTGGACCAGCCCCGAGGGCCACCTGCACGGCGCCTACGTGTTCGCGCGCGCCGGGCGCCTGGCCGGCCTGGAGCTGTGGTCGATCGACGGCCGCGGCCTGCCCGACGCGCTGCCGCCGCTCGAGGCCCTCGTGCCGCTCGGCACCCCGGCCCGCTGAGCCCGCGCGCGCCGGGCGATGGCGCGCCGCGGTATCCTGCGCGCCCGCGGCCAGGCCGCCCGACGCCCCCGGCCTCGACCCCGATGATCAGCAACGACGTCCTCCGCAGCCTGCGCTACATGCTCGACCTCGCCGACCACCAGGTGGTGGCGCTGGTGCACCTCGCCGACCCGGGCTTCGCGCTCACGCCGGAGGAGGTCCACGGCTTCCTGCTCAAGGAGGGCGAGCCGGGCTACGTCGACTGCACCAACGCGATGCTGGCGCGGTTCCTCGACGGCCTGATCGTGCACCGCCGCGGCCGCGACGACAGCCAGCCGCCGCGCCCGCCGGAGAAGCGGGTCACCAACAACGTCGTGCTCAAGAAGCTGCGCGTGGCCTTCGAGCTCAAGGACGTCGACATGCACGCGGTGTTCGAGGCCGCCGGCTTCCCGGTCGGCAAGCCCGAGCTCAGCGCCCTGTTCCGCCAGCCCGACCACAAGCACTTCCGCCTCTGCGGCGACCAGATGCTGCGCCACTTCCTCAAGGGCCTGACCCAGCGCGTGCGCGGCTGAGCCGCCCCCCTGCCACCGGCCCGGCGGCGCTGCTAGGCTCGCCCCCCATGCCGCGCCTCCGCTCGATCCCGCTCCGCCTCGCGCTGATCGTCCCCTTCCTCGGCCTGTTCGCGATCGCGGCCGCGCTGATCGCCGCCGGGGCGCAGCGCAACGCCGACGCCGCCGGGCGGACCCTCGGCGAGGCCTTCGCCCGCGAGGTCGCCGGGCGGATCGAGGCCCACGTGGCCCAGCAGCTCGCGCCGATGCCCCGCCTGGTGGCGGTGAACGCCGACGCGCTGCGCCACGGCGTGCTCGACACCGCCGACCCCGGCGCCTACGCCCCGATCCTGGTCGGGCAGATCCGCCAGTACCCGCAGCTGACCTTCGTCAGCGTCGGCCTCGCCGACGGCCGCTACCTCTCCGCCGCGCGCAACCCCGACGGCGACAGCGCCCCCACGCTGGCCGAGAACTACCTGCTGGGGCCCGGCCGGCTGGCCGAGCGCCTCACCACGCCCGCCGGCGGGCTCGGCGAGGCGATCGGCGAGCAGTTCGACTACGACCCGCGCGAGCGCCCGTTCATGCAGCTCGTCGCCGACGCCGACGGCCCGCGCTGGACGCCGCCGAACCCCTACGTCGGCTACGCCAGCCTGGGCGTGGGCCTGAGCGCGCCGGTCCGCGACGCCAACGGCGCGCTGGTGGGCGTGGCCGCGATCGGGCTGGCGCTGGAGGAGGTCGAGCGCTTCGTCGACGCGCTCGATCTGCCCGCCGGCGGCATCGCCTTCGTCGCCGAGCCCGACGGCCGCCTGATCGCCACCTCGGGGCCCGCCCCGGCGGTGCTGGAGCGCGAGGGCGGCATGACCCGCCGGGCCATGGCCCAGGACCCGCACCCGGCCCTGCAGGCGGCCGCGCTGCACCTCGATGGCGCGGGCGCGGCCGAGGGCGGCACGGTGCTGGCGGTCGGCGACGCGCCGCACCTGCTGGCCTGGCGCACGCTCCGGCTCGAGCACGGCCTGGTCTGGACCATCGGCGTGACCCTGCCCGAGGCCGCCTACACGGCGCCGGCGGGGCGCAGCGCCCGCCAGACCCTCGGCCTGCTCGCGCTGACCCTGCTGGCGATCGCCGCGGTGGGCTGGTGGCTGGCGCGCCTGATCGCGACCCCGATCGAGCGCATCACCCTGGCCGCCGCCAGCCGCGACCTGCGCGGCATCGCGCTGGCCCCGCCGATGCGCAGCCCGATCCGCGAGGTGGGCGACCTGGCCCTGCGCCTGCACGGCCTGGCCGCCGAGCTGCGCCGCACCCTCGACGACCTCGAGGCCCGGGTGGAGCAGCGCACCGCCGACCTCGTCGCCGCCAACGCCGAGCTGCAGCGCCTCAACACGCTCGACGCGCTGACCGGGATCGCCAACCGGCGCAGCTTCGACGAGGCGCTGGAGCGCGAATGGCAGCGCGGCGTGCGCGCCGGCCAGCCGCTGTCGGTGCTGCTGGTGGACATCGACCACTTCAAGTCCTTCAACGACCACTACGGCCACCCCGCCGGCGACCACGCGCTGCGCGAGGTCGCCGGCGCGCTGCACGCGACGCCGCGGCGCCCCGCCGACGTGGTGGCGCGCTACGGCGGCGAGGAATTCGCGCTGGTGCTGCCCGACACCGACGAGGACGGCGCGCGCGCCGTCGCGGCCTCGGTGCAGGCCGCGATCGCCCGCCTCGACCTGCGCCGCGACGACGTGCCCGGCCAGCGCCGGCTGACGCTGAGCATCGGCGTGGCGAGCGTGCTGCCGCGCGCCGGCGCGGCCCCCGCCGACCTGGTCGGGCGCGCGGATGCCCAGCTCTACGCGGCCAAGGCCGCGGGCCGCGACTGCGTGATGCCCGGCGGCCCCGCCGCGGCGCGGCGCGGCGGGCCCTGAGTCGGGGCCGGGGCCGGCCTGCGCTTGGCGGCCCCGCCGGCAGCGCCTAGCATCGGGCTCCCCGGCCTTTCGCCCGCGCGCCCCCGCGCCCTGGAGCCCTCGATGCACGCCGACACCGACGTCCCCGGCGATGGCCTGGACGCCCTCCCGCACGGCTTCGCCCCCCGCCGCTTCGCCGAGGCCCCGGCGATGCTGCTGGGCGGCCTGCGCCAGCGGCACGCGTTCGCCGACGCCCCGCGCGCGATCCCGCTGCAGTGGCAGGCCTTCCTCGCCGCCGGCCCGCTGCCGGGCCAGGTCGCCGGCGCGCACTACGGCGTGATGTGCGGCGGCGACGCGCAGGGCCTGGAGTACATGACGGCCGTCGAGGTCGCCGACCTCGACGCCCTGGCCCCGCCGACTGGCCGCATGCGCGTGCCGGCGGCGTACTACGCGGTGTTCCTCCACGACGCGCCGCCCTCGACGCTCCGCCTGACCTGGGAGCGCCTGTGGCGCGAGTGGCTGCCGGGCAGCGGCTTCGCCCCGGCGCACACCCCGGACTTCGAGCGCTACGCCAGCGACGGCACGATCGAGGTCTGGTTCCCGGTCGTCCGCGCGCCCTGATCCGGGGCCGCGCGGTCCCATCCCCCAGGAGACCCCGATGCCCCACGCCGCGCCCGCCCCCGCCGCCCCCCTGCTCTCGCCCATCGTCGCCGGCTGCTGGCGGATGGACACCTGGGGCTGGAGCCCGCGCGAGCGCCTGGGCTGGATCGAGGCCTGCGTCGAGCGCGGCGTCACCAGCTTCGACCACGCCGACATCTACGGCGGCTACACCGTCGAGGGCCTGTTCGGCGAGGCGCTGGCGCTGGCCCCGCCCTCGCTGCGCCGGCGGCTGCAGCTGGTCAGCAAGTGCGGCATCCAGCTCGTCGCCAGCGAGCGCCCGCAGCACCGCCACAAGGCCTACGCCACCTCGGCCGCGCACATCGAGGCCAGCGTCGAGCACTCGCTGCGCGCGCTGCGCACCGACCACCTCGACCTGCTGCTGATCCACCGGCCCGACCCGCTGCTCGACGCCGACGAGGTCGCCGGCGTGTTCCAGCGCCTGCGCGAGGCCGGCAAGGTGCGGGCGTTCGGCGCGTCCAACTTCCACCCGGCGCAGTTCGAGCTGCTGCACGACCGCCTCCCGCTCGCCACCCACCAGGTGGAGTGCTCGCCGCTGCAGGTCGAGGGCCTGCACGACGGCACCTTCGACCAGGCCCAGCGCCTGCGGCTGCGGCCGATGCTGTGGTCGCCGCTGGCCGGCGGGCGCCTGGTGAACGGCGTCGACGAGGCCGCGCGCCGGGTCCGCAGCCGGCTCGCGGCGTTCGCGGCCGAGCTCGACTGCACGCCGGCCACGCTGGCCTACGCCTGGGGCCTGCGCCTGCCCTCGCGGCCGCACGTCATCGTCGGCTCGCGCCGCGTGGAGGCCATCGACGAGGCCGTGGCCGCGCTCGACGTGCAGCTCGACGCACCGCGCTGGCATGCGCTGTGGTCGGCCGGCGCGGGCCGCGAGCTGCCCTGAGCCGGGCCGGCGCGGCCGGCGTCGCCCCCTGCCATCAGTCACGTTGACGCCGTCCGACGCCCACGGCGAGGATCGGGCGGTTCCGGCGCGCCCTGCCGCCGGCGGAGATCCGACGTGCAGCGACGCGACTTCCTCACCCTCGGCGGCCTCGGCCTGGGCTCCCTCCTGCTGCCGCCCTTCATGGGCCGCGCCATCGCCGCCGAGGAGCTCCTCGTCGTGCTCGACCCGGCGTTCAAGAAGCGCCTGGCCGACGCCGCGCTCGCCGCCGCCCGCGAGGCCGGCGCCAGCTACTGCGACGTGCGCATCGGGCGCTACCTCAACCAGTTCGTCGTGACCCGCGAGGCCACGGTGCAGAACGTGGTCAACGCCGAGTCCACCGGCATCGGCATCCGCACCCTGGTCGAGGGCACCTGGGGCTTCGCCGCCACCAACGTGCTCGGCGTCGACGCGGTGGTGGCCGCGGCCCGCCAGGCCGCCGCGATCGCGCTGGCCAACTCGCGCGCGCAGACCACCCGGGTGCAGATGGCGCCCAACACCGGCGTCGGCGAGGTCAGCTGGCGCACCCCGATCCGCCGCAACGCGATGGAGGTGCCGGTGGCCGAGAAGGTCGAGCGCCTGCTCGAGGTCAACGCCGCCGCGATGGCCGCCGGCGCCACCTTCGTCAACTCCACGCTGTTCGCGGTCAACGAGCAGAAGTACTTCGCGTCCAGCGAGGGCAGCTACATCGACCAGGACGTGCACCGCATCTGGGCGCCGATGAACGTCACCGTCATCGACCGCGCCAGCGGCAAGTTCCGCTCGCGCGCGGGCCTGAGCTCGCCGATGGGCATGGGCTACGAGTACCTCGACGGCGATCCGGCCGGCAAGATCCAGCTGCCCAACGGCGTCGTGGCCTACACCACCAGCTACGACATGCGCGAGGACGCGGTGGCGGCCGCCGGTCACGCGCGCGAGAAGCTCGCCGCGGCCTCGGTCGAGCCGGGCCGCTACGACCTCGTGCTCGATCCCAGCCACACCTGGCTCACCATCCACGAGTCGGTGGGCCACCCGCTCGAGCTCGACCGCGTGCTGGGCTACGAGGCCAACTTCGCCGGCACCAGCTTCGCCACCATCCAGAAGCGCGACGAGGGCTTCCAGTACGGCTCCGACAAGGTGACCCTGTTCGCCGACAAGACCCAGCCGGGTTCGCTGGGCGCGGTGTCCTTCGACGACGAGGGCGTGCGCACCAAGCGCTGGGACCTGGTGAAGGACGGCCGCCTGGTGAACTTCATGGCCACCCGCGACGAGGTCCACCTGATCGGCGAGACCGAGTCGCACGGCTGCAGCTACGCCGACTCCTGGTCGAGCGTGCAGTTCATGCGCATGCCCAACGTCTCGCTGGCCGCCGGCCCCGCGCCGCTCACGCCCGAGCAGATGATCTCCCAGGTCGAGAACGGCATCTGGATCGTCGGCAGCGGCTCGTTCTCGATCGACCAGCAGCGCTACAACGCCCAGTTCGGCGGCCAGCTGTTCTTCGAGATCAAGGAGGGCCGGGTGACGCGCATGCTCGAGGACGTGGCCTACCAGATGCGCACGCCCGAGTTCTGGAACGCCTGCTCGGCGGTCTGCGGCGAGTCCGACTACCGCCTCGGCGGGTCGTTCTTCGACGGCAAGGGCCAGCCCAGCCAGGTCAGCGCCGTCTCGCACGGCTCCGCGACGGCCCGCTTCGACGGGCAGAACGTCATCAACACCGCCCGCAGCATCGGTTGAGGACCCACGACCCCATGAGCATCCTGACCGAAAACGACGCCAAGGCCATCCTCGACAAGGTCCTGGCGTTCTCGAACGCCGACGAAGTCACCGCCGCGCTGGCCGGCACCCGCGAGGGCAACGTCCGCTTCGCGCTGAACAACATCACCACCTCGGGCGTGATCGAGAACATCGAGCTCGCCATCACCTCGAGCTTCGGCACCCGCAGCGGCACCACCACCGTCAACCAGTTCGACGACGCCTCGCTGGAGCGCGCGGTGCGCGCGTCCGAGGAGCTGGCGCGGCTGGCCCCGGAGAACCCGGAGTTCATGCCGGCGCTGGGCGCCCAGGCCTACCCGGCCACGCCGGCCTTCGACGAGAGCATCGCCGCGATCACCCCGGAGTACCGCGCCAACGTCGCCGGCGCCTCGATCGCGCCCTGCCGCGAGGACGGCCTGGTGGCCGCGGGCTTCCTGCAGGACGCCACCGGCTTCTCGGCCATCGCCACCTCCAAGGGCGCGTTCGGCTACGGCCGCACCTCCAGCTTCGACTACACCTGCACCGTGCGCACCGACGACGGCACGGGCTCGGGCTGGGTGGCGGCGAACGTGGCGAAGGTGTCGGACTTCGACGCCGGCCGCGTCATCCGCACCGGCATCGCCAAGGCCAAGGGCTCGGTGGGCGCGCGCGCGCTCGAGCCGGGCAAGTACACCGTGATCCTCGAGCCGGCCGCCGCCGCGGGCCTGGTGACCTTCATGATGTTCGGCTTCGACGCCCGCCAGGCCGACGAGGGCCGCAGCTTCCTGAGCAAGGCCGGCGGCGCCAACCGCGTCGGCGACCGCCTGTTCGACGCGCGCGTGAACATCCACGCCGATCCGCGCGACGCCGACGTGCCCGCGCTGGGCTGGGACGAGACCGGCCTGCCGCGCGACCGCCTGGTGTTCGTGGAGGACGGCGTCGTGAAGTCGATGCTGTACTCGCGCTACTGGGCCCAGCAGAAGGGCGTCGCGGCCACCGGCATGCCGGGCAACCTGGTCGTGGGCGGCGGCGGGAAGTCCACCGCCGAGCTGGTGGCCTCCACCGAGCGCGGCATCCTGGTCAGCCGCACCTGGTACATCCGCCTCGTCGACCCGCAGACCATGCTGCTCACCGGCCTCACCCGCGACGGCACCTTCTACGTCGAGGACGGCGAGGTGAAGTACCCGGTGAAGAACTTCCGCTTCAACGAGTCGCCGATCATCATGCTCAACAACATCGAGGAGCTCGGGCGGCCGATCCGCGTGTCGGCGGGTGGCGGCGGCGCGGGCGGCGGGCTGACGATGATGCCGCCGATGAAGCTGCGCGACTTCACCTTCACCTCGCTCTCCGACGCGGTGTGAGCGCCGGCCGCCGCCGCGCGCTGCGCGCGCTCGCCGGCGGCGCGGCCGGCCTCGCCCTGGGCCCCTGGCTCGCGCCGCCCGCGCGCGCCGCGGGCGAGGCCTACGACTGGCACTTCACCCGGCTGCTCTACCAGTCGGGCAACGGCGACGTCGACCAGCGCATGCCGGCGAACGTCATCACCTCGCTGGTCGACCACACCACGCTGCGCGTGGACCCGCGCGAGCACGTGCTGCAGCTGGCCGACCCGGCGATGCTCGACGCGCCGTTCTGCTACCTCGCCGGGCACAAGCTGGTGGCCTTCACCGAGGCCGAGCGGGCGAACTTCGAGGCCTACGTGCGCGGCGGCGGCTTCGTGTTCGTGGACGACTGCAACCACGACATCGACGGCCTGTTCGCGGTGAGCTTCGAGCGCCAGATGGCCGCGATCTTCGGGCCCGGCGCGCTGCGCGAACTGCCCGGCGACCATCCGCTGTACACCAGCTTCTTCGCCTTCGACGGGCCGCCGGCCACCAGCTTCGAGCTCAACGGCTGGGGCGACGACCTCGTGCACGAGTCCCTCAAGGGCATCACGATCGACGGCCGCCTGCGGGTGCTCTACAGCAACAAGGACTACGGCTGCGAGTGGGACTACGACTGGCGCAACAAGCGCTTCCTCGCCGTCGACAACACCCGCTTCGCGGTCAACATCGTGATGTACGCGCTCAACGCCTGAAGGCCCCCGCATGTCCCACGCCTCGCACCCCGACGCCGCCGCCATCGACGACGCCACGCTCGACGCCACGCTCGCGCGCCTCCGCGACCTCAAGGCCGCCATCGCGCGCGCCGTCGTCGGCCAGGACGCCGTGGTCGAGCAGCTGCTGGTGGCCCTGCTCGCCGGCGGGCACTGCCTGCTGGAGGGCGTGCCGGGCCTCGGCAAGACCCTGCTGGTGCGCAGCCTCGGCCAGGCGCTGGCGCTGGAGTTCCGGCGCATCCAGTTCACCCCCGACCTGATGCCCTCCGACATCCTCGGCACCGAGGTGCTCGAGGAGGACCACGGCACCGGCAAGCGCGCGTTCGTGTTCCGGCCCGGCCCGGTGTTCACCCACCTGCTGCTGGCCGACGAGCTCAACCGCACCCCGCCCAAGACCCAGGCCGCGCTGCTGGAGGCCATGCAGGAGCGCACCGTCAGCCAGGGCGGCACCACCCGCGCGCTGCCCGCGCCGTTCTTCGTGCTGGCCACCCAGAACCCGATCGAGCAGGCCGGCACCTATCCGCTGCCCGAGGCCCAGCTCGACCGCTTCCTGCTGCACGTGCGGGTGGGCTATCCCGACGAGGCCGAGGAGCGCGCGATCATCGCCCAGACCACCGGCCCCGCCGCCGCCGCCGTGCCCACCGTGATGGGCGCCGCCGAGCTGCTCGCGCTGCAGGCGCTCACCCGCGAGGTGCACGTCGGCGAGGACCTGCTGGCCTGGATCACCCGGCTGGTGCGCGCCACCCGGCCCGGGCCGGACGCGCCCGCGCCGGTGCAGCAGTACGTGGCCTGGGGCGCGGGCCCGCGCGCCGGGCAGTCGCTGGTGCTGGCGGCGCGCGCGCGCGCGCTGCTGCACGGGCGCTTCGCCGCCACCCGCGAGGACGTGCTGGCGCTCGCCGCGCCGGTGCTGCGCCACCGCCTGGTGCTGTCGTTCGCGGCCGAGGCCGAGCGCGTGGACGCCGACGCCGTCGTCGCCGCGCTGCTGGCCGCGCGGCCGATGCCGGGCTGAGGCCCGCGCCTCCCCGCGCCCGCGCCGCCCCCGCATGCGCCCCGCCGACCTGATGCCGCCCGCGCTGCGCGCCGCCCTGCCCGGGCTGCGCCTGGCCTCGCGGCGCCCGGCGCGTGGCGGCGGCCTCGGCCAGCACGCCAGCCGCGCCCGCGGCGAGGGCCTCGAGTTCGCGCAGTACCGCGCCTACGTGCCGGGCGATGATCCGCGCCGCGTCGACTGGACGCTGTACGCCCGCTCCGACCGCTGGTTCGTGCGCGAGGCCGAGCGCGAGAGCCCGCTCGTGCTGTGGGTGCTGGTGGACGCCAGCGCCTCGATGGGCCAGGCCGACGCCGCGCGCCCGGACGCCACCCGCCTCGACGCCGCCAAGGCGCTGGCCGCGGCCTGCCTCGCGCTGGGCGAACGCCAGGGCGACCGGGTGGGCCTGGCGCTGGTCGGCGACGGCCGCCTCGCGCTGCATCCGCCCGGCCTGGGGCCGCGCCACCGCGAGCGCGCGCTGCACGCCCTCGCCGCGCTGCGGCCCGCCGGCGGCTGGCCCGACGAGGCCGGGCTGCGCCCGCTGTGGGCGCGCACGCGGCCCGGCGAGGGCGTGCTGCTGCTCTCGGACCACTTCGACGATGCAGGCGTCGCGCTGCTGCTGCGCCTCGCCGGCGCCGGGCGCGAGGCCTCCAGCGTGCAGGTCCTCACCGCCGAGGAGCGCGACTTCCCGTTCGCCGGCGGGCATCGCTTCCGCGATCCCGAGAGCGGCGCCGAGGTGCTGGCCGATGGCGCGGCCGCGCGCGCGGGCTTCCTGGCCGCGTTCGGCGCGGCGCGGGCGGCGCTGGCCGCGCGCCTGGCCGCCGGCGGCGTGGCCCACGCCACGCTGTGGCTGGACGGCCCGCTGGAGGCGCCGCTGCGCGCGCTGTTCGGCGCCGCCGGCAGCGCGGGAGGCGCCCGGTGAGCCTCGCCCTGCTGGTCCCGGGCGCGCTGGCCGGGCTGGCGCTGCTGGCGGTGCCGCTCGCGCTGCACCTGGTGCGGCGCGCGCGCGAGCGCGAGCACGCCTTCGCGGCGCTGCGCTGGATCGCGGCGCGCCCGCGCCCGCGCCGGCGCCTGCGCCTCGAGGAGCGCGCGCTGCTGGCGCTGCGGCTGGCGCTGGTGGCGGGCGTGGTGCTGCTGCTCGCCGCGCCGGCCTGGCGCGCGGCCCCGGAC
>JBHYGK010000042.1:0-12434 GCA_051859045.1 Lysobacteraceae bacterium | reverse complement strand
GGCCGGCGTGCGAGCGCGGGCCGGACGGCGCGCCCGGATGCGGGCGGCGGGCGTGCGCGCGCGGCGGGCGCTGGCCGCCCGGGCGGGCTTCTTCGCCGCCGCGGTCCGGCGGGCCCATGCGCAGCGGGCGCTGCGGGGTGAAGCCCGGCACCTCGACCATCTGCACGTCGGCCTTCAGCACGCGCTGGATCGCGCGCAGCAGCGGGGCCTCGGCGTCGGCGACCAGCGAGATCGCCTGGCCGGAGGCGCCGGCGCGGCCGGTGCGGCCGATGCGGTGGACGTAGTCCTCCGCGACCATCGGCAGGTCGTAGTTGATGACCATCGGCAGCTGGTCGATGTCGATGCCGCGCGCGGCGATGTCGGTGGCCACCAGCACGGTGGCGCGGCCGGCCTTGAAGTCGCCCAGCGCGCGGATGCGCTGGCCCTGGCTCTTGTTGCCGTGGATGGCCACGGCGCGGATGCCCGCGGCGGCGATCTGCTCGGCCAGGCGGTCGGCGCCGTGCTTGGTGCGCGAGAACACCAGCGCCTGCTTGCGGCTGTCCTGGCCCAGCACGTGCAGCAGCAGCTCGCGCTTGCGGTGGGCGTCGACCGGGTGCACGACGTGGGTGATCGTCGAGGCGATGGTGTTGTTCGGGGCGACCTGGACTTCCTTCGGGTCGCGCATGAACTCCAGCGCCAGCTTCTTCACCTGGGCCTCGAACGTGGCCGAGAACAGCAGCGTCTGGCGCTGCTTGGGCACGCTCTGCAGGATGCGCTTGATCGCGGGCAGGAAGCCCATGTCGAGCATGCGGTCGGCCTCGTCGAGCACCAGCATCTCGACCTGGCTCAGGTCGCAGCTGCGGCGGTCGAGGTGGTCGATCAGGCGGCCCGGGGTGGCGACCAGGATGTCGACGCCGCGGCGCAGCATGTCGAGCTGCGGCTTCATGCCGGCGCCGCCGTAGATGGCGGTGGTCGAGAAGCGCGCGTACTTGGAGTAGTCGCGCAGGCTCTCGTGCACCTGCAGGGCCAGCTCGCGGGTCGGGGCGAGGATCAGCGCGCGCGGGCGGCGCGGGCCGACGGCCTGGCCGGCGCTGGCGCCGAGGCGCTGCAGCAGCGGGAGGCCGAACGCGGCGGTCTTGCCGGTGCCGGTCTGGGCGCCGGCGAGCAGGTCGTGGCCGGCCAGCGCGAGCGGGATCGCCTCGGCCTGGATCGGGGTGGGGGAGGTGAAGCCGAGGTCCGCGAGCGCGCGGACGAGCGCGGGCGTGAGCCCGAGCGATTCGAAGGACATGCGATGTGCTCCTGGCGTGGCCGCGTGTGGCGGCTGGCCGTTGACCCGGAGCGTTCCCTGAAACCGCGCTGCGAGTGGGTTTTGCGGGGCGCGAGATGCGTGGCCCGGATCCGAGGCTTGCGATGGCGTGCGGCGTGAAGCCTTGCATGGGCGCGCGGGGCGGGCCGGGGCAGAGGGCTTCGAGGGGAAAACGGCAGCCGAAGCGTCAGACGGGGCGGAGTGTACACGGAACCGGCCCCCCGCGCCCAGTGCGGCCCGACGGCCTTCACGCGGCCGTCCCGCGGAGGCACCATCCGGCTCGCGGGCGCGGGGTGCGCCCCGGGGAGGCCACCGGCCGATGCGCATCAGTTTCCAGCTCGAGCCCGAGGACATCGCGCGCTTCCACGCCGCGCTCGACCGCGCCGAGCAGCGGGTGGCCTGCGCCGAGGAGTGCGACATCGTCGACGCCGCCCGGCACGCGCTGGGCCAGCTGCCGATCGCCAGCGCGCCCGGCTACATCCGCCAGCGCCTCGGCGAGGCCTCGCGGCTGCTGCTGATGGTCGAGGACGAGGCCTTCGCCCTGCCGCAGCCCGAGCGCGGCCAGGTGCTGCGCGTGCTGGCCTACCTCGGCGACCCCGAGGACATGATCCCCGACGACGTCGAGGTGATCGGCCTGCTCGACGACGCGATCATGCTCGAGCTGCTGCTGCGCCGGCTGCGCCACGTGATGCAGGCCTGGGAGGACTTCCGCGCCGCCCGCGCCGCCCTGGGCGAGGTCCCGTGCGAGCGCGACGCCCGGCGCGCCTGGGTGGCCGGGCTGGCCCGCCGGCGCGACGCGCTGCACGCGCGGATGCGCCGCCGCGCCGGGCGCGAGCTCGACGAGGGCGCGCCGCCGGCGTCGGCCGGCTCCGCCGGCTGAGCCACGCCGGCGCCGGGAGGCTGGCGCGCGGCGCGGGCTTCGCGCAGGCTGGGCCCCGAACCCATCCAGCAGCCACGCCCCGGAGGCGATCGAGCATGAGCGGCCAGCAGCGCGAGGTGGTGATGCGCTTCCTCAGCGCCCCCACCGACATCAACTACGCCGGCAAGGTCCACGGCGGGCAGGTGATGAAGTGGATCGACCAGGTCGGCTACGCCGCCGCGCTGGGCTGGTGCGGCCAGGCCTGCGTCACCGTCGCGGTGGGCGGCATCCGCTTCGTCGCCCCGATCCAGATCGGCGACCTGGTCACCCTGCGCGCCCGGCTGGTGCTCACCGGCACCACCAGCATGCACTTCGCGATCGACGTCCACGCCCGCGACCCGCGCGGCCAGGACGACCACCTGTGCACCCACTGCATGATCGTCTTCGTCGCCGTCGACGCCGACGGCCGGCCGGTGCCGGTGCCCTCGCTGCCGCCCGGCGGCGAGGACGACCGCCGCCTCGCCGAGTACGCCCAGGCCGTGATGGCGCTGAGCAAGGACATCGAGCAGACCGTCGCCCGGTTCCAGCCCGCCTGATGCGCCTGCTGTGGGTGCTCGTGGCGTGGACCGCGCTGGCGCTGGCCGTGCTCGGCATCGTGCTGCCCGGCCTGCCGACCACGCCCTTCGTGCTGGTGGCGGCCTGGGCGGCGGCCAAGGGCTCGCGCTCGCTGCACGCCTGGCTGCTGGCGCACCCGCTGTTCGGCCCGATGATCCGCGACTGGCAGGCGCACGGCGCGGTCAGCCGCAGGGCGAAGGTCTCGGCGCTGGCGACGATGGCGCTGTGCGCGGTGCTGCTGTTCCTCACCGCGCCCAAGGCCGCGTACGCCGCGATCGGCACCGGCTGCATGGTGGTGGTGGCGATCTGGCTGTGGCGCCGGCCGGAGCCGCCGGGCGCGCCGCCGCAGGAGCCGCCCGCGTCCTGAGCGCGCGCTCAGCGCAGCGGGCGGCGCCCGAACAGGAAGCGCTGGTCCCAGTAGCGCAGGCTCAGCGGGTCGATGCGCACGGTGCCGCCGCTGGTGGGCGCGTGCACGAAGCGGCCCTCGCCGACGTAGATGCCCACGTGGCTGACCCGGCGCGCGCCCTCGCCGAAGAACACCAGGTCGCCGGGGACGAGCTGGTCGCGCGCGATCCGCGGGGCGTCGATCTCGCTGATCTGCTGCGAGGTCCGCGGCAGCGGCAGGCCGGCGGCGTCGAGGTAGACGAAGCCCACCAGGCCCGAGCAGTCGAAGCCGCCGCCCGGGGTGTTGCCGCCGAAGCGGTAGGGCGTGCCGATCAGGCCGAGCGCGCGCATCAGCACGTCGTTGGCGTGGCCGCTGGCCGGGCGCGGGGCGGGCGAGCCCGGGCCCTGGGGCGCGGGCCCCGGCGGTCCCCCGCGGACGGCGTCGCCGCCGCCGCAGCCGGCCAGCGCGAGGGCCGCCGCCAGCGCGGCGGCCAGGCCGCGGGCGGCCGCGCGCGACGCGGCCGGGGCGGCCGTGGCATCGGAGTGTGGCGCCGCGACGCGGCGGCCCGGATAATGCGCGGCCCTGTCCATCGGCCGGATTCTGCCCTGCGCCCCGTGCGTGCGGCCAGCCCGTGGCGCCCCTTTCCGCCGGAATCCCCATGAAGATCGAAACCAACCGCGTCGTGCGTTTCCACTACACCGTCTCCGAGCCGGGCCAGCCCGCGATCGAGAGCAGCCGCGACGGCGGCGAGCCGCTGGCGGTGCTGATCGGCCACGGCAACATCATCGAGGGCCTCGAGGAGGCCCTGGCCGGCCGCGAGGCGGGCGAGTCCTTCGAGGTCGACATCGCCTCCGACAAGGCCTATGGCCCGCGCCGCGCCGAGCTCAAGCAGCGCGTCAGCAAGAAGTTCTTCAAGGACCAGAGGCTCGCCCCGGGCCAGCAGGTGGTCGCGCAGACCCAGCAGGGCCCGCGCCTGGTCACCGTCGAGAAGGTCGGCCTGAGCACCGTCGACGTCGACCTCAACCACCCGATGGCCGGGCGCGACCTGCGCTTCGCGATCGAGGTCGTCGAGGTCCGCGAGGCCGGCGAGGAAGAGCTGGCCCACGGCCACGTCCACGGCGACGGCGGCGTGCAGCACTGAGGCGTCGCGCGGGGCTCACCGGCCCCGCGGATGACCTTCGGCCCGGGCGCGCCGCGCGCGCCCGGGTAGTCTTGGCGGCGGACGCGGGCGGGGAGCCCGCGCGGAGCCCCGCATGAGCACCACCACCCCCACGCTGCAGCCCGTCGCCGACGGCGACCGCCTCCAGACCCTCGACGTGCTGCGCGGCTTCGCGCTGCTCGGCGTGTTCCTCATGAACATCGAGTGGTTCAGCCGCCCGCTGCTCGAACTCGGCACCGGCGTCGACACCTCCGGCGGACCGCTCGACGACCTCGCGGCCTGGGGCGTGGCCTGGCTGGTGCAGGGCAAGTTCTGGGCGCTGTTCTCGCTGCTGTTCGGGATGGGCTTCAGCGTGATGTCGATGCGCGCCGAGGCCGCCGGGCGCGGCTTCTACGGCCCCTACCTGCGCCGCGTGCTGGCCCTGGGCGCGTTCGGCGCGGCCCACGCCATCCTCCTGTGGCCGGGCGACATCCTGTTCACCTACGCGGTCACCGCGCTGGTGCTGCTGGGCCTGCGCGCGTTCCAGCGCGCGCTGATGCCCACCGCCCCGCTGGCGCTGCGCTGGATGGCCGGCGGCGGGCTGTGGGTCTGCCTCGCCGGCCTGTACGTGCTGCTCGCGCTGCTGCTGATGGTGGCGCCGGTGCCGCCGCAGGCGGGCGGCGCCGACCCGTTCACGGCCCTGGCCGCCGAGGCGCCGCGGGTCTACGCCGAGGGCTCGTATGCCGAGGTCACCGCGTTCCGCCTGCGCGAGTGGGTGCTGATCGCCGGCTTCGGCCTGATGTCGATCCTGCCGATGGCGCTGGCGATGTTCCTGATCGGCGGCTGGTACATCCGCTCCGGCGCGATGCGCGATCCGGCCGCCCACCGCGGCCTGTGGCGCCGCCACGCGTGGATCGGGCTGCCGCTCGGCGCGGGCCTGGCCGCGGTCGGGCTGTCGATCGCCGACGGCGTCTCGCCGATGGCGCCCGACGGCGCGGGCATGCTGGCGATGGCGATCGGCTTCTTCGCCAGCCTCGCGCTGATGCTGGGCTACGTGGGCGCGTTGACCCTGGCCAGCCTCTCGCCGCGGCTCGGCCCCTGGCTGCAGGCCTGGCTGGCGCCGGCCGGCCGGATGGCGCTCACCAACTACCTCACGCAGTCGCTGGTGGCCTCGAGCGTGTTCTTCGGCTACGGGCTGGGCTTCTACGGCGAGGTCGGCCGCGGCGGCCAGACCCTGTTCGTGCTCGGCGTGTTCGCGCTGCAGCTGGTCGCCAGCCGCTGGTGGCTGGCGCGCTTCCGCTATGGCCCGATGGAGTGGCTGTGGCGCGCGGTGACCTACCTGCGGCTGCCGCCGATGCGGCGCTGAGGCCGCCCGCCGGCGGCGGGCGCCCGGCTCAGGGCGTCCAGGTGCCGTCGGCGAGGAAGCGCTCGATGCGCGCGGCGTGCGGCGCCACGTCGAGGCCCTGGGCGGCGATCCACTCGGGCGAGTAGGCGCTGGCGCGGTAGCGCTCGCCGCCGTCGCACAGCAGCGTGACCACGCTGCCGCGCTCGCCGCGGGCCTTCATCTGGGCCATCAGCGCGAACGCGCCCACCAGGTTGGTGCCGGTGGACGGGCCGGCGCGGCGGCCGAGCAGGCCCTCGAGCGCGCGCATCGCCGCGATCGAGGCCGCGTCGGGCACCCGGATCATGTGGTCGACCACGCTGCGCAGGAAGCTCGGCTCCACGCGCGGCCGGCCGATGCCCTCGATCCGGCCGCCGCAGGCCAGCCGGCGGCTGGCGTCGCCGTCGCGCCAGAAATCCATGAACACCGAGTTCTCGGGGTCGACCACGCACAGCTCGGTGCAGTGCCCGCCGCTGCGGCGGTCGCGGCCGTCGTAGCGGATGTAGCGGCCGATCGTGGCCGAGGTGCCGCCGGTGCCCGCGGCCACCACGATCCAGCGCGGGATCGGGTGCTCCTCGCGCGCCATCTGGGTGTAGATCGACTCGGCGATGTTGTTGTTGCCGCGCCAGTCGGTGGCGCGCTCGGCGTAGGTGAACTGGTCCATGTAGTGGCCGCCGGTCTCGGCGGCCAGCGCCTCGGCGGCGCCGTAGATGTCGCCGGTGGCGTCGGTGAGGTGGCAGCGGCCGCCGTAGGCCTCGATCTGGGCGATCTTCTCGGGCGAGGTGCAGCGGGCCATCACCGCGATGAAGGGCACGCCGATGAGCCTCGCGAAGTAGGCCTCGGAGATCGCGGTGGAGCCGCTGGAGGCCTCGATGATCGGCATGCCCTCGCGGATCCAGCCGTTGCACAGCGCGTACAGGAACAGCGAGCGCGCCAGCCGGTGCTTGAGGCTGCCGGTGGGATGGCAGCTCTCGTCCTTGAGGTACAGCGGGATGCCGGGCAGGGCGGGCAGGTCGAGCCGGATCAGGTGGCTGTCGGCGGAGCGCTGGTAGTCGGCCTCGATCCGCGCGATGGCGCGGTTGACCCAGTCGCGGCAGGGGGCGGGATGCGGCACGTCGGTTCCGTGGACGGCGGATGAAGGCCGGATGATAGCGCCGCCGCCGCGTCGCGCGGCGCCGCGGCGGTCTAGAATCCGCGCATGCCCGCCTCGTCCCCCCGCCCCGACGTCCTCGTGCTCGGCGCCGGCGCCATCGGCCTCGCCTGCGCCCTGCGCCTGCTGCGCGCGGGCCGCTCGGTGCGCGTGCTCGAGGCCGGGCGGATCGGCGGCGGGGCCTCGCACGGCAACTGCGGCACGATCACGCCCAGCCACGCCAACCCGCTGGCCGCGCCGGGCGTGGTGGCGCAGGCGCTGCGCTGGATGCTGCGGCCCGACGCGCCGTTCTGGGTCAAGCCGCGCTGGGATCCCGCGCTGTGGGCCTGGCTGGCGCGCTTCGCCGGGCGTACCGACGCCGCCACCTGGGCGCGCACCGGCCGCGACAAGGCCGCGCTGCTGCTGGCCTCGCGGGCGATGCTGGCGCGCTGGGTCGAGGACGAGGGCCTGGACTGCGAGTTCGAGGCCTCGGGCCTGCACTACGCCTGGCGCGATGCGCGCGCGTTCGCCGCCGCGCCGCCGCTGGCCGCAGCGCTGCGCGGCTGGGGCGTCGACGCCGCGCTGCTCGACGGCCCCGCGCTGGCCGCGGCCGAGCCGGCGCTGCGGCCCGAGGGCCTGGCCGGCGGCCTGCATTTCCCCGGCGACGCCCGGCTGCGCCCGGACCGCTTCGTGGCGGCGCTGGCCGCGCGGGTGCGCGCGCTGGGCGGCGTGGTCGAGGAAGGCGTCGAGGCCACGGCCCTGCTGCGCGAGGGCGGCCGCGCGATCGGCGTGGCCACGCCCGCGGGCCCCCGTCACGGCGGCGAGGTGCTGCTGGCGCTCGGCGCCTGGTCGCCGCGGCTGGCGCGCACGCTCGGGCTGCGCCTGCCGGTGCAGCCGGGCAAGGGCTATTCGATCACCTGGGGCCCGCTGGCCGGCGCGCCGCGGATCCCGCTGGTGCTCAAGGAGGCCAGCGTCTGCGTCACGAGCTGGGCCAGCGGCTTCCGGCTGGGCTCGACGATGGAGTTCTCCGGCTACGACGACCGCCTCGACCCGGTGCGCCTGGGCGCGCTGGAGCGCGGCGCGGCGGCCTACCTGCGCACGCTCCCGGCCGCCGACGCGCCGCGCGAGCCCTGGTTCGGCTGGCGCCCGATGACCGTCGACGACCTGCCGCTGCTGGGCCCGGCGCCCGGCGTGCCGGGCCTGTGGCTGGCCACGGGGCACGGGATGATGGGCATCTCGATGGCCGCGGCCACCGGCGAGGTGCTGGCCGCGCAGATCACCGGCCGCGCGCCGCCGATCGACCCGAGGCCCTACCTCGCCTCGCGCGCGGTGCGGCCGGCCTGAGGGGGCCGGGCGCGGCCCTGCGTTTGCGCGGGATCAAGGCGCGCGCCCCCGCGCGGGCGCAGGCTGCGTCCACCCCCGCGCACCACCTCCCGGAGACACCGCCATGCAGCGCAACGTCGGCACCCTCGACCGCACCGTCCGCGTCATCCTCGGCCTCGGCCTGCTCTCGCTGTTCGCCATCCTCGCCCCGCCGCTGCACTGGCTCGGCCTGGTCGGCCTGGTGCCGCTCGCGACCGCGGCGATGGGGAACTGCCCGCTGTACTCGATCATCGGCGTCAGCACCTGCCCCACGAAGTCCTGAGCCTCCCGGCGCGCCGCGCGGCTAGACTGCGCGGCATGGACGCCTTCAGCCTGCACCGCGGCCGCGCGCCGCTGCTGATCAGCCTGCCGCACGACGGCAGCGCGATCCCCGCCGACCTGCGCCCCCGGCTCACCGCCGAGGCGCAGGCCGCGCCCGACACCGACTGGTTCATGTCGGCGCTGTACGCCTTCGCGGCGTCGATGGGCGCCAGCGTGCTGGCGCCCGCGTACTCGCGCTACGTCGTCGACCTCAACCGGCCGCCGGACGACGCCTCGCTGTACCCGGGGCGCAACACCACCGGGCTGTGCCCGCTGCACCGCTTCGACGGCGGCGAGGTCTACCGGCCCGGCCAGGCGCCGTCGGCCGACGAGATCGCCGCGCGCGTCGACGCGTACTGGCGGCCCTACCACGCCGCGCTGGCCGCGGAGCTCGCGCGGCTTCGCGCCGCGCACGGCCGGGTGCTGCTGTGGGAGGGCCATTCGATCCGCGGCGAGCTGCCGTGGCTGTTCGAGGGCCGGCTGCCCGACCTCAACCTCGGCACCGCGTCCGGCGCGAGCTGCGCGCCGGCGCGCCAGGCCGCGATCGAGGCGGTGTTCGCCGCGCAGGCGCGCTTCGACTGGGTCGCCAACGGGCGCTTCAAGGGCGGCTACATCACCCGCCACTACGGCGATCCGGCCGGCGGGGTGGACGCCGTGCAGCTCGAGATCGCCCAGCGCGCCTACCTCGACGAAGGCGCGCCGCCGGCCTGGGACGCCGCCCGCGCGGCGCCGCTGCAGGCCCTGCTGGCCGACACCCTGGCCGCGGCGCTGCGCTGAGCGCCCGGCCGGGCCCGGCGTCCGGCCGGCGGAACGGGGGCAGGGCGGTGGCCGCGCCGGCCCGCCGCCGCCGTTGGCCGGCTCGGGACGCCCCCGGAGCCATCGATGCGCCACGCGCCAGCCCCCGCCCCGTTCGCCCTCGCCGCGCTCGCGCTCCTCGCGCTGGCGCTCGCGGCGCTGGGCGGCTGCGGGGACGCGCCGCCCGCGCCGGCCCCGCCGCCGTCCGCCACGGCGCCGCCGCCTCCACCGCCTCCACCGCCTCCACCGCCGCCGCCGCCCAGGCCGCTGCCGGCCGGCCTGCGGCTGGACGTGCCCTTCGTGGTGGTGGCCGACGACGCGCCCTCGGCGCGGCTGCGGATGCTCCGCCTGCACCTGTTCCTGCCGCTGGAGCCGAGCGCGGCGCACCTCGACGATGCGCTGCGCGCGGCCGGACTGGCGCCGGTCGCCGGCGGGCTGCGCGACGCGCTGCCGCAGCCTGGCGTGCGCACCGGGCGCTACGCGGGCGGCGGCGTGGACGTGGCGGCGACGCTGGCCGAGCTGCCGGCGGGCGCGCCGGGCGGCGACGCCGGCCTCGGGCCGGCGCGGGTGTTCGTCGACCTGCGGGTGGCGGGCGACGCCGCGCCGGGCGCGGCGCGGGACGGGGAGGGGTCGGCGGACGCCGGGGGCGGGCGCTGAGCGCGCCGCCCGGGCTCAGACCTCGAGCGTGGCGAGGTCGCCCTTGCCCTCGAGCCAGGTCTTGCGGTCGCCGGCGCGCTTCTTGCTCAGCAGCATGTCCATCAGCTGGTCGGTGGCGGCGGCGTCGTCGACGGTGAGCTGCACCAGGCGGCGGGTGTCGGGATGGATCGCCGACTCGCGCAGCTGCGGCGGGTTCATCTCGCCGAGGCCCTTGAAGCGGGTCACGTTGACCTGGCCGCGGATCTTCTCGCGCTCGATCTTCTCCAGCATCAGGCGCTTCTCCTCCTCGTCGAGCGCGTAGAACACCTGCTTGCCCACGTCGATGCGGAACAGCGGCGGCATCGCCACGAACACGTGGCCGGCCGCGACCAGCGCCGGGAAGTGCTTGAGGAACAGCGCCGAGAGCAGGGTGGCGATGTGCAGGCCGTCGGAGTCGGCGTCGGCGAGCACGATGACCTTGCCGTAGCGCAGGCCGGCGATGTCGGCCGAGCCCGGGTCGCAGCCGATCGCCACCGCCAGGTCGTGCACTTCCTGCGAGGCGAGCACGCCGCTGGACTCGACCTCCCAGGTGTTGAGGATCTTGCCGCGCAGCGGGAGGATCGCCTGGAAGTCCTTGTCGCGGGCCTGCTTGGCGCTGCCGCCCGCGGAGTCGCCCTCGACCAGGAACAGCTCGGTGCGCGAGAGGTCCTGCGAGATGCAGTCCGCCAGCTTGCCCGGCAGCGCGGGGCCCTGGGTGACCTTCTTGCGGACGACCTGCTTCTCGCTCTTCAGGCGCGCCGCGGCGCGGTCGATCGCCAGCTGGGCGATCTTCTCGCCGAGCTCGACGTGCTGGTTGAGCCACAGCGAGAACGCGTCGTGCACCGCGTTCTCGACGAAGGCCGCGGCCTGGCGCGAGCTCAGGCGCTCCTTGGTCTGGCCGGAGAACTGCGGGTCGGTGATCTTCAGGCTGAGCACGTAGCCCACCCGGTCCCAGACGTCCTCGGGCGCCAGCTTCACGCCGCGCGGCAGCAGGTTGCGGAAGTCGCAGAACTCGCGCAGCGCCTCGGTCAGGCCGGTGCGCAGGCCGTTGACGTGGGTGCCGCCCTGGGCGGTCGGGATGAGGTTGACGTAGCTCTCCTGCACCAGCTCGCCGTCGGGCAGCCAGCACAGCGCCCAGTCCACCGCCTCGCGCTCCTTGCTGATCGCGCCGGTGAACAGCGACGGCGGCAGCACCTCGCGGTCGGTGGTGAGGGTGCCGAGGTAGTCGCGCAGGCCGGCCTCGTAGTACCACTCGTTGCGCTCGCCGGTGGCCTCCTCGAACAGCGTCACCTTCAGGCCCGGGCACAGCACGGCCTTGGCGCGGAGCAGGTGGCGCAGGTGGCGGGTGGCGAACTTCGGGGTGTCGAAGTACTTGGGGTCCGGCCAGAAGTGCACGCGGGTGCCGGTGTTGCGCTTGCCCACCGTGCCCACGACCTCGAGCGGGCTGAAGCGGTCGCCGTCGCGGAAGGCCATCCGGTATTCCTGGCCGTCGCGCTTGATGAACACCTCGGTCTTCTTCGAGAGCGCGTTGACCACGCTGACGCCGACGCCGTGCAGGCCGCCGGAGAAGGTGTAGTTCTTGCCGCTGAACTTGCCGCCCGCGTGCAGCCTGGTGAGGATCAGCTCGACGCCCGGGATGCCCTCCTCGGGGTGGATGTCGACCGGCATGCCGCGGCCGTCGTCGGCCACCGAGCAGCTGCCGTCGGCGTGCAGCACCACCTCGATGCTCTTCGCGTGGCCGGCCAGCGCCTCGTCGACCGAGTTGTCCACGACTTCCTGGGCGAGGTGGTTGGGCCGCGTGGTGTCGGTGTACATGCCCGGACGGCGCTTGACGGGGTCAAGGCCGGAGAGGACTTCGATGTCGGCGGCGTCGTAGCGGCTGCTCATGCGGGATCGGGGCGCTCGGGGCGTGGTGCGGGGACGCGATGGTACCCGGCCGGCTCCGTCGCCGCCCGCCTCGCCTCCGCCCGGTCCGTCCCCGCGCCCTCAGTCCCGGCCCGTCGCGACCAGCCGGCGCCCGTCCCAGCGCGCGTGGACCACGCCGGGCCCGGGGGCCACCGGGGCGTGGCCGAGGGCCACGAACACCCGCCCGGCGAAGGGCGCCGGGGCGATCGGGCGGCCGTGCTCGACCCGCGCGGCGAGCGGGGCCAGCGCCTCCGGCGTCGCCGCGGCCGCGCCGAGGATCGCCTGCCAGGGCATCGGGTCGGTCACGACCACGCAGTCGCGCTGCGGGGCGTCGGGCGGCAGGCCGGCCTTGGCCAGGTGGTCGGCGAAGCCCGGCAGGTTGATCCCGCCCAGGCCCTCGACGACGAGCTTGCAGCCCGGCCCGCCGGGCAGCGTCGCCAGCAGCTCGGCGAGCGCGGCCTGCTGGGCCAGGGCCGTGGGCTCGGCGCCCAGCGCGGCCCAGCCGGCGACGCGGCCGCGCGCCGCCGGCGCGGTGGCGGCGGCGAGCAGCAGCGCCACGGCGGCCGCGGCGACGGCCGCTGCCG
>JBHYGK010000041.1:0-12999 GCA_051859045.1 Lysobacteraceae bacterium | reverse complement strand
CCGCGCGCGCGGGCGAGCAGGGCCGCGGCTTCGCGGTGGTGGCGGCGGAGGTGCGCTCGCTGGCGCAGCGTTCGGCCGGCGCGGCGAAGGAGATCAAGGACCTCATCCAGGACTCCACCGCGAAGGTGGCGGACGGCTCGGCGCTGGTGGCGAAGGCCGGCCGGACGATGGAGGAGATCGTGGGGTCGGTGAAGCGGGTGACCGACATCATGGCCGAGATCGCGGCGGCCTCGGCCGAGCAGTCGACGGGCATCGAGCAGGTCAACCTGACGATCACGCAGATGGACGAGGTGACGCAGCAGAACGCGGCGCTGGTGGAGGAGGCCACGGCCGCGGCGCGTTCGATGGAGGAGCAGGCGAACGGGCTGGCGGAGGCGGTGTCGCGCTTCAAGCTGCGCCCGGGCAGCGCGTCGGCGCCGGTGCGCGCCGCGGCGCCGGCCGCGCCGAGGGCCAAGGCCCCGGTGCAGGAGGCCGCCAAGCCGGCGGCGGCGCCGGCCCCGGCGAAGCCGGCCGCGGCGAAGCCGGCCGCGGCGAAGCCCGCCCCGAAGCCGGCCGCCGCCAAGCCCGCGCCGGCCGCCGAGGCCGCCAAGCCCGCCGCGCGTCCGGCCAAGCCCGCGGCCGCCAAGCCGGCGCCCGCCAAGCCGGCCGCGTCCACCAGCCCCAAGCGCGGCAACGACCACGAGGCCGAGTGGGCCGAGTTCTGAGGCCTGCGCTCCCGGGCGCGATCGGCGCGCCCGGGATGCATGATTTCTTTACTTCAGTTGCAGCCGCCGGCGCCGATACCTAAGCGCCGGCGGGTCGTTTCCATCAGGGAGCGCGCCCGGCCCGGTCCACTTTGCCGGAGCCAGCCATGCCCGATCACGCCGGGTCGCCACGCCCCCTCGCCGTCCGCCCCCTCGCCCCGCTCGCCGCCGCCCTGCTGCTGGGCGCCGCCGCGCCCGCCGCCGCGGACGTCGCGATCACGCCGGGCATCAGCGTGATGTACGACGCCACCAGCGTCGATTCCGACACCTACGACTATGGCGACTCGCTCGAGCGCTTCCGCCGCCTGCGCACCGCGCTGACGATCGGCGAGGACGGCGTCTGGGCGCTGAAGCTCGAGCACGACCTGGCCGACCGTTCGGCCCCCGAGGCGAGCTTCCAGTTCAACCTCGGCCCCGGCGACATGCTGCGCATCGGCCAGTTCAAGCAGCCGTTCCTGATGGACGACGCCATCAGCGACAAGCAGACCCCCTTCCTCGAGCAGAGCCTCGCCGGCACCTTCAGCCTGGGCCGCCGCCTCGGCGTGGGCCTCGAGCGCGTGCGCCCGGACTGGACGATCGCCGGCTCGCTGGTCGGCCAGCGCCTCGACGGCACCCAGGAGCGCGTGGGCGTCACCTCCCGCGCCACCCGCGTGCTCTGGCGCGACGGCGACGCCCTGGTGCACATCGGCGGCAGCCTCGCCTGGGAGGCCAACGAGTTCGGCAGCTTCCGCGTCAACTCGCGCCCCGAGAACTACTTCGCCAGCCGCTCGCTGGTGGACACCGGCACGCTGCCGGACGTCGACACGATCGGCCGCGGCGGCGTCGAGGCCGTGTGGCTGGACGGCCCGTTCTCGCTGCAGGGCGAACTGGTGGCGCTGCACGCCACCCGCGAGACCGGCACCGGCACCGGCTTCGACGGCCACGGCGGCTCGCTGGTGGCCGGCTGGTCGCCGACCGGGCACGCGCGCGGCTACTCCAAGGGCGTGCTGGGCTCGCCCGACACCGACGGCCGCCAGGCCGTGGAGCTGTTCGCGCGCCTGAGCTGGCTCGACCTCGACGACGGCGCCGTGCAGGGCGGGCGCGAGACCAACGCCAGCCTCGGCGTGGTCTGGTACCCGGTCGACCACGTGCGCGTGATGGCCAACTGGATCCGCGTCGACTCCGATCGCCGCGGCGTGGCCGACGACCCGTCGATCGCCTCGCTCCGCCTGCAGCTCGTCTTCTGACGCCCCGGGCGCGGCGGCCGCCGCGCCCCTCCCCGCTTCCCGGAGTCGCGCCATGCGCTGGTTCTACGACCTTCCCATTTCCCGCAAGCTCACCGTGGCCTTCGCGGCCGTCATCGCGCTGACCATCGCGCTGGGCGTGTTCTCGATCGTCCGCATGCGCATCATGGACGCGCAGGAAACCGAGCTCACCGAGGTCTGGATGCCCTCGGTCCGCCACCTGCTGGAGATGCGCGGCGTGCTGGGCGAGTACCGCACCGCCGAGATCCAGCAGCTCAACTTCGGCGAGGACCCGGTGGAGGTCGCCGACTACGAGACCCGCCTGACCACCTTCAAGCAGCAGTTCGACGACGCGCAGGCCGCCTACGAGCCGCTCATCTCGAGCGACGAGGAGCGCGCGCTGTACGCGCCGGTGCTGGCCGGCAAGGACGCGTACTTCGGCGCCCATGATCGCATCGCGTCGGCGCTGGGGGCCGGCGACCTCGCCGGCGCCAAGGCGATCTCCGACGAGGAGTCGCGCGCCGCGCGCCGGCAGCTGATCGCCGACATCAACGCCCTGCTCGAGTTCAATGCCACCGCGCTGGAAGCGTTCAGCGACGACGCCCATGCCTCGGCGCAGCAGTCGCAGTGGCTCGTGCAGGGCGGCCTGGTGGCCGTGGTGCTGGTGTCCGGGCTGTTCGCGTGGTGGATCTCGCGGGTCATCGCCCGCCCCCTGGCCTCGGCCACCCGGGTGGCCGAGGGCATCGCCGCCGGCCACCTCGACGCCCACATCGTCGCGGCGTCCCGCGACGAGACCGGCCAGCTGCTGGGCGCCATGCGCCGGATGCAGGAGCAGCTGCGCGCCGTGATCGAGGCGATGGCCGAGATGCAGCGCCAGCATGACGCCGGCGCGATCAGCTACCGCATCCCCGCGGCCAGCTTCCCGGGCCAGTACGGCGCGCTCGCCGAGGGCACGAATGCCCTCGTCAACGAGCACATCAAGACCAAGATGCGCGTGGTCGAGCTGATGCACGACTACTCCGAGGGCGACCTGCGCCAGGAGATGGAGCAGCTGCCCGGCGAGAAGGCCCGCATCACCGAGGCCACCCGCGCCGTCCGCGACCGCCTCGGCGCGATCAACCAGCAGATCCAGCGCCTGGCCCGGGCCGCCGCCGCCGGCGACTTCAGCGTGCGCGGCGACGAGGCCGCGTTCTCGCACGAGTTCCAGCGCATGGTGCAGGGCCTGAACCAGGTCATGCAGGTCAGCGACACCGCGCTCACCGAGGTCAGCCGCGTGCTGCAGGCCATCGCCGAGGGCGACCTGACCCAGCGCGTGCAGGGCCGCTTCGAGGGCGTGTTCGCCGACATGCAGCGCGACGCCAACACCTCCACCCAGCGCCTGGCCGACATCGTCGGCGGCATCCAGAACGCCGCCGAGCAGATCACCACCGCCGCCCGCGAGATCTCCACCGGCAACCAGGACCTCTCGCGCCGCACCGAGGGCCAGGCCGCCAACCTCGAGGAGACCGCCGCCTCGATGGAGGAGCTGACCTCGACGGTGAAGCAGAACGCCGACTCCGCCCGCACCGCCAACCAGCTCGCCACCTCGGCGGCCGAGGTGGCCGGCCAGGGCGGGCAGATCATCCGCGACGTGGTCACCACGATGGACGGCATCTCGGGCAGCTCGCGCAAGGTCGGCGAGATCATCTCGGTGATCGACGGCATCGCGTTCCAGACCAACATCCTGGCGCTCAACGCCGCGGTGGAGGCCGCCCGCGCCGGCGAGCAGGGCCGCGGCTTCGCGGTGGTGGCCAGCGAGGTGCGCTCGCTCGCCCAGCGCTCGGCCGCCGCGGCGAAGGAGATCAAGGACCTCATCAGCGACTCGATCGCGCGCGTCGACCAGGGCGCCACGCTCGTCGGCCGCGCCGGCAGCACGATGGAGGAGATCGTCAGCTCGGTGCGCCGGGTCAACGACATCATGTCCGAGATCAGCGCGGCCTCGGCCGAGCAGTCCTCGGGCATCGAGCAGGTCAACCAGACCGTCACCCACCTCGACGAGGCCACGCAGCAGAACGCCGCGCTGGTCGAGGAGGCCACCGCCGCCGCCCGCTCGATGGAAGAGCAGGCCGACGCGCTGGTCGAGTCGGTGGGCGTGTTCCGGATCGCCTGATCCCCGCGGGCGCCTCGCCGGGTCGAGGCGCCCCGTCCCCGATGCGCTCAAGGCCGCCCCCGGGCGGCCGTTACCGAGGCATGCCGATCGCTTCGCGCCTCCTCCCGCCCCACGCCCCGGCCGCCGCGCCGCGCCCGCCGCGCGGGGCCGCCCGCCCGGGGTGGGCGATGACCCTGGTCGCGGCCTGGCTGCTGGCCATGGCCGCGCTGGCCCTCTGGCGCCTGCCGCCTCCCGCCGTGGTGATCCATGACCCCGCCGCCCTCGCGGCGTGGGAGGCGTGGTGGTCGCGCGAGGGCGCGTCGCTCGCCGGCGGCGGCCCGCTGCTGCGGGTCGGCGGCTGCGCCTGCGGCGAGGTCCCCGGCCCGCCCGCGCTGCCCGGCGTCACCGTCGCCCGCGTCGAGGCCGCCGGCCCCGAAGCCCTCCTGTTCGACGCCAGCGGCCGCCTGCGCTACGCCGGCCCGCTGCGCGATCCCGCCTTCTGCGGCGGCGGCTCGCCGCTGCAGGCCGTGGCCGCCCAGCTCGACCGCCCCCTCCCCGCCCTGATGGTCGACGCCCCCTGCGGCTGCGCCCCGACGCTGGCCGTCATTCCCCCGCCGATGGGACCCTCCGCATGAACCGCAGCGCCACGCCCTACCTGACTTCCCTCGCCGCCGACGCCGACCGCCTGCTCGCCTGGGTCGGGCTCGCCCTGGTGCTCGCGTCCGCCGGGTTCTCGGCGACCTCCGGCGACTGGATGCCCTTCGCGCTGTTCTCGCTGCCCACCGCGGCGCTGGGCGCGTGGCTGGTGCTGCGCCACGCCGGCGCGCTGGCCACCCGGCTGTTCTTCGGCGCGGCCTTCATGGTGATGTCGGGCGTGCTGATCCACCAGGCGCACGGGATGATCGAGATCCACTTCGCGATCTTCGTGCTGCTGGCGCTGCTGCTGCCCTACCGCGACTGGCGCGTGATCGTGCTCGCGGCCGGCGTGATCGCCGTGCACCACCTCGGCGTGCAGCAGCTGCAGGCCGCGGGCTACCCGCTGTACGTGTTCCCCGAGGCGGGGGGCCTCCCGCTGGTGCTGCTGCACGCGCTGTTCGTGGTGGTCGAGGCGGTCGTGCTGGTGGTGATGAGCCTGCGCCTGCAGGCCGACGCCCGCGCCATCGGCATCGACCCGCGGACCATGGCGGCCGTGGCGGCGCGCGTGGGCGCGGGCGACTTCGCCGACGACGGCAGCCTGGCCGGCGCGGCCCCCGGCAGCGCCGCGCACTCGCTGGCGAGCATGCGCGCCACCCTCGCCACCCAGCTCGGCGCGATCAACGACGTCACCGCGGGCCTCGCCCGCGGCCAGCTGGCGCGGCGCGTGCCCACCGCCGGTGCCGGCGGCTCGCTGCTGGCGCTGGCGGAGTCGATCAACGCCTCCTGCGACCGCCTGGACGCCGTGATCGGCGGCGCGGCGACGACGCTGGCGACGCTCAGCGCCGGCCGCGCGCTGACCCACATGGAGGTGGGCGCCGAGGGCGCGTTCGCCGACATCGAGCACAGCGTCAACGGCATGTCGGACTTCCTCGCCAACCTCACCCGCACCCAGGGCGAGCTGGTGGGCGCGGTGCGCCGCGGCCAGTTCCACAAGCTGCACGGCGTGGAGCAGTTCGAGGGCTACCAGCGCGAGCTCTACGAGGGCCTCAACGGCCTGATCGAGGAGCTCGCCGGCGTGGTCGGCGACGCCTGCCAGGCGCTGGAGCGGCTCGCCGACGGCGACCTCGACGCGCGCATGCAGGGCCGCTACCAGGGCGAGTTCGCGCGCATGCGCGACGCGCTCGACGGCAGCGTGGCCCAGCTCGGCGGGGTCCTGGGCCAGGTCCGCGACGCCGCCGGCGAGGTCCGCACCTCCGCGGGCGAGATCGCCGCGGGCAACGAGGACCTCTCGCGCCGCACCGAGCAGCAGGCCGCCGCGCTCGAGGAGGCGGCCTCGTCGATGGAGGAGCTCACCGCCACGGTCAAGCACAACGCCGAGTCGGCCCGCCAGGCCAACCAGCTCGCGGTGGGCGCGGCCGAGATCGCCGGCAGCGGCGGCGCGGTGGTGCGCGAGGTGGTCGAGCGGATGGGCGAGATCGAGGCCAGCGCGCGCCGGATGGCCGACATCATCTCGGTCATCGACGGCATCGCCTTCCAGACCAACATCCTGGCGCTGAACGCGGCGGTGGAGGCCGCCCGCGCCGGCGAGCAGGGCCGCGGCTTCGCGGTGGTGGCGAGCGAGGTGCGCACCCTGGCGCAGCGCTCCGCCGGCGCGGCGAAGGAGATCGCCCAGCTCATCCACGCCTCCAACGGCAAGGTGGCCGAGGGCTCGGCCCTGGTGCACCGCGCCGGCGGCACGATCGAGGAGACCGTGTCCGCGGTGCGCCGCCTGAGCGACCTGATGGCCGAGATCAGCGCGGCCTCGGCCGAGCAGAGCGCGGGCATCGTGCAGGTCGGCCAGACCATCGCCCAGATGGACGAGGTGACCCAGCGCAACGCCGCGCTGGTGGAGGAGGCCTCGGCCTCCGCCCGCCACCTCGACGACCAGGCCGGCGCGCTGGCCGAGGCCGTGGGCCGCTTCCGCGGCGGCCGCTGAGCGACGCCCTCAGCGGGCGTCGGCGGCGCCGCCCTCCGGGCGCCACGGCAGCTCGGCGTGGATCCGGCAGCCGGCGCCCGGCGCCGTGTCCATGCGCAGGAAGCCGCCGGCCAGGCGGGCGCGCTCGCGCATCGTCACCAGGCCGAGGTTGCCGCCGGCCTCGGGGTCGAAGCCCGCGCCGTCGTCGCGCACGTCCAGCACCACGCCGGCGATGCCGCTGGCCAGGCTGACCTCGACCCGCGAGGCGCGGGCGTGGCGCAGGATGTTGGTGAGGCTCTCCTGGACGATGCGGAACACCGCCAGCTCGACCTCGCCCGAGGGGCGCTGCGCCAGCGGCGCGAGGTGCAGCTCCACCGCGATCCCGCGCCGGTCCTTGAACAGCAGGCCCACCTGCCAGCGCAGCGCGGCCTCCAGGCCCAGCGCGTCGAGCTGCGGCGGGCGCAGCAGCATCGAGATGTTGCGGATCTTGTGGATGGTCTCGTCGGCGCCCTGCAGCAGCTCGGCCACCAGCTGCTGGTCGAGCGGGTCGGGCAGCGCCGGGGCCAGCGCCTGCACGCCGAGCTTGAGCGCGGTGATCGACTGGCCGACGTCGTCGTGCAGCTCGCGCGACAGCGTGGCGCGCTCGTCCTCCTGCACCGAGATCAGGCGCTTGGCCACCGCCTCGAGCTCGCCGTTTAGCTCGGCGAGCTGGTCGCGCATCTGCTCGGCCTCGCTGAGGTCGCGCAGCACCACCAGCACGGCGTTGGCGCCCTCGAAGAACACCTGGCGCGCGGCCAGCATCACCCGCACCGGTTCGCCGCCGAGGCGCTTCATCGGGAAGATCTCGCTGCGCGACACCGCCTGCTGGCGCCGGCGCATGCGCGCGAAGAAGCGGTCGGCGAGCTGGATGGCGTCGACGTCGAACAGCGCGTCGGTGTCGCGGCCCAGCAGGTCGCGCTCGTCGCCGGCGCCGAGCAGCTCGGCGCAGGCGCGGTTGGCGTAGCCGATCACGCGGCCGCGCAGGATCATCACGCCGTCCGGCAGCAGGCCCAGCAGGCCGCGGAACTGCTCCTCCTGGCGGCGGATGCGCTCCTGGGCCTCCTCGCGCTCGGTGATGTCCTGCAGCGTGCCGCGCAGGCGCAGCGCGCCCTCGCCGCGGACCACGCCGCCGCGGGAGTGGAACCAGCGCAGCTCGCCACCGCGCAGGCGCAGGCGGTAGTGCACGTCCACCCGCGTGGCGCCCTGGCGCACCTGCTGGATGAGCTGGCGCACCCGCTCCTTGTCGTCCTCGGCGATGAGCTCGAGGAAGTAGTCCCAGCCGATCGCGCCGCCGGGCTCGTCCGGGTCCTCGCCGAGCATGCGCAGCGTGGCCGGGGGGCAGTGCAGCAGGCGGGTCTCGAGGTCGAGCTCCCAGCGCCCGAGGCCGGCGATGGCCTGGGTGTCCTCGAGCTTGGCCACCGCCTCCTGCAGCGCGCGGCGGCCGGCCTCGATCTCGCTGACGTCGCGCACCAGCACCACGCGCACCGGGGCGCCGCCGAGCTCCAGGTCGGCCTCCTCCAGCGCCACCTCGAGCACCCCGCCGTCGGCGCGCCGGTGCCGCTGCCGGGCCTGGCCGGGCTCGCCCTGCACGCACAGCGCGTCCAGCGGCATCCCCACCAGCCCGCCCGGCGGCTGGCCGTAGAGCTGTTCGAGGGCATGGTTGGCGCGCTGGATGCTGCGGCCGTCGCGCGACTGCACCCACATCGGCGCGGGGCTGTCGTCGAACAGCGCCCGGTAGTTGGCCTCGGAGCGGCGCAGGTCGAGCTCGCCCCGCTCGACCCGGCGGGCCAGGCGCAGCAGGGCCACGTAGAGCAGCCCCGCGGTGGCGAGGACGAACACCGAGCCCTTGGTGCTGCCGATCACCCGCAGCAGCGGCGGGTCGGACACGAGCAGGTGCAGCACGGCGTCGGAGCCGTGGATCCAGGCCAGGCCGACCACGGCGTAGAGGCCGGCGGCCGACGCGATCCAGCGCCGCAGGCCCAGCACCGGCAGGCCGGCGAGGCGCGGTGTACGGCCCGTCTGTGGGTCTTGCATGGACATCCCCCGGGGATGCGCGTCCCCCGGGGCAGTGTGTTCAGCGGCGACGGGGTTGGCAACCCACGCAAGGCCGGGCCCGGAACGGACACGCGCGGGGCCGGAGGCCCCGCGCGCGGGTGTGGCGCCAGCGTCAGGAAGGTGAAGGCCTCAGAACAGCTCGACCGAGCCCTCGTCCATCGAGTCCTGCGACACCGGCTTGTGCGGCGGCCGCTTCCAGTCGCTCTTGAGCTCGCGCAGGCGGCTGCTGAGGCCGCGCAGGGCCTGCATCAGCTCGGCGTCGCCGCCGCCGTCGCCGGCCTTGTTGAGCAGGTCCTGCAGGCCCATGGCCTCGCGGTTGATCGCGTTGAGGCGGTCGAGGTGGGTCACGGCCGAGCCCAGGGCCTGGGTGGCGATGTCCTCGAACTGCAGGGAGCGCACCGCCTCGGCCACCGACTGGTCGAGCGCCGCGCCGGCCTGCTGGATGGTGCGCATGCCGTCGCCCAGCGAGCTCTGGATCTGCTCGACCTGGCGCAGCATCAGCGCGGCCTCCTCGCGGGCGCCGCGGCTGCGGTCCATGTCGCGCGAGGCCATCGAGGTGACGGTGTCGCGCACCTTGGCCACCGACTCCTTGGAGTTGTAGGCCAGCTTGCGGATCTGCTCGTTGAAGGCGGTGCTGCGCTCGGAGAGGTTGCGCACCTCGTCGGCCACCACCGCGAAGCCGCGGCCCGCCTCGCCGGCGCGGGCGGCCTCGATGGCGGCGTTGAGCGCGAGCAGGTTGGTCTGGTCGGCGATCGACTTGACGTCCTCGAGCAGCGCGAAGATGCCGTCGAGGTGCGTGGCCATCTGGTCGATGTGGTGCACCGTGGTGGTGCTCTGCCCGGCGACCTGCTCCAGCGCCTCCACCAGCTGCTCCATCTGGTGGCTGGCGTGGATGGCGAAGCGCTGCACGTCCATGCCGCCGTCGGAGCGGTCGACGATGCGCGAGACCGTGCCGGCCTGTTCGCGCGAGCGCCGGCTCATCGAGTCGAAGCTGCCGCCGAGCTTGGCCACCGCCTCGCGGATCAGCTCGCGGGTGCGCTGGATCTCGCCGCGCGAGCCTTCGATCTCGTTGTTGACGAAGCTGCGGAGCTCGCCGAGCAGGGCGCGCTCCTCGCGCACCATGCGGGCGCGCTCGGGACCACCCGAGCCGCCCCGCGCGAGCCACCAGCTCGCCCAGCCCCAGGCCAGCAGCATGGTGGCGATGAGGGCCCACTGCACGGCGTCGGGCCAACCGGCGAGCTTCGCCACCGGGACCATCAGCGTCAGGATCGCCGGAGCGGCGAGATGGATCAGATTGCGCGGATTCATTGGGGGGGGTCCTTGGATGCTTCGCCCAATGTATCGGCCGTGCATCGAGGCCCTTGAGGCCTTCCGCGCGCGTCGTCCGACGTGCGCGAGGCCCGCGCCCTCAGGCCTGCCGCGCCAGCGCGAGCAGGCGCGCGGCCACCTGGTCGAGCGGCAGCACGTCGATCGCCGCGCCCATCCGCACCGCGGTGCCCGGCATGCCCCAGACCACGCTGGTGGCCTCGTCCTGCGCGATCGTGTGCACGCCGAGCTCGCGCAGCGCGAGCAGCCCGCGCGCGCCGTCGTCGCCCATGCCGGTGAGGATCGCGGCGACGCAGTTCTTGCCCACCGCCTTGATGACCGAATGGAACATCACGTCGACGCTGGGGCGGTGCCGGTTGACCGGCGGGTCGTCGGTGATCCGGCAGCGCCAGCGCGCGCCGTCGCGCACCACCTCGAGGTGGCGGCCGCCGGGCGCGACGTAGGCGTGGCCGGCGAGGATCGGGTCGCCGTCCTTGGCCTCCATCACCACCATCGCCGAATGCTTGTTGAGGCGCTCGGCGAAGGGCCGGCTGAACTCGGCGGGGATGTGCTGGGTGATCACGATCGCGGGCGCGTCGGCGGGCATCTGCTCGAGCACCACGCGCAGCGCCTCGGTGCCGCCGGCGGACGCGCCGATCGCGATCAGGCGGTCGGTGGTGCGGAACGCGATCGCGGACGCCGACACCGGGCGCGCGGCCTCCTTCTGCACCGGGCGCGAGGGCAGCGCGATGACCTTGGCCTTCGCGGCGTCGCGCACCTTCTCGCACAGCACCGAGCCGTACTCGGTCAGGCCGCGGGCGATGTCGAGCTTGGGCTTGGTGACGAAGTCGATCGCGCCGAGCTCGAGCGCCTTCAGCGTGACCTCGGCGCCGGCTTCGGTGAGGCTCGACACCATGACCACCGGCAGCGGGTGCAGGCGCATCAGGTTGGCCAGGAACTGCAGGCCGTCCATGCGCGGCATCTCGACGTCGAGGGTGAGCACGTCGGGCTTGAGGAGCTTGATCTTCTCGCGCGCGATCAGCGGATCGGAGGCGGTGCCCACGACCTCGAGGCCGGGATCGGCCGAGAGGATGTCGGTGAGCAGCTGCCGCACGAGGGCGGAGTCGTCGATGATCAGGACCTTGGCGCGCTGGCTGGCGTTCATGGCTGGCTGTCCTGGGAACGTTGGGGTGCGTGGAGGGAGGGAAACGGAGGCGTGGGTGGCGCGGCGGCTCAGCCGAACAGCTCGATGTCGCCGGCGACCGGCGCGACGGCCAGCTTCTGGGCGATCGCGCGCTCGGCGGCCAGGACTTCGGCGTCGTGCGCGTGCGGCAGGCGCTGCACGATGACCTTGCCGGTGTGCGGGAAGTACCAGACCTTGCGCGGGTGGATGCCCATCAGGTCCTCGGCCGCGATCGGGATGTGCTCGGCGCGCAGGTAGGCGCGCACGAACTCCGAGTTGCGGGTGCCGACCGGGTTCGAGGTGAAACCCTTCAGGACGTTGGCGCCCCCGAAGACCTTCGCCTCGAGCCGGTCGCGCCGCGCGCCGCGCTTGAGCAGCGCGTTGAGCAGCATCTCCATGGCGTAGCTGCCGTAGCGCGCGGGCGCGCCGTCGCCGACGTTGCCGTCGGGGAGCATGAAGTGGTTCATGCCGCCGATGCGCAGCACCGGGTCGCGGATGCACGCCGCGATGCATGAGCCCAGCACCGTCACCAGCGCCATGTCGGTGTCGACCACGTGGAACTGGGTCGGCAGCAGCTTGGCCGCGGGGATGTCGAAGCGCGCGTCGCGGTAGAACAGCGGTGAATCGAAGAGTTGTGCCGCCGCCGTCATGGACCACCCCCTGCACCGCGCGCCCGCCGATACAGGGTGCGCCCGCAGGGCTGGATGATGTCGGCGGCGTGGAGGTAGTTCTCGGAGTGGCCGGTGTAGAGCAGGCCGTCGGGGGCCAGCTTGGGCACGATGCGCGAGAGGATGTCGCGCTGCACCGGCTTCTCGAAGTAGATCATCACGTTGCGGCAGAACACCGCCTGGAACTGCGGGGACGACGGGAAGCGCGGATCGAGCAGGTTGAGCTGCTGGAACTCCACCAGCTTGCGCAGCGCGGGCTGGACCCGGCACAGGCCCTCGTTGGCGCCGGTGCCGCGCTGGAAGAAGCGCTTGCGCCGGGCCTCGGACAGGCCCGCGATGCGCTCCAGCGGATACACGCCGCGCGAGGCGGTCTCCAGCACCTGGGTGTCGACGTCGGTGGCCCACAGCTTTACCGGCGGGGTCATCGTGTTGAAGACCTCGCAGGCGGTGATCAGGATCGAGTACGGCTCCTCGCCGGTGGAGGCGGCGCAGCACCAGATGTCGACGTGGCCTTGGCCCTTGAGCTTGCCCAGCTGCTCGGCCAGCACCTCGAAGTGGTGCGGCTCGCGGAAGAAGCTGGTGAGGTTGGTGGTCAGCGCGTTGGTGAACTGCTGCCACTCCTCGCCGTCGCTGGACTCGAGGTAGGCGAGGTAGTCGCCGAAGGCCTGCATGCCCAGGGCGCGCAGGCGGCGCGAGAGCCGGCTGTAGACCATGTCGCGCTTGCCATCGGCCAGCGAGATGCCCACCCGCGCCCGGATCAGCTCGCAGACGCGCTTGAAGTCGCGGTCGGTGAACTCGAACTCGCGCGCGCCGGGACGCTGGATGTGGACGGACTCGGTCATGGGGGGCTCGGTGCGTGGGGCGGTGGACGGACGACGCCCCCGCGGGGGCGTCGGTGGGGTCAGAACTCGGCCCACTCCTGGTCGGCGGCGCCGGCGTCACGGGGAGGCTTGGCGGCGGGTCGCGGGGCGGGCTTGGGCGCGGCCTTCGCGACCGGGGCGGGGCGCGCGGCCGGCGCCGGCGGGCGCGCCGGGGCGGCGGGGCGTGCGGGGGCGGCAGGGGCCG
>JBHYGK010000040.1:9336-13363 GCA_051859045.1 Lysobacteraceae bacterium | reverse complement strand
GGCCGCCCCGGCCGCGGCCCCGCGCGCGGCCCCGGCCGCGCCCGCCGCGCCGGCCAAGCCGCCGGAGGCCGCCGAGCCCACCGTGCGCGTGGACACCAAGCGCCTCGACGCCATCGTCAACCTGGTCGGCGAACTCGTGCTCGCCCGCAACCGCCTCAAGACCCTGCGCGAGCGCTTCCACGACGAGCCGCTCGACCGCGCCATCTCCGCGCTCGACCACGCCACCTCGCGCCTGCAGAGCTCGGTCATGAAGACCCGCATGCAGCCGGTCAACCGCGTCTTCGCGCGCTTCCCCAAGCTCGCCCGCGACGTCGCGCGCAACCTCAAGAAGGAGGTCGAGCTGGTGCTGGAAGGCGCCGAGACCGAGCTCGACCGCAACCTCGTCGAGGCCCTGGCCGACCCGCTGGTGCACCTGGTGCGCAACGCGATCGACCACGGCATCGAGATGCCCGCCCAGCGCCAGGCCATCGGCAAGCCGCCGCAGGGCGCGGTGCGCCTGTCGGCGCGCCAGGAAGGCGACCACGTCACCATCGAGATCCGCGACGACGGCGCCGGCATGGACCCGGAGAAGCTGCGCGGCAAGGCCGTCGAGAAGGGCCTGATGAGCCCCGAGGCCGCCGCGCGCATGAGCGCCGAGGAATGCATGCAGGTGGTGTTCCTGCCCGGCTTCAGCACCAAGGCCGAGGTCACCGACATCTCCGGCCGCGGCGTGGGCATGGACGTCGTGCAGAGCCGCATCCGCGAGCTCAGCGGCACCATCCAGATCCAGTCCGAGCTCGGCCACGGCAGCCGCTTCACGATCCAGGTGCCGCTGACGCTGGCGATCCTGCCCACCCTGCTGGTGAAGGTCGGCGAGACGCCCTACGCGCTGCCGCTCTCGCGCGTGGTCGAGGTGCTGGCGATGCCCGAGGGCACGCCGGACTACGTCGACTCCCAGCCGGTGCTCGACCTGCGCGAGTCCACCCTGCCGCTGGTGTGGCTGCGCGGCTGGCTCGGCCTGCCGCACCTGCCGCACGGACCCGAGGTGGTGGTGGTGCTGCACGCCGGCGACTTCCGCTACGGCCTCGTCGTCGACCAGGTCCGCGGCCGCGAGGAAGTGGTCATCAAGGCCATGCCCAAGCGCCTGCGCGGGCTCGCCGGATACGCCGGCGCCACGCTGATCGGCGATGGTTCGCTGGCCCTGATCCTCGATGTGGACGGCCTCTACCGCAGCGTCGGAAGCTCAAGCACGGCGCCTCGCGGCCGATAGTCGTGGCATGGATATCCTGAGCCTCATCGGCCTCGTGCTCGCACTGGTCGCCGTCCTCGGCGGCAGCGTCCTCAAGGGCGCGGGCCTCGCGGCGCTGTGGTCGCCGGCCGCGTTCGTCATCGTCATCGTCGGCACGCTGGCGTCGGTGTTCATCCAGTTCGGCATGCCGACCTTCAAGCGCGCCATGGCGATCGCGGCGTGGATCGTCAAGCCGCCGTCGAGCGACCGCGCGCGCATGATCCAGCAGGTCGTGGAGTGGAGCTCGATCGCCCGCAAGCAGGGCCTGCTGGGCCTGGAGCCGCAGGTGGCGATGCAGGAGGACGGCTTCGTGCAGAAGGGCCTGCAGATGCTGGTGGACGGCGTCGAGCCCGAGTCGATCCGGCACATGCTCGAGCTCGACATCGACGGCCAGCGCCACGTCGACACCCAGGCCGCCAAGGTGTTCGAGGCGATGGGCATCTACGCGCCCACGCTGGGCATCGTCGGCGCCGTGCTGGGCCTGATGTCGGTGATGCAGAACCTGGCCGACCCCAGCCGCCTCGGCGTCGGCATCGCCGCCGCGTTCACCGCCACCATCTACGGCATCGCCTCGGCCAACCTGTTCTTCCTGCCGATGGGCAACAAGCTCAAGGGCCTGATCCACCACCGCGCGGAGGACCGCGCGCTGCTGCTCGAGGGCTTCGTGGCGATCGCGCAGGGCGAGAACCCGCGCAACATCGAGACCCGCCTCGGCGGGTTCCTGCACTGAGCCCGCCGCCATGGCCCGCGGGAAGCACCACCACGAAGACCACGTCAACCACGAGGCATGGGCGATCCCCTACGGCGACCTCGTCACCCTGCTGCTCGCCTTCTTCGTGGTGATGTACGCCATCTCCTCGGTCAACGAGGGCAAGTACCGGGTGGTCTCCGACGCGCTCAACACCGCCTTCAGCGGCGTGCCGCGGACGATGAATCCGATCGAGGTCGGCCGCAACCAGATGACCGGCGGGCAGTACGACACGCCCTCGCTGCTGCAGGCCGCGTCCGACAGCGGCCCGATCACCGCCAGCGTGATCCAGCAGGTCAACCCGTTCCGCCCGATCTCCGAGCAGCTGCGCGCCATCGAGACCGAGGGCAGCACCGAGGACCTCACCGTGCGCGAGGCCACCCGCCAGCTCGAGGGCATCGCCCAGCAGCTCGAATCCGCGCTCGCGCCGCTGGTGGCCCGCGAGCTGGTCACGGTGCGCCGCGAGAGCCTGTGGCTGGAGGTCGAGATCCAGTCCGACCTGCTGTTCGCGTCCGGCTCCGCCGACCTCGGCCCGGCCGCCCGCGACACCATCATCGAGCTCGCGCAGGTGCTCAGCGGCGTGCCCAACGGCGTTCGCGTCGAGGGCTATACCGACAACGTGCCGATCAACACGCTGCGCTTCCCCAGCAACTGGCAGCTCTCGGCGGCGCGCTCGGCGAGCGTGCTGGAGCTGTTCGAGCAGCAGGGCGTCGCGCCCTCCCGGCTCGCGGTGGTCGGCTACGGCGAGCACCGCCCGCGCGCCGACAACGCCGCGCCCGAGGGCCGCAACGCCAACCGTCGCGTCGTGCTGATCATCCTGGCCGATCCCGCCACCGGCGCGCCCGCGGTCACCCCCGCCACCGTGCCCAGCGCGGGCGACGAGGCCGAGGCCGCGGCCGCGCCGGCGCCGGCCGCGGACGCGCCGTCGTCGGTGCGCGTGCTGAGCGTGCTGCCGGACGACGGTCCGGCGGCCACCACTGAAGGAGACGAGTGAGATGCGCACCTGGGCGATCGCCAACCAGAAGGGGGGCGTCGGCAAGACCACCACCACGCTCGCGCTGGGCCGGCTGCTGGCCCAGCGCGGCCAGCGCGTGCTGCTCGCCGACCTCGACCCCCACGCCTCCCTCACCCGGGCCTTCGGCGTCCCGCTCGAGCCCGCGCCCACCGGCACCCTCGAGCTGTTCGAGGCCAGCCCGGGCGACGCCCACGCGCTGGCCCGCGACACCGGCATCCCCGGCCTGTCGCTGCTGGCCGCGCAGCCGGCCATGGCCACCCTCGAGCGCCGCAGCGCCACCCAGCCCGGCCTCGGCATGGCGCTGGCGCAGGCGCTGGAGCGCGCCGCCCCGCACTACGACTACGTGCTGCTCGACTGCGCCCCGACCCTGGGCCTGCTGATGGTCAACGCGCTCGCCGCCGCCGACCGCCTGGTGGTGCCCACCCAGACCGAGCCGCTGGCCGTGCACGGCATGGAGGGCATGCTGCGCACCGGCCAGATGATCGAGCGCTCGCGCCGCCGCGCGCTGCCGGCCAGCGTGCTGCCGACCCTGTTCGACCGCCGCACCCGCGCCGGCACCAGCACCCTCGACGCGATCCGCGAGGCCCATCCGGCCCAGACCTGGGTCCAGGCGGTCCCGCTGGACACCCGGCTGCGCGAGGCCGACGCCCTGTGCAAGCCCGAGCTGCCGGCCGACCTGGCCGCCGGCCGCGGCCTGGAGGCCTATGCCCGCGCGCTGGAGTGGCTGCTGCGCGAGGACGCCGCCCTGGAGGACGCCGCATGAACGCCACCCCCGGCGCCGGCAAGACCGGCGTCGCCGTCGACGACTACCTCGACGACCTGCTCGGCGGCGCTCCGCCGCCGGCCGCGGCCGCGCCGCCGCCCGCGCCGCCTGCGCCTCCGCCCGCTGCGGAGCCCGCGCCCGTGCCCGCGCCGCCGCCGCCGCCGCCCGCCCCGCCCGCGGCGGCCAGGCCCGGGATGCCGGGCGGCGACTACGTGCCCAAGCCCGGCGACATCA
>JBHYGK010000040.1:0-9236 GCA_051859045.1 Lysobacteraceae bacterium | reverse complement strand
CGAGGACGAGTTCGACGCGCTGCTCGACCAGCTGCACGGCGGCGCGGCCCCCGGCAGCGGCCCGCCGCCGCCCCCGCCGCCCGCGCCGCCTCCGCCGCCGCCTCCGCCGGCCCCGGTGCAGCACGCGCCGGCGCCGCCGCCCTTCGTCGCCCCGGTCCCGCGGGCGCGTCGCGCGGACGACGACCACGACGACGACCGCCCGGCCGGCCGCCGCGCCGAGGCCCCGGAGCGCGACTACTGGCTCGGCCACGACCGCCGCGCCACCGGCCGCACCGCGCGCTGGCTGCGCCTGCGCGTGCACGCCCAGGACTACGCCGTGGAGCTGCTGAAGGTGCAGGAGGTCCTGCTGCCGCCGCCGGTGCTGGCCGTCCGCGGCGCCCCGCCCTCGGTGCTGGGCGCGATGAACCTGCGCGGCATCGTGGTGCCGGTGGTCGACCTGGGCCTGTGGCTGGGCACCGACGCCATCGAGGAGACCCCCGAGATGCGCCTGGTGGTGCTGGAGGAGGGCGGCGACGCGGTCGCGGTGCGGGTCACCTCGGTGCTCGACGTCCACACCGTGGCCGAGGCCACCATCGAGCCCCCGGAGCACACCCTGGCCGGCGGCGAGCCGGGCACGGTCCGCGGCATCACCCGGATCGCCGGCCAGCCGGTGATCCTGATGAACGCCTCGAAGCTGCTCGGCTGAGCCGGCCCCGCCCGGGGGCGGGGCCGCGCCGGGAGGGGGCGCGGGACGGATCGCGAAATCGGGCTAAAGGTCCGGCCCCCGGGGCCGTTATCCACCGAGGCAAGCCACGCAGGAGCCGCCATGTCGTCCGTCCAACTGGGTCCCGACCTCGGGATCGAATACGCCCCCGAGCTCAAGGACCTGCTGGCGCCGCTGCTGGCCCAGCCCGAGCCGGTGGTCATCGCCGCAGACCCGGTGGGCAAGGTCCACACCGCCGGCCTGCAGGTGCTGTGCGCTTTCATCCGCGACCGCCGCCAGGCTGGCCTCGCGACCCGCCTCGAGCCGTGTGCAGACTCGCTGAAGGACGCCGCCGGAAGGCTCGGTCTCAGCGCCGAGCTGGGGCTCGCCTGATGTCCCGCGCGGTCCCCTCCCTTCCCGTTTCCCTGTTCGATCCAAGGAGTTCCTGATGAGCGCGCGCATCCTGGTCGTGGATGACTCGGCTTCCATGCGTCAAATGGTCGCCTTCGCGCTGACCAGCGGCGGCTTCGACGTGACCGAGGCCGAAGACGGCCAGGTCGCGCTCGACAAGGCCAAGGGCGACAAGTTCGCCTGCGTGGTCACCGACGTGAACATGCCGAACATGGACGGCATCACCCTGATCCGCCACCTCCGCCAGCTGGCCGACTACCGCTTCGTGCCGATGCTGATGCTGACCACCGAGTCGGGCACCGACAAGAAGGCCGAAGGCAAGGCCGCCGGCGCCACCGGCTGGCTGGTGAAGCCCTTCAACCCCGACCAGCTGCTCGCCACCGTCAAGAAAGTCCTGGGCTGAGGGCCCCCTCCATGAGCACCGACCTGCAGCGCTTCCACGCGACCTTCTTCGAGGAAAGCCGCGAGAACCTCGATGCCATGGAATCCGGCCTCCTCGACCTCGAGGCGGGCCGCGGCGGGGTGGACACCATCCACACCGTCTTCCGCGCCGCCCACTCGATCAAGGGCGGCTCGGCCACCTTCGGCTTCACCGCCGTCGCCGAGCTCACCCACGTGCTCGAGACCCTGCTCGACGAGCTGCGCGCCGAGAAGCGCCCGCTCACCACCGACGCGGTCGACGCGATGCTCGGCTCGCTGGACGTCCTGCGCGCGCTGCTGCAGGCCTACGAGGGCGGCAAGGCGCCGGCGCCGGGCTTCGCCAGCGCCGTCATCGCCCGCCTCGAGGCGGTGCTCACCGGCAAGACCGTGATCGCCCAGCACGGCGGCGGCGCGGCCGCCGCGGCCCCGGCCGCCAAGGCCGCCCCGGCCAAGCCCGCCGAGCCCGAGCGCCACGACATCCGCTTCGCCCCGCGCGAATCGCTGTTCATGAGCGGCAACGACCCGCTGCGCATCGTCCGCGAGCTCGCCGACCTCGGCCCGCTCACCGTCACCTGCGACCTCTCGACGCTGCCGGCCTTCGCCGGGCTCGACCCGCTCAGCGCCTACCTCGCCTGGAACCTCAGCCTGCCGGGCAGCGTCCCGGTGGCGCAGATCGGCGAGGCCTTCGCCTGGGTCGAGGACGAGTGCGACCTCGCCATCACCCCCTATCCCCCGGTCGCCGACGCCCCGGCCGCCGCGGCCCCGGCGCCCGCCGCGGCCCCGGTCGCGGCCGCCGCGCCCGAGCCGGCCGCCCCGGCCACCATCGCCATGGCCGCCGCCGGCGACGGCCCCGCGCCGTCCGCCGCCGCCGATCCCGCCGACGCCTCGATCCGCGTGCAGGCCAGCAAGGTCGACGCGCTGATCAACCTCGTCGGCGAGCTCGTCATCACCCAGGCCATGCTCAAGCAGCTCGGCGCCTCGGTCGAGGGCGCGGTGCTCGAGCGCCTCACCCACGGCCTCGAGACGCTGGAGCGCAACACCCGCGACCTGCAGGAAGCCGTGATCAGCGTGCGCATGCTGCCGGTGGACTCGGTGTTCCGGCGCTTCCCGCGCCTGGTGCGCGACCTCTCCTCCCGCCTCGGCAAGCAGGTCAAGCTCAAGACCTCCGGCGAGGCCACCGAGCTCGACAAGGGCCTGGTCGAGAAGATCACCGACCCGCTGGTGCACCTGGTGCGCAACGCGATCGACCACGGCCTCGAGACCACCGCCGACCGCGCCGCGGCCGGCAAGGACGCGGTCGGCACGATCACGCTCGCCGCGTCCCACCAGGGCGGCCACATCCTCATCGAGGTCGCCGACGACGGCAAGGGCCTCGACCGCGAGCGCATCCTGCGCAAGGCGCAGGAGAAGGGCATCCCGCTGCCGTCCGAGCCCACCGACGCCCAGGTCTGGGACCTGGTGTTCGCGCCGGGCTTCTCCACCGCCGACCAGGTCACCGATCTCTCCGGCCGCGGCGTCGGCATGGACGTGGTCCGCCGCAACATCCAGTCGCTGGGCGGCGAAGTCGCCATCGACTCGGCCAAGGGCCGCGGCACCAAGGTCTCGATCCGCCTGCCGCTGACCCTGGCCATCCTCGACGGCATGACCGTGCGGGTGGGCGAGGAGATCTTCGTGCTGCCGCTGAGCTACGTCATCGAGGCCATGCAGCCCGCCGCCGAGGACGTGCGCTCGATCAACGGCGAGGGGCGCGTGCTGAAGGTCCGCGGCGAGTACCTGCCGATGGTCCACCTCGGCCGCCACTTCAAGCTCGGCGGCGAGGAGAAGCCGCCGCTGGTGGTGGTGGTGGAGGGCGAGGGCCAGAAGCTCGCGCTCGAGATCGAGGAGCTCGTCGGCCAGCAGCAGGTGGTCGTGAAGAGCCTCGAGGCCAACTACCGCCGCATCCCGGGCATCTCCGGCGCGACCATCCTCGGCGATGGCCGGGTGGCCCTGATCGTCGATGTCGCCGGGCTGGCCCGCGACCGCACCGCCATCTCCCGCGCCGCCTGAGGACGCCCTCCGATGCACCTGCGATCGATCTCCGCGAAAACCGCCCTGGCCCTCGCGATGATCGCGGTGCTGTGCTTCGGGGTGGCCGCCTGGCTGATCCAGGCCAAGGCCGCGCAGGAGCAGCGCGCCACGGCCAACCGCGAGCTCGCCGCGCTGGCCAGCCAGGAGGCGGCCAAGGTCAAGGGCACGCTGGAGAAGTCGCTCGACATCATCCGCGGCATCGCGGTGGCTGCCGAGACCGACATCGCGCTGGGGCGCGCCGACCGCGCGCACGGCGTGGAGCTCATCCGCCGCGCCGCCGAGGCCGATCCCGCCGTGCTGGGCGCCTGGTTCGAGTTCGAGCCCGGCGGCTTCGACGGCCGTGACGCCGAGCTCGTGGCCGAGACCGGCATGGGCGACGACACGCTGGGCACGACCGACAGCGGCCGCTATTCGGTGTACTGGGTCCGCGAGGACGGCGCGCTGGCGCTCGAGGCGTCGGCGGGCCCGGACAACGACACCGACCTCAATGGCGAGGACTACTACGTGGCCGCCCGCGACGCGGGCGTGCCGATGATGTTCGAGCCCTATCTCTACGAGGTCTTCGGCGATGAAGTGCTGATGACCAGCCTGATGGTGCCCGTGCGCCGCGACGGCCAGCACGTGGGCGTGGCCGGCGCGGACCTCACCCTCGACGCCATCCAGCAACAGCTCGGCGGGATCCGGCCCTACGGCAGCGGCGTGCTGCGCCTGCTCTCGCCGCAGGGCATGCTGATGGCGGGCCCCGAGACCGCGGGCCTCGGCAATGCTTGGGACGATCCGCGGCTGGCCGAGGTGCTCGCCTCCACCCGCGAGGGCGCGACCTTCACCGCCACGGCCACCGACGCCGCCTTCGCCGGCGACGCGCTGCAGCTGTTCGTGCCCTTCACCATCGGCGAGGCGCCGGAGCGCTTCGTGCTGATGGTGTCGGTGCCGCTGGACGGCGTGATGGCCGGCGTGGCGGAGGTGCGCAACCGGGTGATGCTGGTGGGCGTGTTCAGCGTGCTGGTGCTGGTGGTGGCGACGCTGCTGATCCTGCGCCGGCTGGTGGGCCGGCCGCTGGAGGGCGTGGTGCGGGCGGTGGACGAGGTGGCCGCGGGCCACCTGGACTACCCGATCGCGGCGCGCGGCGACGACGAGGTGGGCCGGGTGTCGAACGCGCTGCGCACGATGCAGCGCGACCTCAAGGCGCGCATCGAGGGCGAGCGCCGGATCGCGGCGGAGAACCTGCGGGTGCGCATCGCGCTGGACAACGCGGGCACGGCGATGCTGATCAGCGACGCCGCCGGCGTGGTGGCGTACGCGAACCCGGCGATGCGCGCGCTGCTGGCGCGGCGCGAGGCCACGCTGTCAGCCGCGCTCGGCGCGCTGCCGCTCGATGCGCTGGCCGGACTGCCGGTGGCGCGGCTGCAGCCGCCCGGCGCGCCGGACCCTGGCACCATCCGCGAGGTGGTGCAGGCGGAGCTGGCGCTGGGCGACGTGGTGATCGCGCAGACGCTGGCGCCGGTGGTGGACGCCGAGGGCCAGCGGCTGGGCACGGTGATGGAGTGGCGCGACCGCACCGAGGAAGTGGCGGTGGAGGGCGAGGTGGCCACGGTCATCGACGCCGCCGGCGCGGGCGACCTCACCCAGCGCATCCCGACCGCGGGCAAGGCGGGCTTCTTCCTGGGCCTGGCGGGGGGCATCAACGCGATGCTCGACACCAACGCCGGCTCGATCGCGGAGGTGCAGCGGGTGCTGAGCGCGCTGGCGGAGGGCGACCTGACCCAGCGCATCACGCGCGACTTCCAGGGCGTGTTCGGGCGGATGCGCGACGACGCCAACGCCACCGCCGAGCAGCTGGCCGACATCATGGGCCGGATCCGCGAGACGGTGGAGCAGATCAACACGGCCGCGGGCGAGATCGCGGCGGGCAACAACGACCTCAGCGTGCGCACCGAGCAGCAGGCGGCGAACCTCGAGGAGACGGCGGCCTCGATGGAGGAGCTGACCTCGACGGTGAAGCAGAACGCGGACTCGGCGCGGCAGGGCCGGCAGCTGGCCGGCGGCGCGGCCGAGGTGGCGGTGCGCGGCGGCGACGTGGTGAAGCAGGTGGTGGGCAAGTTCGACGGGATCACCGCGGCGTCGCGGCGGATCGCGGACATCATCGGCGTGATCGACGGGATCGCGTTCCAGACCAACATCCTGGCGCTGAACGCGGCGGTGGAAGCCGCGCGCGCGGGCGAGCAGGGCCGCGGCTTCGCGGTGGTGGCGGCGGAGGTGCGGGCGCTGGCCCAGCGCTCGGCGTCGGCGGCGAAGGAGATCAAGGACCTGATCGGCGAATCCGTGACGCGGATCGACGAGGGTGCAGCTCTGGTGAATGACGCCGGCAGCACGATGGAGGAGATCGTGACGGCCGTGCGCCGGGTCAACGACCTGATGGCCGAGATCTCGGCGGCGTCGGAGGAGCAGGCCAACGGCATCGGCCAGGTCAGCCTGACGGTGACCCAGATGGACGGCGTGACCCAGCAGAACGCGGCGCTGGTGGAGGAGGCCACGGCCGCCGCCCGCTCGCTCGAGGACCAGGCCGGCGAGCTGGCCGGCATCGTCGCCACCTTCCGCCTCCGCCCGGCCGGGTGAGCCCTAAGGTTTCCCGCCCCCCCGCCGCTAACCAAACGCAGCCCCCTTTCCACGCAGGTTCGAGACAGGATCCGCCACCCATGAATGCCCCCGCCCACGGCCACGCCCAGCAGGAATCGGTCCGCGAGTTCCTCGCCTTCACCCTCGCCAGCGAGGAGTACGGCGTCGACATCCTGGCCGTCCAGGAGATCCGCGGCTACGACACCGTCACCCGGGTGCCGGACGCGCCCGACTACATCAAGGGCGTCATCAACCTGCGCGGCACCATCGTGCCGGTGATCGACCTGCGCCTGAAGTTCCGCCTCGGCGAGGCGCGCTACGACGCCTTCACCGTGATGATCGTGCTCAACCTCGGCGGCAAGGTGGTGGGCGTGGTCGTCGACGGCGTGTCCGACGTGGTCCCGCTGGCCTCCGAGCAGGTCCGCCCGACCCCGGAGTTCGGCGCCGCGGTCGACACCCGCTACATCTCGGGCATCGGCACGATCAACGACCGCATGCTGATCCTGCTCGACATCGAGTCCCTGGTGCTGAGCGCCGAGGTCTCGGGCGTCGAGCCCGCCGTCGCCGCCTGATCCGCGCCCCGCTTCCCCCGCCCGGCGCGACGCCGGGTGCCACAGGACCCCTGACGCGATGAAGACCCCCGCCGAGCTGCTGGCCACGCTGCGTGCCCTCCGCCTTCCCCCGGGGCTGCAGCGATGGTGGCGAAGCCCGGCGATGGTCCGTGCGCGCGCGCTCGCCGCCGCCGCCGCCGGGCATGCCTGGCGCGGCCTGCGCGCGCTGCCCGGGGCCATCGCCCGGGTCTCGCCCGCCTCCCTGCGCGAGCTCTCCATCGGCGCCCGCCTGAGCCTGGCCACCGGCGCGGTCGTGGTGGTGGCGCTGGCCCTGCTGTCGATCTACGTCGGCGGCGCCACCAGCGGCGCGGTGGCCAGCCAGGCCCGCGCCGAGCTGGCCTCCAACACCACCCTGCTGCGCAGCAACCTCGAGGTCTTCAACGACCAGCTCGTGGACTCCGCGCGTCGCCTGCAGGGCTCCTTCGTCTCGCTGCTGCCGCAGGACGGCTCGATCCTCGTCTATCCCGAGGAGCGCGTGATGGTGGCCGACGCCGACACGCCCACCCTGCGGATGGGCGAGCTGGTGCTCAACAACGAGCTGCAGGCGGTCGACGACTTCGCCTCGGCCACCGGCGGCGTGGCCACCATCTTCGTGCGCGATGGCGAGGACTTCATCCGCATCGCGACCTCGCTGTTCACCGAGGACGGCACCCGCGCGATGGGCACCACGCTCGCGCGCACCCACCCGGCCTACGATGCGATCCTGGCCGGCGAGTCCTACACCGGCCGCGCCCAGCTCTTCGGCCTGGACTACATGACCCAGTACGAGCCGCTGTTCGACGACAACGGCGAGATCGTGGGCATCCTCTTCACCGGCCTGGACTACGGCGCCAGCCTGACCTCGCTGAAGGACAAGCTGCGCGAGCTCTCCATCGGCAACGGCGGCGAGCTGCTGATCATCGACCGCGGCAACGCCACCACCCCGCCCACCTTCGCGCTGCACCGCAGCCTCGAGGGCCAGCCGGTGGCCGACGTGCTCGGCGCGGACGGCGAGCCGCTGTACGCCCCGCTGCTGGCGTCCGAGGACGGCGAGTACGACATCACCGCCGTCGTCGACGGCGAGGACGTCGACCTCGTCGCGGTCGATCGCACCTTCGAGCCCTGGAACTGGACCATCGTCGCCCAGCAGCCGGTGGCCGAGCTGCACGCCGCCGGCTCCGCGCTGGCCTGGCGCATGGTGCTGATCGCGCTGGTCGTGGCCGGCGTGATCGTCGCCTGGCTGGTGGTGGCCAGCCGCCGCCTGGTGGCGCAGCCGCTGGCGCGCGCGGTGGCCTTCGCCGGCGCGGTCGCCGACGGCGACCTCAACGCCCAGGCCGATACCACCGCCCGGGGCGAGCTCGGCACGCTCAACGACGCGCTCGCGCGCATGCTCGCCAACCTGCGCGGCCGGATCGAGGCCGACGCCGTGGTCGCGCGCGAGAACCTGCGCATCCGCAACGCGCTCGACTCCGCCGGCACCGGCGTGATGATCGCCGACCGCGACCGCCGTATCGTCTACGCCAACCAGGCGGTCATGGCGGTGCTGCGCAACGCCGAGGACGACCTGCGCAGCGCGCTGCCGGAGTTCCGCGTCGATGCGGTCGTGGGCAGCCTGATGGACGTGTTCCACCGCGATCCACGCCACCAGGCCGCGCTGCTCGATCGCCTCACCGACACCTGGCGCGGCCGCATCCAGATCGCCCGCCACCACTTCGCGCTGGCCGCCAGCCCGATCTTCGACGCCTCCGGCGAGCGCATCGGGACCGTGGTGGACTGGTCCGACCGCACGCTCGAGCACGAGGTCGAGGCCGAGGTGGCGGGCATCGTCGCCGCCGCCGCCGAGGGCCGCCTCGACGGCCGGGTGTCGCTGGAGGGCAAGACCGGCTTCCAGAAGGTGCTCGCCGAGTCCCTCAACACCCTGCTCGCCTCCACCGGCATCGCCGTGGGCGAGGTGCAGCAGGTGCTCTCCGCCCTGGCCGCGGGCGACCTGACGGTGCGCTCGAGCGCCGACCTGCGCGGCGTGTTCGGGCAGATGCGCGACGACGCCAACGCCGCCGCCGAGCAGCTGGGCGCGGTGCTGGGCCAGATCGAGCAGGTGGCCGGGGCGATCAACACCTCGGCCGGCGAGATCGCGTCGGGCAACGCGGACCTCAGCGCGCGCACCGAGCAGCAGGCCGCCAACCTCGAGGAGACCGCCGCCTCGATGGAGGAGCTGACCTCGACGGTGAAGCAGAACGCCGACTCGGCGCGCCAGGCCAACCAGCTCGCCATCGGCGCCACGGAGGTGGCCGGCCAGGGCGGCGCGGTGGTGGGCCAGGTGGTGCTGCGCATGGGCGAGATCGAGGCCAGCTCCAAGCGCATCGCCGACATCATCTCGGTGATCGACGGCATCGCCTTCCAGACCAACATCCTGGCGCTGAACGCGGCGGTGGAAGCCGCGCGCGCGGGCG
>JBHYGK010000039.1:0-14887 GCA_051859045.1 Lysobacteraceae bacterium | reverse complement strand
GGCGTGCGCGCTCCGCGCCGCGAGGGCGCGCCCGCGTCCACGGCGCCGGCCGCGCCGGCCGCCAAGCCCGGCCTGTTCGGCCGCATCGCCGCGGGCCTGCGCTCGCTGGTGGGTGGCGACAAGGCCTGAGCCCGGGCGGGCGCCGCCCGCCTCCGGGAGGCCCCCGACGACGCCGCCCCGGCCCCGCCGCGGCGGCGTCGTCGTGTCCGGGGCCGGGCCGGCGCGGCGCGCGACCTGCTAGATTCGCGCTCCCAGGGGATCCACGGGCAGCACCATGACCCGCCACGCCGGTCCGGCCTTCGCCGACCGCCTGCCAGCTCTGCTTGATGCGCCCGCCACGGCGCGCGTCGCGGTCGCCGCCGCCGGCGCGCTCGCGCTGTGGCTGCTCGCGCGCGTGCTGCTGCTGGCGGTGGCCGGCCCGACCCTGCCGGTGGCCGAGGGCGCCTCGCCCGGCGCCTCCGCGGGCGCCCCCGATGCCGCCGCGCCGGTGGCCGGCTGGCGGCTGTTCGGCCAGGCCAGCGGCCCGGTCGCGGCCGAGGTCGCGCGCGGCACCGCGCTGCCGCTGCTGCTGCGCGGCACCCTCGCCACCGAGGACCCGGCCGCGGGCCTCGCGATGATCGCCGAGCCCGGCGAGCCCGAGCGCGCCTACCGCGTCGGCGATGCGCTGCCCGGCGGGGCGGTGCTCGAGGCCGTGCGCCCGGGCGACGTGCTGCTGCGCCGCGACGGCGTGCAGGAGTCGCTGGCGCTCGCGCGCGCCGAAGGCCTCGCCGGCGCCACGCGCGCCAGCCCGGCCGCGGCCGCGACCACGCCCGGCGCGGTCGAACAGGTGCCCGGCGCCGGCTTCCTGGTCGGCATGCCGGCCTTCGGCAGCCCCGACTTCGAGACCGACCGCGCCCAGCGCGCGCCGCTGCTCGCCGCGCTCGCCGCCGAGGCCCAGCTGTTCCCCGTGCTCGAAGGCGGCCGGGTCACCGGCGTGCGCCTGAGCGTGCGGGATCCCGCCATCCTCGCCCCGCTGGGGCTGGAGAACGGCGACGTCATCACCGCCGTCGACGGGATCCCGGTCGACGGCCCCGAGCGCCTGCCCGAGCTGCAGCAGCGGCTCGAGCGCGGCGGCCGGCTCTCGCTCTCGGTGCGCCGCGGCGCGCTCGACCTCACCCTCACCGTGGGCCTGTAGGCCCCGCTCCCTGGACATCGACCGCATGCCCGCTTCCCTCGCCACCCCCCGCGTCGCCGCCCTGCCTCGCGCCCTCGGCCTGGCCCTGCTCGCCGCCGGCGCGGTCGTCGCGCTCGGCGCGCCGGCCGCCGCGATGGCGCAGTTCGCGCCGCTCCCGCAGGCCAACGGCGCGGTCGCCGTGGCGACGCCCACCCCGGCGGCGCAGCGCCACACGCTCAACCTCACCGCCGCCGACATCGGCGTGCTGATCCAGACCGTCAGCGAGATCACCGGCCGCGGCTTCATCGTCGACCCGCGGGTCGAGGGCCGGGTGACCGTGATCTCCAGCCAGGCGATGGACGCCGACCAGGTCTGGGACACCTTCACCGCGGTGCTGCGCACCCACGGCTACGCGGTGGTGCCCAACGGCGGGCTGTGGAAGGTGCTGCCGCTGCAGGACGCGATCCAGGAAGGCGCGGCCGCGAATGCCGGGGGCCCGGATGCCGTGGTGACGCGGGTGATCGAGGTCCGCCAGGTCCCGGCGGCCCAGCTCGCCGAGCTGCTGCGCCCGCTGGTGCCGGCCGGCGCCCAGGTCGCGGCGCAGGGCAGCACGCTGGTGGTGACCGACCGCGCGGGCAACGTCGAGCGCCTGGCGCGCCTGGTCGAGCGCATCGACACCGCCGGCGCCGGCGAGGTCGAGGTGCTGCCGCTGCGCCACGCCAACGCCGCCGAGGTCGCGCGCACGCTGGCCCAGCTCGAGCCGCAGCTCGCCGCGGCGCAGGCCCCGGGCGGGCTGGCCGTGGGCGGGCCGCGCCTGGTCGCCGACACCCGCTCCAACTCGGTGCTGCTCTCCGGCGACCGCGCGCAGCGCCTGCGCCTGCGCACGCTGGTGGCCCACCTCGACACGCCGCTGGGCGAGGGCGACGCCACCCAGGTGATCTACCTGCGCTACGCCCAGGCCGAGGACGTGGTGCCGGTGCTGCAGGAGGTCGCGGCCACGCTGACCGGCGCCAGCCCCGAGGCCGAGGGCGCGCGCACCGCCAGCATCGGCTTCCACGCCGAGACCAACGCGCTGGTGATCGCGGCGCCGCCGGCGGTGTTCCGCGAGCTGGCCTCGGTGGTGCGCCAGCTCGACATCCGCCGCGCCCAGGTGCTGGTGGAGGCGGTGATCGTGGAGGTCAGCGACGACCTCGCCGACGAGCTCGGCGTGCAGTGGCAGACCAGCGACATCGACGGGCCGAACGACTCGGGCGTGATCGGCGGCACCAACTTCACCGACAACGCCGGCGGCGGCTCGATCGTCGGCGGGCTCACCAACCCCCTCGGCGCGATCTCGGGCAACGGCCTGCGGCTGGGCTACCTCGGCGGCTCGGTGAGCCTGCCGATCGGCCCGGACGGCTCCAACGTCACCGTGTTCCAGATCGGCGCGCTGGTGCGCGCGCTGCGCGGCGACGGCCGCGCCAACATCCTCTCGCGGCCCAGCGTGATCACGCTCGACCACCACGAGGCCGAGTTCAAGGTCGCCCAGGAGGTCCCCTTCCTGACCGGCCAGTACACCAACGCCGGCGGCGGCGACGGCAACCAGCCGACCAATCCCTTCCAGACCATCGAGCGCAAGGACGTCGGCCTGATCCTCAACGTCACCCCGCACGTCAACGAGGGCGATTCGGTGCGCCTCGACATCCGCCAGGAGGTCAGCACGCTGGCGCCCTCGCAGGTGCAGGGCGCGGTCGACCTGATCACCAACACCCGCGAGATCCGCACCTCGGTGATGGTGCCCGACGGCGGCTTCCTGGTGCTCGGCGGCCTGACCTCCGAGGAGGTCGGCGAGGCCATCCAGGGCGTGCCGGGGCTCTCGCGCGTGCCGCTGCTGGGCAACCTGTTCAAGAGCCGGCGCAGCACCCGCGCCAAGCGCAACCTGATGATCTTCCTGCGGCCCTTCATCCTGCGCGACGGGGTCAGCGAGGCCGCGGTCACCGGCGAGCGCTACAACTACCTGCGCGCCGAGCAGATCCAGGCCAACGAGCGCTTCGACGGCCGCGTGCGCGGCGGCGAGCTGCCGGTGCTGCCGAGCGATCCGTCCGCGCTGTTCCCCGAGCCTGCGCCGGCCGCCGCCCCGCCGGAGACGCTGCCCGCGCCGGCGCGCGAGCGCGAGCCGCGCTGAGCATGCCGGCCCCGCGCGCGCCCCGGCCCGCCTACGGCTTCGCCCGCCGCCACGGCGCCACCCTCGCCGGCTGGGCCGGCGAGGCCGAGGCCCCGCGCGCGCGCATCGCGCACCGGCCCGGCGTCGCGGCCGAGGTCTTCGCCGAACTCCGCCGCCACCTCGGCGCGCCGCTCGCGCTCGAGCCGCTGGCCGCCGACGCCTACGACCGCCTGTTGCGCGACCTCTACGGCGAGGGCGGCGAGGACGCGCGCGGCGTCGCCGCGGACATGGGCGAGGGCGACCTCAGCGCGCTCGCCGAGGGCCTGCCCGAGCCGGCCGACCTGCTCGAGAGCGACGACGACGCGCCGATCATCCGGCTCATCAACGCGCTGCTGACCGAAGCGGTGAAGGAGAACGCCTCGGACATCCACGTCGAGCCCTTCGAGAACCGCCTCGTCGTGCGCTTCCGCGTCGACGGCGTGCTGCGCGAGGTGCTCGCGCCGCGCAAGGCGATCGCGCCGGCGGTGGTCTCGCGCATCAAGGTCATGGCCAAGCTCGACATCGCCGAGAAGCGCCTGCCGCAGGACGGCCGCATCGGCCTGCGCATCGCGGGCCGGCCGGTGGACGTGCGCGTGAGCACGATCCCGGTGGGCGGCGGCGAGCGCGTGGTGATGCGCCTGCTCGACAAGCAGGCCGGCCGCCTCGACCTGGCCCAGCTTGGCATGCCGCCGGGCGTGCTGGCCGAGCTCGACGCGCTGGTGCGCCGCCCGCACGGCATCCTGCTGGTCACCGGCCCGACCGGTTCGGGCAAGACCACCACGCTCTACGCCGCGCTGCAGACGCTCAACGACGCCACCCGCAACATCCTCACCGTCGAGGACCCGATCGAGTACGCGCTCGACGGCATCGGCCAGACCCAGGTCAACCCGAAGGTCGACATGAGCTTCGCCCGCGGCCTGCGCGCGATCCTGCGCCAGGACCCGGACGTGGTGATGGTGGGCGAGATCCGCGACCTCGAGACCGCCGAGATCGCCGTGCAGGCCTCGCTGACCGGCCACGCGGTGCTCTCGACGCTGCACACCAACTCCGCGGTGGGCGCGATGACCCGCCTGCGCGACATGGGCGTCGAACCCTTCCTGCTGGCGAGCTCGCTGAGCGGCGTGCTGGCCCAGCGGCTGGTGCGCGTGCTCGACCCCGCGGCGTCCGAGGCCTACGCGCCGAGCGAGGCCGAATGCGCCGCGCTGGGCCGGCCCTGGTCGCCGGAGCTGCGCTTCCGCCGCCCGCGCGCCGATGCCGGCCGCGACGGCGGCTACCGCGGGCGCACCGGCCTGTACGAGCTGGTGGTGGTGGACGAGGCGCTGCGCCGGCTGGTGCACGACGGCGCCGGCGAGCACGCGCTGCTGGCCCAGGCCCGCACGCGCTCGCCCTCGCTGCTCGACGACGCGTGGACCAAGCTGTGCGCCGGCGTGACCTCGGTGGAGGAAGTGCTGCGCGTGGTGCGCGAGGACTGAGGGTCCCCGCGCACCCCGGCGGCCCTCAGCGGCGGCCGGTGGGCAGGCCGCTGGCGGCGTCGCGCGCGCAGGCGGAGGACGACGAGGACGACGAGGACGAGGACGACGCCGCGACCGCGTCGCGGCCGTCGTCGTCGCAGTCCTCGCCGGTGGCGCAGGCCGAGGCGAGGGCGTCGGCGTCCGAATCGGCGTCGTCGCAGTCGCCGGGGCCACAGGCGGCGCCGGCGCAGCGGGCGGCCTCGTCGTCGTCGTCGCGGGAGCCGTCGCAGTCCTCGTCCGGGCCGCAGGTCGGCGGCGAGGCGGCCTCGGCGGCCATGCCCGAGGACGAGGACGAAGACGAGGACGAAGACGACGACGACGACGAGGGCGCCGCCACCGGACCGGGACGGTGGTACTCCGCGGCCGGGCGCGAGGGTGGGGGCGCCGCGGCGGGGGCCGCGCTGCTGGCGGTGGCGGGCGCGCGCTCGGCGGCGGACGCGGGCGCACCGAGGAGGGCCAGGCCGACGGCCAGGGCGAGCGCCCGGACGGCGGCGGCGCGGGGCAGGGACGGCATGGCGCGGGTGGCGATGGAGCGGGTGGCGATGGCGCGGATCATGGGCGGTTCCTCGGCGTGGACGACGGCCCGCGGGGCGGGCCCTGCACCTGACGCGCCAAGCACCGGCGGACGGCCAGCCGCCGCCGCCGCCGGTCGGCGGCTACACTCCCGGCCATGCCCGCCTTCGAATTCCAGGCCCTGACCGCCGACGGCCGCGCCGAGCGCGGCGTGCTGCAGGCCGACACCGCGCGCGCCGCGCGCGCCGCGCTGCGCGAGCGCGGCCTGAGCCCGCTGCAGGTCGACGAGCTCGCCGGCGGCGCGGATCCGTCCGCGCCGGTGCTGCGCGGCGCCCAGCGCGCGCTGGCCACCCGCCAGCTGGCCACCCTGGTCGCCGCCGGCCTGCCGCTCGAGGAAGCCCTGGCCGCGCTGGCCGAGGGCGCCGAGGGCCGGCTGCGCGCGGTCGCGCTGGGCCTGCGCGCGCAGGTGATGGAGGGCCGCTCGCTGGCGCAGGCGCTGGAGGGCTTCGGCGCCAGCTTCGATCCGCTCTACCGTGCGTCGGTGGCGGCGGGCGAGCAGGCCGGCCGCCTCGCCACCGTGCTGCAGCGCCTCGCCGACCACCTCGAGGCCCGCGACGCGCTGCGCCGCCGGCTGCTCGGCGCGCTGACCTATCCCGCGGTGCTGCTGGTGGTGGCGCTGCTGGTGGTCACCGGCCTGATGCTCTACGTCGTGCCCGAGGTCACCGGCGTGTTCACCCGCGGCGGCCAGGCGCTGCCGCTCGCGACCCGCGTGCTGATCGGGCTCAGCGACGCGCTGCGCGCCGGCGGCTGGATCGCGCTGCCGCTGCTGGCGCTGGCCGCGGCGGCGCTGCCGGCGCTGGGCCGGCGGCCCGCGGTCGCGCGCGCCCGCGACGCCTGGCTGCTGCGCCTGCCGCTGCTCGGCCGCCTGCTGGCCTCGGCCGACACCGCCCGCTTCGCCCGCACCCTCGCGCTGCTCGGCGGCGCCGGCGTGCCCCTGCTCGAGGCGCTGCCGCTGGCCGCGGCGACCGTGGGCAACGCCGTGCTGCGCGACGACCTCGCCGGCGTCGCCGCCGGCGTGCGCGAGGGCCAGCCGCTGGCGCGCGCCCTCGCGCGCAGCGGCCGCTTCCCGCCCGTCGCGCTGCGCCTGGTCGCCAGCGGCGAGCGCGCCGGCCGGCTCGAGGCGATGCTCGACGAGGCCGCGGCCCAGCTCGAGCGCGAGCTCGACGCGGCGCTGGCGCTGGCGATGGCGGTGCTCGGCCCGGCGGTGATCCTGCTGGTGGGCGGGCTCGTGCTGTTCGTCGTGCTGGCGATACTCTTGCCGATCCTCGACCTCAACCAGCTCGTGCAGTGAGCCCGCCCTTCCACGCCGCCAGAGGCCCGCGCTGATGCCCCTGCTCCGCTTCGACCGCGTCGGCAAACGCTACCCCGGCGGCCGCGAGGCCCTCGACGAGCTCAGCTTCACCCTCGACGCGGGCGAGATGCTGTTCGTCACCGGCCACTCCGGCGCCGGCAAGTCCACCCTGCTGCGCCTCGCCCACCTCGGCGAGCGCGCCAGCCGCGGCGCGGTGCTGCTCGAGGAGCGCAACCTGGCCAAGGTGCGCGGCCGCGGCGTCGCGCTGCACCGGCGCCAGGTGGCCGCGGTGTTCCAGGACCACCGCCTGCTGCTCGACCGCAGCCTGGCCGAGAACGTCGCGCTGCCGCTGCTGATCCAGGGCGTGGCGCGCGCCGAGATCGGGCGCCGCGTGCGCCTCGCGCTCGAGCGCGTGGGCCTCGGCGACCGCCTCGAGGCCCGGCCGCTGGAGCTCTCGGCGGGCGAGCAGCAGCGCGTGGGCATCGCCCGCGCGATCATCGGCCAGCCGCTGCTGCTGGTGGCCGACGAGCCCACCGGCAACCTCGACCCGCAGCTCGCCGCCGAGGTGATGCAGCTCTTCGCCTCGCTGCCCGCGCAGGGCACCAGCGTGATCGTGGCCAGCCACGACCTCGCGCTGGTCAAGCGCATGCGCCAGCGCGTGCTGGTGCTGCACCAGGGCCGCCTGGTCGACGACATCCGCCCCGAGGACCTCGCCGCATGAGCGCCGCCCCGCGCGAACCGGCCGCCCCCGCCGCCCGCGTCGCCCCGCGCGGCGGCGTCGGCGGCGCCCTGCGCGCCTGGCGCGAGCAGCACCTGCACGGGCTGGTGTCGAGCGCCGGCCGCGCGGCCTCGCGCCCGCTGGCCACGCTGCTCACGGTCGGGGTCATGGCCATCGCGATCGCGCTGCCGCTGGGCCTGCTGCTGGCGATGGCCAACCTCGAGCGCTTCTCCGGCAGCGTGCGCGAGGCGCGCGAGGTCTCGGTGTACCTGCGCCACGAGGTCGACCTGGCGCGCGCCACCGCGCTGGCCGGGGAGGTCGCCGCCTGGCCGGGCGTCGCCGCCGTCGACGTGCGCAGCCCGGACGAGGGGCTCGAGGAGTTCCGCCGGATGAGCGAGCTGGCCGGCGCGCTCGACCTGCTGGAGGGCAATCCGCTGCCGGCCGTGCTGGTGGTGGTGCCCGACGGCGAGGCCGGCGGCGCGGCCGGGCTGGCCGCGGGCGCCGCGCTCGCCGAGCGGCTCGGCGCGCTGGCCGAGGCCGAGCAGGTGCAGGACGACGCCGCCTGGCGCGCGCGGCTGGGCGCCTGGCTGGACTTCGGCGAGCGCCTGGGCGCGGTCGTCGCCGGCCTGCTGGGCCTCGGGGTGCTGCTGGTGGTGGGCAACACGGTGCGCCTGGACATCCAGTCGCGCGCCGAGGAGATCGCGGTGCTGCAGCTGCTCGGCGCCACCGACGGCTTCGTGCGCCGGCCCTTCCTCTACCTCGGCGCCTGGTACGGCGCGGCCGCCGGCGCCCTGGCGCTGGCGCTGCTGTGGCTGTGCGCGCGGGCGCTGCAGGGCCCGCTGTCGCGCCTGGTGGCCAGCTACGGCGGCGATTTCGCCCTCGCGGGCTTCGGCGCCGCGGGCAGCGCCGCGGTCGTCGCGGCGGCTGTGGCCCTCGGTTGGCTGGGCGCATGGCTCGCGACCGGGCATCATCTGCGGCGTACCCGCCCCACCGAGGTCTGACATGGCCACCCCCAGCTTCCGCCACCTCGACACCGACACGCCGCGCATCATGGTCGTGGACGGGTCCAAGGTCGTGCGCCGGCTCATCGAAGGCGTGCTGCGCCGCGACCTGCCGGACGTCGAGCTGATCGGCTGCGCCACCGCCGAGGAGGCGCGCGCCGCGCTGCACGCCGGCGCGGTCAACCTGGTCACCACGGCGCTGTCGCTGCCCGACCAGGACGGGCTCGAGCTCGCACGCTACATCCGCGAGCACACCCCGCAGGCCTACATCCCCATCATCGTGGTCTCCGGCGACGTCCAGGAGCGCCTGGTCAACCGCAGCTTCACCGACGACGTCACCGACTACTTCGACAAGTCGATGGGCTACGAGGCGCTGTCGGCCTTCATCCGCGGCTACGTGCACCCCGAGGGCGAGCCCGGCGGCGAGGTGCTGTACGTCGAGGACAGCCGCGTGGTGGCCGCCGCCACCCGCCGCATGATGGAGAAGCACGGCCTGGCCGTGACCCACGCGCCCAGCGTCGAGGACGCGCTGGCCCACCTCGACATGGCCCGCGAGCAGGGCCGCGCGCCCGGCCCCGACGTCGTGCTGACCGACGTCTACCTCAAGGGCGAGCTCTCCGGCCTCGACCTGGTGGCCAAGATCCGCCGCGAGTACGGCTACGCCAAGGCGCAGCTGCCGGTGCTGGTGATGACCGGCGACGCCAACCCGGCCAACCAGAGCGCGCTGATCAAGGCCGGCGCCAACGACCTGGTGCAGAAGCCCATCGAGGAGCGCCTGCTGGTCACCAAGCTGCTGTTCCAGCTCCGCGTGGGCCGGATGATGCGGCTGCGGGTCGCCGACGCCGGCGCCTGAGCCCTGATGACCAGGCCCGCCCGATGAGCGAGCCCGGCGCCGACCGGATCCGCCTCGAGCCGGGCTGGAAGGCCCGCCTCGGCGAGCGCCTGCAGGGTCCCGAGATGGCCGCGCTGGGCGCCTTCCTGCGCGCCGAGCGCGCCCACGGCAAGCAGGTCTTCCCGCCGGCGCGGCAGCTCTTCGCCGCCCTCGACGCCACCCCGTTCGACCGGGTGCGGGTGGTGATCCTCGGCCAGGACCCCTACCACGGGCCCGGCCAGGCCCACGGCCTGAGCTTCTCGGTGCCGCCGGGGGTGCCGGTGCCGCCGTCGCTGCAGAACATCTTCGCCGAGATCGAGCGCGACCTCGGCCGGCCCCGCCCCCGCCACGGCTGCCTGCTGCACTGGGCCGACCAGGGCGTGCTGCTGCTCAACGCGGTGCTCTCGGTCGAGGCCGGGCGCGCCGGCAGCCACCAGAAGAAGGGCTGGGAAGGCTTCACCGACGACGTGGTCCGGGCCCTGGACGCCGAGCGCGAGGGCCTGGTGTTCATGCTCTGGGGGGCCTACGCCCAGGCCAAGGGCAAGCTGCTCGACCCGCGGCGGCACTGCCTGCTGCGCGCCCCGCATCCCTCGCCGCTGTCGGCGCACCGCGGCTTCCTCGGCTGCGGCCACTTCTCGGCGGCCAACCGCTGGCTGCAGGGGGCCCGCCAGGCCCCGATCGACTGGGGCCTGCCGCCCCTGCCCGAGGCCCAGGCCCGCTGGGACGCCTTCCTGGCCGCCCCGACGCCGGCTTAACCCCCGTCCGGGCACACTGGCCACCCTGACGTCTGGCACCCCTTGAATGGGATGCCGCTGGCCCAAGATCGGGTCGACGTCCTTCCGGCGGAACACTGCGGAACTTCCGGGCGCTTTAGCAGTCCCCCTAGGCGAGTGCTAGAGTCCCCCCATGAACGAGGCCACGATGACCACGACCGCCCTGGTGTCCCACAACCTGCCGATCCCGAGCGCGCTCGGCTCGCTCGAGGCCTACATCGGCGCCGTCAACCAGATCCCCGTGCTCCCCGTCGAGGACGAGCAGGTGCTCGCGCGCGCCTACCGAGACGAGGAGGACCTCGGCGCCGCCCGCCACCTCGTGATGTCGCACCTGCGCTTCGTGGTCCACGTGGCCCGCGGCTACCAGGGCTACGGCCTGGGCATGGGCGACCTGATCCAGGAGGGCAACATCGGCCTGATGAAGGCGGTGAAGCGCTTCGATCCGGACATGGGCGTGCGCCTGGTGAGCTTCGCGGTGCACTGGATCCGCGCCGAGATGCACGAGTACATCCTCAAGAACTGGCGCATCGTCAAGGTCGCCACCACCAAGGCTCAGCGCAAGCTGTTCTTCAACCTGCGCAAGAGCAAGAAGCGCCTGGGCTGGATGAACGCCGAGGAAGTCCGCGCCGTGGCCCGCGACCTGAAGGTCGAGGAGCGCGAGGTGCTCGAGATGGAGTCGCGCCTCTCCGGCCGCGACATCGGCTTCGACGCGCCGGACGACAACGACGACGCGCCGCCCTCGCCGGTGGCCTACCTCGAGGCCTACAACGCCGACCCGGCGCAGGCCTACGAGCGCGGCGACGACGAGGACAACCGCCTCGAGCAGCTGCGCGACGGCCTCGCCCGCCTCGACGCCCGCTCGCGCGACATCCTCAAGCGGCGCTGGCTCGACGACGGCTCCAAGGCCACGCTGCAGGAGCTGGCCGACGAGTACGGCGTCAGCGCCGAGCGCATCCGCCAGATCGAGGCCAACGCGATGAAGAAGGTGCGCGCGGTCTTCGCGGCCTGAGCCACGCCGCCGCGCTCACCCCCGACGGCCACGGAGACGGGGCCGTCGGCGTTCGTGCGCCCGGCGGCGCGGCTCAGAACAGGTCGAGCGGGTCGACGTCGAGCGACCAGCGCACCTTGCGGGCCTCGGGCAGCGCGTGCAGCCGCGCCACCCACTCCCCCAGCCGGGCCTGCAGGTGCGGCCGCTGCGCGCTGGCCAGCAGCAGCTGGCCGCGGGCGCGACCGGCGCGGCGCGGCATCGGCGCGGCCAGCGGGCCATGCACGCGCAGCGCGGGCTCGGCGGGCAGCAGCGCGCGCGCGGCGCCGAGGAAGGCGCGCCACGCGGCCTCGTCCTGGGCCTCGGCGCGCAGCAGCGCCAGGTGCGCGAACGGCGGGAAGCCCGCGGCCTCGCGCTGCGCCAGCTCGAGCGCCGCGAAGGCCTGGTAGCCGCCCTGCAGCAGGGTCGTCAGCAGCGGATGCTCCGGGTGGTGGGTCTGCAGCAGCACCTCGCCCGGGCGCTCGGCCCGGCCGGCCCGCCCGGCCACCTGGATCAGCAGCTGGGCCAGGCGCTCGGGCGCCCGGAAGTCCGAGGAGAACAGGCCCTCGTCGACGCCCACGACCGCCACCAGCGTCAGCCGCGGCAGGTCGTGGCCCTTGGCCAGCATCTGGGTGCCGACGAGGATGCCGGCGCCGTCGCCGAGCGTGGCGAGCAGGCGCTCGAGGCCGTCGCGGCGGCGGGTGCTCTCGCTGTCCACGCGCAGCAGGGTGGTCCCCGGGAAGCGCTCGGCGAGGGCGTCCTCGAGGCGCTCGGTGCCCGCGCCCTGGGGCATCAGCGCGAGGCTGCCGCAGTCCGGGCAGGCCGGCGGCGCGGTGGCGCGGGCGCCGCAGTGGTGGCAGACCAGCCGGCCGCCGCGCGCGTGCACCGTCATCGGCGCGTCGCAGCGCGCGCACTGCGCGCTCCAGCCGCAGTCATGGCACAGCAGCACCGGCGCGTAGCCGCGGCGGTTGCGGAACACCAGCGCCTGCTCGCCGCGCGCGACGCAGGCCGCCACCGCCTCGAGCAGGGGGGCCGACAGGCCGTGCTCGAGCGGGCGCTTGCGCACGTCGATGACGCGCACCGCCGGCGCCCGCGCCTCGCCGGCGCGCTTCGACAGCCGCAGGTGCGCGAACCGGCCGGCGTGGGCCTTGTGCAGGGTCTCGAGCGCCGGCGTGGCGCTGCCCAGCAGCACCGGCACGCCCAGCGCCTGGCCGCGCACCAGCGCGAGGTCGCGCGCCGAGTAGCGCAGGCCGTCCTGCTGCTTGTAGGAGCCGTCGTGCTCCTCGTCGACGACGATCAGCCCGGCCTCGGGCAGCGGGGTGAACACCGCCGAGCGCGTGCCCACCAGCACCCGCGCCTCGCCGCGCGCGAACGCCGCCCAGGTGCGCGCGCGCTCGCCGTCCGCGAGGCCCGAGTGCAGCGCGTGCACCGGCACGCCGAGGCGGGCGCGGAAGCGCCGCAGCGTCTGCGGGGTGAGCCCGATCTCGGGGACCAGCACCAGGGCCTGGCGGCCGCGGGCGAGGCAGGCGGCGATCGCGGCGAGGTAGACCTCGGTCTTGCCGCTGCCGGTCACGCCCTCCAGCAGCACCGGATGGAAGCGGTCGTGGCCGGCCTCGATCGCGGCGATGGCGGCGGCCTGCTCGGCGTTCAGGGCGGGGCCGTCGGCGGGCGCGGGGGCGTGGGCGGCGGCGGGCACCGCGAGGCGCTCGGCGAGGCCGCGCTTGGCCAGCGCGCGGGCCGCGGCCCGCCAGTCCTCCAGCGTGTCGTCGAGCGCATCCTCGTCGAGGGCGCCGGCGGCGGCCAGGCGCTCGGCCAGCAGGCGGGTGCGGCTGCCGGCGCGCAGGCGGGCGCGCCCGGCCTCGCCCTCGGCGGTCAGCCGCCAGGCCCAGGCGTGGGTGTCGGGCAGCGGCTCGCCCTGGCGCAGCGGCGCCGGCAGCGCGGTGGCGAGCACCTCGCCCAGCGGGGCGTGGTAGTAGCGTGCCGCCCAGCGCAGGCTGGCCAGCAGCTCGCCTTCGAGCAGCGGGGCGGGATCGAGGATCGCCAGCGCCGCGCGGGCCTCGGGCGCGTCGGGGGCCGGCGGGCCGACCTCGGCGACGACCCCCACCAGCTCGCGCGAGCCGAACGGCACCCGCGCGCGGACGCCCACCAGCGCCGCGGTGGCGGCGACGCCGGGCGGCGGGCGGTAGTCGAACAGGCGCGGCAGGGGCAGCGGCAGGGCGAGCCGCAGCACGTCGGCGGGGGCGTCAGGCATGCCCGCAGTCTAGCCGCCGGGGCCGGTCCGGGGCAGGCGGAGGGCACTTGCCCGTCATTGCTGCCCTGGCGCTCACGAAGGTAGGACAAGTGCCCGTTTTTGCATGGGAATTACCCTTATCCACACGGTCTGTGGATAAGTCTGTGGACGAGCGCTCCCCGACCGCCCCCCACCCGTGTCAGGACAACCCCTGACCCGGCTTGGACACTTTTTCGCCAATCTGAAATAGAGCTTTCCCATCAATAACTTGCGTGGATGCGTCGGGTGAAGGCGGGCCCCTCGGGGGGTGTTGGGCGGCCGCGGCGGGCGTCGTTCGCCGCTGTGCACAACCCCGATCCGTGGAACCACCGCCGCGCTTGAGGGAGCGCCCTTTGCCCGCCCCGTCAAGCGTTTTCGGCGGGCCCCCGCGGGGCGGCCGGGCCCGCTAGAATCCCGGTCCGACGACGAGCCCGCGATGCCTGCCCCCAGCCCCACGTCCCCCCGATCCGCCGCGACCGCCGGCCAGACCGCGCTCCCCGCCTTCCTGCGGGGCATCGAACGGCGCGCCTTCGTGTTCGCGGAGCTGCAGTGCGGCGACCCCGAGCGCGCCGAGCGGGCCGTGGTCGCGTGCCTGCACGCGTTCCCGCCGCTGGCCGGCGAGGTCGCGCTCAACGCGTGGGCGCTGCGCTTCTGGCACCTGCTGCTGGGGCGTCCGGAGCTGCGCGAGTTCCGCCTGTCCAAGCATTCCCCCGGCGCGGCCGCCCCGCTGGCGGCGCTCAGCGCCGGGCCGCGCGCGGCCCTGCTGCTGCGCCTCGTCGCCGGCCTCGACATGGCCCACGCGGCCGAGGTCGTGGGCGTCAGCGAGGCCGCCTACCGCTTCGCGCTGGCGCGCGCGCTGGGCGTGGTGCAGCCGCCGCACGCCGGCAACGCCGCGCTGCGCGGGCTGCGCGAGGCCGCCATCGCCCGCGTGAAGGCGCTGCCCGAGGCGCGCCTGGCCCACCTGGCCGCCGAGCGCGAGCGCGCCCTGCGCGGGCAGGCGCCCGCCACGCCGCGCCGGGAGCGCCCGGCCCCGGCCTGGCTGCTGCGTGCGCTGCGCGCGGGCGTGCTGGCCTGCGCCATCGCGCTGGCGGCGAGCTTCCTGCCGGTCGGCGAATGGACGCGCGCGCTGCTGGCCGAGCCGGGGCCGCCGGTGGTCGAGGCGCTGCCGCCCGCGCCGGCCCGACCGGCGCCGGTCGCGGCCGGGGAGGCCGACGTGCTGAGCCATCCCGATTTCGATCGCCTCGCCGATCCGCAGGGCGCGGCGCTGGCCGACGAGCTGGCCCTGCTGGCCTGGCTCGCGGTCAACGGCGACACCCTGCCCGAGCCGCTGCCGCCGCTGGCGGAGACCGCCGAGCCCGAGCGCGCCGCCGCCAGCGAGGAGGGTGCCGATGCGCCGTGATCGCCCCGCCCTCCGCCGCGTCGCGCTCGCGCTGCTCGCCGCGCTCGCCGCCGTCGCGGCGCCGCCGCTGGCGCTGGCCACGCCGGCCTCCGCCCCCGCGCCCGCGCCCGCGCCCGCGGCCG
>JBHYGK010000038.1:0-15393 GCA_051859045.1 Lysobacteraceae bacterium | reverse complement strand
GAGCGCGTCGCCCGCGGCCCGGCCGCGCCGCGCGGCGCGCCCGCGCCGGCCGGCGCGCCGCACGACCCGCACGCCGACCGCGAGGCGCAGCGCTACGAGCGCCCGATCGCCTCCCGCGAGGCCATCCTCGAGCTGCTCTCGGCCGCCGACGGCCCGCAGACCGCCGAGCAGCTCGCCGAGGCGCTGCAGCTCACCGCGCCCGATCGCTTCGACGCGCTCTCGCGCCGGCTCGCGGCGATGCTGCGCGACGGCCAGCTGCTGGCGAACCGCCGCGGCGGCTACGCGGTGTCCGACCAGCTCGACCTGGTGCGCGGCGTCGTCGTCGCCAACCCCGAGGGCTTCGGCTTCCTGCGCCCGGACCCGGGCGGCGGCGACGACCTGTTCCTGCCGCCGAGCGAGCTGCGCAAGGCCACCCACGGCGACCGCGTGCTCGCCAGCGTCACCGGCGTCGATCGCCGCGGCCGCCGCGAGGGCGCGATCGTGGAGGTGCTCGAGCGCCGCCTGACCCGCGTCATCGGCCGCTACGGCGAGCGCGGCGGCGTGGGCTACGTGGTGCCCGACGACCGCCGCGTGCTGCACGAACCCATCATCCCCGCCGACGTGCGCCTCGGCGCGCGCGAGGGCCAGCTGGTGGTGGCCGAGATCACCGAGCCGCCCACCCGCGGCCGGCCGCCCTTCGGCCGCATCCTCAGCGTGCTCGGCGACAAGCTCACCCCGAGCCTGGTGGTCGAGGCCGCGATCCACGGCCACGACATCCCGCACGACTTCCCGCAGGCCGCGCTCGACGAGGCGGCCAACGTGCCGGTGCTGGTCGACGGCGACGCCGCCGTGGCCGCCGGCCGCGTCGACCTGCGCCCGATGCCGCTGGTCACCATCGACGGCGAGGACGCCAAGGACTTCGACGACGCGGTGTTCTGCGAGCCGCGCGGCACCGGCTACCGGCTGGTGGTCGCGATCGCCGACGTCAGCCACTACGTGCGCCCCGGCACCGCGCTCGACGAGGAGGCCATCCGCCGCTCCACCTCGGTGTACTTCCCGGGCTTCGTGGTGCCGATGCTCCCCGAGACCCTGTCCAACGGCATCTGCTCGCTGATGCCCAAGGTCGACCGGATGTGCTTCGTGTGCGACATGCAGGTCGAGCCCGACGGCTCGGTGCACGACGCGCGCTTCTACGAGGCGGTGATGCGCAGCCACGCGCGCCTGACCTACACCCAGGTCTGGCAGGCGATCGGCGAGAAGGACCCGGCGGCCATCGCCAGCCTCGGCGCGCTGATCAAGCCGGTGTCGCAGCTGCACGGCCTGTACCGGATCCTGTCGAAGGCCCGCGCGGCGCGCGGCGCCATCGAGTTCGAGTCGGGCGAGGTGCGCTTCGTGCTCGGCCCGGCCGGCGAGGTGGTGCAGGCCGGCATGCTCGAGCGCAACGACGCGCACAAGCTGATCGAGGAATGCATGATCGCGGCCAACGTGCAGGCCGCGCTGGCGCTGCAGGCCAGCGGCATCCCCGCGCCGGTGCGCCTGCACGAGCGGCCGCCGGAGCAGAAGTACGCCGAGCTGCAGGAGTTCCTGGCCGAGTTCAAGCTCACCATGCCGGCCTGGGGCCGGGTGACGCCGGGCGACTTCACCGCGCTGCTGAAGAAGGTCCGCGCGCGCCCCGACGCCGCGCTGATCGAATCGGTGGTGCTGCGCAGCCAGAGCATGGCGGTGTACTCGGCCACCGGCATGGGCCACTTCGGCCTGGCGCTGGAGGCGTACGCGCACTTCACCTCGCCGATCCGCCGCTACCCCGACCTGCTCGTGCACCGCGGCATCAAGCACGGGCTCGCCGGCGGCAAGCCGGCCAACTACGTCTACGCCGCGCACGAGATGTCGGCGCTGTCGCTGCAGTGCTCCGAGCGCGAGCGCCGGGCCGACGAGGCCTCCCGCGAGGTCGACGAGCGCTACCGCTGCGCGTGGATGGAGAAGCACGTCGGCGGCGAGTTCGAGGGCGTGGTGACCGGCGTCACCAGCTTCGGCGTGTTCGTGCAGATGCTGCCGAGCAAGGTCACCGGCCTGGTCCACGTGACCCAGCTGCCGCACGACTACTACCACTTCGACGCCACCCGCAAGGTGCTCAGCGGCGAGCGCCGCGGCGACGCCTACCGGCTGGGCGACACCCTGCGCGTGCAGGTCCTGCGCGCGAGCGTCGAGGACCGCCGCATCGACCTTCGCCTCGCCAGCTACGACGCCAGCGGGCATCCCTCCAACAAGCCCGGCGCGAGCGCGCCGCGCGGCGGCAAGCCTGGCGGCGCCGCCCGCGACGCGGGCCCCCGCGGCGGCCAGAAGAAGAAGCAGCGCCGATGAGCAACCAGTCCAGCACCACCCGCTGGGTCGCCGGCATCAACGCCGTCGCCTCCTCCCTGGAACACGACCTCGAGCACGTGCGCGAGGTGCTGTTCGAGGCCGGCGCCAAGAACCCGCGCCTGGTCGAGCTCGAGGCCCAGGCCCGCGAGCTCGGCCTGCCGGTGCGCAAGGTCAACCAGCAGGCCCTCGAGGGCATGGCCGGCGGCGTCCGCCACCAGGGCGTCGTGGCCCGCTACGAGGCCGCGCGCACCTACGACGAGGCCGACCTCGAGGCCCTCGTCGAGGGCGCCGGCGGCCGCGCGCTGGTGCTGGTGCTCGACGGCGTCACCGACCCGCACAACCTCGGCGCCTGCCTGCGCAGCGCCGCGGCGGCCCAGGCCACCGCGGTGGTGATCCCGAAGGACCGCTCGGCCACCGTCAACGCCACCGTGCGCAAGACCTCGGCCGGCGCCGCCGACCGCATCCCGGTGGTGCGCGTCACCAACCTCGCCCGCACGCTGCGCGCCATCCAGGCCCAGGGCGTGTGGGTGTACGGCCTGGCCGGCGACGCGCCGGGCAGCGTCTACGGCGTCGACCTCACCGGCAACGTGGCCATCGTGATGGGCTCGGAGGGCGACGGCATGCGCCGGCTCACCCGCGAGCACTGCGACGCGCTGGTGAAGATCCCGATGCCGGGCGAGATGGAGAGCCTGAACGTGTCCGTCGCCAGCGGCGTGGTGCTGTTCGAGGCGGTGCGCCAGCGGGGGCTCAAGGCATGAACCTCGAGTGGCATGTCTTCGTCGGCTTCGCCGGCATGGGCCTGGTGCTGGTGGCCTTCCTGCTGCTGCAGCTCGACCGCCTGAAGGGCGATTCGCTGGGCTACCAGCTGGCCAACCTGTTCGGCGCGATCTTCTTCCTGGTGTCGCTGTACTACTCGCCGAACCTGCCGGCGATCGTGATCCAGTTCGCCTGGATCGCGATCAGCCTGTACGGCATCGCGCGCGGCCTGCGCCGGCGCTGGGCGGCGCTGCGGCAGAAGCCGCAGGCCTGAGCCCGGCCCTCACGGCACGCCTCACGGCACGCCTCACGGCACGCCTCACGGCACGCCTCACGGCGTGCCGGTCGCCTCGGGCAGCCCGTCGAGCCACTCGTCGTCGCTGCCTTCGCTGATGCCCTCGAACAGGAAGGTGCTGAGGTAGCGCTCGCCGGTGTCGGGCAGCATCGCGAGGATCGCGGTGCCCGGCTCGGCCGTGCGGGCCACCTCGAGCGCCGCGGCGAAGGTCGCGCCGCCGCTGATGCCGGTGAAGAGGCCCTCGCGCTGCGCCAGCGCGCGCGCGGTGTCGCGCGAGACCACGTCGTCCACCGGCACGATCCGGTCGTACACGCCGCGGTCGAGGATCGGGGCGATGAAGTCCGGGGTCCAGCCCTGGATCTTGTGCGGGGCCCAGTCGCCGCCCGAGAGCATCGCCGCGCCCGCGGGCTCGGTGACCGCGATCCGGAGGTCGGGCCGCGCCGCCTTGAGCACCTGGCCGGCGCCGGTGATGGTGCCGCCGGTGCCGTAGCCGCTGACGAACCAGTCCAGCCGGCGGCCGGTGAAGTCGCGCAGGATCTCCGGGCCGGTGGTCTGGCGGTGGTAGGCGGGGTTGGCCTCGTTCTCGAACTGGCGGGCGAGGAAGGCGCCGTGCTTCTCGGCGAATTCCTTCGCGCGCCGGACCATGCCCGAGCCGCGCTCGGCGGCCGGGGTCAGGATCACCTTCGCGCCCAGCGCGCGCATCAGCTTGCGGCGCTCGATCGAGAAGGTCTCGGCCATGAAGGCCACGAACGGATAGCCCTTGGCGGCGCAGACCATCGCCAGCGCCACGCCGGTGTTGCCCGACGTGGCCTCGACCACGGTCTGGCCGGGCGCGAGCAGGCCGCGGCGCTCGGCGTCGGTGATGATGGCGATGGCCAGCCGGTCCTTCACCGAGGACATCGGGTTGAAGGCCTCGACCTTGACGAACATCTCGACGCCCTCGGGCGCGAGGCGGTTGATCCGCACCACCGGGGTGTCGCCGATGGTGGAGAGGATGCTGTCGTGGATCATGGCGCGGCGCTCCTGCGGGAGGATGGGGGCGGGCCCCACAGCGTGGGGCCTGCGCGGCGCCGCGCGAGGGCGGGTCGCCGGACGCAGTGTTGCGTCAGGCCAGCGTGGCGCGCGTGAGGGCCGCCTCGAGCGAGGCGCGGCGGGCGAAGTCGTTGTGCACCCGGCAGAACAGCTCGGCCGTGCGCTGGGTGTCGTACACCGCCGAATGCGCCTCGGCCTCGTCCCAGTCCATCCCGGCGGCCACGACCGCGCGCGCCAGCACCGTCTGCCCGTAGGCCATGCCGGCGAGGGTCACGGTGTCGAACACGCTGAAGGGGTGGAAGGGATTGCGCCTGTGCTCGACGCGCCTGACCGCGGCGTTGAGGAAGCCGAGGTCGAAGTGCGCGTTGTGCCCCACCAGGATCGCGCGCTGGCAGCGGTGCCGGCGCATCGCCGCGCGCACCGGCTGGAAGATGCGGTCGAGCGCTTCGCGCTCGGGCACCGCGTCGCGGAAGGGGTGGTCGAGGATGATGCCGGTGATCTCGAGCGACTTCGGGTCGATCTCGAGGCCCTCGGCCGCCTCGACGTGGGTTGTGGCGACCTCGCCGGGCACCAGCCAGCCGGCGTCGTCGATCTCGATCGGGATCGCGGCGATCTCGAGCAGGGCGTGGCGGTCGGCCTCGAAGCCGCCGGTCTCGACGTCGACGACGACGGGCAGGAAGCCGCGGAAGCGCTCGGCCATGGACGGCCAGGCGGCGGTGGGGGAGTCGGTCATGCGGCAAGGATACCAGCCGCGCCGCCCGGGCCCCGGCCCGCCGCCGGGGCGCCCTGCGTCAGGCGCGGGCCTCGCGCCAGGCCAGGGCCAGCAGCACCAGCGCCGCCAGCACGATCGCGGCGCCCGCCAGCGGCAGCAGCATCGCGGTGCTGGCGCCGAACACCAGCCCCACCAGGCCCCAGCCCAGCGCGTCGTGGCGCGGCGCGCCGGCGGGCGGGCCGATCCGGGCCAGCAGCGCGTCCAGCGACAGCGTGCCGCCGCCGCGCAGCGCCAGCGGCAGCAGCATGGCCAGGAACAGCAGCGGCAGCTTGAAGTTGCCGAAGCCCTCGTCGCGGATCGCATAGCCCTGCCAGAGCTGGGCCAGGCTGGCCCAGTCGTCCGGCCAGTGCACCGCGGCGATCGCCACGACGGTCAGCACGAACAGCGCGCTGGCCACCAGACGCGTGCCCAGGCCCAGCGCCAGCGCGATCGCGCCCAGCAGCTCGGTCCACGTCGCGAGGCCCCAGCTCAGGTCCGCCGGCAGCAGGTTGAATGGGAGCGGGAAGTCGCCCTGCACGCGCGCGAACCAGTTCTGGCCCTGCAGCTTCGTGATCCCGGCCTCCCAGAACTCCCAGGCCAGCAGCAGGCGCAGGAACAGCGGGCCGAGCGCGTCGCCGGTGGCGTCGAGGCGCGGGGTCAGGGCGCGCCAGGCGCGCGCGGGGGAAGGCAGGGGCATCGGGGGCTCCGGGGTGGTGGCGCGAGCGCGGGGCTCGGGGCGTGGGATCAGGCGGACCTGGGGCGGGTGCCGAGCAGCACGCCGAGGGCGCGCAGCCGGAGGAGCAGGGCGAGGCCGTCGGCGACGAAGGCCTCGCGATCCGGCGCGCCGGCCTCCTCGGCCAGCGCGCGCAGCTGGGCCAGGCCGTCGAGCGCGGGGGCGGCCTCCAGGCGCTGGAACAGGCGGAACACCAGCACGGTGGACTCGGCGAAGCGCACCTTGCCGGCCGCGTCGCGGTGCGCGAGCAGCACCGTCGGCGCCGCGGGCGGGGCGTCGGGCACGCGGCCGGCGGCCAGGCGGTGCACCGGCCAGGCGTAGGCCAGCACGCGCGCCAGCGACGCGGGCATCGGCGCGCCGGCCAGCAGGTCGCCGTCGGGGTCGGCCAGCGCGTCGGCGGGGTCGGGGTCGGCCAGGCGCAGCTCGGACTCCACCGTCTCGTAGTGGGCCAGCTCGTGCAGCCAGCCCGGCTGCCCGGGCGTACCCGCCGCGGCGCGGGCCTCGGCCCAGGCCGCGAACTCCGCGCCGAGGCGCGGGAACAGCGGGGTGCGCGCGCGGTGCCCGGCGTAGAACGCGCGCACCAGTGCGCGCCACTCGGCCGGGGGCAGCAGCGACTTCAGCACCGGCACGTTCGCCGACAGCAGGCTGGCGATGTTGTTGAACAGCAGCGCGCGGTAGACCGCGAGGCGGCGGTCGTCGAGGCCGTCCGGCGCGGGCGCGTGGGTCGGGTCGCGCAGGTGGGCGGCGAGCGCGTCCTGCTGCGCGCGCAGGGTGGCGGGGAAGGCGGGCTCAGGCATGCGCGCGGGCCCGCGGCGTGGCCGGCGCGCGGCGGGCATGCGCCTGCAGCGCGCGGCGCATCCTGGCCACCTCGTCCACCAGCTCGGCGAACGGCGGGAAGTCGAAGTCGCGCTCCAGCAGCGCCGGCGCCGGGCCGAAGCGCGCCAGCGCGGCGTCGAAGAGGGCCCAGACCGCGTCCTTCACCGGCGCGCCATGGGTGTCGATCTTCAGGTCGTCCGCCTCGTCGAGGTGGCCGGCTACGTGGTAGCCCATCACCCGCCCGGCGGGCAGGCGGGCGAGGTAGTCATGGGGGTCGAAGCCGTGGTTGATCGCGTTGACGTAGACGTTGTTGACGTCGAGCAGCAGGTCGCAGTCGGCCTCCGCGAGCACCGCCGAGACGAACTCGACCTCGGGCATCGCGGCGAAGGGCAGGGCGTAGGTGGAGACGTTCTCGATCCCGATCCGCCGGCCGAGCCGGTCCTGGACCTCGCGGATGCGCGCGGCGACGTGGCGCACGGCCTCCTCCGTCTGCGGGATCGGCAGCAGGTCGTAGAGCTGGCCGTCGTCGCTGCACCAGCTGAGGTGTTCGGAGTACAGGGCGACGCCGTGGGCGTCGAGGAAGGCGCGGATGCCGCGCAGGTGGGCGTCGTCGAAGGGCCGGGTGCCGCCGAGCGACAGCGACAGGCCGTGGCAGCTCAGCGGGCGCCGGCGGCTGAGCTCGCGCAGCTGCTCGCCGAGGCGTCCTCCGACGCCGATCCAGTTCTCCGGGGCGCATTCGAGGAAGTCGAACGCGCCCGGATCCGCGGCCTGCAGCGGGCCCAGCAGGGCCCGCCGCAGGCCGAGGCCGGCGGCCGTCGCGGCGATGGGGCGCGGGGCCGTCATCGCAGGCTCAGGCGGCGCCGCCGCACTTGCCCTCGCCGCAGGTGCCCTCGGCACCGTCATGCGCGGCCTCGTCCTCCGCGCCCTCGGCCGGCGCGCCGCCGGCGGCGCCGCAGCTGCCCTCGGCGCGGCCGCCGCAGGAGCCCTCGGCCTCGCCCTCGGCCGCCGCGTGCGCGGCGCCGCAGGAGCCTTCGCCCTCGGCCCTGGCCTCGCCGGCGGCGGCGCCGCAGCTGCCTTCCTCGGCGCCCTCGGCGCCGCACGAGCCCTCGGCCTGGCCGCCGCAGCTGCCCTCGGCCTGCTGGGTGCGCGGGGTGGCCGCGGCGCTGTCCTGCGCGGCGAGCTGGTAGCCGCGCTCGAGCGGGGCCAGCGCGAAGGCGCTGCCGGAGAGGGCGAGGGTGGCGCCGAGGGCGATCGAGAGCGTGGTCCGGGTGTTCATGGTGGATCTCCTGGAGGGTGCGGCGGTGGGTGCGGCGGGAAGGGGGAGGCACGGCGGGGCGGCGCGCGGCGGAGGCCGGCGCGCCGCTCAGGGCTCGAGGTACTCGCGGGCCATGGCCCGGGCGCGGTGCAGGCGGGCCTTGGCGGCCTCGCGGGTGAGGCCGGTGGCGGCGCAGATCTCGGCGATCGTCAGGCCGTCGAGGTCGCGCAGCAGCAGCACCTCGCGGTAGTGCGCGGGCAGCGACTCGATCGCGCCCGCGATGTCGCGCCGCAGGTCGTGCGCCGGGGGCAGCACGAGCGGGCAGATGTCCTCGGTGATGGGCTCGCCGGTGAACCAGCGCTTGCCGCGCTTGAGCCGGTTGCACTCGCGCTTGACGATCCGGAAGGCCCAGGCCGCGTAGCGGTCGAGCATGCGCAGCGCGTGCAGGCGCCGGGCCATCGTCAGCAGCGTCTCCTGCACCGCGTCCTCGACGTCGTTGACGACGCAGTGGTGCTCGGCGTACCGGCGCAGGTCCTGGCGGGCGACCACGAGCACGCGCTCCAGGGCCTGGCGGTCGCCGAGGCGGGCGGAGGCGATGTCGTGGGGGCAGGTGTCGGCGAGCACGGGGTCCTCGGTCTGGGCGCCGGGTTCAACCGGCTGGCACAGGACAAGAGGAGGGTAGCGCGCGGATGGGTGCGCGGCATCCGACGAACGGTCGATCGACCGGTCGGAGGCGCGGGGGACGGCCGGGGCGCGGGGCCCCGGCCGCCGGGCTCACTCGGTCAGCGAGCTGGTGGTGTCGGCCTTGGCCCGGGCCTCGGCCGGCGGCTCGCCGTGCACGACGAACCAGATGTTCTCGGCGATGTTGGTGGCGTGGTCGCCGATCCGCTCGAGGTTCTTGGCGATGAACAGCAGGTGGGTGCAGGGCGTGATGTTGCGCGGGTCCTCCATCATGTAGGTCAGGAGTTCGCGGAACACGCTGGTGTAGGCGGCGTCGAGGGTGGCGTCGCGGTCGCGCACGGCCATCGCGCGGGTGGTGTCGCGCGCCTCGTAGGCGGCGATGACCTCGCGCAGCATCCCGCCGGCCAGCATCACCAGCTGGGTCAGGCCGCCGGCGACCGCCAGCGGCGGCGCCAGGTTCAGCGCGATCGAGCGCTTGGCGAGGTTGGCGGCGTAGTCGCCGATGCGCTCGATGTCGCTGGCGATGCGCAGCGCGGCCAGCACCTCGCGCAGGTCGCGCGCCATCGGCTGGCGCAGGGCCAGCAGGCGGATCACGTCGTGGCTGACCTCGTGCTCGAGCGCGTCGATGGCGTCGTCGTTGGCGACCACGCGCTCGGCGGCGCGGGTGTCGCGGCGGGTGAACACGTCGAGCGCGGCGTCGAGCTGGGCGGCCGCCATGCCGCCCATCCGGGTGATCTCGCCGGTGAGGCGGGTGAGCTCGGCGTCGTAGCTCTTGACGATGTGGTCGGTGGTCATGGCGGGCTCCTCAGCCGAAGCGGCCGGTGATGTAGTCCTCGGTCTGCTGCTTCGAGGGCTTGGTGAACAGGGTCGCGGTGTCGCCGTGCTCGACCAGCTCGCCGAGGTACATGAAGGCGGTGTAGTCCGAGCAGCGCGCGGCCTGCTGCATGTTGTGGGTCACGATGGCGATGGTGAAGTCGCGCTTGAGCTCGGCCACCAGCTGCTCGATCTTGCCGGTCGCGATCGGGTCGAGCGCCGAGGTGGGCTCGTCGAGCAGGATCACCTCGGGGCGCAGCGCCACGGCGCGCGCGATGCACAGGCGCTGCTGCTGGCCGCCGGAGAGGCCCAGCGCGCTCTGCTTGAGCTTGTCCTTGACCTCGCCCCACAGGGCGGCCTGGTGCAGGGCCTCCTCGACGCGGGCGTCCATCTCGGCGCGGCCCAGCGACTCGTGGTGGCGGATGCCGTAGGCCACGTTCTCGTAGATCGACATCGGGAACGGCACCGGCTTCTGTAACACCATGCCGACCTTCGAGCGCAGGCGGTTGAGCGGGTACTTCGCGTCGAGGATGTTCTCGCCGTCGAGCAGCACCTCGCCCTTGGCCTCCATGCCCGGGTAGATCGAGTAGATGCGGTTGAAGGTGCGCAGCAGGGTGGACTTGCCGCAGCCCGACGGGCCGATCAGCGCGGTCACGCGCTTCTCGGGGATCGCGAGGTGGATCGACTTCAGCGCGTGGAAGGCGCCGTAGTAGAAGTCGAGGCCGCGGGCCTCCATCTTGGTCGGGGCGGCGGCCTGGCCGGCCGCGGGGGACGGGCCGGTGGCGAGGCGGAGGTCAGTCATGGCTCACCTTGTTGCGGAGCAGGATGCCGCGGGCCACGAGGCTCAGCAGCAGGACGAAGAGGGTGATCACCAGCGCGCCGGCCCAGGCCAGCGCCTGCCAGGCGGGGAACGGGCTCATCGCGAACTGGAACACGGTGACCGGCACGTTGGCCATGGCCCCGGTCAGGTCGCTCGACCAGTACTGGTTGGAGAACGCGGTGAACAGCAGCGGGGCGGTCTCGCCCGAGATGCGCGCCAGCGCCAGCAGCACGCCGGTGAGGATGCCCGGCAGCGCCGAGCGGTAGAGCACCTGCACGGTGACCTTCCACTGCGGGATGCCCAGGCTCAGCGCGGCCTCGCGCATCTGCGAGGGCACCAGGCGCAGCATCTCGTCGGTGGTGCGCACCACCACCGGCAGCACGATGAAGGCCAGGGCGAGCGCGCCGGCCAGCGCCGAGAACTGGGTGTGGCGCACCACCAGCGCGTACACGAACAGGCCGATGATGATCGACGGCGCCGAGAGCAGGATGTCGTTGACGAAGCGGATCACCTCGCCCAGCAGGCGCTTGTTGGCGTACTCGGCCAGGAAGGTGCCGGCCGCGATGCCCACCGGCGCGCCGGCGACGATCGCCAGCAGGCTCATCACGATGCTGCCGAACAGCGCGTTGGCCATGCCGCCTTCGCGGCCCGGCGCGGGGGTCATCTCGGTGAACAGCGAGAGGTCGAACGCGGCGACGCCCTTGCTGACCGTGGTCCACAGGATCCAGGCCAGCCAGAACAGGCCGAACAGCGTGGCCGCGCCCGAGAGCACGAGCGCGATGCCGTTCTTGATCCGGCGCTTGAGGTGCAGGCGGGAGGACATCAGCCACCCTCCCGGCGCTTGAGGGTCATCAGCATCAGCTTGGCCAGGCTCAGGACGATGAAGGTGATCACGAACAGCACGAAGCCCAGCATCAGCAGCGAGCTCATGTGCAGCGGGTCGCGGGCCTCGGCGAACTCGTTGGCCACCGTGGCGGTGATCGAGTTGCCCGGCTCCAGCAGCGAGGCGGAGATGCGGTGGGCGTTGCCGAGCACGAAGGTGACCGCCATGGTCTCGCCGAGCGCGCGGCCGAGGCCCAGGAACACGCCGCCGATGACCGCCGAGCGGGTGTAGGGCAGCACGATGTCCCAGGCCACCTCCCAGGTGGTCGAGCCCAGCGCGTAGGCCGACTCCTTCAGGCGCGTCGGCACGGTGAGGAACACCTCGCGCATCACCGAGGAGATGAAGGGGATGATCATGATGCCCAGCACCAGGCCGGCGGTGAGCATGCCGAGGCCCAGCGGCGGGCCGCGGAACAGCGCGCCGATGACCGGCACCGGGCCGAGGGTGGCGGTGAGCCAGGGGTAGACGTGGGCGCCGAGCACCGGCACCAGCACGAACAGGCCCCACATGCCGTAGATGATCGAGGGGATGCCGGCCAGCAGCTCGATGGCCGAGCCGATGGTGCCGCGCATCCAGCGCGGGGCGACCTCGGTGAGGAACAGGGCGATGCCGAAGCTGACCGGCACCGCGATCAGCACGGCGATCAGCGAGGTCACGAGGGTGCCGAAGATCGCCACGAGGGCGCCGAAGCGGCGCTCGACGGGGTTCCACTCGGCCGAGGTGAAGAAGCCCGGGCCGAAGGCCTCGAGGGCTTCCCGGCCGCCCCACAGCATCGAGGCCGCGATGCCGATCAGCGCGGCCAGCACGAACAGGCCGGCGGCGGCGACGGTGTACTTGAAGCCCCGATCGGCGAGGCCGTCGAGGCGTGCGCGACGTTCGCCCGCGGCGGGCGGGCGGGCGAGGGCGGTGGCGTCCGGGGTCATGCGGGGGGTCCTGCTGGCCAAGGCGAAGGGGATGGGCCTTCCGGCCCATCCCCTCCGGGGGTGCCTATGGAATCACATCAATACTGCAGCTGTGCAGCCCAGTAGGCCTGGACCTGGGCCACCAGGGCCGGCGGCAGCGGCACGTAGTCGAGCTCGGCGGCGTCGGCCTGGCCGTTCTCCAGCGACCACTTGAAGAAGTCTAGCGCGGCGCGGTGGGTGGCCTCGTTGCGCGGCTGCTTGTACATCAGCACGAAGACCGAGGCGGCGATCGGGTAGGCGTTCTCGCCCGGCGCGTTGGTGATGACCAGGTTGAAGTCCTGGGCGTTGGTCCAGTCGGCGCTCTCGGCGGCGGCCTGGAAGCTCTCGGCGCTGGGGACGATGAAGTTGCCCGCGGCGTTCTGCACGGCGCCGTACACGCCGCCGGTCTGCAGCGCGTAGCTCAGCTCGACGTAGCCGATGGAGTTCGGGAGCTGCTGCACGAAGGCGGCGACGCCCTCGTTGCCGCGGCCGCCGACGCCCTTCGGCCAGGACACCGCGGTGCCCTCGCCGACCTGCTCGGCCCAGGCCGGGCTGACCTTGGACAGGAAGTTCACGAAGTTGAACGTGGTGCCCGAACCGTCGGAGCGGTGCACGACCTGGATCTCGGCGTCGGGCAGCGGCAGGCCCTCGTTGATCGCGACGATGGCCGGGTCGTTCCAGCGGGTGACGTTGCCGAGGTAGATGTCGGCCAGCAGCGGGCCGGTGAACTTGATCGTGCCGGGCTCGATGCCCTCGAGGTTGACCACCGGCACCACGCCGCCGATCACGACCGGGAACTGGCCCAGGCCGGCCTCGGCGAGCTCGGCGGAGTCGAGCGGCTTGTCGGAGGCGCCGAAGTCGACGGTGGCGGCCTTGATCTGGGCGATGCCGCCGCCGGAGCCGATCGACTGGTAGTTCACCTGCACGCCGGTGTTGGTGTTGTGGGTCGAGGACCAGCGCGACAGGATCGGGAAGACGAAGGACGAGCCCGCGCCGGTGACCTGGGTGGTGGTGGCGGGCGCCGGGGCCGGGGCGGCGGCGTCGCCGGCCGGGGTCTCGGGGTCGCCGCCGCCGCAGGCGGCGAGGCTGAAGGCGGCGGCGAGGCCGAGGAGGGACAGGCGGGTCTGGCGGATGCGGGACACGGGAGCTCCTGGAAGGTCGGTGGAGGCGTTGGGGTGCATCAGACGCGATCGGGATGACAGCCGTATGACAGCCGGCGCCCGGCTGTCACATTCACGGCTCAGAAGGTGATCTGGGTGCGCAGGGTGGTGGCCGCGAGGTCGTCGGAGACGCCCTGGCGCTCGCTGGACACGCGCACGTGGTCGAGGCTGAAGCGCAGCCAGTCAGCGGCATACCAGTTCAGGCCGACGGTGACGTCGTCGGCCCGGCCGCCGCGCACGGCGCCGTCGTCGAGGTCGATCGTGCCGAGCCGGGCGGTGAGCATCCAGCTGCCGCTGGCGGGCGAGGACGGCAGGCCGTCGCGGTAGCCGCGCGGCTCGCCGTCGAGGCTCCAGGTGGCATACACGTAGGCGGCGTGGCCGGCCACGCCGGGCAGGCCGTCCCGGCCCAGCTGCACCCGCATCGCCTCGCCCTGCACCGACAGCGGGCCCGCGATCCACAGGCCCTCGACGCCCAGGCGCTGGTCGCGCTCGACGCCGGTGATCGTGCCGGTGCTGACCGGGCGGTAGGGCAGGCGGTCGATGCCGATGCGCGAGGACAGGGCCAGGCGATCGTCCTCGGGCGCCTGCAGGCTGCCGGAGACGCCGACCTGGACCACGCGGCCGGCCTCGGCGCGCGGGATCCACAGCGCGCGGGCGGCCACGCCCTCGCCCTCGGCGCCGCCGGTGTTCATGTCGTCGGTGAAGGCGCTGGCCTCGAGCGCCCAGCCGTCGCCGGCGTGCTGCATGCCGAGGCCGAGGCGGCGGCTGAGGGCGAAGGCGTTCAGCGAGGCCCGGCCGTTGAAGTCGAGGTGGCTGCTGCTCTGCGACTCCTCGAGCGTGAGCGGCTGCTTGAACTGGCCGATCCGCAGGCGGGTGGCCTCGCCGAGGCGGACGCGCACGTTGGCGTCCAGCCAGCGCTCGGCATCCACGTCATAGCCCGCGACCCAGTCCCAGCGCTCGGCCTTGCCCTTGAGCACCAGCTCGGCGCGGCGCAGGTGGTCCTGCTGGTCGGGGAGCGCGCGGGCGTCCTCGTGGAAGGCGGTGGCGTCCCACTGCAGCAGCGCGCCGAGGGACACGTCCATGTCCTCGGTGTCGGCGAGGACGCGCTCGGCCCGGGCGGCCGAGGGAAGGGTGCCCAGGGCGACGGCGAGGGCGAGGGCGGCGGCGAGCGGCGTGGAGCGGTCGGGGCGCATGGTCGGGGCCTGGGCGGTGGTCGATGCCGCGCAGGCTATGTCCGCTGTGTGACAGTCGGGTGACATGGCGGGCGGAAGATGACAAAAGGCGCCGGGCGGGCGGCGCGACAGGCCCGATCCGTGACGATGGCGCGTCCCGGGCATGACAGTTCGTCGCTCAGGGCGTCCCGCCGGCCTCGCCCTTGTCACGGAAGCGGCACAGCGAGTGCACCGGGCAGCGCCCGCAGGCGGGCGTCCGGGCCTTGCAGGTGTAGCGGCCGTGCAGGATCAGCCAGTGGTGGGCGTCGAGCAGGTATTCCGCCGGCACCCGCTTGAGCAGGGCGTCCTCGACGGCGCGCACCGTGCGCCCGGGCGCCAGGCCGGTGCGGTTGGCGACCCGGAAGATGTGCGTGTCCACCGCCATCGCGGGTTGGCCGAAGGCGGTGTTGAGCACCACGTTGGCGGTCTTGCGGCCGACGCCGGGCAGGGCCTCGAGCGCCTCGCGCTCGCGAGGCACCTCGCCGCCGTGGCGCTCGAGCAGCAGCGCGCAGGTCGCGATCACGTTCCTGGCCTTGGCGTTGAACAGCCCGATCGTCGAGATGTAGCGCTTCAGCCCCTCCTCGCCCAGGGCGAGGATCGCCGCCGGCGTGTTGGCCACCGGGAAGAGCTTGCGGGTGGCCTTGTTGACGCCGACGTCGGTGGCCTGGGCGGACAGGGCCACCGCCACCAGCAGCTCGAACGGGGTCGTGTACTCGAGTTCGGTCCGGGGCGCGGGGTTGAGCTCGCGCAGGCGGCGGAAGAACTCCTCGCGGTCGGCGGGGGGCATGCCGGCGGGCGCGCGGGGGCGGCGGCGGGCGGTCGGGGCGGCGGCAGGCATCAGGGCGGGGATCCGGGGCGGGTGGACGGAGCGGCGACGGCGCGCGCGCGCCGGGCCGGGGGGAGGGC
>JBHYGK010000037.1:0-15739 GCA_051859045.1 Lysobacteraceae bacterium | reverse complement strand
GATGGTGCCAACGTTGACGTGCGGCTTCTTGCGCTCGAACTTTTCCTTGGACATGTCTGCTTTACCTGGTAATCGGGAACTGGAAAGGGATCAGGACTTCTTGATGACGGCTTCGGCGATGTTGGCCGGGGCCTCGGCGTAGTGGTCGAATTCCATGGTGAAGGTCGCGCGACCCTGGCTCATGGAACGCAGCGAGGTCGCGTAGCCGAACATCTCGCCCAGCGGCACCATCGCGTTGATCACCTTGCCCGACGGGGTCTCGTCGGAGCCCTGCAGCAGGCCGCGACGACGGCTCACGTCGCCCATCACGTCACCGAGGTAATCCTCGGGGGTGACGATCTCGACCTTCATGATCGGCTCGAGCAGCACCGGGTTGGCCTTCGCGAAGCCTTCCTTGAAGCCCATCGAGCCGGCGACCTTGAACGCCATTTCGTTGGAGTCGACGTCGTGGTACGAGCCGTCCACGGCCTTGACCTTGACGTCGACGATGGGGAAGCCGGCCATGATGCCGTTCGCCATCGCCTCTTCGATGCCCTTGCCCGCCGCGGTGACGTATTCCTTCGGGACCACGCCGCCGACGATGGCGTTCTCGAACGAGAAGCCCACGCCACGCTCCACCGGCTCGATCTCGAGCACGATGTGGCCGTACTGGCCGCGACCACCGGACTGGCGCACGAACTTGCCTTCCTGCTTGACCGCCTTGCGGATCGTCTCGCGGTAGGCCACCTGCGGCTTGCCGACGTTGGCCTCGACGTTGAACTCGCGCTTCATGCGATCGACGAGGATCTCGAGGTGCAGCTCGCCCATGCCCGAGATGATGGTCTGGCCAGACTCCTCGTCGGTGCGGACGCGGAAGGACGGATCCTCCTGCGCCAGGCGGCCGAGGGCGATGCCCATCTTCTCCTGGTCGGACTTGGTCTTCGGCTCGACGGCCATCGAGATGACCGGCTCGGGGAAGATCATGCGCTCGAGCGTGATCACGTTGTCCATCGAGCACAGGGTGTCACCGGTGGTGACGTCCTTCAGGCCGACGGCCGCGGCGATGTCGCCAGCGAGCACTTCCTTGATCTCTTCGCGCTGGTTGGCGTGCATCTGCAGGATGCGGCCGATGCGCTCCTTCTTCGACTTGACCGGGTTGTACACCTGGTCGCCGGAGTTGAGCGTGCCCGAGTAGACGCGGAAGAACGTGAGCGAACCCACGAACGGATCGGTCATGATCTTGAAGGCCAGGGCCGAGAACGGCTCCTTGTCGCCCGCCTTGCGCTCGGCTTCCTGCTCGCGCTCGTCCACGCCCTTCACGGCGGGGCGGTCGGCCGGCGACGGCAGGTAGCGGATGACCGCATCCAGCATCGCCTGCACGCCCTTGTTCTTGAACGCGGTGCCGCAGAACGCCGGGATGATCTCGCCGCGCAGGGTGCGCTCGCGGATACCCGCGATGATCTCGTCCTCGGACAGCTCTTCGCCACCCAGGTACTTGTCCATCAGCTCGTCGGACGCCTCGGCGGCGGCCTCGACCATGTACGAACGCGCGGTGGTGCACTCTTCGACCAGGCCCGCCGGGATGTCGGCGTAGGTGAAGGTGTTGCCCTGCGTCGTCATGTCCCAGACGATCGCCTTCATCTTGAGCAGGTCGACCACGCCCTCGAAGTGCTCCTCGGCGCCGATCGCCACCTGCATCGGCACGGCGTAGGCGCCGAGGCGGGTGCGGAGCTGGTCGATCACCTTGGTGAAGTTCGCGCCGGTGCGGTCCATCTTGTTGACGAACGCGAGGCGCGGCACGGAGTACTTGTTGGCCTGGCGCCACACGGTCTCGGACTGCGGCTGGACGCCGCCGACCGCGCACAGCACGAACACCGCGCCGTCGAGCACGCGCAGCGAACGCTCGACTTCGATGGTGAAGTCGACGTGGCCGGGGGTGTCGATGATGTTGAAGCGGTGCTGCTGGAACGACTTGTCCATGCCCGACCAGAAGCAGGTCGTGGCGGCGGACGTGATGGTGATGCCGCGCTCCTGCTCCTGCTCCATCCAGTCCATCGTCGCGGCGCCGTCATGCACTTCGCCAATCTTGTGATTGACGCCGGTGTAGAACAGGATGCGCTCGGTCGTGGTGGTCTTGCCGGCATCGATGTGGGCCATGATGCCGAAGTTGCGGTATCGCTCGAGGGGGGTGGTGCGGGCCATGCGTGAAGTCCTTCTCGTCTCTTACCAGCGGTAGTGCGAGAAGGCCTTGTTGGCCTCCGCCATGCGGTGGGTCTCTTCGCGCTTCTTCACCGCGCCACCGCGGTTCTCGGAAGCATCGAGGAGCTCACCGGCGAGCTTGCGCGGCATCGAGTTCTCGCCGCGCTTGCGGGCGGAATCGATCAGCCAGCGCATCGCCAGCGCCTGGCGGCGGCTGGAACGCACTTCGACGGGCACCTGGTAGGTGGCGCCACCGACGCGGCGGGACTTGACCTCGACGTGCGGGGCGACGTTGGTGAGCGCCTTCTGCACGAGCTCGAGCGAGTCCGGGTTCTTCTCGCCCAGCACGTCCATCGCGCCGTAGACGATCTTCTCAGCAACGGACTTCTTGCCGCTCAGCATCACCATATTGATGAAGCGCGCGACCATCTCGCTGCCATGCTTGGGGTCCGGCAGGACGGAACGGATACCGGGGGAGCCTTTACGGGACATGATGCATGCCTGGATAAGAAAGAACGGGGGTGCCGCGGCGATGCCGCGGCTGCCTTAGGGTCAAGCCTTCTTCGGGCGCTTGGCGCCGTACTTCGAGCGGGCCTGGCGGCGCTTGGTGACGCCGGCGGCGTCGAGCGAACCGCGCACGGTGTGGTAGCGGACGCCCGGGAGGTCCTTGACGCGACCGCCGCGGATCAGCACCACCGAGTGCTCCTGCAGGTTGTGGCCTTCGCCGCCAATGTACGAGATGACCTCGAAGCCATTGGTGAGGCGGACCTTGGCGACCTTGCGAAGCGCCGAGTTCGGCTTCTTCGGGGTGGTCGTGTAGACACGGGTGCAGACGCCACGGCGCTGCGGGCAGTTCGCCAGAGCCGGGGACGCGCTCTTGTAGGTGTGCGGCTGCCGGGGCTTGCGGACCAGCTGGTTGATCGTTGCCATTCGTCGGAGGCCTTTCAGGAAAACGAAGGCAGGCCGATGCACCCGGCCTGCCGAGACTCGAAAGTTTATTTGGCGTTAACACCCCCTGTCAACCTGACAAGGGGCGCCGCCTACCCATCCATGGAGCGAAGACGAGGCGCTTCCTGCGCCTCATTTCGTTGGCGGACGGCCCATGGGGGCCGTCGTGTCAATCCTCGGAACCGGAGTCCTCGCCCGCGACGACCTCGGCGATCGAAACAGCCGATCGCAGGGCCTCGAGCTCGGAGTCGGTCAGCTCTTCCGCGGCGCGGCGGCGCTTGCTGTGGTACGCAAGGCCCGTGCCCGCCGGAATGAGACGGCCGACAATAACATTCTCCTTCAGGCCGCGCAAGCTGTCGCGGGTGCCGCGGACGGCCGCCTCGGTCAGCACGCGGGTGGTCTCCTGGAAGGAAGCCGCGGAGATGAACGACTCGGTCGCCAGCGAGGCCTTGGTGATGCCCAGCAGGATCGGGTCGAACTTCGGGGGCAGCTCGCCGCGGGTGTTGGCCCGGGCGATCTCCTGCATCAGGCGGATGCGCTCCACCTGCTCGCCCTGGAGGTAGCGGGAGTCGCCGATGTCGGTGACCTCCACCTTCCGGAGCATCTGGCGGATGATCACCTCGATGTGCTTGTCGTTGATCTTCACGCCCTGCAGGCGGTAGACGTCCTGGATCTCCTTGACCAGGTACGCGGCCAGCTCCTCGACGCCCTTCAGGCGCAGGATGTCCTGCGGGTTCGGCTCGCCGTCGACGATCGTCTCGCCCTTCTCGACGTGCTCGCCCTCGAACACGGCGACCTGGCGGTACTTCGGGATCAGCTCCTCGTGCTCGCTGCCGTCGGTGTCCTTGATGATCAGGCGCTGCTTGCCCTTGGTGTCCTTGCCGAAGCTGATGATGCCGGAGCGCTCGGCGAGGATCGCCGGGTCCTTCGGCTTGCGGGCCTCGAACAGGTCGGCCACGCGCGGCAGGCCGCCCGTGATGTCGCGGGTCTTCGACGCTTCCTGCGGGATCTTGGCGACCACGTCGCCCACGCCCACCGGGGCGCCGTCCTGCAGGTTGACGATCGAGCGCGGCGGCAGCAGGTACTGCGCCGGCAGGTCGGTGCCCGGGATCGTGAGGTCCTTGCCGTTGGCGTCGACGATGCGGATCAGCGGGCGGAGGTCCTTGCCCTGCGAGCCGCGGCGCTTCGGGTCGGTGATCTCGGCGGAGGACAGGCCGGTGAGCTCGTCCATCTTCTCGATGACGGTGACGCCGTCGACGAAGTCGATGAAGCGCACGGTGCCCGCCACTTCCGAGACGATCGGGTGGTTATGCGGATCCCAGTTCGCGACGACCTGGCCGGCCTTGATCGCCGAGCCGTCCTTCGCGTTGATCACGGCGCCGTACGGGAGCTTGTAGCGCTCGCGCTCGCGGCCGTGCTGGTCGAGGATCGACAGCTCGCCCGAACGCGACACCGCCACCAGGTGGCCGGCCGTGTGCGAGACGTGCTTGATGTTGTTGAACTTGATCGAGCCGGTGGTCTTGACCGTGACCTTGTCCACCGCCGCCGCGCGGGACGCCGCGCCGCCGATGTGGAACGTACGCATGGTGAGCTGGGTGCCCGGCTCGCCGATGGACTGCGCCGCGATGACGCCGACGGCCTCGCCCATGTTGACCATGTGGCCACGGGCCAGGTCGCGGCCGTAGCAGCGCGCGCAGACGCCGAACGACGACTCGCAGGTGATCGCCGAGCGCACCAGCATGCTCTGCACGCCGGCGTCCTCGAGCTTCTGCACCCACTGCTCGTCGAGCAGGGTGTTGCGGGTGACGATCGGGTCCTCCTGGTTGCCCGGGAGGAACACGTCCTCGGCCACAATGCGGCCCAGCACGCGGTCGCGCAGCGGCTCGACGACGTCACCACCCTCGACGATCGGGGTCATGGTGAGGCCGGCCAGCGTGCCGCAGTCGAGCTCGGTGACCACCACGTCCTGCGAGACGTCCACGAGGCGGCGGGTCAGGTAACCCGAGTTCGCGGTCTTCAGCGCGGTGTCCGCGAGGCCCTTTCGGGCGCCGTGGGTCGAGATGAAGTACTGCAGGACGTTCAGGCCCTCGCGGAAGTTCGCGGTGATCGGGGTCTCGATGATCGAGCCGTCCGGGCGGGCCATCAGGCCGCGCATGCCGGCCAGCTGGCGGATCTGCGCCTGCGAACCACGCGCGCCGGAGTCGGCCATGATGTAGACCGAGTTCATCGACTTCTGGTCGACGACCTCGCCCTTGGCGTTGGTCACCTTCTCGGTGCCGATCGCCTCCATCATCGCCTTGGCCACGCGCTCGTTCGTGCGCGACCAGATGTCGACGACCTTGTTGTAGCGCTCGCCGGCGGTGACCAGGCCCGACTGGTACTGGCCCTGGATCTCCAGCACCTCGGACTCGGCCTCGGCCAGGATGGCCTTCTTCTCGTCCGGGATGATCATGTCGTCGATGCCGATCGACACGCCCGCGCGGGTGGCATAGCTGAAGCCGGTGTACATCAGCTGGTCGGCGAAGATCACCGTCTGCTTGAGGCCCAGCATGCGGTAGCAGCTGTTGATCAGGCGCGAGATGTTCTTCTTGGTCAGCTCGGTGTTGGCCAGCGCGAACGGCAGGCCCTCCGGCAGGATCTCGGCCAGCAGCGCGCGGCCGACCGTCGTGTCGACGACCGACTTGGACTCGGTGCGGCCGCCCTCCTCGTCCACGACCACCTGGTGGATGCGGACCTTGACCTGGGCGTGCAGCTCGACGACGCGGTTGTCGTAGGCGCGCTTCACCTCGGCGATGTTCGCGAACACCATGCCCTCGCCCTTCTTGTTCACGAGCGCGCGGGTCATGTAGTACAGGCCCAGGACGACGTCCTGGGTCGGCACGATGATCGGCTCGCCGGACGCGGGCGACAGGATGTTGTTGGTGGCCATCATCAGGGCGCGCGCCTCCAGCTGGGCCTCGAGGCTCAGCGGGACGTGCACGGCCATCTGGTCGCCGTCGAAGTCGGCGTTGAACGCGGTGCAGACCAGCGGGTGCAGCTGGATGGCCTTGCCCTCGATGAGCACGGGCTCGAAGGCCTGGATGCCGAGTCGGTGCAGCGTGGGCGCGCGGTTGAGCAGCACCGGGTGCTCGCGGATGACCTCCTCGAGGATGTCCCAGACCTCGGCCGACTCGCGCTCGACCAGCTTCTTCGCCGCCTTGATGGTGGTGGCGAGGCCGCGGCGCTGCAGCTTGGAGAAGATGAAGGGCTTGAACAGCTCGAGCGCCATCTTCTTCGGCAGGCCGCACTGGTGCAGCTTGAGGTAGGGGCCGACCACGATGACCGAACGGCCGGAGTAGTCGACGCGCTTGCCGAGCAGGTTCTGGCGGAAGCGGCCCTGCTTGCCCTTGATCATGTCGGCGAGCGACTTGAGCGGGCGCTTGTTGGTGCCGGTGATGGCGCGGCCGCGGCGGCCGTTGTCCATCAGCGCGTCCACCGACTCCTGCAGCATGCGCTTCTCGTTGCGCACGATGATGTCGGGCGCGTTGAGCTCGAGCAGGCGCTTGAGGCGGTTGTTGCGGTTGATGACGCGGCGGTAGAGGTCGTTGAGGTCGGAGGTCGCGAAGCGGCCGCCGTCCAGCGGGACCAGCGGGCGCAGGTCGGGCGGCAGCACCGGCAGCACGGTCAGCACCATCCACTCCGGGCGGTTGCCCGAGGCGATGAAGGCCTCCATGAGCTTGATGCGCTTGGACAGGCGCTTGAGCTTGGTCTCGGAGTTGGTGGCGGCGATCTCCTCCTTCAGGCGGACGAGCTCGGACTGCAGGTCGATCGTGCGCAGCAGCTCGTAGACCGCCTCGGCGCCCATCGTGGCCTCGAAGTCGTCGCCGTGCTCCTGGCGCGCGGTCAGGAACTGCTCCTCGTTGAGCAGCATGCCGCGCTCGAGCGGGGTCAGGCCCGGCTCGATGACCACGTAGGCCTCGAAGTACAGGATCCGCTCGATGTCACGCAGGGTCATGTCCAGCATCAGGCCGATGCGCGAGGGCAGCGACTTGAGGAACCAGATGTGCGCGACCGGGCTGGCCAGCTCGATGTGCGCCATGCGCTCGCGGCGCACCTTGGCCAGGGTGACCTCGGTGCCGCACTTCTCGCAGACCACGCCACGGTGCTTCATGCGCTTGTACTTGCCGCACAGGCACTCGTAGTCCTTGATCGGACCGAAGATCGCGGCGCAGAACAGGCCGTCGCGCTCGGGCTTGAAGGTGCGGTAGTTGATGGTCTCCGGCTTCTTGACCTCGCCGAAGGACCACGACCGGATGAGGTCCGGGGAGGCCAGCGCGATCTTGATGCCGTCGAAGTCCAGCGACTGGCGCTGCTGGTTGAAGAGGTTCAGAAGGTCTTTCATGGGTTTCTCCTAGGTCCGCAGCGCCGGCTCAGTTGTGCTCTTCGAGCTCGATGTTGATCGCGAGCGAGCGGATTTCCTTGACCAGCACGTTGAACGACTCGGGCATGCCGGCGACCATCTCGTGCTCGCCGTCGACGATGTTCTTGTACATCTGGTTGCGGCCCTGCACGTCGTCGGACTTCACCGTCAGCATTTCCTGCAGGGTGTAGGCCGCGCCGTAGGCTTCCAGCGCCCAGACTTCCATCTCGCCGAAGCGCTGGCCGCCGAACTGCGCCTTGCCGCCCAGCGGCTGCTGGGTGACGAGCGAGTACGGACCGGTCGAACGCGCGTGCATCTTGTCGTCGACCAGGTGGTTCAACTTCAGCATGTGCATGTAGCCGACCGTGGTGTGGCGATCGAACGCCTCGCCGGTGCGACCGTCATACAGCTGGGTCTGGCCGCTTATCGGCAGGTCCGCGAGTTCCAGCATGTGCTTGATCTCGGTTTCCGCCGCACCGTCGAACACCGGGGTGGCCATCGGCACGCCGTCGGTCAGGTTGTGTGCCAGCGCGATCAGTTCGGCGTCGCTGAACTGGTCCAGGTCCACGCGATCCTCGCCCAGCTTCTGGTCGTGGTTGTAGATCTGGGTCAGGAACTTGCGCAGGTCGGCCACCTTGGCCTGGGCTTCGAGCATGTTCTGGATCTTGCGACCCAGGCCTTTCGCGGCCCAGCCCAGGTGCACTTCCAGCACCTGGCCGATGTTCATGCGCGACGGCACGCCCAGCGGGTTCAGCACGATGTCCACGGTCTCGCCAGTGGCCATGTACGGCATGTCCTCGACCGGCACGATGGTCGACACGACACCCTTGTTGCCGTGGCGGCCCGCCATCTTGTCGCCCGGCTGGATGCGGCGCTTCACGGCCAGGTAGACCTTGACCATCTTCAGCACGCCCGGGGCGAGGTCGTCGCCGGCGGTGATCTTGCCGCGCTTGTCGGCGAAGCGACGCTCGAACTCCTTCTCGTGCGCCTGGATCTGCATCTGGGCGCGCTCGATGGCGTCGGACGCGTCATCGTCCTTCATGCGCAGGGTGAACCACTCGGACTTCTTCAGGCTGTCGAGGTAGGCGTCGGAAATCGCGTCGCCCTTCTTCAACGTGCCCGGACCGCCGTTGGCGACCTTGCCGATCAGCTGCGAACGCAGACGGGCGTAGATGGCGCCTTCGAGGATGCGGAACTGGTCGTCGAAGTCCTTCTTGACGCGCTTGATCTCGTTTTCCTCGATCTGGCGCGCGCGCTTGTCCTTCTCGATGCCGTCGCGGGTGAAGACCTGCACGTCGATGACGGTGCCGTCCATGCCCGGCGGCACGCGCAGCGAGCTGTCCTTCACGTCCGAGGCCTTCTCGCCGAAGATCGCACGCAGCAGCTTCTCTTCCGGGGTCAGCTGGCTCTCGCCCTTCGGCGTGACCTTGCCGACCATGATGTCGCCGGCGCGCACTTCCGCACCGATGTACACCACGCCGCTCTCGTCGAGGCGGTTCAGCGCCTGCTCGGAGACGTTCGGGATGTCGGCGGAGATTTCCTCCGGGCCCAGCTTCGTGTCACGCGCGACGCAGGTCAGCTCTTCGATGTGGATCGTGGTGTAGCGATCCTCTTCCACCACGCGCTCGGAGAGCAGGATGGAGTCTTCGAAGTTGTAGCCGTTCCACGGCATGAACGCGATCAGCATGTTCTGGCCAAGCGCCAACTCGCCGATGTCGGTCGAGGGACCGTCGGCCAGCACGTCGCCGCGCGCGACCACGTCACCCACGTTCACCAGCGGACGCTGGTTGATGCAGGTGTTCTGGTTGGAACGCGTGTATTTGATCAGCGAGTAGATGTCGACGCCGGCATCGGTTTCGCCGGAGATTTCGACTTCATTGACCTTCACCACGATGCGGCCGGCGTCGATCTGCTCGACCACGCCACCACGACGGGCATTCACGGTCACGCCGGAGTCGCGCGCCACGGCGCGCTCGATGCCGGTACCGACCAGCGGCTTCTGCGCACGCAGCGTCGGCACGGCCTGGCGCTGCATGTTGGCACCCATCAGTGCGCGGTTGGCGTCATCGTGCTCCAGGAACGGCACCAGCGCCGCCGCGACCGACACGGTCTGCATGGGCGAGACGTCCATGTAGTCCACTTCGCTCGGCGGCTTCAGCAGCGATTCGCCCTGGTGGCGGCACGGCACGAACTGCTCGGTCAGACGGCTCTTGGCGTCATGCAGCGCGTTGGCCTGGGCGATGACGTACTCGTTCTCCTCGATCGCCGACAGGTACTCGATATCGTCGGTGATCGTGCCGTCGACGACCTTGCGATACGGCGTCTCGAGGAAGCCGTAGCCGTTGGTGCGCGCATACACGGCCAGCGAATTGATCAGGCCGATGTTCGGACCTTCCGGCGTCTCGATGGTGCAGACGCGGCCGTAGTGGGTCGGGTGCACGTCGCGGACTTCGAAGCCGGCACGCTCGCGGGTCAGGCCGCCCGGGCCGAGGGCCGAGACGCGACGCTTGTGCGTGACTTCCGACAGCGGGTTGTTCTGGTCCATGAACTGCGACAGCTGCGAGGAGCCGAAGAACTCCTTGATCGCGGCGGCCACCGGCTTGGCGTTGATCAGCTCCTGCGGGGTCAGGCCCTCGGACTCGGCGAGGCTCAGGCGCTCCTTGACCGCGCGCTCGACGCGGACGAGGCCCACGCGGAACACGTTCTCGGCCATCTCGCCCACCGAACGCACGCGGCGGTTGCCGAGGTGGTCGATGTCGTCGACGGTGCCGCGGCCGTTGCGGATCTCGCACAGGGTCTTGATGACGTCGAGGATGTCGGAGCTCTGGCCGAGCTCGGCGCGCAGGCGCTTGGACTCCTCGTCGTTGCGCTCGGCGAAGTACTTCTGGTCGTACAGGATCGACGCGCCGGTGGTCTCCTTGCGGCCCACGCGGCGGTTGAACTTCATCCGGCCCACGCCCGAGAGGTCGTAGCGCTCGAAGGTGAAGAACAGGTTGAAGAACAGGTTCTGCGCGGCCTCGCGGGTCGGCGGCTCGCCCGGGCGCATCATGCGGTAGATCTCGACCAGGGCCTCGAGCTGGGTCTTGGTCGGGTCGATGCGCAGGGTGTTGGAGATGTACGGGCCGCGGTCGAGGTCGTTCACCCACAGGGTGCCGATCGACGCGACGCCGGCCTTGCGCAGCTTCTCGAGCTGGGCGTCGGTGATCTCGTCGTTGGCCAGCGCGAGCAGCTCGCCGGTGGACTGGTCGACGACGTCATGGGCGACGATGCGGCCCACGAGGTAGGTGTCCGGCACTTCGAGGGCCTTGATCTTGGCCTGCTCGAGCTGGCGGACGTGGCGCGCGGTGATGCGCTTGCCGGCCTCGACGATCACCTGGCCGCCGGCCACGAGGTCGAAGTCCAGGGTCTCGCCGCGCAGGCGCTCGGCCACGAGCTCGAGCTCCACGCCCTCCTTGAGGATGTGGAAGGTGTTGACCTCGAAGAACTGCTGCAGCATCTCCTCGTTGGTGTAGCCGAGCGCGCGCAGCAGGATCGTGACCGGCAGCTTGCGGCGGCGGTCGATGCGGGTGAACACCGCGTCCTTCGGGTCGAACTCGAAGTCCAGCCAGGAGCCGCGGTAGGGGATGATGCGGGCGGAGTACAGCAGCTTGCCCGAGGAGTGGGTCTTGCCGCGGTCGTGGTCGAAGAACACGCCCGGCGAGCGGTGCAGCTGGGAGACGATGACGCGCTCGGTGCCGTTGATGATGAAGGTGCCGTTGTCGGTCATCAGGGGCAGCTCGCCCATGTAGACCTCCTGCTCCTTCACGTACTTCACGGCCTTGTTCGACGACTCCTTGTCGTAGATCACGAGGCGCACGGTGACGCGCAGCGGCGCGCCGTAGCTCAGGCCGCGGTTGCGGCACTCGCGCTCGTCGAACGGCGGCTCGCCCAGCTTGTAGCTGACGTACTCGAGGGCGGCGGAGCCCGAGTAGGAGGAGATCGGGAACACCGACTTCAGGGCGGCATGCAGGCCGCGGTCCTGGCGCTTGGCCGGATCGCCGCCTTCCTGCAGGAACTCCCGGTAGGAGTCGACCTGGATGGCGAGCAGGAACGGCACGTCGAGGATCGCGCCCCGCTTGCCGAAGTCCTTTCGGATGCGCTTCTTTTCAGTGAAGGAGTACGTCATGGGGAGTTACCGCCTCGGGTATCAGGGGTCCGCGCGTCCGCGGCCCGGGGGAAACATCAAACCGCCAGTGGGAAGTCGCTGGTATTGCCGGCACCAGCACGCCTTCTCCCGCTACTTCCAACTGGCAACTCGGGAAGGTGGATCGTCGTGTGTCGCGGTGGAGCGATGGAGCGATGGGGCATGGAGCGATGGAGCATGGAGCCAGGAACAACCAAAGGCCGGGGGCTTACGCCCCCAGCCTTGTGGTGACCGCCAGCCGAAGCAGGCGACGCAAGCGCGTCGCTTACTTGAGCTCGACGGTGGCGCCGGCGGCCTCGAGGTCCTTCTTGAACTTCGCGGCGTCGTCCTTGGACACGGCATCCTTGACGGTCTGCGGCGCGCCCTCGACGAGGTCCTTCGCTTCCTTCAGGCCCAGGCCGGTGATGGCGCGGACGGCCTTGATGACCTCGACCTTCTTCTCGCCGGCAGCCTTCAGGATGACGGTGAACTCGGTCTGCTCCTCGACCGGGGCGGCGGCGGCGGCCGGGCCGGCGACCATGACCGGGGCGGCGGCGGTGACGCCGAACTTCTCTTCCGCGGCCTTGACCAGCTCCATCACCTCGAGGAGGGACTTGCCGGCGATCGCGTCGAGGATCTGCTCGTTGGTAATCGACATGGTGTTTTACCTCTGGATTAGTCTGAAACGTTGGGGTTCAGGCGGCCGGCGCGAGCGACGGCCGGGGCCGCTCAGGCGGCCTGTTCCTTCTGCTCGCCGATCGCCTTGAAGACGCGGGCCACGCGGGTGGCCGGCTCGACAAGGACGCTGAGCAGCATGGCGATGGCCTGGTCGCGCGTCGGCAGCGAGGCCAGCACGTCCAGGTGCGAACCCGGGAAGTGCTTGCCGCCAACGGAGACGATCTTCGCCTGCAGCTTGTCGTTGCCCTTGGCGAACTCCTTGATGAGACGGCCGGCGGCGCCGGGGTCTTCCAGGGAGAACGCATAGAGCAGCGGACCGGTCATCGACTCAGCGGTGCCCTCGAACTCGGTGCCGACGACGGCACGCGAGGCGAGAGTGTTCTTGGCCACCTTGAGGTAAACACCGGTCTCACGGGCCTTCTTGCGCATCGCGGTCATCTGACCGACGGTGACGCCCGCGTACTCAGCAGCGACCAGGGAGTGGGCCTTCGCGGCCACGTCGGCCAGTTCGGCGACGACTTCCTGCTTCTGAGACAGATTGAGAGCCATAGCACTCCTCCTTATGAACTCCGTCCGCGGCTCCTGCCGCTCGCGGTCTAGGGCGGCGCCGGTCCTTCGGCACCGGGGGCGGCATGCGCCCCAAGTGGTGGCCGTTCCAGGGTAAATCCGGGAAAGGCGGCACCATCTACGCAGGCCCTGGCCTCGCGGCCCGGATTAAGCAACCCCGCTGTGGCGACGGCGATTCCCTGCCGGTCGTGCATCCCTGCCCGACGTCACCACGCGCTGGTCGCGCCTGCGGTCTTTGATGGCTCCGGCACGCATCCACGCGCCGGCGCCTTCAAAACCAAAACCCGCCGGGGCGACACTCCCGGCGGGGGATTGCGGTTGCTTCGCGCGCTTACTTCGCGAGCGAGAGCGAGCTCTGGTCGATCGTGACGCCGATGCCCATGGTGGACGACAGCGAGATCTTCTGCAGGAACTGGCCCTTCGCGGTGGCCGGCTTGGCCTTCACGAGGTCGTTGAGCAGCGCGTGCAGGTTGAGCTTGAGCGACTCGGCCTCGAAGGACGCCTTGCCGATCGTGCAGTGGATGATACCGCCCTTGTCGGTGCGGTAGCGGACCTGGCCGGCCTTGGCGTTCTTCACGGCCTCGGCCGGGTTGGCCGAGACGGTGCCGACCTTCGGGTTCGGCATCAGGCCGCGCGGGCCGAGGACCTGGCCCAGCTTGCCGACGACGCGCATGGCGTCCGGGGTGGCGATCACGACGTCGTAGTTCAGGTCGCCGGCCAGCATCTTCTCGGCCAGGTCGTCCATGCCCACGGCCTCGGCGCCAGCGGCGGCGGCCTCGTCGGCCTTCGCGCCAGCCGGGCAGAACACCGCCACGCGGACCGACTTGCCGGTACCGGCGGGCAGCACGGTGGAACCGCGGACCTGCTGGTCGGACTTGCGCGCGTCGACGCCGAGGCGGACGGCGACGTCCACCGACTCGACGAACTTGGTCTTCGAGTTCGACTGGATGAGCTTCAGGGCATCGTCGAGCGAGTAGGCCTTGCCCGGGACGACCAGCGCCTGCAGCGCCTTGTAACGCTTGGAAATCTTAGCCATGGATCAACCCTCCACCACGAGGCCAATGGAGCGCGCGCTGCCCGCGATGGTGCGGACGGCGGCTTCGAGGTCAGCGGCGGTCAGGTCCGCCTGCTTGGTCTTCACGATCTCCTCGACCTGCGCGCGGGTGACCTTGCCGACCTTGTCGGTGTTCGGGCGCTTGGAGCCCGAGGCCACGCCCGCGGCCTTCTTCAGCAGCACCGACGCCGGCGGCGACTTGGTGATGAAGGTGAAGGTGCGGTCGGAGTAGGCGGTGATGATGACCGGGATGGGCATGCCCGGCTCCATCTTCTGCGTGGCGGCGTTGAACGCCTTGCAGAACTCCATGATGTTCAGGCCGCGCTGGCCGAGGGCCGGGCCGACGGGCGGGCTGGGGTTGGCCTGGCCGGCCTTGACCTGCAGCTTGATGTAACCAGTGACTTTCTTAGCCATGAGAATCTACTCCGGGTGCTAGCGCCTGCAGGCATGCAGGCTCCCCATCGCGACCGGGGAAAGCGGCGTGCCCCGGCTCCACGCTTTACCGCTGGATCAGTGGTGCTTCTCGACCTGGCCGAAATCGAACTCGACCGGCGTGGAGCGACCGAACACGAGCACGGCCACGCGGACGGTGCTCTTGTCGTAGTTGACGGACTCGACGACGCCCTGGAACTCGTTGAACGGGCCCTCGATGACGCGGACCATCTCGCCCGGCTCGAACAGCACCTTGGGCTTGGGCTTGTCGACGCCGTCCTGCACGCGCTGCAGGATGCGGTCGGCCTCGTTGTCCTGGATCGGGAGCGGGCGATCGGCGGTGCCGCCGATGAAGCCCATGACCTTGGAGGTCTCCTTGATCAGGTGCCAGGACTCCGAGTCGATGCGCGGGATGCCGTTGTCGTCCGAGGTCTGGATCTGGACCAGCACGTAGCCGGGGAAGAACTTCCGCTCCGACTTGCGCTTCTGGCCGTTGCGCATCTCGACCACTTCCTCGGTCGGGACGAGGACGTCACCGAAGCGCTCTTCCATGCCCTCGCGCACGATGCGCTCGCGCAGGGCGCGGGCGACCTGCTGCTCGAAGCCGGAATAGGCGTGGACCACGTACCAACGCTTGGACACTGGATGGACCCCTTACAGGGCGCTGCCCTGGCCGAGCAGCCAGGTCACGCCGGAGGAAATCAGGAAATCGATGAGCGCGATCAGCAGGGCGATGATGACCACCACCACGAAGACCACGAGCGTCATCCGCCAGGTCTCCTGGCGGGTCGGCCAGACGACCTTGCGCATCTCGAAGCGCGACTCGGCGATGAACTCGCGGGTGTCGCGGCCCTTCGCGGTGAACGCGAACACCGCCGCGCCGGCCACGATGGCCAGGGCGACGCCGAGGCCGCGGACCACGCCGGAGACTTCGGGGAACGCGTAATAGGCCGCGATGCCCGCCGCCACCAGGAGCACGGCGACGATGTACTTGGCCACGTCACCGGCGCCGCTGGCCGTCGTGGATGGTTCGACCTTCGCGTTCATCCGTGGTCCGTCAGGAGGCGGCGCGCCCCGGGGGAACGCCGCGTTTGGATCTGGCACGCCAGGAGGGACTCGAACCCCCAACCTGCGGTTTTGGAGACCGCTGCTCTGCCAATTGAGCTACTGGCGTGTGTAAGAACTTGAACGGGCGATGGCGGACCGTCTCCGGCCCGCCATCCCGTCCGCCCCGGCGCAGGCGCCGAGGGCGGCGTGTAGCTTATCAGGCGACGATCTTCGCCACCACGCCGGCGCCGACGGTGCGGCCACCCTCGCGGAT
>JBHYGK010000036.1:0-18086 GCA_051859045.1 Lysobacteraceae bacterium | reverse complement strand
TTACCCGCTAGTACCTGAAACTAGTGCGTCTACCAATTCCGCCACCTGGGCAGGTGCCTCGACCGCGGACCACTGCGGCGAAGGACGCGAACGATACGGGCGCGGCCGCGGGCTGTCAACGGGTCGCGGCGCATCCGACGCGCGCCCGCGCGCCCATCGCCACCCCCACGCCGCCGCGACGGCCCCACGCTATACTCCGCCCCGCTCCATGCTCGTGGCGGGAGAAGCGGGTCCAGGCCCGCTGCCGAAGGCGCAACGCCCGTAATCGCTCAGGCCCCCGTACCGCCACGCGCGAGCGACTCTGGAGAGACCGGGCCCGGCCCGGCGCCGAAGGTGCACGACGCCCGGCCGGCATGGCGGCGTCAAACTCTCAGGCAAAAGGACAGAGGGGCGCCCCGCGTGCGGCATCGCACGTTGCCTTCGGACGCCCCTGCCATGCCCCAGACCCCTGCTTCGTCGCTGCTCGCCCTCGAAGACCACGGCGCCTTCATCGCGCGCCACATCGGCCCGAACGAGGCCGAGATCGCGCACATGCTCGAGGTGATCGGCCAGCCCTCGCTCGACGCGATGACCGACGCCATCGTGCCCGCCTCGATCAAGTCCGCCGCGCCGCTGGCGCTGCCCGACGCGATCACCGAGGTCGAGGCGCTCGCCAAGATCCGCGCCATCGCCTCGAAGAACCAGGTCTTCCGCAGCTTCATCGGCCAGGGCTACCACGGCACCCACACGCCGAACGTCATCCTGCGCAACATCCTCGAGAACCCCGCCTGGTACACGGCCTACACGCCCTACCAGGCCGAGATCTCGCAGGGCCGCATGGAGGCGCTGATCAACTTCCAGACCATGGTCGCCGACCTGACGGGCATGGAGATCTCCAACGCCTCGCTGCTCGACGAGGCCACCGCGGCGGCCGAGGCGATGACGCTGGCCAAGCGCTCCTCGAAGTCGAAGTCCAACGTCTTCTACGTCTCCGAGCGCGTGCACCCGCAGACCATCGAGGTGCTGCGCACCCGCGCCGACGGCATCGGCATCGAGGTCGTGGTCGGCCCCGAGGACGGCGCCATCGCGTCCGACAGCTACGGCGTGCTGCTGCAGTACCCCGACACCCTCGGCCGGGCCCGCGATTACGCCGCGATCGCCGACGCCCTGCACGCGCGCGGCGGCCTGGTCGCCTGCGCCACCGACCTGCTCGCGCTCACCCTGCTCAAGGCCCCGGGCGAGTGGGGCGCCGACATCGTCGTCGGCAACACCCAGCGCTTCGGCGTGCCGTTCGGCTTCGGCGGCCCGCACGCGGCCTTCCTGGCCTGCCGCGACGCCTTCAAGCGCTCGATGCCGGGCCGCCTGATCGGCGTGTCGATCGACGCCGAGGGCCAGCCGGCCTACCGCCTCACCCTGCAGACCCGCGAGCAGCACATCCGCCGCGAGAAGGCCACCTCCAACATCTGCACCGCGCAGGTGCTGCTGGCGGTGATGGCCTCGATGTACGCGGTCTACCACGGCCCCGACGGCCTCAAGCGCATCGCGCTGCGCACCCATCGCCTCGCGGCGATCCTGGCCTCGGCGCTGCGCCAGGCCGGCGTCGCGGTGGGCGGCGACTTCTTCGACACCCTGCACGTGACCGGCGTCGACGCCGCCGCGCTGCACGCCCGCGCCACGGCCGCGCGCATCAACCTGCGCGCGATCGACGCCGGCAGCGTCGGCATCGCGCTCGACGAGACCACCACCCGCGCCGACGTCGTCGCGCTGGCCGGCCTGCTCGGCGCCGCGATCGGCGACATCGACGCGCTCGACGCCGCCACCCCCGACGCGCTGCCGTCCGCGCTCGCCCGCACCTCGGCCTACCTCACGCATCCGGTCTTCAACACCCACCACTCCGAGCACGAGCTGCTGCGCTACCTGCGCTCGCTGGCCGACAAGGACCTGGCGATGGACCGCACGATGATCCCGCTGGGCTCGTGCACCATGAAGCTCAACGCCACCGCCGAGATGATCCCGGTGACCTGGCCCGAGTTCGCCAACATCCACCCGCTCGCCCCCGCCGAGCAGGCCGAGGGCTACCGCGAGCTGATCACCACGCTCGAGGCGATGCTGGTGGAGTGCACCGGCTACGACGCGGTCAGCCTGCAGCCCAACTCCGGCGCCCAGGGCGAGTACGCGGGCCTGCTCGCGATCCGCGCCTACCACCGCGCCCGCGGCGAGGGCCACCGCGACGTCTGCCTGATCCCCGAGTCCGCGCACGGCACCAACCCCGCCTCGGCGCAGATGTGCGGCATGGAGGTCGTGGTCACCAAGTGCGACGCCAACGGCAACGTCGACGTGGCCGACCTGCGCGCGAAGGCCGAGCGGTACTCCTCGCGCCTGGCCGCGCTGATGGTCACCTACCCGTCCACGCACGGCGTGTTCGAGGAGGCCATCGTCGAGATCTGCGAGACCATCCACGCCCACGGCGGCCAGGTGTACACCGACGGCGCCAACATGAACGCGCTGGTCGGCGTCGCCGCGCCCGGCAAGTGGGGCTCGGACGTCAGCCACCTCAACCTGCACAAGACCTTCTGCATCCCGCACGGCGGCGGCGGCCCCGGCGTCGGCCCCTGCGCGGTGAAGGCGCACCTCGCGCCCTACCTGCCGCGCACCTTCGGCGGCACCGGCGACGTGGGCATGGTGTCGGCGGCCAGCTTCGGCTCGGCCTCGATCCTGCCGATCAGCTGGATGTACATCGTGATGATGGGCGGCCACGGGCTGCGCCGCGCCACCCAGGTGGCGCTGCTCACCGCCAACTACGTGGCCAAGCGCCTCGCGCCGCACTACCCCACGCTGTACGCGGGCCGCAACGGCCTGGTCGCGCACGAGTGCATCCTCGACCTGCGCGGCATCAAGGACGCCACCGGCGTCGGCGCCGAGGACGTGGCCAAGCGCCTGATCGACTTCGGCTTCCACGCGCCGACGCTGAGCTTCCCGGTCGCGGGCACGCTGATGGTCGAGCCGACCGAGAGCGAGAGCCAGCACGAGCTAGACCGCTTCGTCGACGCGATGATCCAGATCCGCGAGGAGATCCGCGCGATCGAGGACGGCCGCCTGGACCGCGAGGACAACCCGCTCAAGCACGCGCCGCACACCGCCACGGTCGTCACCGCGAGCGAGTGGACGCGCGCCTACCCGCGCGAGCTGGCGGCGTTCCCGCTGGCCTCGCTGCGCCGGCAGAAGTACTGGCCGCCGGTGTCGCGCGTGGACAACGTGCATGGCGACAAGAACGTCATGTGCTCGTGCATCCCGGTGGATGCCTACAAGGAGGCGGACGCCGAGGCCTGACCTCGCCCCGCGGTCGCGGCGTGGCGCCGCGGGGCACGGGGTGGCGCCTCTTCCGACCGGCTCGGGCCTCCTGCCCGAGACGGTCGGCGGCGGGCTTCCTGCCCGCCTCGACGGCGCCACCCCGCACCCCGCGTCGCCGCCCACCATCGGCGCGAGATTCACGATCGACGCCCCGCCCCGTGCGGGGCGTCGGCGTTTCAGGGCCTCCCCGATGCCTGCGTTTGGCAAGAGCAGAAGCAAAGCAGCAACAGGCAGCCGCCGTGGCTGCTGCCGTTGCTGCTGCCGTGGCCGTGGCTGTGGCTGTGGCCGTGGCTGTGAGGTGACGCCGCCGCGGCGGTCGGCGGCGACGGGGGGTGCGGGGTATCGCCGTCGAGGCGGGCAGGACGCCCGCCGCCGACCGTCTCGGGCAGGAGGCCCGAGTCGGTCGGAAGAGGCGATGCCCCGTGCCCACCGGCGCCGCGCGAAGTGCCACGCCCGGGCTTCGTCGCGACGCGAGCGGTTTCGTCGCCAACCCGCCGGGTCCCATCGCAGGCGGGCTGGCGCGGAAGGCCACGACGCCTAGACTCGCCGCCAACACCCCCACCGGAGCGACCCCCGTGTTCAGCGCCCTGCTCTTCCTGCTCCGCCGCGTGCTCGCCTGGGGCGCCGCGTACTTCCTGATCGCGCTGGGCTGGTCGGCGCTGCCGTTCTGGGACCTCACGCCCGACTGGCTGGTGGCGCTGGGCCTGCTGGCGGCGGGGCTGTACGTCAGCAGCCGCGCGCTGTCGCACCTGCGCCGGGTGCGCCTGCTGGCCGGGAGCGTCGACGCCGGCAGCCTCGGCCAGCGCCACCGCCGCGTGGTCGACCTGCCCTTCGAGGCCGGCGAGGCCTTCGACCTGCTCGAGGCCGCAGTGCGCGAGCTGCCCGGCGCGCACGCGGTGGAGGCCGCGCGCGACAGCCTGCAGGTGCGCGCCCGCATCCACCGCCCCGCGCCCTACGGCCCGCTGGGCCGCTTCCACCCGGCCGCGCGGCTGGGCGACTGGCGCAACCAGGTGCTGGCCACGGTCACCCCCGGCGCCGACGGCGGCCGCGTCACCCTGATCTGCGAGCCCGAGCGCGCGGCCTGGACCGACCTGCTGGCGCTCGACGACGCCACCAACCTCGAGAACGCCGAGGCCCTGGTGCGCGCCCTGGCCCGGCGCAGCGGCGAGCGCCTGCGGCGCGAGCGCGACGCCAGCGTCCGCACCGCCACCGACAAGGAGCTGGCCGAGGCCCGGCTGGGCCTGCTGCACGCCCAGGTCGAGCCGCACTTCCTCTACAACACCCTCGCCAGTGCCCAGCTGCTGACCCGCCAAGACCCCGCGCGCGCCGAGCGCATGCTCGGCCACCTGATCGAGTTCATGCGCCGCTCGCTGCCGCGCGGCGGCGAGGTCGAGGGCAGCCTGGGCGACGAGCTCGACCGCTCGCTGGCCTACCTCGAGATCCTGCGCATCCGGATGGGCGAGCGCCTGCAGGTGCAGGTGGACGTCGACCCCGCGCTGCGCGCGCTGCCGGTGCCGCCGATGATGCTGCAGACGCTGGTGGAGAACGCGATCAAGCACGGCCTCGAGCCCAAGCCCGGCGGCGGCACCGTGTGGCTGCGCGCGCGCCGGCAGGAGCGGCGCCTGCTGCTGACGGTGGCCGACGACGGCCTGGGCCTGGGCCACGCCGGCACGGCCGGCACCGGGATCGGCCTGCGCAACGTGCGCGAGCGGCTGCGCCTGCTGCACGGCGAGCGCGCCGGCCTGCAGGTGGTGGCGAACTTCCCCGGCGGCGTGGCCGCCACGCTCGACCTGCCGCTGGACGCCCACGCGGCGGCGGAGCCGGCCCATGCATGAGGCCCACGCCCCCACCGCGGTGATCGCCGAGGACGAGGCCCTGCTGCGCGAGGCGCTGGTCGCGCAGCTGGCCGCCGCCTGGCCCGGGCTGCGCATCGCGGCCACCTGCGAGGACGGCGCCGGCGCGCTCGAGGCGCTGGCCGAGCACCAGCCCGACGTGGCCTTCCTCGACATCCGCATGCCCGGCGCCACCGGGCTGGAGATCGCCGCGGCGCTCGAGACGCTGAGCCCGCGCACCCGGGTGGTGTTCGTGACCGCCTACGACCAGTACGCGGTGGACGCCTTCGAGCGCGGCGCGATCGACTACCTGCTCAAGCCGGTCACCGCCGATCGCCTGCAGGCCACGGTGCGCCGGCTGCAGGCGCCCGCGGCGCCCGGCGTCGACGCGACCGCGCTCGCCGGCCTGGCCCGCGCGCTGGCCGCGCGCCCGGCCGAAGCCGACGCCGGGGCCGACCGCCTGACCTGGCTCACCGCCTCGGCTGGCCGCGAGACCCGGCTGGTGTTCATCGAGGACGTCCTCTACTTCCGCGCCGACCACAAGTACACCTGCGTGGTCACCGCCGAGGGCGAGGCCCTGCTGCGCACGCCGCTGGTGGAGCTGATGCCGCGGCTCGACCCGGCGCGCTTCCGCCAGGTGCACCGCTCCACGATCGTCAACCTGCGCGCGGTCGCCGGCGTGGTCCGCGAGGACAGCGGCCGCGGCGTGCTGCGCCTGCGCGGCCGCCCCGAGACCCTGGCCGTGAGCCAGGCCTGCATGGCCCTGTTCAAGGCGATGTAGCGCCGCGCGCGCACCGCCCCGCCCCGCCCCGCCCCGCCCCGCCCCCGCCCCGGCCCGGGGCGCGCCCCCGCGGCGCGCCGACGGCCCCGCCTTGCCCGCCCCCGGAGCTCCCGATGACCCGCCTGACCACCCTGCTCTACTTCGCCGTGCTCGCCGTCGGCTGCGACGGCCGCGACGGCCAGACCCTGCGCCACCGCGAGCGCGTCGACGGCGAGGACCGCGTGCACAGCCGCGTGGTCGTCGACGACGGCCGCGCGGACTACGCCTGCCTCGCCAGCCGCAGCGGCGACTGCCACTACCTGCTCGCGGCCCCCGACGGCAGCGCGCGGCGCTTCTCGGTGCCGCGCGGCGAGGCGCTCGGCGGCCCCGCGCCGGCCGGCGGCGAGCGCCTGTGCGTGGCCGAGGCGCCGCCGCCGGCGGAGACCTGCCGCGCGGGCTGAGCGCGGCGACGCCGCCCGGTCGCGACGCCCCCGGACACGACGAAGCCCCGCCGGGGCGGGGCTTCGTGGAAGGCGCCGGCGTGGCGGCCGGGGCCGCCGCGGGGCTCAGCCCCAGGGATCGCGCAGCACGATGTTGGCGTCGCGGTCCGGGCCGGTCGAGACCATGGCCAGCTCGCAGCCCACCAGCTCCTCGAGCGCGCGCAGGTAGGCGCGGGCCGCGGGCGGCAGCTTCTCCCACTCGGTGATCCCGGCGGTGCTCTCCTTCCAGCCCGGGAACTCCAGGTACACCGGCTTGCACTCGTTCCAGCCCTCGGCGTCGAGCGGCGCGTACTCGGTCTGCTTGCCGCGGTACTCGTAGGCGATCGCCATCTTCAGCGCGTCCATGCCGTCGAGGATGTCGAGCTTGGTGATGCACAGGCCCGAGATGCCGTTGATGGCCACGGCGCGCTTGAGCGCGACGAGGTCGATCCAGCCGCAGCGGCGCGGGCGGCCGGTGGTGGCGCCGTACTCCTGGCCGCGGTCGCGGATGCCCTGGCCGATCGCGTCGTCGAGCTCGGTCGGGAACGGGCCGCCGCCGACGCGGGTGGCGTAGGCCTTGGCGATGCCGAGCACGTAGTCGATCGAGTCCGCGCCCACGCCGGTGCCGGCGAGCGCGCCGCCGACGGTGGTGTTGGACGAGGTGACGTAGGGATAGGTGCCGTGGTCGATGTCGAGCAGCGAGCCCTGCGCGCCCTCGAACAGCACGCGCTTGCCGGCCTTGCGCAGGTCGTGCAGGCAGCCCGCCACGTCGAGCTTCATCGGCTCGACGTAGGCGCCGAAGGCCAGCGCGTCGTCCAGGGTCTTCTGGTAGTCCACCGCCTCGACGCCCAGGTACTTCGTCAGCACGAAGTTGTGGTAGTCCATCGCGATGCGCAGCTTCTCGGCGAGCTGCTCGGGGTAGTGCAGGTCGGCCACGCGGATGCCGCGGCGCGCCACCTTGTCCTCGTAGGCCGGGCCGATGCCGCGGCCGGTCGTGCCGATGGCCTTGCCGCCGGCGGCCTTCTCGCGGGCCTGATCCAGCGCGATGTGGTAGGGCATGATCAGCGGCGTGGCCGGGCTGATCTTCAGCCTCGAGCGCACCTCGACGCCGGCGGCCTCGAGCTCGCCGATCTCCTTCATCAGCGCGTCGGGGCTCAGCACCACGCCGTTGCCGATCAGGCACAGCGCGTCGTCGCGCAGGATGCCCGAGGGGATCAGGTGCAGGACGGTCTTCTTGCCGCCGATCACCAGCGTGTGGCCGGCGTTGTGCCCGCCCTGGAAGCGCACGACCGCCCCGACCTCCTCGGTCAGGAGATCCACGATCTTGCCCTTGCCCTCGTCGCCCCACTGGGCGCCAAGAACGACCACCGACTGGCCCATGACCTGCTCCTAGGAAAACCTTCAGCCAAAAGAAAAAGCCGGGGGGCCACCCCCCGGCTTTGCGGAATTATCCACGCTTTGAGCGCCGGGTGCAGCCCCGGCGGGGGCCTCAGTTGCCCGGGCGGGCCTGGCCGGCGTCCTCGAGGTAGCGCATCAGCTCGGAATCCGGGTCGAGCACCAGGGTGGTGCCGCCCTCGCCGAAAGCCTCGCGGTAGGCCTGCAGGCTGCGGTGGAAGGCGTAGAACTCCGGGTCGCGGCCGTAGGCGCCGGCGTAGATGCGCGCGGCCTGGGCATCGCCCTCGCCTCGCACCTGCTGGGCGTCGCGGTCGGCCTCGGCGAGCAGCACCTGGGCCTCGCGGCGGGCCTCGGCCTGGATCGTCTCGGCGGCCTCCTGGCCCTCGGCGCGCAGCTGGTTGGCCACCTGGGTGCGCTCGGTGCGCATGCGGTCGTAGACCGAGCCGAGCACGTCGCCGTCGCTGGGCAGCTCGATGCGCTTCACGCGCAGGTCGACCACCTCGATGCCGAGCGTGACCGCGCCCTCGTTGATCACGGCCACCTGCGCCGCGGCCACGTCGCCGCGGCCGCCGGCCACGACCTGGGCCAGCGTGCGCTGGTTGATCGCGTTGCGCAGCGCGTCCTTGACGATCGGCAGCAGGCGGGCGCCGCCGGTGTCGATGTTGCCGTCGGCGACGCGGTAGAAGGTGTCGACGTCGCTGATGCGCCACTTCACGAAGAAGTCGACGCTGACGTCCTTCTTCTCGCTGGTCAGGTAGCGCTCCGGCTGCGCGGCGAGGTTGAGGATGCGGCGGTCGAAGGTGCGCACGGTCTGCAGCAGCGGCAGCTTGAAGTGCAGGCCGGGGCCGACGTCGGTGCGCACGATGCGGCCGAACTGCAGCACGATCGCGCTCTGGCTCTCGTTGACGACGTACACCGAGCCCATCAGGCCGAGCAGGCCGGCGACGACGAGGAAGGCGATGGCGTTGAGCGACTTCATCGGGTGGCCTCCGGGCGGGTCGGGCGCTGGGTCGGGCGGGTCGGGCGCGCCGGGCTGGCCGGGGCCTGGACCTCGGCGGGCACGGCGCTGGAGTTCTGCAGCGCGGCCGGGGCCGAGCGCTGCAGCTCGTCGGGCGTCGGGGCGCGGCGGGTGCCGGGCTCGACCGGCAGGTAGAGCACGTTGCCCTCGCTGCCCGCGATCACGGTCTGGTTGGCGGCGAGCACGGCCTGCAGGGTCTCGAGGTGCAGGCGGCGGCGGGTGACCTCGGGGGCGGCGCGGTACTGCTCGGCGAGCAGGCTGAAGCGCTCGGCCTCACCGGTGGCGCGGGCCACGACGGCGTCGCGGTAGCCCTGGGCCTCGGCGCGCACGCGCGCGGCCTGGCCGCGGGCCTCGGGGACGATCTGGCTGGCGAAGGCGCGGGCCTCGTTGGTCGAGCGCTCCTTGTCCTCGCGGGCGCGGATGGCGTCGTCGAAGGCCGACTTCACCTCGGCCGGCGGGCGCGCGTCCTGCAGGTTGAGCTCGGTGACGACCAGGCCGGTGGCGTAGTCGTCGAGGGCGCGCTGCAGGCGCTCGCGCACCGCCACCGACAGCTCGGCGCGGTCGGACAGCACCGCGTCGAGGGTGTTGGTGCCCGCGACCTCGCGGACCGCGCTCTCGGCGGCCTGCTTGAGGGTCTCGTCGGGGTCGGCGGAGCCGTAGAGGTAGGTGCGCGGGTCCGGGGCCTGGTACTGCACGTTGAACACCACCTGGGCGATGTTCTCGTCGCGGGTCAGGACCATGACCTCCTCGTTGTGCGAGCGCACCGCGGTGGTCTCGACCACGGTCACCGACTCGATCGGCCACGGCCACTTGAGGTTCGCGCCGGGCGCGAGGATGCGCTCGAACTCGCCGAAGCGCAGCACGACGCCGCGCTCGCGCTCGTCGATGAGCTGGAAGGAGTTGAAGGCCACCCAGACCACGGCCACGGCGCCGACCCAGCCGAGCAGGCCGAAGCCCGGGCCGCCGGCGTCGCCGCCGCGGGGGCCCTGCGATCCACCGCCGCCACCGCCGCCGAACATGCCCTTGAGCCGGTTCACGAAGGCATCGACCTCGGACCCGGGGTCCTTGCCGTTCCAGGGGTCACGCTGGGGGTCACGCTTGCCGCCCTTGCCGGGCTCGTTCCAGGCCATGGTGTCTCCGAATCGCCGATCCGCGACCGTCGCCGCGGCCACGCGGGGTGCGTGGTCCACAACGAGATGGGGCGTCCGGCGGAGGTTGCAACGGGGGGCTGCGACGGGGCGTCCCGTCGCGTCGGGCCGATTCTAGGAACCGGGGGTGTGTGCGGCAAGCAAAGACGCCAGCGCGTGGCCGCCGGGCTCGGCCGCCAGCTGCTGGGCCAGGCCCTCGGCTAGGTCGAGCTCGAGCAGCCAGCCGGCCTCGTCCACGGACTCCACGCGGACCGCGCCCAGCGCATGCAGGCGGGCGTGCAGGCGGCCCTGGTCGAGGCCCAGGCGCAGCTCGCCGCGGACCCGGCCGTGGGCGAAGCAGCCGCTGATCACGTCGCCCAGCAGGTCCAGGCCCTGGGCCTCGCGGGCCGAGATCCAGACCCGGCGCGGGCCGTGGTGCGGGGCGTCGTGGCGCGGCGCCATCCCGCCGGGGATCGCGTCGATCTTGTTCATCACCAGCAGCTGCGGGATCTCGCCGGCGCCGATCTCCTCGAGCACCTCGTCGACCGAGCGGATGCGGTCGTCGCGCTCGGGGTCCGAGGCGTCCACCACGTGCAGCAGCAGGTCGGCCTCGCGGGCCTCGCCCAGGGTGCTGCGGAACGCGGCGACGAGCCCGTGCGGCAGGTCGCGCACGAAGCCGACCGTGTCGGCCAGCACCACCGGCCCGCAGGCCAGGCCCTCGAGCCGGCGCACGGTGGGGTCGAGGGTGGCGAAGAGCTGGTCCTCGGCGTACACGTCGGCGCCGGTGAGCGCGTTGAACAGCGTGCTCTTGCCGGCGTTGGTGTAGCCCACCACCGCGATCCTGGGCACCTGGTTGCGCACGCGGGCGCGGCGCATCTGGGTGCGCTGCACCTCGATCTTCTCCAGGCGCTTCTGCAGCGCCTCGATCTTGGCGCGCAGCAGGCGGCGGTCGGTCTCGAGCCGGGTCTCGCCCGGGCCGCGCAGGCCGATCGAGCCGCCGCGCTGGGAGTCGAGGTTGGCGCGCAGGCCCACCAGGCGCGCGCCGAGGTGCTTGAGCTGGGCCAGTTCGACCTGCAGCTTGCCCTCGTGGCTGCGCGCGCGCAGCGCGAAGATGTCGAGGATCAGGCCGGTGCGGTCGATGACCCGGCGCTCGAGCAGCTGCGAGAGGTTGCGCTCCTGCACCGGCGTGAGGGCGTGGTTGACCAGCACCAGGCTGATCCCCAGCGCGTCGCACAGCAGCTTGGCCTCCTCGACCTTGCCCGAGCCGAAGAACGTGGCCGCGTTGGGCTTGTCGCCGCGCGCGTCGAGCGTGGCGGCGACCTCCGCGCCCGCGCTGCGCGCGAGCTCGGCGAACTCCTCGACCAGGCCCTCGTCGTGCGGGCCCTGGGGATGCGGCTGGATCAGCAGCGCGCGCTCGCGCGGCGCGCCGCCGCGGACGTCCGGCGCGCCCATCAGGCCTCGGCGGCCGGGTCGTGGGCCTCGTCGCCCTCGGACTGCACCTGGCCGCCGCCGGGGCCGACGCGCACGTTGCGGCTCGGCACGACGGTGGAGATGGCGTGCTTGTAGACCATCTGGCTGACCGTGTTGCGCAGCAGGACCACGAACTGGTCGAAGCTCTCGATCGTGCCCTGCAGCTTGATGCCGTTCACCAGGTAGATGGCCACCGGGACGCGCTCGCGGCGCAGGGCATTGAGGAAGGGATCCTGGAGGGACTGTCCCTTGGACATGGTGCGGTTCCTTTTTTTTTCTTCTTATGGCGCGCCGAAAGGGGGCGCGAGCCCGGCCAAGACCGCGGCCGGAAACGAGCCGCCATCCTACACCGGCCGCCGGCTCAGGGCCCGCGGGGCCCCAGGAAGTCGCCGATGGCCCGGTCCAGCGCGGCGCGCTGGTGCTGGGGGTCGAACCAGCGCGCGGCGGGGTCGCCGCGGAACCAGGTGCCCTGGCGCTTGGCCAGCTGGCGGGTGGCGGCGATGGCGCGCTCGCGGAAGGCCGCGGCGTCGCTCGCCCCCGCGAGGTGGTCCCAGGCCTGGCGGTAGCCCACCGCGCGGATCGCCGGCAGGTCGACGTGGAGGCGCGGGTCGGCGCGCAGGCGGCGGACCTCGTCGAGGAAGCCGGCCGCCAGCATCGCGTCGAAGCGGTCGGCGATGCGCTGGTGCAGCACCCCACGGTCGGCCGGGGCCAGCACCAGGCGCAGCACCCGGAACGGCGGCCGGGGCGGCGGGGCCTCGCGCTGCAGCGCGCTGATCGGCCGGCCCGCCAGGCGCCAGACCTCGAGCGCGCGGCTGATGCGCTGAGGATCGGTGGCGTGGATGCGCGCGGCGGCGAGAGGATCGACCGCGGCCAGCTCGGCGTGCAGCGCCGGCCAGCCGCGCGCGGCGGCCTCGGCGGCGATCGCCGCGCGCGTGGCCGGGTCGGCCTCGGGCATCGCGGGCAGGCCCTCGAGCAGGGCGCGGAAGTACAGCCCGGTGCCGCCGGCGAGGATCGGCACCCGGCCGCGCGCGGCGATGGCGTGCATGGCCTCCAGCGCGTCGCGGGCGAACTCGGCGGCCGAGTACGGCTGGTGCGGCTCGCGCACGTCGACGAGGTGGTGCGGCACGCGCGCGAGCTCCTCGCGGCTGGGCTTGGCCGCGCCGATGTCCAGGCCGCGGTAGACCAGCGCGGAGTCGACGCTGACCACCTCGGCGCCAAGGCGCTCGGCCCAGTCGAGCGCGCAGGCGGTCTTGCCCGATGCGGTCGGGCCCATCAGCGCGATCGCCGGCGGGCGGCGGTCGAGGCGCGGGTCGTCGGCGGCGGCGATGGCGGGGTCGGGGCTCAAGCGCGGGTCCGGCAGGCGGGCGTGGGGCCCGGCGCGGGGCGCGCGCGGGCGCGGCACGCCGGGCGGTGGAAGCTTAGCGCGCGCGCTGTCCACAGCGGCTGTGGATAAGCGTTGGAGCAAGCCTGTGGGCGGATCGCCACGGGCCTTGCGTGGCGCGGCTCGCAGCCGGGTTGGCGATTCCGTGGCCAGCCCCGCGCGCTTGTCCACACGCGCTGTGGACAAGCCTGTGGACGCCCATGTGGAGCGCGCGCCGCGGGCCTTGCGGGGCCTGGGCCCGCGCCGCGCTGGGCACGGCGTGACCAGCCGAGGGGCGACGCGGTCGGCAGGCGCGTCGATCGCCGCGCGTGGAGCACTGTCCACACGCGCTGTGGACAAGTCCGTGGACAAGCCGCGGACGGGGACCCCGCGAGGCCCGCCCCGCAAGCCCCGCGGGCATCGTGGGCAGGCCCTGCCCACGGCGCCCGCGGCGCGTGGAACCTCTCAGTCCTCGTCGCCCCAGCGCGGCATCGCCGGCGCCGCCGCGGCGGCCTTCGCGGCCGGCTGCGCGGCATAGGCCGCCCACACCTTCAGCGCGTCCACGGTCGGCGCCACGTCGTGCACGCGCAGGATCCGCGCGCCCTGCTCCGCCGCCAGCACCGCGGCCGCGATCGAGCCGTGCACGCGCTCGCCCACCGGGCGGCCGGTCAGCTCGCCGATGCTGCCCTTGCGCGAGAGCCCGGCCAGCACCGGCAGGCCGAGCTCGCCTATCCGCGAGAGCTGGCGCAACAGGCGCAGGTTGTGCGCGAGCGCCTTGCCGAAGCCGAAGCCCGGGTCGAGCACGAGGCGCTTGCGCTCGATGCCGGCCATCTCGCAGGCGAACACGCGCTCGGCGAGGAAGCGGTGCACCTCGGCCACCACGTCGTCGTAGGCCGGCGCGGCCTGCATCGTGGCCGGCTCGCCCTGCATGTGCATCAGCACCACCGGCACCCGCGCCTCGGCGGCGGCCTGCAGCGCGCCCTCGCGGCGCAGCGCGCGGACGTCGTTGATCATGCCGGCGCCGGCGGCCACCGCCGCGCGCATCACCGCCGGCGAGGACGTGTCGACCGAGATCGGCACCGCGACCTCGCGGGCCAGGCGCTCGATCACCGGCAGCACGCGGGCCAGCTCCTCGGCCTCGTCGACCGCCGCGGCGCCGGGGCGGGTGCTCTCGCCGCCGACGTCGAGCAGGTCCGCGCCCTCCTCCACCAGCCGCAGCGCGTGCGCCACCGCGGCGTCGACGGTGGCGTGGCGGCCGCCGTCGGAGAACGAGTCGGGCGTGGCGTTGACGATGCCCATCACCCGCGGGCGGTCCAGGGCCAGCAGGCGGCCACCGCAGTCGAGGGTCGGGGTGAGGTCGAACATGGTCGGCTCCTGGTGGAAACGACGAGGCCCGGCGGTGGCCGGGCCTCGCGTGGCGGCAGTGGTCGCGGGCGCGCGGGGCGCCGCGGGTCAGACGCTCGGGGCGGGGCCGCCGACGACGCCCGGGGCCTGCCCGTCGTCGTCGCGCTTGCGCGCCTTGTTGCTCAGCGAGGTGCCCCAGTCGGCCGGCGGCGGCGGCTCGCGGCCTTCCATGATCGCGTCGATCTGGGTGGCGTCGATGGTCTCGTAGGTCAGCAGCGCCTCGGCCATGGCGTGCAGCTCGCGCTGGTGCGACTTGAGGATCTCGGTGGTGCGCGCGTAGGCCTGGTCGAGGATGCCGCGCACGACGGTGTCGATCTTGCGCGCGGTGTCGTCGGAGACGTTCTTGGTCTGGGTGACCGAGCGGCCGAGGAACACCTCGTCCTCCTGCTCGCCGTAGGCGATCGGGCCGAGCTCGTCGGACAGGCCCCACTTGGTGACCATGTTGCGGGCCATCTTGGTGGCGCGCTCGATGTCGTTGGACGCGCCGGTGGTGACCTTGTCGGCGCCGAAGATCAGCTCCTCGGCGACGCGGCCGCCATACAGCGAGCACAGCTGCGACTCGATGGCGACCTTGTTGAGGCTGTAGCGGTCGCCCTCGGGCAGGTACATCGTGACGCCCAGCGCGCGGCCGCGCGGGATGATGGTGACCTTGTAGACCGGGTCGTGCTCGGGCACGACGCGGCCGACGATGGCGTGGCCGGCCTCGTGGTAGGCGGTGAGCTTCTTCTCGTCCTCGCTCATCGCCATCGAGCGGCGCTCGGCGCCCATCAGGATCTTGTCGCGGGCGCGGTCGAAGTGGTCCATCCGGACCTCCTTCGCGTTCTCGCGCGCCGCGAACAGCGCCGCCTCGTTGCACAGGTTGGCCAGGTCGGCGCCCGAGAAGCCGGGCGTGCCGCGGGCCACGATCATCGGCTCGACGTCCTCGGCCAGCGGCAGCTTGCGCATGTGCACGCGCAGAATCTGCTCGCGGCCCTTCACGTCGGCCAGGCCGACCACCACCTGGCGGTCGAAGCGGCCCGGGCGCAGCAGCGCCGGGTCGAGCACGTCGGGGCGGTTGGTGGCGGCGATGACGATCACGCCGTCGGTGCCCTCGAAGCCGTCCATCTCGACCAGCAGCGCGTTGAGGGTCTGCTCGCGCTCGTCGTGGCCGCCGCCGAGGCCGGCGCCGCGGTGGCGGCCCACCGCGTCGATCTCGTCGATGAAGATGATGCAGGGGGCGTGCTTCTTGGCCTGCTCGAACATGTCGCGCACGCGCGAGGCGCCCACGCCGACGAACATCTCGACGAAGTCCGAGCCGGAGATGCTGAAGAACGGCACCTTGGCCTCGCCGGCGATGGCGCGCGCGAGCAGGGTCTTGCCGGTGCCGGGCGGGCCGACCATCAGCACGCCGCGCGGGATCTTGCCGCCGAGCTTCTGGAACTTGCCCGGGTCGCGCAGGAACTCGACCAGCTCGCCCACTTCCTCCTTGGCCTCGTCGCAGCCCGCGACGTCGGCGAAGGTGACCTTGACCTGGTCCTCGCCCTGCATCTTGGCGCGCGAGCGGCCGAAGCTCATCGCCCCGCGGCCGCCGCCGCCCTGCTGCATCTGGCGCATCAGGTAGATGAAGAAGCCGACGATGATCACGATCGGCAGCAGGTTCAGCAGCAGGCTGAGGAAGCCCGGGCCGGTCTCGATCGGCTCCTGCTTGATCTCGACGCCGGCGGCGATGAGGTCGGTGACCAGGTACTGGTCGCGCGCGGCGGTGGTGGTGAAGCGGCCGCCATCGCTGTAGCGGCCCACGATGTCCATGCCGTTGGCGGCGATCTCGACCTGCTGCACGCGGCCGGCCTCCACCTCGTCGAGGAACGTGTTGTAGCTCAGCGCCTGCGCGCCGGGCGCGGTGCCGGGGCCGACGCTGTTGAACACCAGCATCAGCATCACCGCCACGACGACCCAGATCAGGAGGTTCTTGGCCAAATCGTTCATCTGCGTTCCCTATTCCTCAGCGCTTGCCGGTGGCCAGCGCGTAAACCTCGGACGAGCGTCGCCGCGATGCCTGCGGCTTGCGGATCACCAGCTTGGTGTAACGGGTGCGAAGGTCGCGGATATACGCATCATGCCCTTCGCCCTGGAACAGCTTGATCAGGAAATCCCCGCCGGGGCGGAGGTGCTCCTGGGCGAAGTCGCGGGCCAGCTCCGAGAGGTACATCGCCCGGGCCTGGTCCACGGCGTCCACGCCCGACATATTGGGGGCCATGTCCGACAAGACAAGGTCAACGGGCTTGGCGTCGAGCATGCTCTCGAGGGTGCCCAGCACCTCGGCCTCGCGGAAGTCGCCGTGGATGAACTCCACGCCCGCCAGCGGCGGCATGTCGAGGATGTCCAGCGCGATCACCCGGCCGCGGTCGCCCATCAGCTTGCGCATCAGCTGGCTCCAGCCGCCCGGCGCGGCGCCGAGGTCGACCACGGTCATGTCGGGGCGGCGGATGAGGCGGTCGCGCTCGATGAGCTCCTCGAGCTTGTACGCGGCGCGCGAGCGCATGCCCTCCGCCTGGGCCTTCTTCACGAAGGGGTCGGCGAAGTGCTCCTTGAGCCAGCGCTGGGAGGACTTGCTGCGGGTGGCCATGGGGGCTCCGGTGGGGCCTGCATGATACCCTCTGCCGCCGCCCTACAGCCCGTCCGATCCCATGGCCCTCGCGCTCAGCAACACCCAGACCCGCTACCTGCGCGGCCTCGCCCACCCGATCAAGCCCCTGCTGCAGGTGGGCGCCAAGGGCGTGACCCCCTCCCTGCTGGCCGAGCTCGACCAGCTGCTGGAGCTGCACGAGCTGGTCAAGGCCAAGGTGGCGGCCGAGGACCGCGAGGCCCGCGCGGCGATGATCCAGGCCCTGGTCGAGGGCACCGGCTGCGCGCTGGTGCAGACCATCGGCCACACGGCGGTGCTCTACAAGCCGTCCAAGGACCACGCCCAGATCACCCTGCCGAAGAAGAAGTGAGCCGATGGGCCTGGTGCTCGAATCCGCCGACGCCCCCCTGCCCCTGCGCGGCCTGCGCGACGGCCGGGTGTGGATCGGGGAGGCCGAGTACGCCACCTCGGTGGCGCTGACCCCCGACGGCCTGCTCGAGGACTGGGCGCCCGGCACGCTGGCCGAGCTCACCCCCGCCCACCTCGACCCGCTGCTCGCGCAGCGCCCGGACGTGATCCTGCTGGGCACCGGGCCGCGCCAGGTGTTCCCCCCGCAGGCGCTGCTGGCGCACTGCCTGGCCCAGGGCATCGGCCTGGAGCCGATGGACAACGCCGCCGCCGCGCGCACCTGGCACGTGCTGGCCGGCGAGGGGCGGCGGGCCACCGTCGCCTTCCTGCTGCCGGGCTGAGCCCGGCGCCACGCGCGGCGCGGCCGCGCCGGCCGGCCCTCAGGGCTCGCGCGGCAGCAGCGGCAGCGGATCCACCGGCCGGCCGTTGCGCCGGATCTCGAAGTGCAGCATGTCGCGGCTGGCGCCGGAGCGGCCCATCTCGGCGATCGGCTGGCCCGAGCGCACGCGGTCGCCCTCGTTGACCAGGCGCCGGCGGTTGTGGCCGTAGGCCGACAGCCACTCGTCGGAGTGCTTGATGATCACCAGCTCGCCGTAGCCGACCAGGCCGGCGCCCGAGTACACGACCGTGCCGTCGCCGGCCGCGAACACCGGCTGGCCGGCGCTGCCGCCGATGTCGAGGCCCTGCTTGGTCGGGTCGCCGGCGACGAAGCGGCCGACGATCTGCCCCACCGCCGGCCAGCGCCAGCCGGCCGAGGAGACGTTGCGCGGGGCGGTGGCCGAGGCCGCCGCCGAGGGCGCCGCGGCGACCGGCGCGGGCGTCGGCGCCGGGGTCGGCGCGGGCGCCGCGGGGGCGGCCGGCACGATCGGCATGCCGGTCACCGCGCCGCGGCCGGGCG
>JBHYGK010000035.1:0-20335 GCA_051859045.1 Lysobacteraceae bacterium | reverse complement strand
GCGGGGCCGGCGGCGCAGGCCGCCAGCAGGGGCAGCGCGAAGGCGGCGGCGAGGCGGAGCGGGCTGGGCGACATGCGGAGGGGCGACCGGGCGACGGGGCCGCGCACCATAGCCGCGCGGGCGCGCGCCGCCAAGCGCGCCCGCCCGCCGACGCCGGCCCTCGCGCCGCCCCGCGCCGGCCGCCGAGGCTGTGCGCGACGCGCAAGCCGGCTACCATCCCGAGAACCATTCCCGAAGGCATCGGCATGAGCGACATCCTGATCGGCAAGGGCGACGGCGAGGCCGTGCGCGTGCTGGCGAAGTACGGCAACCGCCACGGCCTCGTGGCCGGCGCCACCGGCACCGGCAAGTCGGTCACGCTGATGACGCTGGCCGAGGGCTTCTCGCGGATCGGCGTGCCGGTGTTCATGGCCGACGTGAAGGGCGACATCGCCGGCCTGGCCGTGCCCGGCACGTCCAGCCCGAAGCTGCAGGAGCGCCTGGCCACGATCGGCGTCGAGGGCTGGACGCCCGAGGGCAGCCCGGTGGTGTTCTGGGACCTCTTCGGCGTGCAGGGCCACCCGGTGCGCACCACGATGAGCGAGATCGGGCCCACCCTGCTCGCGCGCATCTTCGAGCTCAACGACACCCAGGCCGGCGTGCTGGACATCGCCTTCAAGCTCGCCGACGACGAGGGCCTGCTGCTGCTCGACCTCGAGGACCTGCGCGCGGTGCTGGCCTACGTGGCCGAGCAGCGCAAGGCCATCTCCACGCGCTACGGCCTGGTCAGCACCGCCTCGATCGGCGCCATCCAGCGCGCCCTGCTGCGCATCGAGCAGGACGGCGGCGCGCGCTTCTTCGGCGAACCCGCGCTGGCGCTGGCCGACCTGATGCGCACCGACCTCTCCGGGCGCGGCGTGATCAGCCTGCTCGCCGCCGACCAGCTGGTGCTCAGGCCGCGGCTGTACGCGAACGTGCTGCTGTGGCTGCTCTCGGAGCTCTACGAGCAGCTGCCGGAGGTGGGCGACCTCGAGAAGCCCAAGCTGGTGTTCGTGTTCGACGAGGCCCACCTGCTGTTCGCCGACGCGCCGCCGGCCCTGCAGCAGAAGGTCGAGCAGGTGGTCCGCCTGATCCGCTCCAAGGGCGTGGGCGTGTACTTCTGCTCGCAGTTCCCCGACGACGTGCCCGAGGCCGTGCTGGGCCAGCTCGGCCAGCGCGTGCAGCACGCGCTGCGCGCCTACACCCCGCGCGACCAGAAGGCGGTGCGGGTGGCGGCCGAGACCTTCGTGGCCAACCCCGCGCTCGACGTCGCCGCCGCCATCGGCGCCCTGGGCGTCGGCGAGGCGCTGGCGTCGGCGCTGATGGAGAAGGGCGTGCCCAGCCCGGTGCAGCGCGTGCTGGTGGCGCCGCCGCGCTGCCGGATGGGCGCGATCAGCGCGGAGGAGCGCGCCGCGGTGCGCCAGCGCAGCCCGGTGGGGGCCACCTACGACCAGGCCATCGACCGCGACAGCGCCTACGAGATGCTGCAGCGTCGCGCCGAGGGCTCGGCGGCCGCGCCGGGCGGAGCGGTGCCGCCGCCGGTGCCGGTGCCGCCCGCGCCTGCGCCCGCGCCCGCGCCCGCGCCTGCGACCGCGCCGGCCGAGGCCGAGGCCGGCGGGATCGGCCAGACGCTCAAGGCCTGGCTGTTCGGCACCTCGCGCCGGCAGGGCGCGGTCGAGGCGATGGCCAAGTCCACGATGCGCACCGTCGGCACCCGGCTCGGCAACGAGATCGTGCGCGGGGTGCTCGGCGGCCTCACCGGCTCGCGGAGGCGCTGAGGCATGTCCACCGTCCCCGGCCGCGAGGTCCCCGGCGTCCCGCCCAAGCGCCACGTCCCGCCCGACCTGCTGGCCTCGCTGCCCGCGATCCTGGCCTATCCGCTGCGCGGCACCGCGCTGGGGATGCTGGCGGCCATCATGGGGCTGGGCCTGCTCGGGATGATGCTGCGCGGCATCCCGCTGATCGGCATCCTCGGCTCGCTGGCCTCGCTGCTGTCGCTGCTGGTGGCGGCCAAGTACGCGCTGGAGGTGCTGCGCGACACCGCCGACGGCCACCTCGAGCCGCCGCAGTTCGGCAAGGACCTCGGCGACGGGGTGATGCTGGCCTACATCCTGGTGCAGCTGGTGGTGATGGCGGCGGTGATCATCGTCGCGCTCACCGTCGGCGTGCTGCCGGCGCTGGCGGTGATCCTCGTGGCCGCGCTGGTGATGCCGGCGATCATGATGTCGCTGGCGATCGAAGAGCTCGTGCTGCCCGCGCTCAACCCGCTGCACTGGATCGAGATCGCCGCCCGGCTCGGCCCGTGGTACCTGCTGGCGATCGGCGCGGGCGTGGCGGCGCTGCTGGGCTCGACGATCCTCGACCTGGTGCTGGCCTGGGCCATGCCGCGCTGGCTGGCGCTGCCGCTGTCGGCGTTCGCCGGCACCTGGGCCACCCTGGTCAACGCGCACTTCCTGGGCTGGCTGGTGTTCCGCGACCACCCGCGGCTGGGCTACGTGCCCAGGGTGACCCAGCTCGCCGCGCCCGGCCTGCCGCGCAACCGCGACCAGAGCCTGCTGGACGCCGCCAACGCGCTGATCGAGGCCGGCGACCGCCCGCAGGCCCGCGCCCTGCTGGCCGCCGAGCTCAACGAGCGCGCGATCAGCACCGAGGCGCACGCGCTCTACCGCGGCCTGCTCGACCCCGTGGCCGATCGCGACGCGCGGCTGGCGCACGCCCGCCAGTGGCTGCACCAGCTGCTGGTCGAGGGCGACCTGCGCCGCGCGCTGCCGATCGCGCTCGACTCGCTGGAGCGCGACCCGGCCTTCCTGCCGCTGCTGGGCGAGGACTTCATCCAGCTGGCGGTGTTCGCCGAGCGCAACGGCCAGGCCCGCGCGGCGAGGCAGCTGCGGCTGGTCGCGATGCAGGCCTTCCCGGAGGACCGCGAGTGGCCGCGCTGGGCGCTGGGCTCGGCGGCCTTCATCCGCGCGCACTTCGGCGACGTCGAGCAGGCCCGCGCCTGGCTCGAGCAGGCCGCCGCGCGCAACGACGACCCGGGCCTGGCGGCCGAGATCCGGGCCGCGCGCGAGCGCCTGGGCTGAGGCGACGCGCCGGCCGCCGCCGCGGCCGGGCTGGCCGCGGCGCGCGGCTCGGGTAGACTCCGGCGCTCGTTCGCCTGATCCGGGACACCCGCATGACCGACGCCGCCCCCGCCCCGCGCCGCACCCTCACCGACCGCTTCCTGACGGTCGTGGAAGTCGGCGGCAACGCCCTGCCGCATCCGGCCACGCTGTTCGCGCTGCTGACGCTGGTGGTGGTGATCGCCTCGTGGATCGCGTCCGGGATGGGCGTCAGCGTGCAGCACCCGGCCACCGGCGCGATCGTCGAGCCGGTCAACCTGATGAGCCTCGAGGGCCTGCACCGCATCCTCGGCGGCCTGGTCACCAACTTCACCAGCTTCGCGCCGCTGGGCACCGTCCTGGTGGCGCTGCTGGGCATCGGCATCGCCGAGCATTCCGGCTTCATGGGCGCCAGCCTGCGCCTGGTGGTGCTGAACGTGCCGCGCGTGCTGCTCACCCCGGCGATGGTGTTCGCCGGCGTGATGTCGAACATGGCCAGCGAGATCGGCTACGTGCTGCTGGTGCCGCTGGCGGCGCTGATCTTCCGCTCCGCCGGGCGGCACCCGATCCTCGGCATGGCCGCCGCGTTCGCCGGCGTGTCCGGCGGCTACTCGGCCAACCTGCTGATCGGCACCATCGACCCGCTGCTCTCCGGCCTGTCGCAGGAGGCCGCGCGCATCGTCGACCCGGGCTACAGCGTCAACGCGCTGGCCAACTGGTGGTTCATGGCGGCCTCCACCCCCGTGATCACGCTGCTGGGCTGGTGGGTGACCGAGCGCATCGTCGCGCCGCGGTTCCCGTGGACGCCCGAGAAGGACGCCGCCGCCGACGGCGACGCCGAGGTCGACCAGCACCTCTCGGCCGCCGAGCGTCGCGGCATGGCCTGGGCGATCGCCGCCGGCGTGGTGCTCACCGCGCTGCTGGTGTGGGCGATCCTGCCGGCCGGATCGGTGCCGGGCGCCGGCTGGCTGCGCAACCAGGCCACCGGCGACCTGCTGATCGACTCCCCCCTGCTCTCCGGCGTGGTGGGCATCATCTTCGCCTACGGCGCGGGCCTCGGCATCGCCTACGGCGTGGCCGCGGGCACCTTCAAGAGCGACGCCGACGTCATCAAGGGCATGGGCCAGAGCATGGCCACGCTCGGCAGCTACCTGGTGCTGGTGTTCTTCGCCGCGCAGTTCGTGGCGCTGTTCAACTGGACCCAGCTGGGCCTGGTGATCGCGGTCAACGGCGCCGGCGTGCTGCGCGAGCTCGACCTGCCGACCGTGCCGCTGTTCATCGCGTTCATCCTGCTCACCGCGACGGTCAACCTGTTCATGGGCTCGGCCTCGGCGAAGTGGGCGCTGATGGCGCCGGTGTTCGTGCCGATGTTCATGCTGCTGGGCTACTCGCCCGAGCTCACCCAGGTGGCCTACCGCGTGGGCGACAGCGTCACCAACATCATCAGCCCGATGATGAGCTACACCGCGCTGATCATCGCCTTCTTCCAGCGCTACGAGCCCCGCGCGGGCATCGGCACGCTGGTGGCCACGATGCTGCCGTACTCGCTGGTGTTCCTGGTGGGCTGGAGCCTGGTGTTCGGCGTGTGGGTGTACTTCGAGCTGCCGATCGGCCCCGACGCCCCGCTGTACTACGTGCCGACCGAGGCCGCCTCCGGCGCGGCCAGCGCCGGCTGAGCCCCGCGCCGCGATGGACCCCTCGCAGCGCCTCGGGCGCTGGCGCCCGGCCGGGCCGGCCTCCACGGCGCTCGTCACCCGCGAGGGCTGGCGGCGCCTGACCGACGAGCTGCAGCAGCTGTGGAAGGTCGAGCGGCCCGAGGTGGTGCGCGCGCTGGCCGCCGCGGCGGCCGAGGGCGACCGCTCCGAGAACGCCGAGTACACCTACCGCAAGAAGCAGCTGGGCGGCATCGACCGCCGGATCCGCTACCTCTCCACCCGGCTCGACGCGCTGAAGGTGGCCGAGGGCGTGCCGGCCGACCCCGGCGCGGTGTTCTTCGGGGCCTGGGTCTCGCTGGAGCGCGACGACGACGGGGCGCTGCTGCACTACCGCATCGTCGGCCCGGACGAGACCGACGCCGCGCTGGGCTGGATCAGCATCGACTCGCCGCTGGCCCGCGCCCTGCTGCGCAAGCGGGTGGACGACGCGGTGGAGGCCGAGCTGCCCGGCGGCCGGGCCGGCTTCACCGTGCTGGCGATCGCCTACGACGGGCCGCCCCGGGGCTGAGGCCGCGCCGCCGGGCCCGCCCCGGTATACTCCGCGCCCCGCTCAGCCCCCGGTCCACCGCCATGTCCGCCACCGCCCCCCGCGTCGGGTTCGTCAGCCTCGGCTGCCCCAAGGCCCTCGTCGACTCCGAACGCATCCTCACCCAGCTCAAGGTGGAGGGCTACGAGCTCGTCAACACCTACGACGACGCCGACGTGGTGGTGGTGAACACCTGCGGCTTCATCGACGCCGCGGTGGAGGAATCGCTGGACGCGATCGGCGAGGCCCTGGCCGAGAACGGCAAGGTCATCGTCACCGGCTGCCTGGGCAAGAAGCCCGAGCAGATCCGCGAGGCCCACCCCGGCGTGCTGTCGATCTCCGGCCCGCAGGACTACGCCAGCGTGATGACCGCGGTGCATTCGGTGGTCGCGCCCAAGCACGACCCGTTCCTGCACCTGGTGCCCGACACGGGCCTGAAGCTCACGCCCAAGCACTACGCGTACCTGAAGATCTCCGAGGGCTGCAATCACCGCTGCAGCTTCTGCATCATCCCCAGCATGCGCGGCGACCTCGTCTCGCGCCCGGTGGACGAGGTGCTGCGCGAGGCCGAGAAGCTCGCCCGCGGCGGCGTGCAGGAGCTGCTGGTGATCTCGCAGGACACCTCGGCCTACGGCGTGGACCTGAAGTACGCCGAGCGCGAGTGGCGCGGCAAGGCCTACGCCACGCGCATGAAGGCGCTGTGCGAGGGCCTCGGCGAGCTCGGCACCTGGAACCGCCTGCACTACGTCTACCCCTACCCGCACGTCGACGACGCCATCGAGCTGATGACGCGCACCAACGGCGACGGCACCCCGCTGCTGCTGCCCTACCTCGACATCCCGTTCCAGCACGCCAGCCCGCGCATCCTCAAGCTGATGAAGCGCCCGGGCGCGGTCGAGAAGACGCTCGAGCGGGTGCAGGCCTGGCGCCGCGCGGTGCCGGACATGACCATCCGCAGCACCTTCATCGTCGGCTTCCCGGGCGAGACCGAGGCCGAGTTCGAACAGCTGCTGGACTTCCTCGAGGAAGCCCAGCTCGACCGCGTCGGCGCGTTCGCCTACTCGCCCGTCGAGGGCGCCACCGCCAACGGCCTGCCCGACCCGGTGCCCGAGGAGGTCAAGCAGGAGCGCCTGGCGCGCTTCATGGAGGTGCAGGCCTCGATCTCCGCCGCGCGCCTGGAGGCCAAGGTGGGCCGGGTGCTGCGCGTGCTGGTGGACGAGGTCGACGGCGACCTGGCGATCGCGCGCTCGATGGCCGACGCCCCCGAGATCGACGGCACCGTGCAGATCCAGGACGGCGCCGAGCTGCGCCCGGGCGACTTCGCCGACGTGCACATCATGGGCGCCGACGAGCACGACCTGTTCGGCCTGCTCGACCCGGACAACGACGACCGCGGCTGAGCCGCGCCCCGCCCCCTCCCCGCCCCGGAGCCGCCCCGCATGTCGCACGCCATCCGCCTCGACACCGCCCACGGCCCGATCGGGGCCTGGCGCACCGGCCCCGCCGACGCCCGCGTCGGCGTGGTGCTGGTGCAGGAGATCTTCGGGCTCAACCGGCACATGCGCGCGGTGGCCGACCGGCTGGGCGAGGCCGGCTTCGCGGTGCTGGCGCCGGCGCTGTTCGACGCGCTGCTGCGCGACCGCGGCGAGCCCTCGCGCGAGCTCGGCTACGACGCCGAGGGCGTGGCCGCGGGCCGCATGCTGGCCGAGGCGCTGGGCTTCGAGCGTGCGCTCGACTCGCTCCGCGCCGCCGCCAGCACGCTGGCCGAGGAGGGCCGGACGGTCGCGGTGCTGGGCTTCTGCTGGGGCGGCACGCTGGCGCTGCTGGCCAACACCCGCCTCGGCCTGCCCTGCGTCGACTTCTACGGCGGGCGCAGCCGGCCCTTCCTGGGCGAGATGCTGCGCGCGCCGGCGCTGTTCCACTTCGGCGAGCGCGACCCGCTGATCCCGCCGGCCGACGTCGAGGCGCACCGCGAGGCCTGGCCGGGCGCGCCGATCCACCTCTACCCCGCCGGCCACGGCTTCCACTGCGAGGAGCGCGCCGACTTCGAGCCGGCCTCGGCCGCGCTGGCGATGCAGCGCAGCCACGCGTTCCTGCGCGCGCTGGTGGACGCGCCGTGAGCTGGGCGCTGCATCCGCGCCTGGCCGCCGACACCGCCCTCGTGGGCGACCTGCCGCTGTGCGCGGTGCGGCTGCTGGAGGACGCCCGCTGGCCCTGGCTGGTGCTGGTGCCGCGGGTGGACGGGGCGCGCGAGCTGATCGACCTCGCGCCCGCCGACCAGGCCCGGCTGCTGGCCGAGCTCGACCTGGCCTCGCGCGCGCTGCTGGCGCTGTTCGCGCCCGACAAGCTCAACCTCGCCGCGCTGGGCAACATGGTGCCGCAGCTGCACTGGCACGCGATCGCGCGGCGCCAGGACGACCCGGCCTGGCCGCGGCCGGTGTGGGGCGTGGGCGAGGCCCTGGCCTACGCCGGGGACGCCCGCGCGGCCCGGCTGGCCGCGCTGCGCACGGCGCTCGCGGCCGGCGGGCTGGTCGTCGCGCCGGCGCCCTGAGCGGCCCGGCGCGCGCGCCTCAGGTGCGCGGCAGGGTCACGCCGGTCTGGCCCTGGTACTTGCCGCCGCGGTCGCGGTAGCTCGTCTCGCAGACTTCGTCGGACTGGAAGAACAGCATCTGCGCGACGCCCTCGCCGGCGTAGATGCGCGCGGGCAACGGCGTGGTGTTGCTGAACTCGAGCGTCACGTGGCCCTCCCACTCGGGCTCGAGCGGGGTGACGTTGACGATGATGCCGCAGCGCGCGTAGGTGCTCTTGCCGAGGCACACCACCAGCGTGTCGCGCGGGATCCGGAAGTACTCCACGGTGCGCGCCAGCGCGAACGAGTTCGGCGGGATGATGCAGGTGTCGGCCTCGACGTCGACGAAGCTGGTCGGGTCGAAGTGCTTCGGGTCGACGATGGTGGAGTTGATGTTGGTGAAGATCTTGAACTCGCGCGCGCAGCGCACGTCATAGCCGTAGCTCGACGTGCCGTAGCTGACGATGCGCTGGCCGTCGGCGGCCACCTTGACCTGCCCGGGCTCGAAGGGCTCGATCATCCCGTGCTCGCGGGACATGCGGCGGATCCAGGTGTCGCTCTTGATGCTCATGCGGGCTCGGGCCGGGGACGTGGGACGGGGCGCCATTCTGGGCGATGCGGGGCGCGGCGGCCAGCGCGGCCGCCGCGGCTCAGGTGTTGGACACCGTGATGGTGGGGAACGCGATCGACTTGTTGCGCGCCTGCAGCGCCAGCCGCGCCGCGGTTCGCCGCGCGATCAGCCGGTAGGCCTGGCTGATCGCCGAGCCGGGGTCGGCGGCCACGCTGGGCCGGCCGCCATCGGCGTCGCGGCGGATCGCCAGGTCCAGCGGCAGCGAGCCCAGCAGCGGCACGCCGTAGGCCTCGGCCATCCACGCGCCGCCGCCCTCGCCGAACACGTGCTCGGCGTGCCCGCACTGCGAGCACACGTGCACGCCCATGTTCTCCACGATGCCCAGCACCGGCACCTCGACCTTGCGGAACATCTGCAGCGCCTTGCGCGCGTCCAGCGTGGCGATCTCCTGCGGCGTGGTGACGATGACCGCGCCGCTGACCGGCACGCGCTGGCTCAGCGTGAGCTGGATGTCGCCGGTGCCCGGCGGCAGGTCGATCACCAGGTAGTCCAGCGCGTCCCAGCGGGTGTCGGTGAGCAGCTGCTGCAGCGCCTGGGTGGCCATCGGGCCGCGCCAGATCATCGGGGTGTCCTGGTCGACGAGCACGCCGATGCTCATCGCCTGCAGGCCGTGGGCGTGCATCGGCAGGATCGAGCGGCCGCCCTCGGTCTCGGGCTTGCCGGCCAGCCCGAGCATCGCGGGGATCGAGGGGCCGTAGATGTCGGCGTCCAGCACGCCCACCCGCGCGCCCTCGGCGGCCAGCGCCAACGCGAGGTTCACCGCGGTGGTGGACTTGCCCACGCCGCCCTTGCCCGAGGCCACGGCCAGCACGTTGCGGACCTCCGGCAGCGGGGCCAGCCCCTCGCGCACCTTGTGCGCCAGCACCCGCGAGGCGACGTCGACGCTGACCGACGCCACGCCGGGCACCTGGGCGACCGCGGCGCGCACGGCCTCGGCCAGCGCGGCATGCCAGCCGGCGGCCGGGTAGTCCAGGCGCAGTTCGATCGCGACGCGGCCGGCGTCGATGCCGATCCCGCGCAGGCTGGCGGCGCCCAGCAGGGGCGCCTCGAGGTGGGGATCGACGAGGGCCGCGACGGCGTCGCGGATCCGGGCCTCGAGCGACGGGGCGGCGGACGGGGAGGATTCGCTGGGGGGCATGGGGACTCCGAGGAAAAACAACCGCTTGGGCTGCGACGGCGGCCCTCCCGGAGGCGTTCCCCGGGGCCGTCGATATCAGCCGTGGATGGCACTTGTGTGAAGGCGGCAGAGGTATGTTAGGTTCCGGTCAAGGCTGCTTCAGGGGACCCGAATCCAGCCCGTGCCATCGCGTCACTTCAGATCACTCAATTCATTGCAGGGGAGTTTCAATGACGATCGTACCGATTTCCGGCCACCGCCGTTCCGTGCTGGCCCGCTCGCTGGCGCTGGCGCTGGTGCTTCCGATGTCCATGTCCGCGCTGGCGCAGGACGCCGCCGAGGACGAGGACGAGGACGAGCAGACCTCCTCGGAGGCCGCCACCCTCGACCGCGTGACCGTCGTCGGCTCGCGCATCAACCGCGCCGCCACCGAGGGCCCGGCCCCGGTGCAGGTCATCACCCGCGCCGACATCGAGCGCGAGGGCTTCCAGACCGTCGCCGACGCCCTGCAGACCCTGACCCAGAACACCACCTCGTCGTTCACCGGCGACCTGGCGGTCACCGGCTTCACCCCGAACGCCCAGGTCGTGAACCTGCGCAACCTCGGCCCGGGCTACACCCTGACCCTGATCAACGGCCGCCGCCCGGCGCAGTACCCGCAGCCCTACAACCGCGACAACAACGTCGTGAACGTGCGCGCGATCCCGTCCTCGATGATCGAGCGCATCGAGATCCTCAGCGGCGGCGCCTCGGCGATCTACGGCTCCGACGCGGTCGCGGGCGTGGTCAACATCGTGCTGCGCACCGGCTTCGAGGGCAACCTCGCCCGCGTGTCGCTGGGCACCACCGCGGAAGGCGGCGGCGACTCGGTGGCCTTCGAGTTCACCGGCGGCCGCACCGGCGACCGCTGGAGCACCACCTGGGCCCTCGAGTACGGCAACACCGACCCGGTGTTCGCCAGCCAGCGCGACTTCCTGTCCGACACCCGCAACGGCCCGCTCGGCCGGAACTTCACCAACCCGGCCCTGGCGCTCGCGACCCTGCGCTTCAGGCCGACCACCGGCGCCATCGGCACCTCGGTGTACTACCCGGGCCAGGCCGTGTGCGACCGCTTCGGCTACACCACGGTCACCACCGCCGCCCGCGGCACCTACTGCGGCAGCTTCGACCAGCCGGCGTCGCGCTCGATCTCGAACAAGGACGAGAACTACTCGGGCTACAACTACACCACGTTCGACATCACCGACGACCTGACCCTGTTCGGCTCGGTCGGCTTCTTCAAGTCCGACGCGTCCTCGAGCTCGGGCACCGAGTTCTGGTCGACCTCGAACAACCCGTTCATCCGCACCCAGGACGATCGCCAGGTCAACGGTTACTGGGATCCCCAGTTCAACCAGTTCACCTTCCTGCAGCGCGTGTTCAACCCGTTCGAGCTCGGCGGCCCCGAGGCGGCCACCACGCTGTACGACGAGTTCACCTACGACTTCATGGTCGGCGTGCAGGGCACCCTGGCCGACCGCTTCGACTGGGAGCTCTCGGGCGCCTACTCGAAGTACGAGTACGAGGCCGACCGTCCGCGCCTGCTGGCGCAGGGCATCACCGACTACTTCCTCGGCCCGGTGCAGGGCTACCGCGTGGCCCCCAACGGCCTGCTGTACCCGATCCACACCCTGAACCTCGACCGCTGGAACGCGCCGATCACCCCGGCCATCTACGATCAGATCGCCACCCGCGCGGTCAACACGGCCGAGACCAGCTCGCAGACCTACAACTTCACCATCTCCGGCGACCTCTTCGAGCTGCCGGCCGGTGCGGTGGGCTTCGCGGGCGTCCTCGAGGCCGGCTCGCAGGTCTTCGACCTCAACTCCGACCCGCGCCTGAACCCGCTGCGCCCGCGTGACAGCCAGACCGTCTACAACCTGGTCAGCTCGGGCCGCACCTACGGCGAGCGCGACCGCTACGCCGCCGGCGTCGAGTTCCGCGTGCCGATCTTCGAGATGCTGACCGGCAACATCGCGGCCCGCTACGACAAGTACGACGACATCACCCAGGTCGATGACGCCGTCACCGTCCAGGCCGGCCTCGAGTTCCGTCCGTTCGACTCGCTGCTGCTGCGCTCGAGCTACGCCACCAGCTTCCGCGCCCCGGACATGCAGCAGGTCTTCGCCGAAGGTGCCGCCTCGTTCGCGGGCATCCTCGACGAGTACGCCTGCCGCGCCGGCGTCGGCGTGGCCGATGGCCTCGGCCCGCGCGCCCGCACCGCCTGCAACGTGGCCGGCGACCCGACGATCTACACCACCCAGACCACGATCGCCGGCAACCAGCTGCTCGAGGAAGAGAAGGGCGAGTCGTTCGGCGCGGGCTTCGTGTGGGATATCGCCGAGGGCATGAGCTTCACGGCCGACTACTACCGCATCAAGCTCGAGGACCAGACCCTGCAGCTCAGCTCGGCCTTCCTGCTGCAGAACGAGGCCAACTGCCGCCTCGGCGTGCGTCCGGACGGCTCGCCGTTCCCGAACGACCCGTCGTCGGCGTTCTGCCAGAACATCTTCAACCTCGTCTCGCGCCAGGGCGGCGGCACCGACACGCCGATCACCCGCATCAACTCGGCGTACATCAACGCCGCGCTGAGCGACACCAGCGGCATCGACGCCACCTACCGCTACACCTTCGGCACCGAGAACTGGGGCCGCTTCGGCATCGACCTCGGCTACTCGATCGTGCTGACCGACAAGTTCAAGCAGTTCGAGACCGATCCGCTGGTCGACGACCGCGACGTCGCGGGCCTCAACTCCCGCAGCCGCGCCCGTGGTTCCGTGACCTGGACCTACGGCGACTGGAGCACCACGGTGTTCGGCACCCGCTACGGCACCGCCGGCAGCGCGGCCGGCGTCGACGGCACCAACCTCGCGGGCAACACCTACCCGCGTCGCCTGGCGCCGTTCATGCTCTACAACGCGACCGTGTCCAAGCGCTTCGGTGACGACATCACCGCGACCTTCTCGGTCGTGAACGTGTTCAACAACCAGATCCGCAACGACCAGAGCTCGACCGGCTATCCGTTCTTCTCCCCGTTCGTGGGCGCGGATCCGCTGGGCCGCCGCTTCAACCTGGCCATCTCCTACCGCTTCTGATCCACGGGTAGGTCGCCAGCTGCACCACGGGAAGCCCGGCCTCGCGCCGGGCTTTCCTTTTGGGGCCCGCGGGCGGGCATTCGGCCCGCCGATCGGCGATAATCCGCGGCCCTTCCGACGCCCGCGACCCGATGCCAGCCCCCGTCCTCGTCACCTGCGCCCTGCCCTACGCCAACGGCCCGCTGCACCTCGGCCACCTCGTGGGCTACGTCCAGGCCGACGTCTGGGTGCGCGCGCGGCGCATGCGCGGCGACGACGTGCTCTTCGCCTGCGCCGACGACACCCACGGCACCCCGATCATGCTGGCCGCCGAGAAGGCCGGGCTGACGCCCGAGGCCTACATCGCCGCCATCCAGGCCTCGCACGAGGCCGACTTCGCCGACTTCGGCGTCGCCTTCGACCACTACGACTCCACCCACAGCCCGCGCAACCGCGTCATCACCGAGCGCATCTACGCGGCGCTGCACGCGGGCGGGCACATCGCCGAGCGCGCGGTCGAGCAGTTCTACGACCCGCTCAAGCAGATGTTCCTGCCCGACCGCTACGTCAAGGGCCGCTGCCCGAACTGCGGCGCCGAGGACCAGTACGGCGACAACTGCGAGGTCTGCGGCGCCACCTACGACGCCACCGAGCTCAAGGATCCGCGCTCGATGGTCTCCGGCGCGGCGCCCGAGCGGCGCTCCTCGGGGCACTACTTCTTCCAGGTCGGGCACTTCCAGGCCGCGCTGCAGGCCTGGCTGGCCGGCGACGTGGCGCACCCGGCGGTCAAGGCCAAGCTGCGCGAGTGGCTCGACGCCGAGCTGCGCGACTGGGACATCTCGCGCGACGCCCCCTACTTCGGCTTCGGCATCCCCGGCGCCCCCGGCAAGTTCTTCTACGTCTGGCTGGACGCGCCGATCGGCTACCTCACCGCGCTGTCGGTGGTGGCCGAGCGCCGCGGCCTGGCGCTCGAGGAGCTGCTCGACCCGGCCCGCCCGGGCGAGCTGCACCACTTCCTCGGCAAGGACATCGTCAACTTCCACGGCCTGTTCTGGCCCGCCGTGCTGCACGGCGTCGGCCTGCGCATGCCCTCGGGGCTGCACGTCAACGGCTACCTGACGGTGAACGGGCAGAAGATGTCCAAGAGCCGCGGCACCTTCATCCAGGCCCGCACCTACCTCGAGGCCGGGCTCGACCCGGAGGCGCTGCGCTACTACCTGGCCGCGAAGTCCGCGCCGGGCGTCGACGACCTCGACCTCAACCTCGAGGACTTCGTGCAGCGCGTCAACGCCGACCTGGTGGGCAAGTTCGTCAACATCGCCAGCCGCTGCGCGGGCTTCATCCACAAGCGTTTCGACGGCCGCCTGGCCGACGCGCTGCCCGAGCCGGCGATGTACGCGCGCTTCGCCGCCGAGGCCGAGGCCATCGCCGCGCTGTACGCGAAGCGCGAGACCGGCGCGGCGATCCGCGCGGTGATGGCGCTGGCCGACGAGGCCAACCGCTACATCGACGAGCGCAAGCCGTGGGTGATCGCCAAGCGCGAAGGCGCCGACGCCGAGCTGCAGGCCGTGTGCACCCAGGGACTGAACCTCTTCCGCGTGCTCGCCGGCCTGCTCGCGCCGGTGCTGCCGGCGCTCACCACCAAGGCCGAGGCCTTCCTCGACGCGCCGCTGGCGCGCTTCGACGCCCTCGCCCAGCCCCTCCTCGGGCGCACGATCAACGCCTTCGTGCCGCTCATGACCCGCATCGACCCGAGCCAGATCGCCCAGATGACCGCCAACAGCACCGACAGCCTGCAGCCCGCCCCGACCGCCGCCGCGGACGCCGCGCCGGCCCCGGCCACCCCGGCGGCGCCCGCCGCCCCGGCCGCCCCCGCACAGCCCGCCGCCGCCGCCGCGCCGACGATCGCGATCGAGGACTTCGCCAAGCTCGACCTGCGCATCGGCGTGGTGCTGGAGTGCGGCTTCGTGGACGGCTCCGACAAGCTGCTGCGCTTCAAGCTCGACGCCGGCGAGCTGGGCGAGCGCCAGATCTTCTCGGGCATCCGCCAGGCCTACGCCGAGCCCGAGCGCCTGGTCGGCCGGCGCGTCGTGTTCATCGCCAACCTCGCCCCGCGCAAGATGCGCTTCGGCCTGAGCGAGGGAATGATCCTCTCCGCCGGCAGCGGCGGCGCGGACCTGTTCCTGCTCGACGCCGACGCCGGCGCCACCGCCGGCATGCCGGTCAAGTAATCGGCCACCATCGATTCGGGGAGGGATCATGACCGACACCACGCGCCGCATCGGCCCGCTGCTCGCCACCTTCATGGTGGCCAACAACATGATCGGCTCGGGCTTCTTCCTGCTGCCCGCCACGCTGGCCACCTACGGCACCGTCACCACCCTGAGCTGGGTGGTGGCGACGCTGATCGCGATCGTGCTGGGCAGCACCTACGCCCGGATCGCGCGCGACTACCCGGCGCTGGAGTCGCCCGACGACTACGTGCGGCCCTCGCTGGGCCGCGACATGGGCTTCCTGGCCAGCACGCTGTACTGGATCTCGAGCTGGATCGGCAACAACGCCGTGGCCGTGGCCGCGATCGGCTACGCGGCCAGCGCCGCGGGCATCTCCCTGGCCGGCGGCGACGCCGCGCTGTACGGCCAGATCGGCCTGATCTGGCTGGTGTTCGGCCTGAACCTGCTGGGCCCGAAGCCGGTGGCGAAGTTCCAGTCGGTGGCGCTGGTGTTCGGCCTGCTGCCGGTGGCGGTGGTGCTGCTGTTCGGCTGGGGCCACTTCGACGCCGGCCTGTACGCGGCGAGCTGGAACACCTCCGGCGCCGAGTGGAACGGCGGCGCGGAGAACGCCAGCAGCGACTTCCAGAGCCTGTTCGGGGCGCTGTCGCCGATCTTCTGGGCCTTCATCGGCCTGGAGTCGAGCGCGATGGTGGCCGGCGTGGTGAAGGACCCCGAGAAGAACGTGCCGCGCGCCACCCTGTATGGCGTCGGCCTCGCGGGCGTGGTGTACCTGGCCAGCTCGGTGCTGGTGATGGGCATCATCCCGGCCGAGACCCTGGCCGGCTCGGAGGCCCCGTTCGCGCTGGTGGCCGGTCAGATCTTCGGGCCCTGGGCCGCGATCGTGATCGCCGCCGCCGCCGCGCTGAAGGCCACCGGCACCCTCGCCGGCTGGATGCTGGTGACCGGCGAATCCGGTGCGCGTGCCTCCCAGCGCGGCTTCCTGCCGCGCGTGTTCGGCCGGCTCAACGCCAACGGCGCCGCCGGCCGCGGCCTGCTGATCGTGGTCTGCGCGATGACGGGCATCGCGGTGCTGTCGATCTCCAAGACCGCCGGCGAGCAGTTCGGCACGCTGATCAACATGGTCGTGCTGCTGGTGGTGGTGGCCTACGCCTCGGCCGCGCTGAGCCTGCTGTTCGGCCGGCCGGGCAAGGTCCCGACCACCGGCGAACGCGCGCTCGGCTTCGCCGCGCTGCTGGCCTGCAGCCCGCTGGTGATCTTCTCCGACACCACGCTGATCCTCGGCGCGCAGGCGATCGCCTTCGTGGCCTGGGTGGCCTACCGCGTGGTGCTCTCGCGGCGCAACGCCGAGGCCGCCGCGCCGGCGCGATGAGCGCGCTGCCCGCCGGCTGGCTCGGGCTGGTGGCCGCCGCGGCCGGCGCCGGCATCGCGGCCGCCGGCCTCGCCGCGACCCTGCAGGCCGTGGTGCTGGCGCAGCGGCTGGCACCGCCGCCGGGACCGGTCCCGCCGACGCCGCGGACCGATGCGGCCGCCCTCGCCCGCCGCCTCGGCCTCGCGGGCGCCGGGCTCACGCTCGCGCTGGTGCCGCTCGACGCGCTGCTGGCGCGCGCGCTGCTGGCCTCCGGCGATCCCGTCGCGTCCTGGCGCCTGCCGCTGCTGGCGCTGCTGCTGGCGACCCTGCAGGCCCGCCCCTGGCGCCGCGCGCCGCGCGACGCCGGCGCCGACGCGGACGCCATCGCGGGCACCCCGCCGCTCGCGCGCGCGCTGGCGGCGATCGCCGCGCTGCTGGCCACCGCCGCGATCGCCTCCGCCCTGCCCCCGGCCCTGCCGCTGGCGCCCGCGCTGGCGGCCGGCGCGCTCGCCGCGCTGGCCGCGGCCCCCGTGCTCGCGCTGGGTCCCGAGGCCCTGCTGGCGCTGCACGCACGCCTGGCGCTGGTGGACGTGCCGGCGCCGCTGCGGGGCGCGCCGGCGCTGCTGCTCGCGGCGTCGCTGCTGGCGCTGGCGGCGTCGCTGGCGGCCGCGCTGGCCCTCGGCGCCGCGCGCGGATGAGCCTGGCCACGCTCGCGCTGCAGGCGGGGGCCGCGGGCCTGGTGGCCGCGGCGCTGGGCGCATGGCTGGCGCGTGCGGGCGCGCGCCGCCGGGCCGCCGGGGAGGCGCGCCGGGCCGCGCTCGAGGACGCGATCGATGCGCTGCTCCCGCAGACCCAGTGCGGCCAATGCCACTACGCGGGCTGCCGACCCTATGCCGCGGCGATCGCCCGCGGCGAGGCCCGGATCAACCAGTGCCCGCCGGGCGGGGAGGCCGGCGTGGCCGCGCTGGCGGGGCTGCTGGGCGTGCCGGCGCCGCCGCTGGACCGCGCGCACGGCGAGACCCTGCCGCCGCGGGTGGCGCGGATCGTCGAGGCCGACTGCATCGGCTGCACCAAGTGCATCGACGCCTGCCCGGTGGACGCGATCATCGGCGCGCCCGGCCGGATGCACGTGGTGCTCGAGGACCTGTGCACCGGCTGCGGGCTGTGCGTGCCGCCCTGCCCGGTGGACTGCATCGCGCTGCCCGCGGCGCCGCCGGGCGGCGCGGGCGGATGAGCGGGGCTCAGCGCGCGCCGGCGGGGCCGGCCACGCGCTCCACCGCGACGCCGCGGGCGCGCAGCTGCTCCACCAGGCCTTCCTCGCCCAGCAGGTGCAGCGCGCCGACGACCACCAGCGCGTCGTCGTCGCCGCCGCGCGCCAGCATGGCCTCGACCTGCGGCAGCCAGCGCTGGTTGCGCTCGACGTTGAGCGCCTCCCAGGTGCCCGGCAGCGCGCGCAGCTCCTCGAGCAGGCTGCCTTCGAGCGCCTCGGCGTCGCCGGCGCGCCACTGCGCGTGCAGCGTGCGCAGCTCGGCGCCGATGTCCTCGGACGCGAGCGACTGCCGCAGCGCGGCGATCTGCTCGTCCAGCGGCGGGGCCTCGAGGGCGTCGAACTGGTCGCTGGCGCGCTCCAGCCCGATCGCCGGCTTGCCGGCCGCCTCGCCGCGCTGCATCAGGTGGCCGTCGAGGCCGAGGTTGGGATCGAAGCCGGCCTGCATCGCGCCGCGCAGCGCCAGCATCACGCCCACGAACCACGGCTCCATGGTGTCGACCATCTCCGGCGGCAGCTGCTGCCGGCGCAGGCCGTCGGCCAGCGCGGCGCGTTCGGCCTCCGGCACCGAGCCCAGCAGCGTGGCGCCGCCCTCGAAGCGCGCGCGGCGCATCATCTCGGCGGCCAGCGCGGGCGAACGCACCTCCTGCGGGTCGAGCTCGAACACCAGCTGCTCGGCGTCCTCGAAGGCCGCGTCCACCGCCGGATGCAGCGGGTAGTCCGAGGCCTGCAGCACGTGCAGCGAGCCGAGCAGGTAGACCGTGTTGCCGCCGCGCTCGGCCTTCCACAGCAGCGGCACGGGCGGGCCGCCGGCGTCGGCGACCGCGCCGCCGGGCAGGGCCAGCGCGAGCGCCAGCAGGACGGCGAGGACGCCGCGGCGGGCCGGGGCATGGGGGGTGGCGCGATCGACCGTCATCAGCGGGCTCCTCCGAGGTAGCGCTTCTCGCCGGCTTCGATCCGCAGCGGCAGGCGGTTCTCCGCCGGCGCGAACAGGCAGCTGGCGTGGTTGCTGAAGACGCAGGGCGGGTTGTAGGCGAGGTTGAAGTCGAGGGTCATCGGGGCGGACGGATCCGCCGGGCGCTCGGCGTAGAGGTAGCGGCCCTGGCCGTAGGTGCTGTGGCCGCTGGTGAGGTCGCCGAAGACCAGCAGCAGCAGGCCGTCGCCCTCGTCCACCGCCTGCAGGCGGTGCTCGGCGCCCTCGCGCTCGAACACCACCGCGCCGGCCAGCGGCAGCGCCTCGGTGTAGCCCATCAGGTCGCCCAGCGAGAGGGTGGCGCCGGCCTCGGCGGGCTCGAAGCGCGCCTCCAGCCGCCAATCGATGGCGGTGGGGAAATGCTCGAGGCCCTGGAAGTCGCGCAGGCCGGGGGCATCGGGCGCGTAGACGCGCAGCGCGAGACGCCCGCCGCGTTCGACCACCAGCGCGCGGCCGCCGTCGGCGAAGCCGATCACGCTGGCGCCGCCCTCGTCGCGATCGGTGCGCAGGCGCACCGTGCCGCGCGCCAGCGGCGCGCCGTCGAGGGTCAGGCTGACCCCGCGCTCCGGCGTGAACCACACGCCGCCCTCGCGGACGTCGAACAGCCCGAGCATCGGCGGGCCGGAGGCCAGCTGGAGCACGTTGGAGGCGCTCGCGCCGGCGAAGCGCCGGCCCGGGTCGAGCCAGGTCAGCCCCGACACCGACAGCCAGCCGTCCGGCGCGCGCAGGCGCTCGAGGCGCACCGCGCGCCAGCGCTCGACGTCGTCGGCGTGCAGGCGCAGGCGCATCTGCTCGGCGGCCTCGCGGGCGGGATTGGGCGGCGGCGCCTCCTCGCCGCCGCCGCAGCCGGCGAGCGCGAGGACGGCCAGCGCCGCGAGCGCGGCGGCGGCGAGGCCGCGGGGGCCACGGGGGGCCGCGGTGGGCGGGGCGACCGGGCGGAGCGGCGTGGTGGTCATCAGCGTCCTCGCAGGAACAGGCGGTCGAGGTCGGCGCGGCTGAGCTGGACCCAGGTCGGCCGGCCGTGGTTGCACTGCCCGCTGCGCTCGGTGGCCTCCATGTCGCGCAGCAGGGCGTTCATCTCGGGCAGCGTGAGGCGGCGGTTGGCGCGCACCGAGGCATGGCAGGCCATCGTGGAGAGGAGTGCGTTGCGGGCCTCCTCCACGCGCGTGCTGCGGCCCTGCTCGCGCAGGTCGGACAGCACGTCGAGCACCAGCTGGCGCGCGTCCACGCCCTCGAGCACGGCCGGGATGGCGCGGATGCTCAGCGCCTGCGGGCCGCTGCGGCGGACCTCGAGGCCCAGCGCGGCCAGCGCCTCGGCCTGCTCGTCGGCGAGGTCGGCTTCGCGCTCGCCCACGGCCAGCGCCAGCGGCACCAGCAGCGGCTGCATCCGGATGCCCTCGCCGTCCTGCGCGGCCTTCAGGCGCTCGTAGCTGATGCGCTCGTGCGCGGCGTGCATGTCCACCAGCACCAGGCCCTGCGCGTTCTCGGCGAGCACGAAGATGCCGTGCAGCTGGGCCAGCGCGTAGCCCAGCGGCGGCGGGTCGTCGGGCCCGGCCGCGGGCAGCGCGGGCGCGGCGGCGGCGCCCGGCGCGGCGTCCCGGGGCGCGCCGCCGTACAGCTGGCCGTAGGCCTGCAGCTGCTCGCGCACGGCGCTGGCGCCGGGCGCGACGCGCTCGGGCGCGAGATGGCCCAGGCCGAGGCCGTCCTGGCGCGGCGCCGCGGCCCA
>JBHYGK010000034.1:0-164164 GCA_051859045.1 Lysobacteraceae bacterium | reverse complement strand
CCCGGCGGCGCTCGGGGGCGGGCGCCGCGGCGGGCGCCTGGGCGGCGGCCTCGGCCTCGGCCGCCCGCGCCGCGTCGGCCGGGGCGGCCTGCACGCGCTCGGACGCGGCCAGCCCGGCCTCATCGCGGCGGCGCTGCTCGGCCTCGCCCGGCGCGGTCACCTCGGCCTCGATGCCGGCCGGGGCGCGCGCGTCGTCGCCCCCCATCTGCAGGGTCACGCCCACCGCGAGCACCGCGGCGGCCGCGGTGCCCATCCAGCCCCAGGTGCCGGCGCCGAGCCCGGCCAGGCCGCGCCGGGGCGCGGGCGCAGGCCGGCTGACCGCGGCCTGGGCCGCGGCGAGGATGCGGGCGTCGAGCTCCGGCGAGGGCGAGCCCGCCGGCAGGGCGCGCAGCGCCTGGGCGAGCGCGCGCTCCTCCGGGTCGAGGCGGTCGCGGGCCGGGTCGCCGGGCGGTCGATCGATGGGCGTCATGGGGGCGTCGGCCTCAGCCGCTGGCGCAGCTTGTCGATGGCGTAGCGCAGCCGGGATTTCACCGTCTCGCGCCCCACGCCGGTGATCTCGCCGATCTCCTCCAGCGAGAGTTCCTGGTCGAGCCGCAGCAGCACCACCTCGCGCTGCTCGTCGGGCAGGTCCTCGAGCGCCAGCTGCAGGCCGCGGCGCTGCTCGAACTCGGAGAGCTCGCGGTCCGGCGTGGCGTGGTCGGCGATGCGGGTGATCCGCTCGTCGCCGTCCTCGGGCGCGCGCGGGCGGTGCTTGGCCGCGCGCCAGTGGTCGAGCAGGCGGTTGTGCGCGATCTGGTAGAGCCAGGTGGCGAAGCGGGCCTCGGGGCGCCAGCGCGCGCGGGCCTGGATGACCCGCTGCCAGACGTCCTGGAAGCACTCCTCGGCCAGGGCCTGCTCGCGCAGGTGGCGCTGCAGGTAGCGGAACAGGCCGCCGCGGTGGCGCGCGTAGAGCTGCTCGAACGCCGTGGCCTCGCCGCGCCCATAGGCCAGCATCAGCGCTTCGTCGGTCGGCTCCTCCATCGTCATCCCCGGCATCCTAAGCGATGCGCGGCGGCGCGGGCAGGGGGCTCCGGCCCGCGGCGCGCTGGTAAGCTCCACGCTGGACATCCACCCAGGCCCTCGATGGACCGAGCAGTCTCCGCGGCGTCGGCCCGGGGCGCCCCCGCGCCCGAGCCCGCGCTCCCCGACGATGCGCTGGCGCGGCTCGCCGCGCAGCTGCGCGCCGCGCAGCCGCGGCTGCCCGTGCTCGCCTGGGGCCGCGACGACCTCGTGCGCTCCGCCGGTGGCGCCCTCGGCGCCGAGGCCCGGGCGCTGCTGCGCCGCGCGGTGGCCCAGCCCGGCGGGCGGGTCCGCGACGGCGCGCTGTCGGCCGAGGCCTGGCGCTTCGACCGCGGCGCGTGGCTCGGCCTGGTCGACGGCCGCGGCGGCGAGGGCGCGGAGCACGACGAGGCCCTCGTCGAGGCGCTGGAGGACTGGCGCCAGCTCGGCTGCGCGCTGCTCGAGCGCGCCGACCTGCGCGACGCGGTGGAGCGCTCCGGCCACGCCGAGCGGCTGCAGTCGGCGCTGTACGCGATCGCCGAACTGGCCAGCTCGCCGCTGGAGATGCCCGAGATGCTGCGCGGGCTGCACCGCATCGTCGCCTCGCTGATGTACGCCGAGAACTTCTACATCGCGCTGCGCGACCCGGCCCGCCAGACCCTGCGCTTCCTGTACTTCGCCGACACCGTCGACCCGGACCCGCCGCGCCCCGACCAGGAGTGGCCGCTGGCGGACATGCCGCAGAGCATGACCGCCGCGCTGATCCGGCAGCGCGAGGCGATCTACGGCTCCAGCGAGGTCGTGCGCACCCGCCTCGGCCTGGGACGCGACCACGAGCAGCAGGGGCCCGACAGCCTGGACTGGCTGGGCGTGCCGCTGACCAGCGGCGACGAGGTGCGCGGCGCGATCGTCGTGCAGGCCTACCACCGGCCCGACATGTACGGCCCGGAGCAGGCCGCGCTGCTGGCCTTCGTCGCGCGGCACATCCTCACCGCGCTGGAGCGCAAGCAGCACCTCGCCACGCTCGAGCACCGGGTCAAGGAGCGCACCCTCGAGCTGCTGCTCGCCAACGAGGAGCTGACCACCGAGGTCGCCGAGCGCAAGCGCGCCCAGCTGCTGCAGGGCGCGCTGTTCCGGATCGCCGAGCTGGCCGCCGAGGACGGCTCGACCGGCGCCTTCTACGCCGAGGTCCACGCGGTGGTGGGCGCGCTGCTCGACGCGCGCAACTTCTTCATCGCGCTGCTCGATCCCGACGGCGAGCACCTCTCGTTCGCCTACTCCGTCGACGAGCACAACCCCGTGCGCCCGCGCCGCCGGCTCGCCCGCGGCCTCACCGAGTACCTGCTGCGCACCGGCCGGCCGCTGCTCGCGCACGGCGAGGACATCGCCGCGCTCGAGGCCTCCGGCGAGGTCCGCAGCTTCGGCGAGCGCGCCACCTCGTGGCTGGGCGTGCCGCTGCTGCACGACGGCCGCCCGGTCGGCGCGGTGGTGGTGCAGAGCTACACGCCGGAGGTGGTGTTCGGGCCCGAGGACCAGGAGCTGCTCGGCTTCGCCTCGTTCCACATCGCCTCGGGCCTGCAGCGCAAGCAGGCCCAGGCGCGGCTGCTGGCGGCCTACGCCGAGCTCGAGCAGCGGGTCGAGGAGCGCACCCGCGAGCTGGCCGCGGCCAACCGCGAGCTGCGCGGCCAGGTCACCGAGCGCGAGCGCGCCGAGCGCCGCCTCACCCACCAGGCCCTGCACGACGACCTCACCGGGCTGCCCAACCGCGCCCGCCTGCTCGAGGTGCTCACCGACGCGATCGGCGCGTACGCGATGGATCCGCGCCAGCGCTTCGCGGTGCTTTTCCTCGACCTCGACCGCTTCAAGGTGGTCAACGACTCGGTCGGCCACCTCGCCGGCGACGAGCTGCTCAAGCACGCCGCGCGCCGGATCAGCGCCGCGGTGCGGCCGCGCGACGTGGTCGCCCGGCTGGGCGGCGACGAGTTCGCGGTGCTGGTGGCGGGCCTGCGCGACGACGGCGAGGCGCGCGAGATCGCGGGCCGCGTGCTCGAGGCGCTGGCCGAGCCGGTGCTGGTGGCCGGGCGCGAACTGGTGGCCTCGGCGAGCATCGGCATCGCGATGTGCCATCCCGGCTACCGCCAGCCGCAGGACCTGCTGCGCGATGCCGACGCCGCGATGTACCGCGCCAAGGGCGCGGGGCGCGGCTGCTTCGACCTGTTCGACGAGGCCCTGCGCGAGCGCGCGCTGCGCCAGCTCGACCTCGAGGCCGAGCTGCGCCAGGGCATCGCCGGCGAGGCCTTCGCGCCGCACTTCCAGCCGATCGTCCGCCTGCGCGACGCCGCCGTGGTGGGCTTCGAGGCCCTGCTGCGCTGGGAGCATCCGCGCCAGGGCCTGCTCGCGCCGGGCGACTTCCTCGAGGTGGCCGAGGACAGCGGGCTGATCGAGCCGATCGACTGGCTGCTGTTCGAGCAGGCGCTGGCCACCCGGCCCGCCGGCGGCTACGTGTGCATCAACGTCTCGCCGCGGCACTTCCACAAGCCCGGGCTGGCGGCGCGGCTGCTGGCGATGCGCGACCGGCTCGGGCTGGCGCCCGGCGAGCTGCGCGTGGAGATCACCGAGGGCGCGCTGCTCGACGACGCCGCGAGCGTCCGCGACACCCTCGACCAGCTGCGCGGCGCGGGCGTGATGGCGCAGCTCGACGACTTCGGCACCGGCTACTCCTCGCTGGGCTACCTGCGCCGCTTCCCGATCGGCTCGCTGAAGATCGACCGCAGCTTCGTGGCCGCGCTCGACGCGCCCGACGCGGCGCACGAGGGCGAGGCGCTGGTGCGCGCGATCCTGGCCCTGTCGGAGTCGCTGGGCCTGGAGGTCGTCGCGGAGGGCATCGAGACCGTGGCCCAGCACGACCGCCTGGTCGCGCTGGGCTGCCGCTACGGCCAGGGCTACCTGTTCTCGCGGCCGCGCCCGGCCGGCGCCTTCGCCGGCCGGGACGCGCGTCACTGGGCGGGCGCCGAGGCCAGCGGCGCCTCCGCGGGCTGAAGCGCGCGGGCCAGCTCGACGAGCTTCAGGAACTCGCCGCGGCGGCCGTCGGCGTCCTCGCCGCGCGAGGCCGCGGCCAACGCCTGCAGCGCGTCCCAGTCGAGCCCCGCGCTCATCCCGCCGCCGCGCAGGCGGTCGGCGAACGCCGCCACCGACGCCGCGAACGCCATCCGCGGGCTGGCCGCGTCGCGGCGGTCGGCGAGGCGCACCGGCTGTTCGACCAGGCGGCTGCGCTCCTCGCCGGGCTGCTTCCAGCGCAGGGCCAGGAAGGCGAGTTCGTCGGCCGCCCGGGCGGCCTCGTGCGCGCCGGCGCCGGGCGCCGGGGCCTGGCCATAGCGCAGCGGCCGCACCCGGCCGCCGTCCGAGCCCGCCAGCACCACCTCGTACAGCGCGGTCACCGCATGCCCCGCGCCGATCTCGCCGGCGTCCTTGGCGTCGTCCTCGAAGTCCTCGCGGGCCAGCGCGCGGTTCTCGTAGCCGATCAGCCGGTACTCGCTGACCACCGCGGGGTTGAACTCGACCTGGACCTTCACGTCGGCGGCGATGGTCAGCGCGGTGGAGGCGTACTCGCGCACCAGCACGCGCTGCGCCTCCTCGAGGGTGTCGAGGTAGGCGTAGCGGCCGTTGCCGAGGTCGGCCAGGCGCTCGGCGAGGTGGTCGTTGTAGTTGCCGCCGCCCACGCCGAGCGTGCTCAGCGCCACGCCCGAGCGGCGCTGGCGCTCGACCAGGTCCTCGAGCGCGTCGTGGCTGGTGGTGCCGAGGTTGAAGTCGCCGTCGGTGGCCAGCAGCACGCGGTTCACGCCGCCGTCGATGAAGGCCTGGCGGGCGGTGGCGTAGGCCAGCTCGATGCCGGCGCCGCCGTTGGTGCCGCCGCCGGCCTCCAGCCGCTCCAGCGCCGAGAGGATCACGGCGTGCTGGTCGCCCGGGGTCGGCGGCAGCACCAGGCCGGCGCTGCCGGCGTAGACCACGATGCTGACCCGGTCGCTGGCGCGCAGCCGCGGCAGCATCATCGCGAATGCGCGCTTGAGCAGCGGCAGCTTGTTGGCGTCCATCATCGAGCCCGAGGTGTCGATCAGGAACACCAGGTTGCTGGCCGGCACCTCGGCCGCCGGCACCGCGTAGCCCTGCAGGCCCACCTGCAGCAGCATCCGGCGCGCGTCCCAGGGCGCGGGCGCCAGTTCGGTGGTGATCGAGAACGGCACCGCGCGGTCGCGCGGCGCGGGGTAGGCGTAGTCGAAGCTGTTGAGGAACTCCTCCACCCGCACCGCGTCGGCGGGCGGCAGCCGGCCCTCGCGCAGGATCCGCCGGGCGTTGGCGTAGCTGCCGGTATCGACGTCGATCGAGAAGGTGCTCACCGGCGCCTCGGCGGCCAGGCGCACGGGGTTGTCGGCGAAGGCGGCGTAGCGCTCGGCGTCGACCCCGGGCGCCGGCATCGGCATCGACGGGGGCGCGATCGACGCAGGGGCCATGGCCACGGGCGCGGAGCGGCGGGCGATGGCGGGGGCGCGTTCGAACGCGGCGGCGTCCTCGACGCGCTGCACCCGCGAGCCGGTCACCTCGACGCGATCGAGGTCGGCGGCCTCGGCCACGACGGGCGGCTCGGCCGGGGGCGCGGGCGGGGCGGGCGGCGGGGGCGGCGGCGCGACCAGGGCGCCGGGAGGCGGGTCGGCGACCTGGCCGGCGGTCCCGGCGGGGCGCGTCTCGTCGGCCGGCGCGCAGGCGCCGAGCGCGAGGGCGATCGCGAGGCCGAGCAGGAGGGGGGCGGGGCGGAGGGGCGAGGCATGCGGCGGGGTGCTGCGGTCGGGGCGGGCGGTGCGGGCGGCGGGCTGGGACGGGTTCACGGGCGGCTCCTTCGGCGACAGGGACCGCGGGGAACGGCCGGTCCGCGCGAACGGGGTTACGCCGCCGGTCGGCGACGTCGGCCCCGCGTGAGGCCGGCGCCGCCGCGCGCCCGCTCAGGTCCCGCGCAGCACCAGCAGGCGCGTCTCGCTCATGTCCTCGATCGCCCAGCGCACGCCCTCGCGGCCGGTGCCCGAGGCCTTGGTGCCGCCGTAGGGCATGGCGTCCACGCGGAAGCTGGGCACGTCGCCGGCGATCACGCCGCCCACCGCGAGCCGGTCCCAGGCCCGCATGACGCGGTCGACGCGGGCGCTGAACACGCCGGCCTGCAGCCCATAGGCGCCGGCGTTGACGCGCGCCAGCGCGGCGTCGAAGTCGTCGAAGGGCTCCAGCAGCAGCACCGGCCCGAAGGCCTCCTCGCGGGCGAGGCGGGCCTCGTCGGGCACGTCCTCGAGCACGCAGGCCTCGAGCATCGCGCCGTCGCGGCGCCCGCCGCACAGCACCCGGGCGCCGCCGGCGACCGCCTCGGCGATCCAGTCCTCCAGCCGCCGCGCGGCGTCCGCGTCGATCAGCGGGCCGAGGTCGGTGGCCTCGTCGGCCGGGTCGCCGTGGCGCAACCGCGCCACCCGCGCCAGCAGCGCCTCGCGCAGCCGCGCGAGCAGCGAGCGGTGCACCAGCACGCGCTGCACGCTCACGCAGCTCTGGCCCGACTGGTAGAACGCGCCGAACACCAGGCGCTCGACCACGTGCGCGAGGTCGGCGCCGGGATCGGCGTCGACGATGCAGCTGGCGTTGCCGCCGAGCTCGAGCGTGACGCGCTTGCGGCCGGCGCGCGCGCGCAGGTCCCAGCCCACCGCGCCGCCGGTGAAGCTCAGCAGCGCCAGCCGCGGGTCGGTGACCAGGGCGTCGGCGTCCTCGTGGTGCATCGGCAGCACCGAGAACGCGCCCTCGGGCAGGCCCGCGCCGGCCAGCGCGCGGCCGACCAGCAGCGCGCCCAGCGGCGTGCGCGGCGCGGGCTTGAGCACGAAGGGGCAGCCCGCGGCGATCGCGGGCGCCACCTTGTGCGCGACCAGGTTGAGCGGGAAGTTGAACGGCGTGATGAAGCCGCAGGGCCCCACCGGGACCCGCCGGGTGAAGCCGCGCGTGCCGCGGGCGCGGGCGGAGACCTCGAGCGTCAGCACCTCGCCGGTCTCGCGCAGGCATTCGGCGGCGGCCACGCGGAAGGTGTCGACCAGGCGGTCGACCTCGCCGCGGGCGTCGCGCACCGGCTTGCCGGCCTCGCGCACCAGCGCGTCGACGAGCTCGGCGCGGTCGCGGGTGAAGGCGGCGACGCAGTGCTCGAGCGCGTCGCGGCGGGCGTCGGCGGGCAGCGCGGCCATCGCCGGCGCGGCGCGCACGGCGGCGGCGATCGAGGCCTCGAGCTCGGCGGGGCCGGCCAGCGCGACCTCGGCGCAGGGCGCGTCGCGCCAGGCGTCGCGCACCGGCAGCCAGCGCCCGGTCCGGACGGGGTGGCCGCCGAGCCACAGCGGGTGGCGGGGCAGGGGCGTGGCGTCGGCGTGGGGCGCGTCGGTGCGGGGCGTCTCGGCGCGGGTCATGGGGTGTCCTCGCGGTGGGGCGTGGGCGGGGGCGCGGCTCAGTCGGGCGCGGCGATCACGCCCAGCGTGCCGCCGGCCAGCCGGGCCTGCAGGCGCTGGCCGGGCGTGGCCTCGGCGGGCGCGCGCAGCACCCGGCCGTCGGCGTCGGTGAGGATCGCGTAGCCGCGCGCGAGCGTGGCCAGCGGGCTGATCGCGGCCAGCGCGCGGGCGGTCTCCTGCAGCCGGGCGCGGCGGCGCTCGAGGCCGCGGGCCATGGCCTGGCGCTGGCGGGCGGCGAGGGCGTCGAGGCGCTGGGCGTTGGCATCGAGGCGCCGCGCGGGATGCTGGGCCGCGAGCCGCGCGGCCAGCGCCTGCAGCCGCGCGGCCGGGGCCTCGCGGCGCCGGGCCGCGGCCAGCGCGAGGCGGTGCGCCAGCTCGGCCAGCCGGGCGCGCCCGCGCTCCAGCCGCGCATGCGGGCGCCAGGCCTGCAGGCGCAGCCAGGCCTGGTCGAGGCGCTGGGCGCGTTCGCGCGCGGCGCGGCCGCGGGCCTGGTCCAGGCGCTCGCCCAGCCGGGCCACGCGCGCCAGCAGCTCGCCGCGCTCCGGCACCAGCAGCTCGGCGGCGGCCGAGGGGGTGGCGGCGCGGACGTCGGCGGCGAAATCGGCCAGGCTGGTGTCGATCTCGTGGCCCACCGCCGACACCACGGGCACCGGCGCGGCCGCGATCAGCCGGGCCAGGCCCTCGTCGTTGAAGGCCCAGAGGTCCTCGAGCGAGCCGCCGCCGCGAGTCAGCAGCACCACGTCGTGGCGGCCGGCCGCGAACACCGCGCGCAGCGCGCGCTGGATCTCGGCCGCGGCGCCCTCGCCCTGCACGGGCACCGGCACCACGTCGACCTCGAGCAGCGGGAAGCGCCGCGCGAGCACGCTCAGCACGTCGCGGACCGCGGCGCCGCGCGGCGAGGTCAGCACCGCCAGCCGGCGCACGAAGGCCGGCAGCGGGCGCTTGCGCGCCTGCTCGAACAGGCCCTCGGCGGCGAGGCGCTGCTTGAGCAGCTCGAAGGCCCGGCGCAGGGCGCCTTCGCCGGCCTCCTCCATGGTGTCGAGCACCAGCTGGTAGTCGCCGCGCGGCTCGTACAGCGTGAGCTTGCCGCGGGCCAGCACGCGCTGGCCGTCGGCCGGGGCGAAGCGCAGCCACGCCGCCTTCTGCCGGAACAGCGCGCAGCGCACCTGGGCGCGCGCGTCCTTGAGCGTGAAGTACAGGTGGCCCGAGGCCGGCCGCGAGACGTTGCTCAGCTCGCCCTCGACCCAGACCGAGCCGAAGCTGCCCTCCAGCAGGTCGCGCGCCAGCGTGTTGAGCTGGGCGGGCGTGAGGACCTGGCGGGCGTCGGTCGGGGGGGCGTGCACGGCGGGGGCCATCGATGCGGCCGGGCAGGATACCCCGCGCGGCGCGCCACGGCAGCGCCGGCTTGGCTACACTGGGCGCCCCGGGCGGCTGGCCCGGCATGACGGGTCCGACATGAGCGACGTGTTCCGCAGGCTGGGCGACGACATCCCGATGCCGGAGGCTGCCGGCGACGCCGGCTTCCCGCGCGATCCCAAGAAGGCGCGGGCCTGGGTCTCGGCCCTGCCGCGCGCGAACATCGCCCAGACCCAGGCCCCGCTGGCCGCGGCGCTGGCCGCCACCGGCCGCCCGGGCATCGAGGGCGCCACCCGCCTCGGCGTCGTCGAGGCCCTGCGCGGCCCGGTCCACGACCTGATGCTGCACCTCGAGCGCCAGCTCGCCGGCAGCGCCTTCCCGCTGACGCCCGAGCGCGAGGCGCTGGCCCGCCAGGCGCTCGACCTGCAGTGCGCGCTGGCCCACGTCTACCGCCGCGCGGCCTGGGAGCTGTGCGCGCCCAGCGGCAGCGTCGGCCTGCTCAAGGGCGGCACCGTGGCCGAGGCGCTGGCGCGCTCGGCCTTCCACTACGCCCGCGCGCTGTGCCTGGCCTGGCACGTCTACCGCGCGCATCCGGCCGGCACCTGGCAGGGCCTGCATCGCGTCGCCGCGTTCGCCGAGCAGGTCAAGCTCGCCGAGAAGGCCGTCGACGACCCGCTCGCCGCCGGCGGCAAGGCCAGCGTCCGCGCGCTGCACCTGCAGGCGCTGGCCGCGGCGGCCACCAATCCCTACGCCTTCGACCAGGCCGAGCAGGTCCAGCTGTGGACGCTGAGCGGCGTGTACGCCGGCGGCATGAAGCTCGTCGACGGCGAGCCCGCCGGCATGATCCCGGTGCCCTTCGACGCCGATCGCGGCCCGGCCTTCGGCCCGGCCGACGAGGACGGCGGCCGCCGCGCGCTCGACATCGCCCCGCTGCGCGCGGCGCTCGAGTCGGCGCTGGCCCGGCCCGGCGCCGAGCTGGCGTTCGGGTCGACCAAGGGCGTGCACGTCACCCTGTCGGTGGACACCGCCGAGCGCATCCGCCGCGGCTTCGGCAACGCCGCCGCGCGCGGCCACGACCGCATGGACGCCGGGCACCGCATCGACACCGTGCTGGGCCTGAGCGGCCTGCACTTCCACCTCGCCGGCGGCCGCGACTTCGACGCCTTCCTGCGCGGCGCGCGCATCGAGGTGATGGACCGCGCGGCCTGGGCCCACGGCAACGCCAGCACCGTCGCGGTGCCCACGGTCGAGGCCGAGGTGCTCGACCAGAGCCTGGGCGGCTACCGGCTGCTGTGGGACGGCGAGGCCGGCCTGCGCGCGCGGGTCGGCGAGCTGGCCGGCCTGGGCGTGCCCGCCGGCGCCGAGGTGCGGCACTGGATGGTCGGCATGGTGCGCTGGCTGCGCCACGAGGAGGACGGCGCGGTGATGGCGGGCGTCGAGCTGCTGGCGCGGCGCGCCGAGGCGGTGGCGATGCGCGCGGTCGGCAGCGGCGGGCAGTCGCGCGCGCCGCTGCGCGCGATCGAGCTCGACCCGGTCGAGTCCCAGCTGCACGGCACCGGCCACCTGTTCCTGGCCCCGGACATGCTCGACGCCAAGGCCGCCCGCTTCGAGGTGGTGCGCGACGCCGGCATCGACGCCGAGCACCTCGACGAGCTGGCCGGCGAGCAGATCGCCGCCACCCTCGAGGGCCTCGACGTGGTCCTCAACGCCGGCGACTACCTGCTGGTGCGCGAGAAGGCGGGCCGGCCGTGAGCCAGGCGTCGGGCAGCAGCGCGCAGGCGATGCCGCGGCGGCGCACGCTGGCGGTCACGGTCGGCGGCCACGTGGTCGGCGGCGGCGCCCCGATCGTCGTGCAGTCGATGACCAACACCGACACCGCCGACGTGCAGGCCACCACCAAGCAGGTGGCCGAGCTCTGGCGGGCGGGCTCGGAGGCCGTGCGCGTCACCGTCAACAACGCCGAGTCGGCCGCCGCGGTGCCCCGCATCGTCGAGCGCCTGGCCATGATGGGCATCAGCGTGCCGATCATCGGCGACTTCCACTACAACGGCCACCAGCTGCTCGAGGCCGAGCCGGCCTGCGCGGAGCTGCTGGCGAAGTACCGCATCAACCCCGGCAACGTGGGCTTCGGCCGCAAGCGCGACGCCCAGTTCGGCGCGATCGTCGAGACCGCCATCCGCTACGGCAAGCCGGTGCGCATCGGCGTGAACTGGGGCTCGCTCGACCAGTCGCTGGCGGCGCGCCTGATGGACGAGAACGCCACCCGCGCCGAGCCCTGGGAGGCCTCGCGGGTGCTGCGCGAGGCGCTGGTGGTGTCGGCGCTGGAATCGGCGGAGAAGGCGGTCGAGATCGGCCTGCCGCGCGACCGCATCATCCTCTCGGCCAAGGTCAGCGGCGTGCAGGAGCTGATCGCGGTGTACCGCGAGCTGGCCGCGCGCTGCGACTGGCCGCTGCACCTCGGCCTCACCGAGGCCGGCATGGGCTCCAAGGGCATCGTCGCCTCCACCGCCGCGCTGGCGGTGCTGCTGCAGGAGGGCATCGGCGACACCATCCGGATCTCGCTCACGCCCGAGCCCGGCGCCTCGCGCACCCAGGAGGTCATCGTCGCCCAGGAGCTGCTGCAGACGATGGGCCTGCGCGCGTTCACGCCGCTGGTCACCGCCTGCCCGGGCTGCGGCCGCACCACCAGCGAGTTCTTCCAGGAGCTGGCGCAGTCGGTGCAGGCGCACGTGCGCGGCCGCATGCCCGCGTGGAAGATCACCCACCCCGGCGCCGAGAACCTCACCCTGGCCGTGATGGGCTGCGTGGTGAACGGACCGGGCGAGAGCCGCCACGCCAACATCGGCATCAGCCTGCCGGGCACCGGCGAGGCGCCGAGCGCGCCGGTGTTCATCGATGGCGAGAAGGCGATGACGCTGCGCGGCGAGCGCATCGCCGAGGAGTTCGTGCAGATCATCGACGACTACGTGGAGCGCCGCTTCCGCGCCAGGCCGGACGCCGAGGCGTGAGCCAGTCCGCCGCGGCGGCGCTGCGCGAGCGGGTCCGCGCCGGCGCCGAGGCGCTGGCGGCCGACGCGCTGCGCCTCGCCCCGCCGGAGGCCGCGGCGGCCGCGGTGCAGGCGGCGATGGCGGGCTGGCAGGCCGAGGCCCAGCCGTCGAACGCGCTCCCGCTGGCCTGCGCGCCGGGCTGCGCGGCGTGCTGCCACCTGCGCATCCAGGCCTCGCCGGCCGAGGTGTTCGTGCTGCTCGACCACCTGCGCCTGGCCCTGGACGCCACGGCCTTCGCCGCGTTCACCGCGCGCGTGCGCGAGGCTGCGGCGCGGGTGCACGCGCTGGGCCGCGAGGCGCACCTGCGCACCAACCTGGCCTGCCCGGTGCTGGTGGACGGCCGCTGCAGCGGCCACGCGGCGCGGCCGCTGGTCTGCCGCGGCTACCACTCGGTGGATCGCGCGGCCTGCGACGCCTCGTTCGCGCGCCCCGGCGACCTCGGCCTGCCGATCCCGCAGAAGGCGGGGCTGAAGGCCGTGGCGGGGGGCGTGCTGGCGGGCGTCGCCGACGCGCTGGGCGCGGCGGGCCTCGATCGCGAGGAGGTCGAGCTGGCCACCGCGCTGGCCGAGGCGCTGGACGACGGCGAGGCCGCGCGGGCGCGGCTGCGCGCGGGCCAGCGCGCGTTCGCGCGCGCGCAGCGCGGCTGAGCGCCGCGCGGCGAGGGCCTCAGTCGCGCGCCGGCGCGACCGCCACCGGGCGCACCACGCGCGAGCGCCGGATCAGCCAGGCCACGCCCCGCAGGTCGGCCAGGCCCACCCAGGCGCGGCCGAGGTTGGTGTAGTTCGAACTCCCGGCGCCGCGTTCGCGGTGGTTCACCGGCACGCTGACCGTCCTGAAGCCCGCGCGCTGCACCAGCGCCGGCAGGTAGCGGTGCATGTGGTCGAAGTAGGGCAGGTCGAGGAAGGCCTCGCGCTCGAAGAGCTTGATGCCGCAGCCGGTGTCGGGCGTGGCGTCGCGCAGCAGGCGCGAGCGGATGGCGTTGGCCAGCCGCGAGGCGAGGCGCTTGGAGGCGGTGTCGCGGCGGTGCACCCGCCAGCCCGCGAACAGCTTCACCTCGGGCGACGCGGCGTCGCGCGCGGCCAGCAGGGCGGGCAGGTCGGCCGGGTCGTTCTGGCCGTCGCCGTCGAGGGTGGCGATCCAGGGCGCGCGGGCCTGCTTCACGCCGTTGCGGATGGCCAGGCTCTGGCCGCCCTGGGCGTCGTGCCCGAACACCCGAAGCCGCGGTTCGCGCGCCGCCAGCGCCGCCAGCACCGCGCGGGTGTCGTCGCGGCTGCGGTCGTCGACGACGATGATCTCGAATGCCAGCACCGGCGCCAGCGCCGCCACCACCTCCGCCACCAGCGGGCCGATGTTGTCGCGCTCGTTGTGGGCGGGGATGACGACCGAGAGGGCGGGGGCGTCGGACATGGGGGGCTCCAGCGTCGAATCGCTCAGTGTGCGTCGGGGGATGTCGGAAAGCCGTGGGAGGCGCCGAAGTCCAGCGTGACCCGGGTGCCCGCGCCGGCCCCCGGGCCGATCGCCAGCCGCCACCCGAGGTGGGCGCACAGCCGCGCCACCAGGGCCAGGCCGATGCCGCCGCCGTCGCGGGGCTCGCCACGGGCGTGGCGGGCGTAGAGCGCGGCGATCTCCTCGGGGCTCATGCCGTGGCCGGGGTCCTCGATCTCGACCACCGCGTCGGCGCGCAGCGCGATCCGCACCTCGCCGCGGTCGCTGTGTTCGATCGCGTTGCGCAGCAGGGTGCCGATGGCGGCCTGCACGATCGCCATCGGCGCGCGGACGGCCACCGGCGGCAGCGGGCCGAGCGCCAGCGCGAGCTGCTTGTCGAGGCACAGCGCGCGGTGGTCGTCGACGATCTCCGGCAGCAGCTGCTCCAGCGCCACGCGGTCGTCGGCCTGGGCCAGCCGCGCGGGATCCTTGGCCAGCACCAGCAGCAGCGCCAGCAGCTGCTCCATGCCGCGCGCGGTGCGCTGGATGCGCAGCAGCGGCGCGCGCGCGGCCGGCGCCAGCCCCGGCTGGGCCAGGGCCAGGCCCGCCGCGCCCGCGATCACCGACACCGGCGTGCGCAGCTCGTGGCTGGCGGTGTCGATGAAGTCGCGCTCGCGGGCCACGTGCTGCTCCAGCGCCCGGACGTAGCCGTCCACCGCCTCGGCGATCACCCAGACCTCCTCGCTGGCGTCCTCGGGCAGCGCGATGCGCGGCCCGGGCTCGCCGGGGCGCTGGGCGCGGATGGCCTCGGCCAGGCGGCGCAGCGGCCGGGTCAGCACGCCGGCCGCCGCGCCGGCGCCGATCGCCAGCAGCAGCGCCCCCGCCAGCGCGCTCAGCGCGACCTTGCGGAAGGTGGCGTCCTCGAAGCGCTCGAACTCGTTGACGTCCAGCACCAGCGCCAGCCGGCGGTCCTCGAACGCGCGCACGCTGACCACGTGCGGCAGGCCGTCGAGCAGCACGTCGTCATGCAGGCCGGGGGGTAGCGCCACCAGCGCGGTGGGGGTGCCGGCGGCGTCGAGGGCGTAGACGCTGATCTGGCCGGGGTCGACCGGGCGCCAGTCCGGGTCGGCGCGCAGCCGGTCCTCGAACTGGGCCCATTCGCCGTCGAGCAGGGCCCGCCAGACGGTGTGCTCGGCGTTCTCGTGCAGCACCTCGCCCTGCGCGATCAGCACCGCCGCGATCAGCAGCGCGTAGGCCAGGGCGTAGAGCGTGATCCGCCGCGACAGCCTAGGCCTGGCCCGCATCGGCGGCGTCCTCGTGCAGGGCGGCGAGGCGGTAGCCGACCCGCGGCAGGGTGTGGATGAGCTTGCGCGCGAACGGCGCGTCGACGCTGCGCCGCAGTTCGTACACGTGCGAGCGCAGCATGTCGCCGTCCGGCGGGGCGTCGCCCCACAGCGCCTGCTCCAGGCGGTCGCGGGTGACCGCGGCGGGGCTGGCCTGCATCAGCACCTGCAGCAGGCGCCGGCCGGCGGGGAAGAGGTGCAGCGCGACGCCGCCGCGGCTGGCCTCGAGCGTGTCGAGGTCCAGCCGCAGGTCGTCCACCTCGAGCACCCGGCGGCGGGCCTGGCCGCCGGCGCGCGCCACCAGGGCCTCGAGCCGGACCTCGAGCTCGGCCATCTCGAAGGGCTTGGTGAGGTAGTCGTCGGCGCCCGCGCGGAAGCCGGCGAGCTTGTCGGGCAGCTCGTCGCGCGCGGTGAGCATCAGCACCGGGACCGTCGAGCGGGCCTCCTCGCGCAGGTGGCGCAGCACGCCGGGCCCGTCGAGCCGGGGCAGCATCCAGTCGAGCACGATCGCGTCGTAGGCCTGGGTGCTCGCCAGGTGCAGGCCGGTGCGCCCGTCGGGGGCGGCGTCGAGGGTGTGCCCGCGCGCCTCGAAGTAGGCGAAGAGGTTGGCCACGTGCGGCGGGTGGTCGTCGATGATCAGCAGGTGCATCGGGGCGTCCGGGGCGGGCGGCGGGGCCCGGTGGGGATTCTGGCCCCCCAGCCTCGCCCCGGGCCAGTCGGGGCGATGTCGGAGCGCTTCCGACATCCGCGGCGGCCGGCTGCGGCATCATGCGCCGCCCGTCCCGCCCGCGAGCCCGCATGGCCCCTTCCGCCCCCGCCCGCCCGTCCGTCCGCCCGTTCCGCCTGCCGCGCGCCGGCGTGCCCGGATGGGCGTGGCTGCTCGTCGCGCTGGCGCTGCTGGCCGGGCTCGGGCTGCGCGATCCCTCGCCGGCGGACGAACCGCGCTTCGCGCTGGCGGCGCGCACGATGGTGGAGACCGGCGAGTGGCTGATCCCGCGCCGCGGGAGCGAGCTCTACGCGCACAAGCCGCCGCCGTTCATGTGGCTGCAGGCGGCGGCCCTGTGGCTGACCGGCTCGCTGCGGGTGGCGTTCCTGCTGCCCTCGCTGCTGGCCGCGCTCGGCACGCTGTGGCTGGTGCGCGACCTCGGCGCGCGGCTGTGGTCGCGGCGCCACGGCGACATCGCCGCGCTGGCGCTGTTCGCGGTGCTGCAGTTCGGCCTGCAGGCCAAGCGCGCGCAGATCGACATGCTGCTGGTGTTCTGGACGACGCTGGCGATGTGGGGCCTGCTGCGCCACCTGCTGCAGGGCCCGGACTGGCGGGCGCTGGCGCTGGGCGGCCTGGCCGCGGGCATCGGCACGGTGACCAAGGGCGTGGGCTTCCTGCCGCTGCTGGTGCTGCTGCCGTGGGCGTGGCTGCGCTGGCGCGGCGCGCTGCCGGCGCTGGCCCCGCCCGGCGGCGGCTGGCGCTGGTGGGCGCTGCCGCTGGCCTTCCTGGCCGGCGTGGGCGCCTGGCTGGGCCCGATGCTGGCCACCGTGCTGGCCAGCGACGATCCCGCGCTGCACGCCTACGCCGAGGGGCTGCTGTTCAAGCAGACCGCGACCCGCTACGCCAACGCCTGGCACCACGTGCAGCCGGCCTGGTACTACCTCGAGGTGATGGCCACGCTGTGGCTGCCCGGGGCGCTGCTGCTGCCGTGGCTGCTGCCGGCCTGGTGGCGGCGCCTGACGCGCGGCGACGCGCCCACGACCCTGCTGCTGGGCTGGGTCGTGCTGGTGCTGGCGTTCTTCAGCGCCAGCGCGGGCAAGCGCGAGGTCTACATCTTCCCCGCGCTGCCGATGCTGGCGCTGGCCGCGGCGCCGCTGCTGGGCGGCCTGCTGGCGCGGACCGGCGTGCAGCGCGCGCTGCGCGGCTGGCTGGTGCTGATGGCGGTGCTGGCGCTCGCGATCGCGATCGGCGGCAGCCTCGAGGCGCGCGCGGTGATGCGCGCGGCCACCGAGCGCGGGCTGTCGGCGGGCGAACTGGCCTGGCTGCTGGGCGCGCTGTACGCCGTCGGCCTCGGCGCGCTGGTCCTGCTGGCCTGGGCCTGGCGGCGGCGCGCGGGCGGCCGCGCGGCGGTGGGGTTCGCGGCGCTGCTGTGGATCGCCTACGGACTGGGCATCGCGCCGGCGCTGGACGCCTCGAGCTCCGGCCGGCGCCTGATGGCGCAGGCGCGCGAGGCGATCGGCCCCGACGCGACCCTGGGCCTGGTGGCCTGGAGCGAGCAGCACCTGCTGCAGGCGCGCGGGCCGGTCGCGGAGTTCGGTTTCGAGCGGCCCAAGCCCGAGCAGTGGGACGCCGCGGCCGCCTGGGCGGGCGAGGGCGGGGACGGCGCGCCGCGCTGGCTGTTCGCCGATGCCGCCTACGTGCCGGCCTGCGTCGACGCGACGCAGCGCGTCGCGCTGGGGCGCGCCAACCGGCGCGACTGGGTGCTCGTGCGCCCGCACGCCGGCCTCGCGGGCTGCCGCAGCCCCGCCGGCGCCTCGCGGGCGCCGTCCGAGGACGCCGCCGACTGACGCGCCCGTCCCGGGCTTAACGCGGCTCCGACGGTTTCCGCACCGACCTCCGACGCGCGGACGCGGAGGCTGGAGGCGTCCTTCCCCCGGGTCGCCCGATGTCGAGTGTTCCGTCCCTCCCCGCGTCGCGTCCCGCCGAGGCCCTCGGCCGGCGCCCGTCGGTGCCCGCCGAGGCCCTGCTGGCCGCCGTCGCGCTGTACCTGACCCTGGTCGCGAACCAGCCCTTCTTCGCCCGCCTGCTCGCGCTGGGCCTGGCCGAGGCGCCGGGCGGCGCGTGGCGCCTGGCCGCGCTGGCGCTCGCGGTCACCGGGCTGCACCTGCTGCTGCTCGGCGCGGTCGCGATCGGCCGCGCGACCCGGCCGGTGCTGGCGCTGGTGCTGCTGGCCTCGGCCGCGGCCGCGTACTTCACCCGCCATTACGGGACCGTCATCGATGCCGGGATGCTGCGCAACGTGCTGGGCACCGATCCCCACGAGGCCGGCGAGCTGGTGACGGCCGGCGCGCTGGGCTGGATCGGGCTCACCGGCGGGCTGCCGGCGCTGGGCGTGCTGTGGCTGCGCCTGCGCCCGCGGTCGTGGCGGCGGGCGCTCGGCGCGCGCGCGCTGCTGCTGCTGGCGGCCGCGCTGGCCTCGGCCGGCGGCCTCGCCGCGGCCTACGGCGGCGTGGCCGCGCTGCTGCGCGAGCACCGCGAGCTGCGCTACCTGGTGACCCCGGGCAACCTCGTCGCGGGCGGCGTGCGGCTGCTGGCGGACGCGCTGCGCGAGCCGCGCGTGCCGCCGCCGTCGCTGGATCCGGACGCGTCGCTGGCCCCGCGCGCGCCCGGCGCGCGCCCGCGGGTGCTGGTGATCGTGCTCGGCGAGACCGTGCGCGCGGCCAACTGGGGCCTCGCGGGCTACGCGCGCCAGACCACCCCGCGCCTGGCCGCGCTCGACCCGGTGGCGTTCAACGACGTCGAGGCCTGCGGCACGAGCACCGAGGTCTCGGTGCCCTGCCTGTTCTCGCCGCTCGCGCGCGGCGAGGGCGGCGACGGCGCCGCGCCGCGGCGCTCGCGCTCGCTGCTGCACCTGCTCGACGAGGTCGGGGTGCAGGTGCTCTGGCGCAGCAACCAGGCCACCTGCAAGGGCGTCTGCGACGGCCTGCCGCGCGAGGACTTCCTGGGTGGCGATGATCCGGACTGGTGCGGTCCGGACGGCTGCCTCGACCGGGTGCTGCTGACCGGCCTGCGCGCGCGCATCGACGCCGCGCCGGGCGACCTGGTGGTGGTGCTGCACCAGCAGGGCAACCACGGCCCGGGCTACCACCTGCGGCATGCACCGGGGGACGCGCCCTACCAGCCGGAGTGCCGCGCGCTCGACCTCGCCACCTGCACCCCGGCCGAGGTGGTGAACGCCTACGACAACGCCCTGCGCGAGACCGACCACCTGCTGGCCGACGCGATCGCGCTGCTCCGCGACGTCGACTCCCACGACGCGGCGCTGCTCTACGTCAGCGACCACGGCGAGTCGCTCGGCGAGGACGGCCTGTACCTGCACGGCCTGCCGTACGCGATCGCGCCGGCCACCCAGACCCGGGTGCCGATGGCGTTCTGGGCGAGCGGGGCGTTCTACGCCGCCCGCGGCCTCGACGAGGCCTGCCTGCGCGCGCGGGCCCGCGCGCCGGCCAGCCATGGCGAGGTCTTCCACGGCGTGCTGGGCGTGTTCGACGTGCGCAGCCGCCTGCGCGACCCGGCGCGCGACTTCGTGCAGGCCTGCGCCGGCGGCTAGGCGGCCGGCGCCGCGCCGGGTGCGTCCGCGAGCCGGGCGAACCACGCCGCCAGCGGCATCGGCCGCGCGAACAGGTAGCCCTGCATGCACTCGCAGCCGTGCTCGACCAGGAACGCCGCCTGGGCGGGGGTCTCGACGCCCTCGGCCACCACGCGCAGGCCGAGGCTGCGCGCCATCGACAGGATCAGGCGCACGATCGCGCCGTCGTTGGGGTCGCGCGGCGCGGACTGCACGAAGGCCTGGTCGATCTTGAGCTCGTACAGCGGCAGCCGGCGCAGGTAGGCCAGGCTGGAATAGCCGGTGCCGAAGTCGTCGATCGCGAAGCGCACGCCCAGCGCGGCCAGCTCGCCCATGCGCTCGATGGTCTGCTCGAGGTCCTCGATCAGCAGGTTCTCGGTGACCTCCAGCACCAGGCCGTCGGGCCGCGCGCCGCTGTCGGCGAGCGCGGCGCGCACCCGCTGCACGAAGTCGGCCTGGCGGAACTGGCGCGGGCTGACGTTGACCGACACCGTCAGCGCGTGGCCGGCGCGCTGCAGCGCGAGCAGGGTGGCGCAGCCGGCGCGCAGCACCACGTCGCCCAGCGCGAGGATCAGGCTGGAGCGCTCGGCGACCGGGATGAAGACCGAGGGCGGCACGGCGCCGCGCGCGGCATGGGTCCAGCGCAGCAGCAGCTCGCCGCCGACGCAGCGGCCGGCCGCGTCGACCTGCGGCTGCACCCAGGCCTCGAGCCCGTCGCCGTCGAGCGCCTCGCGCAGGTCGCGCTCCAGCGCCAGGCGCTCGTGCAGCGCGTCGCGCATGGTGCTGGCGTAGTAGGCCACCTGCCCGTTGCCCGCCTGCTTGGCGCGGTCCATCGCGGTGCCCGCCTCGCGCAGCAGGTCCTCGGCGTCCTGCTCGCCGTCGGGGAACAGCGTGATGCCGAGGGTGGCGGCCGTGCGCACGGCCTCGCCGTCGACCTCGCAGGGCGCCTCGAGCGCGGCCTGCAGCCGCGCGGCCAGCGCCGCCACCGCGGCCAGCGCGGCCTCGCGCCCGTCGCCGGCGATCGCCAGCACCACCACGAACTCGTCGCCGCCGACGCGCGCCAGCGTGTCGCCCCCGTCGAGCACCGCGGCCAGCCGGCGCGCGACCTCGGCCAGCACCGCGTCGCCCTGGGCGTGGCCGCGGGCGTCGTTGATGGTCTTGAAGTCGTCGAGGTCGAGGTGCAGCACCGCGCCGACGCCCCCGCGCCGGCGCGCCGCGGCCAGGGCCTGGCCCAGGCGGTCGAGCAGCAGGCGGCGGTTGGGCAGGCCGGTGAGCGCGTCGAAGTAGGCCAGCTGGTGCACCGCGCGCTCGGCGTGCTTGCGCGCGGTGATGTCGCCCATCGCGCCGAGCATGCGCAGCGGGCGGCCGTCGGCGTCGCGCTCGACGACGTCGCCGCGGTCCTCGACCCACAGCTCGCGGCCGTCGGCGTGCAGCATCCGGTGCTCGCTGTGGAACTGGCCGTGGCCGGCGAGGCAGGCCGCCACCCGGGCCTCGACCGCCGCGCGGTCCGCGGGGTGCAAGTGGCGCTCGAAGTCGGCCTGGGTGTGGGTGGTGGACGCGGGATCCAGGCCCAGCAGCTCGGCCCAGCGCGCGTTGTGGTGGGCGATGCCGGTCGCGAGGTCGAGGTCCCAGACGCCCTCGCCGGTGACCGTGAGCACCATCGACAGCCGGTGCTCGCTGTCGCGCAGCGCGGCCTCCATCCGCATGCGCTCGCCGAGGTCGATGTCGACGCAGTACATCTCGGGTTCGCCGTCGGCGTTGCGCTGCATGGTGTGGCTGGAATACACGTGCACCGCGTGGCCGTCGCGGTGCTGCAGCGCCAGCGCCGCGGCCGGGATCGGCGGCCCGCCGGCGGCCCAGGCGTCGATGCCGGCGGCCACCGCCTCGCGCGCGGGCGGCGGGATGATCAGCTCCTCCAGCCGGCGGCCCATGGCTTCCTCGCGGGTCCAGCCGTACAGCCGGGTGCTGGCCTCGTTCCAGAAGATCACCCGGTGCTGGCGGTCGTAGCCCTGCACCGCGATCTGCTCGATGCGCTCGAACAGCTCGCGGAAGCGCCGGTCGTGCTCGCCCAGCAGGCGCGCGAGCACCGCGGGGTCGGTCGTCGGCGACGGGGATCCGGGCATCGGTCGGTCCGTGGACTCCGGGGAGCGGGGGCTCAGGGCGGCGGGGCGCTGCAGCAGCGGTTGCGGCCGGCGTCCTTGGCCCGGTACAGGGCCTGGTCGGCGGCGTGCATCAGGTCGGAACGCCCTTCGCGGCCGGCACCGGCCGCGGCCAGGCCGAGGCTGATCGTGATCCGGGTCGGCACCCCGCCCGGGGCGAAGGGCTCGGCCTCGACCGCGGCGCGCAGCCGCTCGGCGAAGGCCTGGGCCTCCTCCAGGCTGGCCTCGGGGAAGAACACCGCGAACTCCTCGCCGCCGATCCGCGCCGCCAGCTCGTCGCGCCGGACCTGCTGGCGCAGCAGCTCGGCGATCCGGCGCAGCACGCCGTCGCCGGCGATGTGGCCGTGGGTGTCGTTGACGTGCTTGAACAGGTCGACGTCGAGCATGCACAGCACCGGCTGGCGCTCGTGGCGGCGGGCGCGGGCCAGCTCCTTGTCCACCAGCTCGAGGAAGTGGCGGCGGTTGCACAGCCCGCTCAGCGGGTCGATCGTGGCCAGCGCGTAGACCTCCTCGTGGTAGCGCGCCTCGACGCTGGCCTGGCCGATGAACTTCAGGATCACCTCGCCGACGGTGACGTGGTCGCCGTCGGCCAGCGCGGCCTCGTCGACGGGCTGCTCGTTGAGGCGGGTGCCGTTGGTGCTGCCGAGGTCGCGCAGCACGAAGCGCGCGCCGTCGCGGCGGACCTCGCAGTGCCGGCGCGAGACGCTGGCGTGCGGCAGCTGCAGGTCGACGTCGGGCGCGCGCCCCACGACCACCGGCGCGGCGTCCACGTCCACGCGCCGCCCCAGGCCCTCGCCGTGGATCACCACCAGGCAGGCCGGCGTCGGCCCCGGGCCGTCCGGGCCGGGGCTGAGCAGGGTGCGCTGGGTGGTCGAGGAGTCGTGGGTGGACATGCGGGCTCGGCCGGCGGGGCACCCGAGTGTAGCCACACCCGGCGGCCGAGCGGACGTGTCCGCGGGCCCGGGCTGGGCTAGGCTTCGACCGGCGGCGCAGGGAGTGCCGGGGAGACGAGCCATGGGAAGCGGGCCGGGGCCGGGGGGCCACCACGACGACGACGCCACGCGCGCGCTGGGCGCGCCGGCGGGCGGCGGGACGGACGACGCGCGTCCGGGCGAGCTCGCCCCCGGCGAGCGCGTCGACGCCTACCGGATCGTCCGCCTGCTCGGCCGCGGCGGCATGGGCGAGGTCTACCTCGCCGACCAGCTCGAACCGGTCCGCCGCACGGTCGCGCTGAAGCTGCTGCGCGGCCGCCTCGACGCGCGCCTGCGCGCGCTGTTCGAGGTCGAGCGCCAGGTGCTGGCGCGGATGCAGCACCCGGTGATCGCCCAGCTGCACGACGCCGGCACCAGCGCCGGGGGCGAGCCGTGGTTCGCGATGGAGTACATCGCCGGCGAGCCGGTCACCGACTACTGCCAGCGCCAGGGCCTCGGGCTGCGCGCGCGGCTCGCGCTGTTCATCCGGCTGTGCGAGGGCGTGCAGCACGCGCACGCCAAGGGCGTGGTGCACCGCGACCTCAAGCCCGCCAACCTGCTGGTGGGCACGCTCGACGGGCGCCCGGCGCCGAAGATCATCGATTTCGGCATCGCCAGCGCCAGCGCCCGCCTGCACGGCGCCGGCGCCGCCGTCGAGCGCGCCGGCACCCCGGCCTACATGAGCCCCGAGCAGCTGGGTGACGACCCCGACGCGGTGGACGCCCGCTGCGACGTCTATGCGCTGGGCGTCGTGCTGCATGAACTGCTGACCGGCGAGCGCCCGCCGGCCCCCGGCGATGACCGGACCACGCTGCGCCCGCCCTCGCAGGGCCTGACCCGCGCGCGGGTGCCGGCCGGCGTCGCCGCGGCCGAGCTCGCGCGGGTGCTGCGCGGCGAGCTCGACCGGGTGCTGCTCAAGGCGCTGGCGCGCGATCCTGGGCGACGCTACGACAGCCCCGCGGCGCTGGCCGACGACCTGCAGCGCTTCCTCGACGGCCGCCCCCTGCAGGCGGTGCCCGCCACCCGCGGCTACGTCGCGGCGAAGTTCATCGGCCGCCACCGGCTGGGGCTGGGCGCGGGCGCGGCGGTGCTCGCCGCGCTCGTCGCCGGGCTGGTCGCGAGCATGCTGGCGCTGGGCGAGGCCCGCCGCGCCGAGGCCGAGGCGCTGGCCCGGCAGGCCGAGCTGGCCCGGGTGGTGGCGTTCCAGCGCGGCATGCTGGGCGAGCTCGACGTGCGCGCGATGGGCGCGGGGCTGCTGGCGCTGCAGGTCGATGCGCTCGCGCCCGACCATCCCGCGCTGGCCGAGGCCATCGAGGCCCCGCTGGCCGCCGGCGCGGCCACCGACATCGCCCGCGGCCTGGTCGACCGCTACCTGCTGCAGCGCGCGCTGCAGGCCGTGGACCGCGACTTCGCCGACCAGCCCCGGCTGGCCGCCGACCTGCGCTCGACGGTCGCCGGGGTGCAGGAGCGCATCGGCGCGCACGCCGAGGCGCTGGCCACCTGGCGCGCGGTGGCCGCCGCGCTGGCCCCGCTGGAGGGTCCGTCGGCCCCGGCCACCCTGCGCGCCCGGCGCGGCGAGCTCGAGGCGCTGTCCGCGCTCGGCCGCCGCGACGAGGCCCACGCCCTGCTCGACGCGCTGGCGCCGGGCCATGCGGCGCTGCCGCCGGGGGATCCCGACCGGCTGGTCTTCGAGCGCCTGCGCCTGCGCCGCCAGGGCGGCGACGGCGACCGCGCGGGCGCATTGGCCGGTCTCGAGGCGCTGCTCGCCGGGGCGGCGGACGTGGCGGATCCGGCGCGGCGCTTCCAGATCGAGGACGACGTCCGCACCGACATCGCCATCCTGCGCATCGGCCTCGGCGACGTCGCCCGCGCGCGCGCGGACTTCGAGGCCATCCTCGCGGCGCGCCGCGGCCGCCATCCCGAGGGCTCCAGCCCGATCCTCGACGCGATGGCGAACGTCGCCAGCGCGCGCGGCGCCGAGGGCGACCTCGCCGGCTCGCTGGCCGTGGTCGAGCCGCTCGTCGACGGCCGGGCGCGCCTGCTCGGCCGCGATCACCCCGACACCCTGAGCGCGCGGATGAACCGCGCGATCACCCTGCTGCGCCTGGGCCGCACCGACGAGGCCGAGGACGAGCTGGTGGCGGTGGAGGCGGCCTACGTGCGCCTGTTCGGCCCGGCGCATCCCGCGGCGGTGCGCACCCGGCTCAACCTCGGCACGCTGTATGCCCGCGACGGCCGCCACGCGGAGGCCGCGGCGGTCCACCGCGCGGTCTGGGAGGCGCGCCGCGACAGCCTCGGCGATGACCACCCCGACACCCTGCGCGCGCTGTCGAACCGCGCCTCGACCGAACGCGACGCCGGTCGCCTCGCCGACGCCGAGGCGTCCTCGCGCGAGCTGCGCCGGCGGGTCGAGGCGGCGCTGGCCCCCGAGGACCCGCTGCAGGTGGAGGCGATCGCGCTGCTTGCGTCGGTGCGCGCGGCGTCGGGCGACGCGGCCTCGGCGCGCGCGCTGCTGCTCGAGGCGATCGAGCTGGCCCGCGCGCGCTTCGGCGCCGGGCATCCGCTGACGCTGCGGATGGGGCTGGCCTACGGTGAGTTCCTGCGCGATCGCGGCGACGGCGAGGCGCTGGAGGCGCTGCGCGCCGGCCTGCTGGCGCCGCTGGCGCCCGCGGACCCCGCGGCGCTGCCGCCCGAGCTCGCCGCGCTGCGCGCGAGCGGGCTGGAGGACGGCGTGCTCGAGGGCCCCGCCGCCTCGCCGGGCGGCTAGCGGACGGGCAGCTAGCGGACGGGCGGCTGGCTCGCCGGCGGCGCGGCCGCGCGGCGGGCGAGGGTGGCCTCGCGGTGGGCGATGTAGGCGTTGGCGCCGAAGATGATGCTCGCCCCCGCCAGCGTCCACGCATCGAGGCCCTCGTCGAACAGCCACCACGCCAGCGCCGCCACCAGCGGCATCTGCAGGAAGCTGATCGGGGTCAGCATCGAGGCGTCGCCGAGCTTGAGCGCGCGCGTCCAGCACATGTGCCCGCCGGTGCCCAGCGCGCCGGCCAGCACGATCCACAGCCAGGTCCAGCCGGTCGGCGTCACCCACACCCACAGCGCCGGCAGCAGCGACATCGGCACCCACAGCAGGGTGGTCATCAGCACGATCGCGTCGGGCTTCTCGGTGCGCGAGAGGAACTTGATGCTGATCGCCACCGAGCCGCTCATCGCCGCCGCCAGCAGCGCCACCAGCGCGCCGGCGGTGAAGGCCTCGCCGAACGGCCGCACGATCACCAGCACGCCCAGGAAGCCGATCGCCACCGCCGTCCAGCGCCGCGCGCGCACCACCTCGCCCAGCACCAGCACCGCGCCGATGGTCACGAACAGCGGCGTGGAGTAGCTCAGCGAGATCGCCTGCGCCAGCGGCAGGTTCACGATCGCCCAGAAGCCCGCCAGCATCGAGACCATGCCGATCGCGCAGCGGGTGATGTACAGCGGCAGCTTGTCGGTGCGCAGCAGCGAGGGGCCGTGCTTGAGCAGCAGCGGCAGCGCGAACAGCGCGCCGAAGAGGTTGCGGAAGAACGCGATCTCGAAGGGATGCAGCTCGCTCGAGGCCAGCCGGATGCTCACCGCCATCAGGCCGAAGAACACCGTGCTGGCCGCCATCCACGCCACCGCCACCCAGATCGCGCGGTGCGCGTCGCCGCCCGGGTCGCGGGCGGGGAGCACCGGCGGCGGCGCGTCGGCGGCCATCCGCTCAGGGCCCGCCGGGGCCGGAAGGGAAGCGCGCGCCGATGATCAGCGGCTCGGGCTCCAGCCACACGCCGAAGCGCGCGTGCACGCCCTCGGAGATCCGCACCGCCAGCGCCAGCAGCTGCGCGCCGGTGGCGCGGCCGTGGTTCACCAGCACCAGCGCGTGCTGGGCCGCCACGCCGGCGTCGCCGTCGCGCACGCCCTTGAAGCCGGCGGCCTCGATCAGCCAGCCGGCCGAGAGCTTGGCCCGGCCGTCGCCGGCCGGATGCGCCGGCAGGCCCGGATGCGCGTCGCGCAGGGCCTGCGCCTCGGCCTCGGCCACGACGGGGTTCTTGAAGAAGCTGCCGGCGTTGCCCAGCACCGCGGGATCGGGCAGCTTGCGCGCGCGGATCCGGGCGATGGCCTCGGCCACGTGCACCGCGCGCACCTCGCCGGGGGCGATGCCCAGCGCCGCGAGCTCCTCGTGCACGCCGGCGTAGTCCATCCGCGGCGCGCCCCGGCGCGACAGCCGCAGCCGGACCGCGGTCACCAGCCAGCGCCCGGGCTGGCGCTTGAACACCGAGTCGCGGTAGCCGAACGCGCAGGCCGCGCGGTCGAGCGTCGCGAAGGCCAGCGCCTGGCGGTCGAACACCTCCACCGCCTCGACGAACTCGCCGACCTCGCGGCCGTAGGCGCCGATGTTCTGGATCGGCGAGGCTCCCGTACTGCCGGGGATCGACACCAGGTTCTCCAGGCCCACCAGGCCCCGGCCCAGCGTCCAGCCCACCAGCTCGTTCCAGGGCAGGCCGGCTTCGGCGCGCACCACCGCGGTGTCGCCGTCGTCCTCGAGCAGGGCCACGCCGCGCGGCGCGAGGCCCACGACGACGCCCGGCGGGTCGCCGGCGAACAGCAGGTTGCTGCCGCCGCCGAGCACCAGCACCTCGCCCTCGCGCAGCATCGCGTAGCCGAACAGCTCGGGCAGGGCGGCCAGGTCGCGCACCTCGGCGTACATCGCGGCGGTGGCGGCGACGCCGAAGGTGGTGCGGCCGCCGAGCGCGACCCGCTCGGCCAGGCGGTAGCCGCTCATCCGGAGCGGTGCTCCCGGCGCCGGCGGATCGCGTCGACGCTCTCGGCGATCAGGCCCGGGCCGCGGTAGACCAGGCCGGTGTACATCTGCACCAGCTGGGCGCCGGCGGCGACCTTGCCCGCGGCGTCGGCGCCGCTGAGGATGCCGCCGACGCCGACCAGGGCCACGCGGTCGTCGAGCCGCGCGCGCAGGCGCCGCAGCACCGCGGTGGACTTGCCGTACAGCGGCCGGCCCGACAGCCCGCCGGCCTCGCCCGCATGCGCGTGGCCCTCGACGGCGAAGCGGTCGATCGTGGTGTTGGTGGCGATCGCGCCGTCCACGCGGGCCTTGTTGAGCACCTCGGCGATCGAGTCGATCTCGGGCTCGGCCAGGTCGGGCGCGATCTTCAGCAGCATCGGCGTGCGGTGGCCGTGCTGGGCGGCCAGGTCCTCCTGGCGCTCGCGCAGCGTGCACACCAGCCGCCACAGGGCGTCCTCCTGCTGCAGGTCGCGCAGCCCCTGGGTGTTGGGCGAGGAGATGTTGATGGTGACGTAGTCGGCCAGCGCGTAGACGCGCTCCAGGCAGTGCAGGTAGTCGTCGGCGGCCTGCTCGTTGGGGGTGTCGCGGTTCTTGCCGATGTTGATGCCCAGCAGGCCCGGGCCGGTGCGCCGGGCGCGCTCGACGTTGCGCACCAGCGCGTCGACGCCGAGGTTGTTGAAGCCGAGGCGGTTGATCACCGCCTCGTGCTGGCGCAGCCGGAACATCCGCGGCTTGGGATTGCCCTCCTGCGGCCGAGGCGTGGTGGTGCCGATCTCGACGAAGCCGAAGCCCAGCGAGAACAGCGCGTCGATGTGCGCGCCGTCCTTGTCCATGCCCGCGGCCAGGCCGACCGGATTGGGGAAGCTCAGCCCGAAGGCCTTGGTCAGCAGCGGCTTGGGCGCGCGGGCCAGCAGCGGGTTGAGCCCGCTGCGGTAGGCCAGCTCGATCGCGCGCAGGCCGGCGCCGTGCGCGGCCTCGGCGTCGAGGCCGAACAGGAAGGGGCGGGCGAGTCCGTACATCAGGTCGGGGGTCCTGAGGGGCCGTCGGGGAGGGCGTGGGGCGTCAGAGGTCGAAGGTGATGCCCTGGGCCAGCGGCAGCGCGTCGGAATAGTTGATCGTGTTGGTCTGGCGGCGCATGTAGATCTTCCAGGCGTCGGAGCCCGACTCGCGGCCGCCGCCGGTCTCCTTCTCGCCGCCGAACGCGCCGCCGATCTCGGCGCCCGAGGTGCCGATGTTGACGTTGGCGATGCCGCAGTCCGAGCCCGCGGCCGACAGGAACTGCTCGGCGGCCTTCAGGTTCTGGGTGAAGATCGACGAGCTCAGGCCCTGCGGCACGGCGTTCTGCAGCTCGATGGCCTCGTCGAGCGTGTCGTAGGGCATCGCGTAGAGGATCGGCGCGAAGGTCTCGTGCTGGACGATGTCGGCGTCGTTGGACAGGCCGGTGATGATGGTGGGCAGCACGAAGTGGCCCGGGCGGTCGATCGCGGTGCCGCCGGTGGCGACCGTGCCGCCCGCGGCCTTGGCCTTGGCCACGGCGTCGAGGAAGGCCTGCACGCCCTCGCGGGAGTTCAGCGGGCCCATCAGGGTGGCGGCGTCGGTGGGGTCGCCGATCTTCTTCTCGACCTGCTTGAACGCGGCCACCAGCTTGGCCAGCACGTCGTCGAAGATCGAGCGGTGCACGAACAGGCGGCGGGTGGTGGTGCAGCGCTGGCCGGCGGTGCCGACGGCGCCGAAGGCGATCGCCGGGATCGCCAGCTTCAGGTCGGCGCTGGGGTCGACGATGATCGCGTTGTTGCCACCGAGCTCGAGCAGCGAGCGGCCCATGCGGCGCGCGACCTTCTCGCCGACCAAGCGGCCGACGCGGGTGGAGCCGGTGAAGCTGATCAGCGGGATGCGCTTGTCGTCGACGAAGCGCTCCGACAGCGCGGTGCCCGCGTCGTTGAACAGGAAGAAGATGTCCGGGAAGCCGGCACGGGCCAGCGCGGCGTTGCAGATGCGCATGCTGGCGATCGCCGAGAACGGGGTCTTGGGCGAGGGCTTCCAGATCGTGATGTCGCCGCAGATGGCGGCGATGAAGCTGTTCCAGGCCCACACGGCCACGGGGAAGTTGAACGCCGAGATCACGCCCGCCAGGCCCAGCGGCTGGTACTGCTCGTACATCCGGTGGCCCGGGCGCTCGGAGTGCATGGTCAGGCCGTAGAGCTGGCGCGAGAGGCCGACGGCGAACTCGCCGATGTCGATCATCTCCTGCACCTCGCCGTCGCCCTCGGGCTTGGACTTGCCCATCTCCAGCGCCACCAGCGAGCCCAGCGCGTCCTTGTGCGCGCGCAGCGCGTCGGCGCACAGGCGGATCGCCTCGCCGCGCTTCGGCGCCGGGGTGGTGCGCCAGACCTTGAAGGCCGCCTGGGCGCGCTGGACGATCGTCTCGTAGTCGGCCTCGCTGGACGCGTTCACCCGGCCCAGCACCTCGCCGGTGGTGGGGTTGGTCGGCTCGAGCACGCCGGCGCCGGTGGTGGCGGACCACTCGCCCTGGCCGAGGTAGGTGCCGGATTCGACGGCGCCGAGGCCGAGCGCGGTGAGGACGGGATGGGTCATGGCGGGGGCTCCTGCGTGCGGGCGCCGTCGCGGGCGCCTCGGGATGGGATGCATGGCGTCCCCGACAGGAGTCGAACCTGTGGCCTCGCCCTTAGGAGGGGCGCGCTCTATCCAGCTGAGCTACGGGGACGGCGAAGCCGGCATTTTCGCACGAACCGCGGACCCCGCGCAGGACGGGCGGGGCCGGTGGGGGCGGGGCTGGGCGGCGTGCGCGGGACGCGGAAACGACGACGGCGCCCGAGGGCGCCGTCGTCGTCTGGATGAGTGGTGGAGCGGAGGGGGATCGAACCCCTGACCTTCGCGATGCGAACGCGACGCTCTCCCAGCTGAGCTACCGCCCCACGTCAAGGCCGCGAATACTAGCGGCCAATTCCACGATGCGCCAGCCCCCCGCGCGAAAAAACCGCGCGGGCCGGGCCGTCAGCGCGCGAGCAGCGGGGCGAGCGCGCCCTCGAGCAGCACGCGGCGCCAGCCTTCCAGGGCGGCGGGCCAGCCCGGGCCGGCCATCAGCGCCTCGAGGTGGCGGCGCGAGGCGAGCGTGCCCTCGGGCAGCCCGTGCGCCTCGGCGACGCCCGCCACCGCGGCCTGCAGCGCCTTGAGCTGGCGCTTGCCGGCCTCGTCCTGGGCCAGGGCCAGCGGGATCGCGCGGGCCTCGTCGTCGAGCGGGGCCTCGAGCACGGCCCAGAGCTCGCCGCGCAGCTGGCGCGGGGAGCGGGGGTGCTCGTCGAGCAGCCGGCCCAGCGCGTGGACGTCGGCCGGCGGGCGGCGGGCGAGGGTGGCCGCGAGCTCGGCGTCGAGGATCCAGTTCTTGGGCTTGTCGTGGGCGCGGGCGACGCCTTCGCGCCAGCGCAGCATCCGCCACAGCCGCTGCTGGGCCGGGGCGTCGAGGAACTGGGCCGAGCGCAGCGCGAGGTGCGGATGCGCCTCGGGCTCGTCGTGGCGGGCGTTGGCCAGCATCCGCGCCGCGTCGGCCTCGGCCCAGGCCGTGCGGCCCTTGGCCTCGAGCGCCTCGGCGAGCACCGCGTGGATGCGGTGGAGGTAGAGCACGTCGTCGGCGGCGTACTCGCACTGCGCCGGGCTGAGCGGGCGGCGCAGCCAGTCCGAGCGGGTCTCGCCCTTGGGCAGCGCCACGCCGGTGACCTGTTCGACGAGCTTCTGGTAGCCGACGCCGGCGCCGAAGCCCGCGATCGCGGCGGCCACCTGGGTGTCGAACAGCGGGGCCGGCATCGCGCCGCAGCCGCGCTGCAGGGCCTGCAGGTCCTCCGAGGCCGAATGCATCAGCTTGGTCACCGACGGGTCGTCGAGCCAGCCGCGCAGCACCTCGGGGATGCCCTCGGCCAGCGGGTCGACGAGGATCGCCTCGCCGGGCACCGCCATCTGCACCAGCGCGAGCTGCGGGTACCAGGTGCGTTCGCGCACGAACTCGGTGTCCAGGGCGACCAGCGGGTGGCCACGCCACGCCTGGAGGCGCTCGCGCAGGGCGTCGGGGGTGGAGATCCAGGGAGTCGGCGTCACGAGGGTCCGCTGCGGTTGCGAGGGCCGAGGACAATAGCCTAAGTTCGCCCGGAGCCGCCGTCGGCCGGCGTCCCAGGGCGCCTCGCCGGCCGCGGCGCGTCGATCGATCCCGGGGATGCCGCTTGCGCCCACCGCCTTCCGCCGCCGCGGGGCCGACCCCGGCCCACGGCCCGCCTTCGCCTCCCGCCGTCGCGCCGGTCGCCGGCGCGCCTGCGCGCGCGCACGCCCTGCTGGGGCTGGCCCTGGCCCTGGCGCTGGCCGGCTGCGGGGAGTCCCCGCCGCAGGACGCCGCCGACGGCGCACCCGCGCCGTCCGCCGCGGCAGGCCGCGAGCTCGCCGGGCCCGAGGCGCTGCCCGCCGACGAGGACGGCCTGCTCGACCTCGCCGATGGCGCCGAGGCCCCCGCGGCCCCGCCGCCGCCGCCCGCGGCCGACGCCCCGATGCGCGCCTTCGTGCCGCTGCGCGAGCCGGTGCCGCCCGCGGCCCGGCGCGCGGCGCTGCGCGAGGCCCGCGAGGCCGCGCTGGCGGGCCGCTGGCGCGGCGAGGACGGGGCGCTGGACATCGCGCTGGCGGTCCTCGCCGGTCGCCCCGAGGACGAGGAGGCGCGCCTGCTGCGCGACGAGGCGCTGGCCGCGCTCGACGCCGCCGCGCTCGATGCGCTGCTCGACGACCGGCCCGACCCGGCGCGCGAGCAGCGCGCCCTGCGCCTGGCGCTGGATCCGGCCGATCCGCGGATCGCCACGCTCGACGAGGCCCTGGTCGCGGCCGACGACATCGCCCGCCGGCTCCGCCGCGCCGAGCGCCGCGCGGCCGCGGGGGCGCTGGTCGCCCCGGCCGGACGCAACGCCGCCGCCGGCTACCGCGCCGTGCTGGCCCGCCAGCCGGGCCACCGCGTCGCCGCCGCGGGCCTCGCGGCGATCGAGGCGCGCCTGCTGGATGCCGCGCTCGAGGCCGCGCGCGAGGACGAGTTCGCCACCGCCGAGCGCCGCCTCGCCGAGGCGGCGACGGTGCGCGAGGGCTCGCCGGCGGTGCAGGACGCCGCGGCGCGCGTGGTCGCGATCCGCGAGGCGCGCGCCGGCGAGCTGCTGGCCGCCGGCCTCGAGGCCGCCGGGCGCGCCGACATCGCCGCCGCCGAGGCCACCCTCGACGCGCTCGCGCGCGTCGCCAGCCGCGGCGAGGACGTCGAGCGCCTGCGCGATCGCATCGACGTCGCCCGGTTCTACGGGCGCTTCCGCCCGGGCGAGGTGTTCCGCGACCGCCTCCCCGGCGGGGCCGACGGCCCGGCGATGGTCGCGGTGCCGCACGGGCGCTTCCGCATGGGCTCTTCGCGCGGCGAGCCGGGGCACCAGCCCGAGGAATCCCCCGCCCACGCGATCGCCTTCGAGCGCGGCTTCGGCCTCGCGCTCGCCGAGGTCAGCGTCGGCGAGTACCGCCGCTTCGTCGAGGCCACCGGCCACGTCGGCGCCGCGGCGCGCGCCCGCGGCTCCAGCACCTGGGACGAGCGCGGCGGCAGCCTCGCGTTCCAGCGCGCGGTGGACTGGCGCCACGACCACGCGGGTGCCCCGGCCGACGACGCGATGCCGGTGCTGCACGTGGCCTGGGACGACGCCGCGGCCTATGCCGCCTGGCTCGCCGAGGCCACCGGCCAGCGCTACCGGCTGCCGACCGAGGCCGAGTTCGAGTACGCGCTGCGTGCCGGCTCCACCGCGCCCTGGCCCTGGGGCGACGCGCCGGCGCCGCCCGCCGGCACCGGCAACCTCACCGGCGAGGGCGACGTCTCGCCCGCCGGCCGCCGCTGGCAGCGCGCCTTCGACGGCTACGCCGACGGCCACTGGGGCCCGGCCCCGGTCGCGCAGGGCGCGGCCAACGCCTGGGGCCTGCGCGACCTGGTGGGCAACGTCGCGGAGTGGGTCGAGGACTGCTGGCACGACAGCTACCGGCGCGCCCCCGGCGACGGCAGCGCCTGGGTCAACCCAGGCTGCCGCCAGCGCGTGGTGCGCGGGGCCTCGTGGGCGAGCGGCCCGGAGCAGGCCCGCGCGGCGTTCCGCCAGCCCGCGGCCGCCACCACCACCAATCCCCGCGTGGGCTTCCGCGTCGCCCGCGACCTCTGAGCGCCACCGCCGCCACGCCACCCGGTCGCGGTCGCGACCATCCGCCGTTCCCCCTTGCCGGAGCCCGCGCATGATCCGCCTCCCGTCGCGCCACGCCTCCACCCCCGCCGGTCCGCGCGCCCGCCATCGCGGCGGCGTGCGCTGGTGGGTCGTGCTGGCCTTCCTCGCCTACGCCGCGTGGTACTGGACGTCGCACCAGCAGGAGGCCGCGTTCACCGGCCGCAGCCAGCTCATCGACACCAGCCACGCCGAGGAGGCGCAGCTCGGCCTGCAGGCCTGGGACGAGATCCTGTCCCAGGAGCCCGTGCTGCGCGGCGGCCCCGAGGCCGCGCGCGTGGACGCCATCACCCGCCGCCTGGTCGAGCGCGCGCCCGCGCTCGAGGCCCTGCTGGCCGAGGCCCGCGGGGTCGCGCCGAGCACGCGCTGGGACGCCTTCGCCTGGGAGTCGGTGGTGATCGACTCGCCCCAGGCCAACGCGTTCTGCCTGCCCGGCGGCAAGCTCGCGGTCTACACCGGCCTGCTGCCGGTCGCCGGCGACGACGACGCGCTGGCGGTGGTGATGGGCCACGAGGTCGCGCATGCGCTGCTTCGCCACGGCGGCGAGCGCATGGCGCAGCAGAAGCTGGTGCGGATGGGCGCGATGGCCGGCGCGGTGGCGGTGGGCGAGATGGAGGCCGGCCAGCAGGCGGCGGTGATGGCGGCGCTGGGCGCCGGCGCGCGCTATGGCGTGGTGCTGCCGTTCTCGCGCGCGCACGAGTCCGAGGCCGATGCGCTGGGGCTGCTGCTGGCCGCGGCGGCCTGCTACGACCCGCGCGCGGCGCCGGGGCTGTGGGAGCGGATGGACGCGGGCCGCGACGGCGCGGCGCCGCCTGCGTTCGCCTCGAGCCACCCCGGCGCGGGCGAGCGGATCACGCGCCTGCAGGCGCTGATGCCGGACGCGCTGGCGGTGCGGGAGCGGTTCTGCGGGGCGGGGGACGGCGCCCGCTGAGGCGGGCGCGCGGCGCTCAGCGGCGCGGCTTGGCCGCGCCCTCGCCGAGGCTGGGGCCGAGCGTGCCGCGCAGCGCGGCGGGCTCCTGCCAGCCCTCGGGGCGTTCGGTGAGGCGGTCGAGCATCGACCACGGCGTCGGCGTGGCCGACGCCGTGCGCGCGGGCGCCGGCGGCGGCGCCGGGCGCGGCGCGGGACCGGCCGCGGCGACCCGGCGGACCGGCCGGACCGGGGTCGGCGGATGCTCGAGCAGGAAGGCCTCCAGGCTGCGCTCCAGCGCCGGCCCGAGCTGCGCCTGCACCGGGCTGCCGTAGCAGCGGATGACCTGGGCGAGCAGGCTGGTGCAGAACATCGGCGCGACCTCCTGCTCCTGCTCCGCGATGATCTGCAGCAGCACGGCGCGGGTGAGGTCGTCGCCGGTGCGGGCGTCGCGGACCTCGAAGGCCTCGCGGTCGACGATCAGCTGGCGCACGTCCTCGAGCGTGATGTAGCTCGAGATCTCGGTGTCGTAGAGCCGACGGTTCGGATACTTCTTGATGACGCGGTTGGGGGGCATGCGACATCCCGCTGGAACCGATGCGCCCGCGGCGGTCGCCGAGGGGAGACGGAGCATGGCCCAGCGTCAGGGGCGACGCAACTGGACGTGTGGACACGTGACGGCGCGCGCGGGAATGCGCGCGGGATCGAACGCGTCGCGCGCGCGGCGCAGCCACGCGGCGGGCGCGCCTTCGCCGGCGACGGCGGCCGGATCCTGCCCCAGCGCGGCCCAGGCGGCGTCGAGCGCGGGCCGCGGATGCGCGGGGTCGATCGCCTGGTCGCCGTCGGACTTCGAGAGCTTGCGGCCCTCGGCGTCGACCAGCAGCGGCAGGTGCGCGTAGCGCGGCGTGGGCAGGCCCAGCAGGCGCTGCAGCAGGATCTGGCGCGGCGTGGAGTCGAGCAGGTCGGCGCCGCGCACCACGTCGGTGATGCCCTGCGCGGCGTCGTCGACCACCACCGCGAGCTGGTAGGCCCAGGGGCCGTCGGCGCGCTTGACCACGAGGTCGCCGCAGGCCTCGCGCAGGTCGTGCGCGAACGCGCCCTGCACGGCGTCGGTGAAGCCGATCGCGCCGGCCGGCACGCGCACCCGCCAGGCGACGCCCTGGCCGGACGGGCGCGGCACGCAGCCCAGGTGCAGCCCGCCGGTCGCGGCGAGGTCGCTGCGCGAGCAGCGGCAGGCGAACGCGTGGCCGTCGTCGACCAGCCGCGCCAGCGCGGCCTCGTACAGCGCATGCCGCGCGGACTGGCGCACCACCTCGCCGTCGTGCGCCAGCCCCATCGCCGCCAGCGCGGCCAGCTGCGCCTCCGCGGCGCCGGGCTGCTCGCGCGGCGGGTCGAGGTCCTCCACCCGGATCCACCATTCGCCGCCCGCCCGCCGCGCCCACAGCCAGCTGCCGAGCGCGGCGAGCAGCGAACCCGCGTGCAGCGCGCCGGTGGGGGAGGGGGCGAAGCGCCCGCGGTGGGTCGCCGCGGCGGCGGGGGGCGTCGGGGTCACGGGCGTCGGGGTCCGGGGCGGGGCATCACGTGGGCTTGAAACGGGGCCATGGTAACCAGACATCGCTTCGCGCACGCCGGCGACGGGCCGGCCGCCTCCCCCCGAAGGATCCCGCCATGGTCACCCGCATCGCCCTCTTCCTCGCCACCAACCTCGCCGTGCTCGTGCTGGTCGGCATCGTGATGTCGATCTTCGGCCTCAACCCCGGCACCAACGGCGGCCTGCTCGTGTTCGCCGCGCTGATCGGCTTCGGCGGCTCGTTCTTCTCGCTGGCCATCTCGAAGTGGTCGGCCAAGCGCGGCACCGGCGCGGTCGTGATCACCGAGCCGCGCAGCGAGGTCGAGCGCTGGCTGGTGTCCACCGTCGAGCGCCAGGCCCGCCAGGCCGGCATCAAGACCCCGGAGGTCGCGATCTACCAGGCCCCCGAGATCAACGCCTTCGCCACCGGCCCCGGCCGCAACAACGCGCTGGTGGCGGTGTCGAGCGGCCTGCTGGCCAACATGTCGCGCGACGAGGCCGAGGCCGTGCTCGCGCACGAGGTCAGCCACGTCGCCAACGGCGACATGGTCACCATGGCGCTGGTGCAGGGCGTGCTCAACACCTTCGTGATCGTGCTCTCGCGCATCGTCGGCCGGATCATCGACGGCGCGCTGAGCGGCAACCGCGAGTCGGACGCCCCGGGCCCGTTCTACTTCATCAGCGTCATCGTGCTGGACCTGGTGTTCGGCCTGTTCGCGTCGATCATCGCGATGTGGTTCAGCCGTCGCCGCGAGTTCCGCGCCGACGCCGGCGCGGCCGCGCTGGCCAGCCGCGAGAAGATGATCGCCGCGCTCGAGCGCCTGGCCCTCAACCACGGCCAGAGCTCGCTGCCCAAGCAGATCGCGGCCTTCGGCATCAGCGGCGGCCTGGCGCATGGCCTCGGCCGGCTGATGATGAGCCATCCGCCGCTGGCCGAGCGCATCCAGGCGCTGCGCGACGCCCCGCGCCAGGGCGGCACCTTCGCCTGAGGCGCGACGCCGAGGGGCCTGGAAACGCGAAGCCCGCCGGATGGCGGGCTTCGTCGTTCCGGGCCGGGGTGCCGGCGTCAGCCGAACTCGTAGGTCATCTCGGGGCCGGCGGGGGCCAGGAAGTGGCCCTCGACGTAGTCCACGCCCGAGCCGAACAGCACGCTCATGCTGCCGGCGTCCTGAACGAACTCCGCCACCGTGAGCTTGCCGGCCTGGCGCGCGGCCTGGGCGATCTCGCGCACCTTCTTCTGGTTCTCGGCGTTCTTGGCCAGGTCGGCGATGAACGCGCGGTCGATCTTCAGGAACGCCGGGTCGAGGTGCTGCAGCAGCTGGAAGCTGTTGAGGCCCGAGCCGAACTGCTCGAGCGCGATCCGGCAGCCGTGCGCGGCGATGGCCTGCTGGAAGGACTGCGCGGCCTTGAGGTTGGTGAACACCTTGGCCTCGGGGATCTCCAGCACCAGCCGCTCGCCGGGCACGCCGTGGGCCTTGAGCTGCTCGCCGATGTAGGCGTGCAGGTGGCCTTCCATCAGCGAGGCGGGCGTGACCTTGACGAACAGCGTGGTGGTCTTGCCCTTGGCCTGGCGCTCGGCGATCACCGCGATCGCGCGGCCGATCACCCAGCGGTCGATCTCGTCGAGCAGGCCGTGCTCCTCGGCGATGCCCAGGAACGACAGCGGCGGCACCACCTCGCCCTGGCCCACGCGCATGCGCAGGAAGGCCTCGTAGGTCTCGCCCGGATCGCCCCCGAGGCTGATCACCGGCTGGTAGTGCAGCTGGAAGCCCTCGGTCGCGAGCGCGCCGCGGATGCGCTCGACCCAGGCCCGGATGCGCTCCTCCTCGGCGCGGTCGCGCGCGGAGGGGTCGAAGATCTCGAAGCGGTTGCCGCCGACGCCGACCGCGCTCTGCAGGCAGGACGCGGCCTTGGCCAGCACCTGCTGCACGCTGGCGATCTTCTCGCCGATCTGCACGCCGCCGAGGCTGACGTTGACGCTCATCGAGCGCTCGCCGACCTCCATGATGTGGCCGTCGAAGCCCGCCCGGATGGCCTCGGCCACCTGCAGCGTGCGGGCGTGGTCGGCGTCGCGGCAGAGCACCGCGAAGGTGTGGTCGGAGAAGCGCGCCACCAGCAGCGCGTCGCCCGGGGCGGACTCCTGCAGGCGGGCGGCCATGCACTGCAGCAGCTCGTCGGCGTGGGCCAGGCCGATGTCGCCGAGCAGCGCGGCGTAGTGGTCGGGCTCGACCAGCAGCATCGCCTGCTGGCCGCTGCCCTGCGCGGCGCGGCCGACGGCCTCCTCGAGCTCGGCCAGGAAGTAGGGGCGGTTGAACAGGGCGGTGACCTGGTCGCGCTGGCGCAGCTCGTCGAGCTCGCGGACCATCTCCTGGTCGATGGCCTGCTGGCGGAACACCACCTGCAGGCAGGGCTCGCCCTCCCAGGAGGCCTGCGCGAATTCCATGACCGCGTCGAAGGTGCTGCCGTCGCCGCGCTGGGCCATCAGCTGCAGGCTCTTGGGCGGGGCCTCGCCGCGCGAGAGGCGCTTGAGCAGGTCCTTGAAGCCCGCGGCGTGGGCCGGGGCCACCAGGTCGAGCACCGAGAGGCCCTCGATCTCCTCGAACTCGGTGAAGCCGAACATCTCGAGGTAGGCCTCGTTGGCCCGGATGTGCATGCCCTCGTGGATGTAGGCGATGGGGTCGCGCGAGGAGCTGATCAGCGAGTCGCAGCGGCGCTCGGTCTCGCGCAGCGCGGCCTCGAGCCGGCGCAGGCCGCGCCGGGCCTGCAGCGAGGCGAACTCGTTGCGCACCACCCACTGGAAGTGCTCCGGCCGGCCGCGCAGCGCCGCGCGGGTGCCCACGGCGATCGCGCCGAGCACGGTGGCCTCGTCGAGCGCGTCGACCACGGCGATGATCGGCAGGTCCTTGCCGCTGGCGTTGACGGCCTCGACCGCCTCGTCGAAGGGGATCTGGCGCCCGGCCTTGCTGATCATCACCAGGTCGATGGGCTGCTCGGCGGCGAGCCTGGCGAGCTCCTCCAGCGACTCAGGCCGCTGCGGGCGCACGGCGATGCCGCCGTTGCGCAGCACGCTGCTGAGCTGTTCCGCATCGTCGATCCGGTCTTCGACCAGCAGGATGCGGATCACGGATTCCTTCTGCTGCGCCATGGCCACTCCCGGTCTGTCGCTGGTTTTTTACACGCTCGTCGGAAACCGCGCCAGACGAACGGCGCCAGAGCGCGCGCGCGGTCACGCCTTCAGAGGGGACGCTTGGCGACGTCCCCGGGCAGTTCGCGGACCAGTTTCGGCACGAGGTAGCCCGGCAGCCGGGCGACCAGCGCGGCGTGCAGGGCGCGGGCCTCGTCGTCGCCGACCTCGAAATGCGCGGCGCCCGCGACCCGGTCGAGCTGGTGCAGGTAGTAAGGCAGCACGCCCTGCTCGAACAGGGTGCCGGAGAGCTCGGCCAGGGCGTCGGCGTCGTCGTTGACCCCGCGCAGCAGCACGGCCTGGTTGAGCAGGGTGGCGCCGGCCTCGCGCAGGGCGGCGAAGGCCGCCGCGGTGGAGGCGTCGAGCTCGCGGGCGTGGTTGGCGTGGACCACCACCACCACCCGCTGCGGCAGGCCGCGCAGCCAGTCCAGCAGCTCGGCGTCGATCCGCTCGGGCAGCACGATGGGCAGGCGGGTGTGCAGGCGCAGGCGGCGCACGTGGGGCAGGGCGGCCAGGCCGCGGGTGAACTCGGCCAGCTTCGGGGTGGCCAGCGACAGCGGGTCGCCGCCGCTCAGCAGCACCTCCTCGATGCTCGCGTCCTGCGCCAGGTAGGCCAGGGCGTCGGCCCAGGCCCCGGCCGCCGCGGTCTCCTCGGCATAGGGGAAGTGCCGGCGGAAGCAGTAGCGGCAGTGGATCGCGCAGCTGCCCGTGGCCACCAGCAGGGCCCGGCCCTGGTACTTGTGCAGCAGGCCGGTGGCGCCCCGGGCGGCCAGGTCGCCCACCGCGTCCAGGCCGAAGCCCGGCACCACGCGCTCCTCGTCCAGCACCGGCAGGACCTGGCGCAGCAGGGGGTCGTGGGGGTCGCCCGGGCGCATCCGGGCCGCGAAGCCGCGGGGCACGCGCAGGGCGAACTGGGCCTCGGCGGCCGCGCCCAGGGCGGGGGCGAGGTGGTCCAGGCCCAGCAGGGCCAGCAGCTCGCGGGGATCGCGGATGGCGTCGCGCCAGGCCTGCTGCCAGCGGACGGGCTGCGCCGGGGGCGCGGGGAGGGGTATCATGTCGGGCTCACGGCCCGGCGCTCGCCGGGTCTCTCGACCCATAGTCTAGCCGCCCGCGGGGCGGCCCACAGGAGCCCCCATGGCCAGCTACGGCATGAACGACGTCAAGAACGGGATGAAGATCCTGGTCAACAACGAGCCGTGCGTCATCATCGACACCGAGTACGTGAAGCCCGGCAAGGGCCAGGCCTTCACCCGCGTGAAGTTCCGCTTCATCAAGAGCGGCCGCGTGCAGGAGCAGACCATGAAGTCCACCGACTCGGTCGAGGCGGCCGACGTCATGGACACCGACATGCAGTTCCTCTACGCCGACGGCGAGTTCTGGCACTTCATGAACCAGGAGTCCTTCGAGCAGGTGCAGGGCGACAAGAACGCCGTCGGCGAGGCCTGGCAGTGGCTCAAGGGCGAGGAGGCCTGCGTGGTCACCCTGTGGAACGGCGCGCCGATCTTCGTGACCCCGCCGAACTTCGTCGAGCTCAAGATCACCGAGACCGATCCGGGCGTGCGCGGCGACACCTCGGGCGGCGGCGGCAAGCCGGCCAAGCTCGAGACCGGCGCCGTGGTGCGCGTGCCGCTGTTCGTGGGCCAGGACGAGGTCATCAAGGTCGACACGCGCTCCGGCGAGTACGTCAGCCGCGTCAAGTAAGCCCGGCCCGGCGCGCGCGGCCCGCCGCCCGCGCCGGCCCACCGCGACGCCCCGCCCCGGCGGGGCGTCGTCGCATCCGGGCCCGGGCGGCCGCGCCGGCCGCGCGCCCCGCCGCCCGCCGCGCCCGGCTACCATGGGCCCCTGCCTCCGAAGGACCTGCGGATGTCCCACGCCCCGCCCAGCGCCGCGCCGCGCACGCCGATCGACACGCTCATCCACGCCCGCTGGGTCGTCCCGGTGGAGCCGCACGGCGTGGTGCTGGAGCACCACGCGGTGGCGGTGCGCGGAGGCCTCATCGTCGCCGTGCTGCCCTCGGCCGAGGCCGACGCGCGCTACGCCGCCGCCGAGCGCGTCGAGGCCCCGGCCTCGGTGCTGCTGCCCGGCCTGGTCAACGCCCACACCCACAACCCGATGACGCTGATGCGCGGCGTCGCCGACGACCTCGCGCTGATGACCTGGCTGCAGCAGCACATCTGGCCGATCGAGGGGGCGGTGATGGGCCCGGCCTTCGTCGCCGACGGCGTGGAGCTGGCGGTGGCCGAGATGCTGCGCGGCGGCACCACCTGCTGCTCGGAGAGCTACTTCTTCCCCGACGCCCAGGCCGCCACCTACAAGCGGCTCGGCTTCCGGGCCATGGTCGGCCTGCCGGTGATCGACTTCCCCACGCCCTGGGCGAAGTCGCAGGACGAGTACTTCGACCGCGCGCTCGAGGTCCACGACCAGTGGCGCGGCGACGCGCTCATCGGCACGACCTTCGCGCCCCACGCGCCCTACACCGTCAACGACGCGGCCTTCGAGCGCATCCGGATGCTGTCCGACCAGCTCGACCTGCCGGTGCACGTGCACGTGCACGAGACCGCGCAGGAGGTGGAGGACTCGCTGAAGGCCAACGGCATGCGCCAGATCGCGCGCCTCGACCGCCTGGGCCTGGTCAACGACCACCTGGTCGCGGTGCACATGACCCAGCTCACGCCCGGCGAGATCGCGCTGCTGGCCGAGCGCGGCGCCAGCGTCGTGCACTGCCCGGAAAGCAACCTCAAGCTGGCCTCGGGCTTCTGCCCGGTCGAGCAGCTGCGCCGCGCCGGCGTGAACGTGGCGCTGGGCACCGACGGCGCGGCGAGCAACAACGACCTCGACATGCTCGGCGAGATGCGCACCGCGGCCCTGCTGGCCAAGGCCGTGGCGATGGACGCCACCGCCCTCGACGCCGCCTCGACCCTGCGCATGGCCACACTCGGCGGCGCCAAGGCCCTCGGGCTGGACGCGCGCATCGGCTCGATCGAGCCCGGCAAGGAGGCCGACCTGGCCCTCGTGCGGATGGACGCGATCGAGCAGCAGCCCCTCTACCACGCGGTCTCGCAGCTGGTGTACGCCAGCGGCCGCCACCAGGTGAGCGACGTGTGGATCCGCGGCGAGCGCAAGCTGGCCGCGGGCCTGCTGCTCGACACCGACCTCGAGGCCCTGGGCGCCAAGGCCCGCCACTGGGGCGAACGCATCGCGAAGGTCCGCCCGTCCGCATGAGCCACCCGATGACCCAGACCCACGCCAACGTCGACCCCGCCGAGATCGCCAAGTTCGGCGCCATCGCCAGCCGCTGGTGGGACCCCGAGGGCCCGCAGCGTCCGCTGCACGAGCTCAACCCGGTGCGGCTGGGCTACGTGCGCGAGCGCGGTGCCCTGGCCGGCCGGCGCGCCCTCGACGTGGGCTGCGGCGCCGGTCTGCTCAGCGAGGCGATGGCCCGCGAGGGCGCCCGCGTCACCGCGCTCGACCTCGCCCCCGAGCTGATCGACGTGGCCCGGCTGCACCTGCTCGAGGCCCGCCTCGAGCATCCGGGCCTGGAGGTCGACTACCGCCTGCAGCCGGTCGAGGCCCTGGCCGACGAGCACCCGGGCGCGTTCGACGTCGTCACCTGCATGGAGATGCTCGAGCACGTGCCCGATCCCGCGGCCGTGGTCGCGGCCTGCGCGCGCGCCCTCGCGCCCGGCGGCCGGCTGTTCCTCTCCACCCTCAACCGCACGCCCCGGGCCTTCGCCACCGCGATCCTTGGCGCGGAGTACGTGCTGGGCCTGCTGCCCAAGGGCACCCACCGCTACGGCCAGTTCATCCGGCCCTCCGAGCTGGCGGCCTGGGTGCGCGACGCCGGCCTGGTGCTGGAGGACGTCCGCGGGCTGGGCTACGACCCGCTGCGCCGCCGCGCCTGGCTGATGGCCGACACCGGCGTGAACTACCTCGCCTGCGCGCGCAAGCCCGCATGAGCGCGGCCGCCTCGCCGTCCCCCGCCGCGCCCGCGGCCGCGCCCGGCCGCGCGCCGGTCGCCGCGCTGGTGCTGTTCGACCTCGACGGCACCCTCGTCGACTCCGCCGCCGACCTGTTCGAGGCCATGCGCGCGACCTGCGCCGAGGCCGGCGTCGCCGCGCCGGCGTTCGCGCCGTTCCGCGCGGTGGTGTCGAAGGGCGCCCGCGCGATGCTGGCCGTGGCCTTCCCCGGCGACGACGCGGCGGCCCGCGAGGCCCGCGTGCCCGGCTTCCTGGCCCATTACGCCGCCGGCCTCGCCGCGCACAGCCGGCCCTTCGACGGCGTCGAGGCGGTGCTGGCCGGCATCGAGGCCGCCGGCGCGCGCTGGGGCATCGTCACCAACAAGCCCTTCGCGCTGGCCGAGCCGCTGGTGGTCCGGCTGGGCTGGACCGCGCGCTGCGCGGTGCTGGTCGGCGGCGACACGCTGCCGGTGAAGAAGCCCGATCCCGCGCCGCTGCTGCACGCCTGCGCCGCCTGCGGCGTGGACGCCGCCCGGGCGGTCTACGTGGGCGACGACCTGCGCGACGTCGAGGCCGCGCGCGCGGCCGGCATGCGCGCGGTGGCCGCGCTGTGGGGCTACCGCGACGACGGCGACGACCCCGCGGCCTGGGGCGCCGACGCGCTCGCCGCGCGCCCGGTCGACCTCGCCGCGCCGGGCGCGCTGGCGGCCTTCGCGCCCGCGGAGGCGTCCGATGCCTGAGATGAAGCCCCCGGCCGGCTGGACCCCCGGCGCGGCCCCCGCCGCGCGCCCCGGCGCGCCCGACGCCCAGGCGATGGCCGAGTTCCTGGCCAAGTGGCGCGCCCGCGAGCCGGAGATGGCGCTGGGCGAACTCTTCTGCGCGCCGGTGCTGCGCCCGCGCTTCCGCGCCTGGGGCGTGCTGCTGCACGAGCTGCGCGAGGTGGGCTTCGAGCTCTCGGAGCCGCGCGTGCAGGCGGTGAAGGGCGGCTGGTGGGCCGAGGAGCTGCTGGCGATCGACGCCGGCCGCCCCCGCCATCCGGTGAGCCACGCGCTGCAGGACGTGCGCGCGGACTGGCGCGGCCTGGCCCGCGCCCTGCCGCTGGGCGGCGAGGACGACGCGCGGCCCGGCTCCGAGGACGCCGCGCTGGCCCAGCTCGCGCCGTTCGCCGAGGCCCTGCTGCGCGTGGAGGACCTGGTGTTCGGCCGCGAGGCGCCTGCCGGCGACGCCGAGGCGCGCGAGGCGCTGGGCGTGCACCTGCTGCTCGAGCGACTGCGCGTGGGCCTCGCCTCCGGCGACGCCGGGCGCGTGCCGCTGGCCGTGCTCGCCCGCCACGGGCTCACCCGCGCCCAGCTGCTCGAGCCGGCGGGCGCGCCCGCGCTGCGTGACTGGGCCGCGGCGCTGGCCGCGCGCCTGCCGCGCCGGCTGCCCGGCGCCACCGGCTTCCGCCGCGTGCGCGCCAGCTTCGACCGCCAGCGCCTGGAGGCCCTGGCCGCGGGCCGCGGCGCCTTCGAGCCGCGCGGCCCGGGCGCGGTGTGGCGGGCCTGGCGCGCCGCGCGCGGCGGCCGCACCTAGCGCCCGCGGCGCGGCCACGGCCGCGCCACAACGATGCGTTGCGCGCCGGCGTCCCGCACCGGGCGCTTAGAATGCTTGATCGTCCGGTCACGGCCCCCACCCTAGGGTGCATCCCCGACCCTGCGTCCGTCCTTCTTCGGAGTCCCCCGTGGCCCACACCCCCGACAACACCGCCCGCGTGATGCCCGACATCGCCTGCGAGGCCCGCCCCGGCGTCGCCGGCGTCCTCGACTGGGTCGGCATGGGCGAGATCGAGGCCCCGGTGTCCCTGCACCAGGCCGATGGCCGCGTGGTCACCAGCGTGGCCCGCGTCAACGCCTTCGTGAACCTCACCCGCCCCGAGGTCCGCGGCATCCACATGTCGCGGCTGTACCTGCACGTCGACCGCGTGCTCTCGGCCGAGGCCATCAGCCCGGCCGTCGTGCGCCGCCTGCTCAAGGAGTTCCTCGACAGCCACGCCGAGCTCTCCGACCGCGCCATGCTGCAGCTGCGCTTCGACTACATGGTCCGCCGCCCGGCCCTCATCAGCGACAACTCCGGCTGGAAGGCCTACCCGGTGGTGGTCACCGGCGTGATGGACCGCGGCCAGTTCACCCTCGAGCTGGGCTTCACCGCCAAGTACTCCAGCACCTGCCCGTGCTCGGCCGCGCTCGCGCGCCAGCTGATCCAGGAGCAGTTCCAGCGCGACTTCGCCGAGGGCGCGGCGCTGGAGCGCGACGCCGTGCTGGCCTGGCTGGGCTCCGAGCAGGGCATCGTCGCCACCCCGCACTCCCAGCGCAGCCACGCCGACGTGCGCGTGCGCCTGGCGCCGAGCTTCGCCGACTTCCCCATCGTGGGGCTGATCGACGCCATCGAGGGCGCGCTCAAGACCCCGGTGCAGACCGCGGTGAAGCGCGCCGACGAGCAGGCGTTCGCGCTGCTCAACGGCGCCAACCTGATGTTCTGCGAGGACGCCGCGCGGCGCATGCAGGCCGCGCTGGACGCCGACGAGCGCGTGGCCGACTTCTGGGTGCGCGCCAGCCACTACGAGTCGCTGCACCCGCACGACGCGGTGGCGGTGGCCACCAAGGGCGTGCCGGGCGGCTACGCGGCCGGCCTCGAGGGCGTCGCGCACCTGGGCTGAGCCCGGGCCGCGCGCCACGCCGGCCACGCCGCAACGCCGACACGCCACGAGGAGCCCCGCATGCGCCTGCACGCCGATTTCGACGCCCGCGTGGTGGTCCGCCCGGGCGACGCGCCCTGGGTGGCCTCGCCGCGCGCGGGCGTGGAGCGCGTGCTGCTCGAGCGCATCGGCGGCGAAGTGGCCCGCGCCACCTCCTTCGTGCGCTACGCCGCGGGCGCGGCGTTCGATGCGCATGGCCATCCCGGCGGCGAGGAGTTCCTGGTGCTCGACGGCACGTTCGCCGACGAGCACGGCACCTATCCCGCCGGCACCTGGGTGCGCAATCCCGTGGGCTCGTCGCACTCACCGCGCAGCGAGGCGGGCTGCACGCTGTTCGTGAAGCTGCACCAGGCCGAGCCCGACGACCACGCGCGTGTGGTCGTCGACACGCGCGCGGCCGCGTGGCGCCCGGGCCTCGTCCCGGGCCTGTCGGTGATGCCGCTGCACGCGCACGGCACAGAGCACATCGCGCTGGTGCGCTGGGCCCCGGGCACGCGCTTCCAGCGCCATGGGCACTGGGGCGGCGAGGAGATCCTGGTGCTCGAGGGCGTGTTCCAGGACGAGCACGGCGACTACCCGGCCGGCAGCTGGATCCGCAGCCCGCACGGCTCGGTGCACCAGCCCTGGAGCGAGCCCGGCACCACGATCCTGGTGCGCACCGGCCACCTGCAGCCCGAGCGGCTGGCGCCGTGGCTGGCGATGGCGGCCTGATTCGCGGCAAGGCTAAGATCGACCTGGCAGCCGGACGCTGCGGCATCGGGAGCAGGGAGTGCAGGCCACCGGATCGAAAGCGCGCCTTCTCGCATGGGCGGCAGTGGCGTTGGCGGTCGCAGGCGCATGGTGGGTGCTCGGTAGGCGTGAGGCCCCGACGCCGGGGGGCGGGGCAGACCCGGCCGCAGGTGCACCCGCCGCAAGATCCGAAGAACGGCAAGCCGAAGGCGATGCCCTCCACGGTGTGCCCGCGTCCGCGCAGGGCATGGGGCACCTCCCGGCGCCCCGGGGGGCCGAGGCGAGGCTGCGCGATCGGGCGGTGGTCCAAGGCGCGGCCTCGCTCTGCGAGCAGGGCCCGATCGGCCCCCTCCAGCTCGCGCTGGCGGGCGGGGTGGAGGGGCTCGCGCGTGCCCAGGGCGTCCCGGTGCGCGACGCCGAGTGGCTGGTCGCGGTGACGACGCTGGCGACGCAGGACTGCGAGGGCGCGGTCGCGTCGTCGCGCGAGGACCTCGCGCAGGCGTTGCAGCGGTTGCGTGATGACATGGCGGCCGGTGACACCGACGCCGCGCGCGCTTACCTGGTCTGCCACCTCAGCGCGCATATCGACGGGGGATGCATGCCGGTGCGACAGCTGCGCGAGTTGGATCGCGCGAATCGCGACGCTCGCGTGGCGTTGGGAGTCCTCGCAGACGCGGGCACCGCCTCAGACGCCTTCTGGCCCGCGCTCTACCTCGAACACGGGATCGGCATGAGGCGCGACGAGGCGCAGGCCCGGGACTTCTGGTGCCTGTGGAGCGAGGGTGGCGGGCGGAGGTCGCACCCGTCGCTTGCGACGAGGGGCTGCCCATGAACGCCCGGCACCGCGTTCCGCTCCTCGCATGGGTGGTCCTAGGCCTCGCGGCGCTGGGCACGTGGCTCTGGCGCGCGCACGACGCCGGCGATCGGGTGGTGGTCGCGGCGGATGCCGGCGTGTCGCCCATGCGTCCCGGCTGGCGGCCAGAAGAGCCCGCGCTGCCTATCCCCGCGCCCGCAGCCGCCCGCGCCGGCATCGGCGTCGATGATGCCGAGCTCGAGGCTGCTCTGGCCGCTTGGCGGCCGCACCTCGAATGCCTGCGGATGCGCGGCTTCGTCCGGCGTTCGCGCTGGGTGCAGGAGGCCGCCGAAGCGGCCGCACGCGGGGACGTGGAGCGCGCCGCAGCGTTCGAGAGCGACATCGCGCGCTATGACGCCTGCGACGTCGCTGATGTGGAGGCCGTGATGGCCGACCTGCAGGGGCTGGAGGCCGCGGGGGCCGCCGGGCGTCGCGAGGCGCGTTTCGCGTTCGCGCATGGGCTGGGCGAGCTGGCGCGCGACCGTCGCTGGCGCAGCGAAGTGACGCCGTGGCTGATCGCGAAGGCCGGCATCGCCCAAGGCTGGATGGAGGCCGAGGCCGCCGGCGGCGACCCGGGTGCGATGGGCTGGCTCGCCGAGCAGATGAATCCTGGAAAAGTCGGGCCGCTGCTCGACACCGACCGTGTGGCGTCAGAGGCCTATGCGCTGGCCTCCCAGATCCCTCGGAGCGGCGATCGGCTGGAGGACGCGCTGGAGCGGGTCGTTCGCCGACGCGCTTCGCTCGGCCTCGAGCCGTACACGCCCGACGAACTGGAGCAGATCCGCGCTCGCACTCGGGCGCTGCTCGATGCGCAGGGCGGCTGAGGCCGTTCCGGGGCGGCCATGACTTCGGCCCCGGATGATCGGGTGGGGACGGAGTCGGCTTGAGCCGCGGCGCGGGATCGGCAGGATGTGCGCCGCGGGCGAGGCCCGCACGCGGCCGCGCGCCGCGAACATGCACCCTCCGGAGATCCCGATGCGCCCCACCACCCTGACCCTCGCGGCCGCCGCCACGCTGGCCCTCGCGCTGTTTCCCGCACAGAAGGCCCAGGCCTTCGACGACTGCACCAACTTCGACATGTACCTCGCCTGGAGCGAGTTCAAGGCCGATGCGTGCAACGCCGTCCTCGGCGACGCGCTCTGCGACGACGCGAACTTCCAGGCCGTGCAGGCCCGCATGTGGCGCGACAACGTCTGCGGCGGCATGCCGCCCGGTGGTGGCCTGCCGCGCCCGAGCTTCGGCGGCTGAGCCACGGGTGCGCGGGCGGCCCGGCCGCCCGCGCGCCTTCAGTGCGAGCCGTCCCAGGGCAGCCCGTCGTCCTTGCGCTTGAGCACGGCGCCGGGGCGATCGATGGCATCCCGCTGCACATCGGCCCAGTCCCACGAGCGCAGCTGGCGATGGCTGTAGTGACGGCGCGCGAGGAACTGCACCATCGCCAGCCGCGGCAGCCCCGCCAGCGGGTGCAGGTCACCGTCCTCGATCACCGTGTCGTGGCCGGCGAAGGCCACCGAGCGCAGCGCCTCCAGCCCCGCGATCGGCGCGAGCGACGCCAGCTTGAAGCACTCCGACACATCCAGCGCCTCGAGCCGCGCCAGCGACGCGACCGGCCCGAGTTCGTGCAGCGCGCGGCTGCCCACCACGCGCAGCCAGCGCAGCCCGCCGAGCGCCTCGATGCCGGCCAGCGACTCCAGCTTCCGGCACTGCAGCAGCCACAGCACCTCCAGCCCGGCCAGCGGCGCCAGCGCCGCGGGCGAGCGCAGCGTCGAGCCCACCAGCACCAGCCGGCGCAGGCGGGGCAGGGCGGCGATGCCGGCCAGCGGCGGCGCGGCCACGTCGGCGAGCTGCAGGGCCTCCAGCCCATGCGCGGTGGCCACCCCCTGCACGGCCGGGCACCACTGCAGCGCGGTGCTGCGCAGCGCGGGCAGCGACTCCAGCGCCAGGCGCCCGCGCGGCGCGCACTCCAGCGCCAGCGACCACAGCGCCGGCAGGCCCTCGAGCGCGCGCAGGTCGACCGGCAGCGCGGTGCGCACGCGCAGCCGCCGAAGCCACGGCAGCTCGCGCAGGAAGCCCGCGTCGCGGGCGATGAAGCCCTGCGCGGCGTCGAGCAGCAGCGCGTCGAGGCCCTCGGACTGCATCGTCGCGGCGAAGCCGTCGCGCCACGGGCCGCGCGGCGCGAACCAGCGCACCGGCGAGGCGGCATCGGGCGCCGCGCCCCCGGGCAGGCCCGCGGGCGCCGGCGGCGCCGGCAGGATCGCGTAGTCCAGGCTCACGCGCCGCGCCCCATCAGGGCGCGCAGCCCGGCTGCGCGTAGTAGTCGGCGGCCGCGCGGCGCGCGGCGTCGGCGAGCGCGGCGGGCGCGGCGGTGACGGCCTGGCCGGGCTTCTCGCCGGGCCAGAACAGGTACAGGCCGCGGTCGCCGGGCGGTGCGTCGGGCAGCAGCAGCTCGACCCGCGAGCCGCCTTCCTCGAGCACCAGCCACTCGCCGCGGCGCGCGGCGGTGTCGGCGATCACGCCGCCCAGCGCCAGGCAGGCCTTCACCGCGTCGGCGGCGGCCTGCAGGCCGGCGGCCTCGGCGGCCGGCACGGTCGCGGGCGCGAAGGCCACGATGGTGGGGCGGGTCAGGGCGACTGGTTCGGGAGCCGGCGCGGCGGGGCCGGCGGGCGCCGCGCCGGGGCCCGCGGCCGCGGCGGCCAGCGCGGCCCCGGCGCCGCCGGCTTCCAGCACCAGCAGCGGGTCGATCCGCACGTCGAACCAGTTCATGCCCCAGTGCAGGTGCGGGCCGGTGGAGCGGCCGGTCGAGCCGACCGCGGCCACCACCTCGCCCTGCTCGACGCGGTCGCCGACGGCGACGTCGATGCGCGAGAGGTGCAGGAAGTTCGAGCTCACGCCGTGGCCGTGGTCGATCAGCAGCGTGCCGCCGGTGAGGTAGAGGCCCGGGTCGGCGAAGGTGACCACGCCGCCGGCCGGCGCCAGCACCGGCGTGCCGGTGGGCGCGGCGATGTCCATGCCCGAGTGCGGGGTGCCCGGCGTGCCGTTGTAGACGCGCTGGTTGCCGAAGCGGCCGCTGATGCGCCCGCGCGCGGGCCAGATGAAGGCGTGGGCGAAGTCCGGGCGCGCGTCGTCGCGGGCGCGGGCGGCGACCACCCGGGCCTGCTCGCGCCGGATGCGCTCGGCGATCTCCGGACGCGGCGTCACCGTGCCCTGCGGCACGCCGGTGACGCGGTCGATCGGCCAGTCGCGCGCGAACACCTCCACTTGGCGGCGGACCGGCGCGCCGCCGGGCGGGGTGATCGCCACGGCCACCGCGGCGACCTGGTCGCGCCCGATGCCGAAGGCGAACCGGCCCTCGGCGTCGACGCGCGCGCGCCGGCCGCCCACCTCGACCACGCTGCCGGCCGGCGCGCGGCCGATCACCAGCGCGCCCTGCGAGGCCCGCCCGGGCAGCACGATGGCCGCCTCGGCGCGCGCCGCGCCCGGCACCAGCGACGCCAGCGCGAGCAGCCCCGCGGCCAGCCGGCCCGCCACCCCGGCCCTCAACGCGCGAACGCCAGCGCCGCGCCGCCGGGCGCGCCCTGCAGCTCGACGCCGTCGAAGGCCAGCTCGCCGTTGACGAAGGTCGCGGCGATGCGGCTGCGGAAGCGGGTGCCCTCGAACGGCGACCAGCCGCACTTCGAGCGCACGCCGGCGCGGGTCACCTCGGTGCCGCCGTCGGGGTCGACGAGGGTGAGGTCGGCGAAGAAGCCCTCGCGCAGGAAGCCGCGCTCGTGGATCGAGAAGCGCACCGCCGGGTTGTGGCAGCTCTTGCGCACGAAGCGCTCGAGCCCGAAGTGGCCCTCGTGCACGCACTCCAGCGCCGCCACCACGAACTCCTGCACCAGCGGCAGGCCCGACGGCGCGGTGAGGTAGGGCTGCTGCTTCTCCTCGAGCGTGTGCGGCGCGTGGTCGGTGGCGAGCACGTCGATGCGGTCCTCGGCGATCGCGCGCAGCAGCGCGGCGCGGTCGGAGGGCTCCTTCACCGAGGGGTTGCACTTGATGAAGTTGCCCTTGGTGGCGTAGTCCGGCCGCGCGAAGCGCAGGAAGTGCACGCAGGTCTCGGCGGTGATGCGCTTGCCCTCGACCGGCCCGGGCGCGAAGAGCTGCAGCTCCTCGGCGGTGGTCAGGTGCAGCACGTGCAGCTGGGCGTCGTGCCGGCGCGCCAGCTCCAGCGCCAGCTGGGTGGACTTCATGCACGCCTCGCGCGAGCGCAGCTCGCCGTGCAGGTCGACCGGGATGTCGTCGCCGTAGGTCTCGCGCGCCTTGGCGAAGGCCGCGTCGATCATCGGGGTGTCCTCGCAGTGCGTGATGATCGGCACCTGGCAGTGCTTGAACACGCCGTCGAGCACCTCGGGATCGTCCACCAGCATGTTGCCGGTGGAGGCGCCCATGAAGATCTTCACGCCCGGGGTGGCGCGCGGGTCGAGGCCCTTGATCTGCTCGAGGTTGTCGTTGGAGCAGCCGTAGTAGAAGCCGTAGTTGGCGCGCGAGCGGCCGGCGGCGCGGGCCTTCTTGTCGGCCAGCGCGGCGTCGTCGAGGGTCGGCGGCTTGGTGTTGGGCATCTCGAGGTAGCTGGTGATGCCGCCGGCCACCGCGGCCGCGGACTCGGTGGCGAGGTCGCCCTTGTGCTCCAGGCCCGGCTCGCGGAAGTGCACCTGGGCGTCGATGACGCCGGGCAGCAGCCACAGCCCCGAGGCGTCGAACACCTTCTCGCCGGGCCGGGCCTGCAGGCCGGCCCCGATCTGCTCGATCCGGTCGCCGCGGATGCGCAGGTCGGCCTGCCAGCGGCGGTCTTCGTTGACGAGGGTCGCGTTGGTGATCAGCCAGTCGCTCATGGGGCGTCCTTGGGGGCGGGGGGCATGGTGGGAAGGGGCGTGGCGGCGGCGCCGGGGGCCTCGGGCACCTCGTCGATGCCGCCGGGATGGAAGGGATGGCAGCGGCCGATGCGCTTGGCGCCCATCCAGCCGCCGCGCAGCACGCCGAAGCGCTCGATCGCCTGCATGGTGTAGACCGAGCAGGTGGGGTGGAAGCGGCAGTGCTGGCCCAGCAGGGGGCTGATGAAGCGCTTGTAGCCGCGCAGCAGGAGGAGGGCGAGGGCTTTCACGCGGGGGCCTGCGGGGGGAGAGGGCGCCGGGGCGGGCGATGCGGGCCGCGGGGGGCGGGAAGGGGGGGCGTCGTGGCCGGGGGCGCCGGGTCGCGCGGGCCTTCACGGCGGTTGCCGCGACCCGGTCGAAAGGCTATAACACGCGGCCTTCGGGCCTCAAGGACATAGAGGAACACGCATCGTGGCTACCAAGAAACCCGTCAAGAAGGTCGCCGCCAAGCCGGCCAAGAAGCCCGCCGCCAAGCCGGTCGCCAAGCCCGTGGGCAAGGTCGCCAAGGCCGTGCGCAAGGTCGCCGAGGCGGTGAAGAAGATCGCCAAGCCGGCCGCCAAGCCCGTGAAGGCCGCCGCCAAGCCGGCGCCGAAGAAGGCCGCCCCGGCCAAGAAGCCCGCCGCCAAGGCCCCGGCCAAGGCCGCCAAGCCCGCCGCCAAGCCGGCCAAGGCCCCGCTGAAGGCGGTCGCCAAGGCCCCGGCGAAGGCCGCCGCCAAGCCCGTCGCCAAGGCCCCGGTGAAGGCCGCCGCCAAGCCCGTCGCCAAGGCGCCGGTGAAGGCCGCCGCCAAGCCCGCCGCCAAGGCCCCGGCGAAGCCCGTCGCCAAGCCGGCCGCCAAGGCGCCGGCCAAGGCCCCCGCCAAGCCCGTCGCGAAGGCCCCGGCCGCCCCGGCCAAGCCGGTCGCGCCCGCCAAGGCCGCCGCCCCGGCGCCGGCCCCGGTCGCCGCGAAGCCCGCGGCCAAGCCGGTCGCCGCCAAGGTGCCGCCGGCCAGCAAGCCCGCCCCGGCCCGTCCGGAGGGCCTGCGCGCCGTCGCCCAGGCCCGCAAGCCGGTCGAGGAGGCCCAGCGCGCCAAGGCCCAGCCCGTCCAGGCCCCGCGCGAGCGCGTGCTGAAGTCGCCGCTGGGCACCGCCCGGGTCGACCTGCCCGCCGGCTACTCGCCCTTCACCGATCCCGACTACATGGGCCCGCGCCACCTCGAGTACTTCCGCCGCCGGCTGATGAAGTGGCGCGAGGACCTGGTCGAGGAGTCCAAGCAGACCATCGAGAACCTCAAGGAGGAGGTGCGCGACGTCGGCGACGACGCCGAGCGCGCCACCCGCGAGACCGAGAACTCGCTCGAGCTGCGCACCCGCGATCGCTACCGCAAGCTGCTGAGCAAGATCGACTCCACCCTCAAGCGCATCGAGGACGGCAGCTACGGCTACTGCGTCGATACCGGCGAGGACATCGGCGTGGAGCGCCTCGAGGCGCGCCTCACCGCGGAGCGCACGATCGACGCCCAGGAGCGCTGGGAGCACCGCCAGAAGCAGATGGGCGAGTAAGCCCGCCCGCTGCGCGCTGGAACGACGAAGCCCCGCCTTGGCGGGGCTTCGCTTTTGGGGAGCGCGCCCCGCCTCGGCGGGGCTTCGCTTTTGGGGAGCGTGCCCCGCCTCGGCGGGGCGTCGCTTTTGGGGCTGTCGCCGCGCCTCAGCGCGCGGTGAACCGCCAGTGCGCGGCCTCGCCCTCCGGCAGCTCGCCGGTCAGGCGCGCGCGCACCATCGCGATCGGCATCGGGCCGCCCGTCAGGATGGCGTCGTGGAAGGCGCGCGGGCTCATCCGGCCCTCGCCCTCGCCGACCAGCTCGCGCGCCAGCTGCTGGATCTGCAGGCCGCCCAGCAGGTAGCCGGCCTGGTAGAGCGGGCCGTAGTCGCCCGCGAAGCTGCGCCGCACCTCGGCGCGGGCGTTCTCGGGCTCGTGGCCGACGCGCTCCACCAGCAGCGCCACCGCCTCCTCGGGCGTCATCTCGCCCATGTGGAAGCCCAGCGAGAACAGGATCCGCGCCGCGCGGTGGCTGCGCCAGAACAGCATGCCGATGCGGTCCTCGGGCGTGGCCGCGAAGCCGCGCTCGTACAGCGCGAGCTCCCAGTACAGCGCCCAGCCCTCGGTCCAGAACGGGGTGTCGTAGAGCCCGCGGTGGGTCTGGTAGCGACCGGTGTAGAAGTGCTGCAGGTGGTGGCCCGGGATCAGCTCGTGGTGCACCACGGCGCGCGAGAAGTGGCGGTTGTTGCCGCGCAGCGCCATCAGCTTCTTCTCGTGCGGCATCGTGTCGGTGGGGAAGGCCACCCACACGTCCTCGCCGCCCAGGAAGAACGGCGCCTGCAGCTGGTACTCCGGCGTGAGCATGGTCATGCGCCAGTCGCGGCGCGCGATCTCCGGGACCGTCACCAGATCGTTGTCGACCAGGTAGTCGATGGCCTCGTCGGCCAGCTCCACCACCAGCCGCGGCTGGCCGCCCGGCGGCGGATGCCGCTGCTTCACGGCCTCCAGCGCCTCGCGCCAGCCCGGCAGGCCCATCTCGCGCGCGGCGCGCTCCATCTCCTCGCGGCACCAGGCCAGCTCGCGCTCGGCCAGCGCCATCAGCTGCTCCGGCGAGTCGGCGATCATCTCGTGCCGCAGGCCGGCCACGATGGCGTCGCGGCCGATCGGGTCGCCGATGATGCGCTCGGGATCCGCGGCGCCGGCCAGGCGCTCGCGCAGCAGCGCCTGCGTGCGCTCGAGCTGCGGGTCCAGCGCCTCCCAGGGCTGGCGCGTCCACCACGAGAAGTCGGGGTCGTAGCCGGCGTACTGGCCGTGCCACTCGCGCAGCGCGTCGCGGGTGGCGCCCACCAGCCGCGCGGCGCGGTAGGCCACGATGGGCGAGGTGCCGTCGAGCGCGTCGGCCTCGATGCGCGCGGTGAACGCGGCCAGCGCCTCGTGCGCGCCCACCAGCGCCTCCGCGCTGGCGCGGGGGTCGGGATAGGCCAGCGCGCGGCGCGCCTCGGCCAGCGCCACCAGGTCGCGCAGGCCGGGCACCAGCGCGAACGAGGCCTCGTCGCGCTGGCGCTCGAAGTCGAGCTGCTGCAGCCGCCAGGCCAGGGCCTCGCCGAACAGGCGGTGGTCGATGCGGTCCTCGAGGCCCAGGCCCTCGGTGGGCAGCTCGGCCAGGCGCCGCTGCCAGTCGGCGTACAGGCCCTGCAGCGCGGCGTGGCGGCGGGCGCCGCCGCGGATGTCCCAGACGTGTTCGAGGCTGGCCTCGTCGGCGTTGAAGCGCGCCACCAGCGGGGCCACGACCTGGGCGCTGGCGGGCATCTGCGCCAGCGGCGGGGCGACGTCGACGCGCACCGGCGTGGTGCCCAGCGGCGCGACCTGCTGGGCGGTGGCGGTGCCGGCGGCGGCGATCGCCAGCGCCAGCGCGAGCGCGCGGGCGAGCGGGGCGGTGCGGGGCGACCGGGCGTGCTGCGACGGGGCGTGCTGCGACAGGGCGTGCTGCGACAGGGCATGGAGCATCGGCGGGGCCTCGAGGAGGCGGCCGGGCCGGGCCCGGTCGCGGGCGGCGGTGCGGGTCAGTCCGCGCGCTGGGCGCGGGCGGTGTCCTGGATGAAGGCGAGCAGGGCGGTGAGGCCGTTGCTGCGGGTGGGCGAGAGGTGCTTCGCCAGCCCGATGGCCTGGATGAAGTCCGGCGGCGTGGCCAGGATCTCGGCGGCCGGGCGCCCGGCGTAGACGCGCAGCGCCAGGAACACCAGGCCCTGCACGATCGAGGAGTCGGACGCGGCCTGGAAGCCGAGCGCGCCGGCGTGGCCCTGCGGCACGATCCACACCTTCGACTGGCAGCCGAGCAGGCGGTGCTCCTCGGTCTTCAGCGCCTCGTCCATCGCGGGCAGCTTGCGGCCGAGGTCGATCAGGTACTGGTAGCGCTCGCTCCAGTCGCCGAAGAACGCGAACTCCTCGGCGATGGCGGCCTGGGCCTCGGCGGCGCTGGGCTCGAGCGGGAAGGCGGCGGCGTCGACGCTCATGCCTGGCCCCGCTTCCAGCGCACGCCGGCGGCGGTGTCCTCGAGCACGATGCCCTCGCCGGCGAGCTGCTGGCGGATGGCGTCGGCGCGCGCGAAGTCGCGCGCGGCCTTGGCCGCCGCGCGCTCCTCGACCAGGGCCTGGATGCGGGCGTCGTCGTCGGCGCTGACGCCGCGCGCGAACCACGCCTCCGGCGCCTGCTGCAGCAGGCCCAGCGCGCGCCCGGCGGCCAGCAGCGCGGTCTTGGCCGCGGCGCGGGCGGGGCCCTCGGCGCGGCGGGCCTCGGCGGCGAGCTTCTGCAGCTCGGCCAGCGCCAGCGGGGTGTTGAGGTCGTCCATCAGCGCGGACTCGACCGCGGCGGGCACGCCGTGCTCGGCGCCGGCGTCCGCCTCGGCCAGGTCGCGCAGCGTCCCGTACAGGCGGTCGAGCGTGGCCACCGACTGCGCGATCAGCGCGTCCGACCACTCCAGCGGCTGCCGGTAGTGCGCCGAGAGCAGGGCCAGGCGCAGGGCCTCGGGCGGATGCTCGGCGACCAGGTCGTGGATGCGGCGGATGTTGCCCACCGACTTCGACATCTTGCCGCCGTCGAAGTTGAGCATGCCGTTGTGCAGCCAGAACCGCGCGAACACGCGCCCGCCGTGCGCGCAGGTGCTCTGCGCGATCTCGTTCTCGTGGTGCGGGAACTGCAGGTCGATGCCGCCGGCGTGGATGTCGATCGTCTCGCCGAACAGCGCCTCGCACATGGCCGAGCACTCGATGTGCCAGCCCGGGCGGCCGCGGCCCCAGGGCGAGTCCCAGCCGGGCAGGTCGTCGCTGGAGGGCTTCCAGAGCACGAAGTCGCCAGGATCGCGCTTGTACGGCGCCACGTCGACGCGCGCGCCGGCCAGCATCTCGTCGAGGCTGCGCCGCGACAGCGCGCCGTAGGCGTCGTAGCTGGCCACCGCGAACAGCACGTGGCCCTCGGCGGCGTAGGCGTGCCCGGCGTCGATGAGCCGCTGGATGATCGCGACGATCTGCGGGATGTGCGCCGTGGCCTCGGGCTCGTGGTCGGGCGGCACCACGCCCAGCGCGGCCATGTCGGCGCGGTAGGCCGCCGCGTAGCGGTCGGTGATGGCCTTGATCGGCACCCCGGCCTCCTTGGCCGCGGCGTTGATCTTGTCGTCGACGTCGGTGATGTTGCGCGCGTACTCCACGCGGCCGTGGTGGCGGCGCAGCAGGTCGGCGAGCACCCCGAACACCACCGGCCCGCGCGCGTTGCCGATGTGCACATAGTTGTAGACCGTCGGCCCGCAGACATACATCGAGACCCGGTCGGGCTGGTGCGGGGCGAAGTCCTCGAGGCGGCGGCTGAGCGTGTTGTACAGGCGGATCGGCATGGCGGGGCTTGTGTGACGTGGCCCCGCAGTGTAGCAATCCACCCCCGCGCTTAACGGGATTTTAAAGGCCGGGTTCAGTCGCCCGGTGGTCCAATCCGCGGGCTCGCTTCCGGCCCCTCCCGGTCCGGCGCCCTCCGCGCCCCGCCCGCCGCTCCCGTGGCCCCCGACACGAGATCCCATGCGCCTGCCGACCGACGCCCCCGCCGTTCCCCTCCGCCTGGCCGTGCTGCTGGGGCTGCTGCTCGCCCCCGCGACGGGCGGGGTGGCCCGTGCCGCCGCGCCTGTCGTCCCCGCCCAGGCCGCCGGGGCCGAGGCTGCGGCCGCGGACCCGGCCGGCGTCGCGCCGGACGTGATCCATGGGGACGTGATCGAGGAGGACGTGGCCAAGGGCGCCGCCGAAGGCCTCGACGAGCCCGGCTCGCCGGCCTGGGTCAGCCGGGTGGAGAACGTCAGCTACTCCTACGCGCAGGTGCTGCGCGTCGACCCCGTGGCCGAGGACGTGGCCTGGCGGGAGCGCGAGCGGCAGTGCCCGGGCGACGCGCCGGCCGCGCCGCCGCCGGCCCCGGTGGCCGCCCCGGCGCGCGCCGTTGAGCCCGTCGAGCCCGTCGCCCCGCCGCGCGAGGGGCGCATCGCCAGCCTGTTCGGCAGCCTCGTGGATGGCCTGCTCGGCCGCGACGCGGTCGTCGTGCGCGAGGAGCCGGCGCCCGTCGAGCCGCTCGAGCCCGTCGCCCCCGCGCCCGCGCCGGCCGCCCCGGCGGCGGACGCGCCCGCCGAGGGCTTCGCCGACGTCGGGGCCGACGTCGAGGCGGCCGATCCCGGCGCCGACCCCGCCGAGGCCGACGCCCCCGACGCCGACGGCTGCATCTGGGTCGACGTGGACCGGGTCGAGACCAAGGTCGTCGCCTACGACGTGGAGTACCGCTACCGCGGCGACATCTACGTCTCGCGCATGCGCCACGACCCCGGCGCCCGGCTGCGCATCCGCGTGGCGGTGTCGCCCGCCGACGAGGCGCGTTGAGTCGCGGCGGCCCCTGCGGGCTTGCGGCCCCGGCCCCGCGCTGGCATCCTCGCGCCCTCATGCTCATCCAGACCCGCCCCGACGCCGACGTCCTGACCTCCGCCTACATGGCGGCGGGGATGACCTCGCGTGCTCGCCGACCGTGCCTGCCAGGCTTCGCCAGGTAGGACGTCGCGCGCGTCCGTGTCTGCCCGAAGCCCAGCCACCGTGCTGGGCTTTTTGTTTTTCCGGCCCCCGCCACCCCCCTTTCCCGCCTTCACACCAGGACCCCGCCCGATGAAGCACTTCCTCAACACCCAGGACTGGAGCCGCGCCGAGCTCGACGCCGTGCTCGCCGACGCCGCCCGCTTCAAGCGCGAGCGCTTCGGTGACGCCCTGGCCGGCAAGTCCATCGCGCTGGTGTTCTTCAACCCCTCGCTGCGCACCCGCACCAGCTTCGAGATCGGCGCCCGGCAGCTCGGTGGCCATGCCGTCGTCCTGGCGCCGGGCAAGGACGCCTGGCCGATCGAGTTCGAGCTGGGCACCGTGATGGACGGCGAGGCCGAGGAGCACATCGCCGAGGTGGCCAAGGTGCTCAGCCGCTACGTCGACCTGATCGGCGTGCGCGCCTTCCCGAAGTTCCAGGACTGGACGATCGACCGCCAGGACCGCGTGCTGGCGGGCTTCGCCAAGTACGCCACGGTGCCGGTGATCAACCTCGAGACCATCACCCATCCCTGCCAGGAACTGGCCCACGCGCTCGCCCTGCAGGAGCACTTCGGCACCAGCGACCTGCGCGGCAAGAAGTACGTGCTGACCTGGACCTACCACCCCAAGCCGCTCAACACCGCGGTGGCGAACTCGGCGCTGACCATCGCCACCCGCCTCGGCATGGACGTGACCCTGCTGTGCCCGACGCCGGAGTACGTGCTCGACGAGCGCTACATGGGCTGGGCAGAGGGCAACGTGGCCGAGAGCGGCGGCTCGCTGCGCATCAGCCACGACCCGTCCGAGGCCTACGCCGGCGCGCACGTGGTCTACGCCAAGAGCTGGGGCGCGATCCCGTACTTCGGCCGCTGGGACCAGGAGAAGCCCATCCGCGAGGCGCACCGCCACTTCATGGTCGACGAAGCCAAGATGGCGCTCACCGACCACGGCGTGTTCTCGCACTGCCTGCCGCTGCGCCGCAACGTCAAGGCCACCGACGGCGTGATGGATTCGCCGGCCTGCATCGCGATCGAGGAGGCCGAGAACCGCCTGCACGTCCAGAAGGCCGTGATGGCCGCGCTGATGCGCGGCCGCTGAGCCCGCGCCGCGCGCCCTGCATCGCCACCCCGTCATCGCCGCGCCATCCGCGTCCCACAGCCTTCCACCCTTTCCCGGATCCCGACCATGAGCACCCCGACCGACATCGTCCTCGCCTTCTCCGGCGGCCTCGACACCAGCTTCTGCATCCCCTGGCTCAAGGAGCGCGGCTACGCCGTGCACACCGTGTTCGCCGACACCGGCGGCGTGGACGCCGAGGAGCGCGCCTACATCGAGGCCCGCGCGCACGAACTCGGCTGCGCCAGCCACGTCACCGTCGACGGCGGCCCCGCGATCTGGGATGGCTTCGTGAAGCCCTTCGTGATGGCGGGCGAGGGCTACCAGGGCCAGTACCCGCTGCTGGTGTCGGACCGCTACCTGATCGTCGACGCGGCGCTCGAGCGCTGCGCCGAGCTGGGCACGAAGCACATCGCGCATGGCTGCACCGGCATGGGCAACGACCAGGTGCGCTTCGACCTGGCGGTGAAGTCGCAGGGCGACTACGTGATCGTCGCGCCGATCCGCGAGATCCAGAAGGAGCACACCCAGACCCGCGCCTACGAGCAGGCCTACCTGGAGGAGCGCGGCTTCGAGGTGCGCGCCAAGCAGAAGGCCTACACCATCAACGAGAACCTGCTGGGCCTGACCATGTCCGGCGGCGAGATCGACCGCTGGGAGGCCCCGGGCGAGGGTGCGCGCGGCTGGTGCGCGCCGCGCGAGCAGTGGCCCGCCGCCCCGCTGCAGGTGACGCTGGGCTTCGAGGCCGGCGAGGCGGTGTCGCTCGACGGCGTGCGGCTGCCCGGCGCGGCGCTGCTGGCCAAGCTCAACGCGCTGTTCGCCGCCTATGGCGTGGGCCGCGGCATGTACACCGGCGACACCACCATCGGCCTGAAGGGCCGGATCATCTTCGAGGCCCCCGGCCTGGCCGCGCTGCTCGCCGGCCACCGCGCGCTCGAGGAGGCGGTGCTGACCAAGCAGCAGAACCGCTTCAAGCCCGAGGTGGCGCGCAAGTGGGTGGAGCTGGTCTACGAGGGCTTCTTCCACGACCCGCTGAAGGCCGACCTCGAGGCCTTCCTGGCCAGCTCGCAGGGCAAGGTCAACGGCGAGGTGGTGCTGCGCACCGACGGCGGCCGCGTGGACGCGGTGGCCGTGCGCTCGCCGCACCTGCTCAACGCCAAGGGCGCCACCTACGCCCAGTCCGCCGACTGGGGCGTGGCCGAGGCCGAGGGCTTCATCCGCCTGTACGGCATGAGCTCGACGCTCTGGGCCGAGGTCAACCTGCGCGGCTGAGCCGCGGGAGTCCCACATGCTCGATCGCGTCCTCCACCACCTCGCCGCGCTGGTCTCCTACGACACCCGCAACCCGCCGCGCGACATCGGCACCGGCGGCATCTTCGACCACCTGCGCGCGGCGCTGCCTGGCTTCCGCATCACCGTCACCGACCACGGCGCCGGCGCGGTGTCGATGCTGGCCGTGCGCGGCGCGCCCACCCGGGTGTTCAACGTGCACCTCGACACCGTGCCGTCCTCGGAGGCGTGGAGCGCCGATCCCCACGTGCTGCGCGTGACCGCCGACCGCGCGATCGGCCTCGGCGCCTGCGACATCAAGGGCGCCGCGGCGGCCCTGGTGGCCGCGGCCGAGGTCACCACCGGCGATGCGGCCTTCCTGTTCACCACCGACGAGGAGGCCAACGACGCGCGCTGCCTGGCGGCGTTCCTGGCCTCCGACCACGGCTTCACCGAGGCCATCGTCGCCGAGCCCACGATGGGCGAGGCGGTGCTGGCGCATCGCGGCATCAGCTCGGTGCAGATGCGCTTCAGCGGCAAGGCCGGGCATGCCTCGGGCGCCCACGCCATGCAGGCCAGCGCGCTGCACCAGACGGTGCGCTGGGGCGGCCGGGCGCTGGACTTCGTCGAAGCCCAGGCGCACGCGCGCTTCGGCGGGCTCACCGGCCTGCGCTTCAACATCGGCCGGGTCGAGGGCGGCATCAAGGCCAACATGATCGCGCCCTCGGCCGAGGTGCGCTTCGGCTTCCGGCCGCTGCCCTCGATGGCGCTCGACGACCTGCACGCCACCTTCCGCGGCTTCGCGCCCGAGGGCGTGCTGGCCAGCTACGAGGAGCTCTTCCGCGGCCCGCCGCTGCCCGCCGGCGGCAGCCTCGACGAGGCCGAGCGCCGGCGCCTGGCCGCGCGCGACCTGGCCGAGGGCCTGGGCCTGCCGATCGGCAACGCGGTGGACTTCTGGACCGAGGCCTCGCTGTTCTCCGAGGGCGGCCTGACCGCCTTCGTCTTCGGGCCGGGCGACATCGCCCAGGCCCACACCGCCGACGAGTGGGTCGCCCTCGACCAGCTCGACGCCTACGCCCGCCACGTCACCCGGTTGCTCAGCGCATGACCCTCGACCACGCCCCTCGCGCGGCCTTCGCCGCTCCTTCCCTCGCGCCCGCGGCCACGATCGCGTCGGGCGGCTCCTCGACGGAGCCGGGGAGGGCGCTTCCGGCCGGCCATCGCGCCGGCCAGGACGCCCGTGCCGCCCTCGGCCTCGGCCTGGGCCTCCGCCATGACTGACCTGCGCAGCACGATCGTCCGCCTGCTCTCCAACATGGCGAGCCAGAAGGAGATCCAGCAGTACCTCAAGCGCTTCAGCGCGGTCGAGGCCACCCGCTTCGCCGTGGTGAAGGTGGGCGGCGCGATCCTGCGCGACGACCTCGACGCGCTGGTGTCCTCGCTGAGCTTCCTGCAGCAGGTGGGCCTGACCCCGGTGGTCGTGCACGGCGCCGGCCCGCAGCTCGACGAGGAGATGGCCGCCGCCGGCATCCACAAGCAGACCATCGACGGCCTGCGCGTGACCCCGCCGGAGGTGCTGGCGGTGGTGCGGCGCGTGCTGCTGCGCGAGAACCTGCGCCTGGTGGACGCGCTGCAGGAGGCCGGCGTGCGCGCCACCTCGATCCAGACCGGCGTGTTCCAGACCCGCTTCCTCGACCGCGAGCGCTTCGGCCTGGTGGGCGAGGTGGAGCGCGTGGACAGCACCGGCATCAAGGCCGCCATCCGCGCCAACTCGATCCCGGTGATCTGCTCGCTGGGCGAGACGGCCGAGGGCCAGATCACCAACGTCAACGCCGACTGGGCCGCGAACGAGCTGGTGAAGGAGCTGCAGCCCTACAAGATCATCTTCCTCACCGGCACCGGCGGCCTGCTCGACGGCGACGGCCAGCTGATCGACACCATCAACCTCTCCACCGACCGCCAGCGCCTGATGGGCGCGCCTTGGCTGACCGGCGGCATGCGGGTGAAGATCGAGCAGATCGCCGACCTCCTCGACGCGCTGCCGCCCTCGTCCTCGGTGTCGATCACCAAGCCCGACGAGCTGGCCAAGGAGCTGTTCACCCACCGCGGCTCGGGCACGCTGGTGCGCCGCGGCGAGTCCATCCGCTGCGTCACCCGCTTCGAGGACCTCGACCTGCCGCGCCTGCAGGCGCTGGTGGAGTCGGGCTTCGGCCGCCAGCTCAAGCCGGACTACTTCACCGCCACCACGCCGTGGCGGATCTACGTCTCCGAGCATTACCGCGCGGCGCTGATCATCACGCTGGAGGACGGGATCCCGCACCTCGACAAGTTCGCCGTCGCCGACGACGCCCAGGGCGAGGGCCTGGGCAAGGCCGCCTGGCAGGTGATGCGCGCGGAGGTCGACAAGCTGTTCTGGCGCGCCCGCCGCGGCAACCCGATCAACGACTTCTATGCCGCGGAGTCCGACGGCGTGATGAAGGGCGAGCAGTGGAACGTGTTCTGGTTCGGGCTGGAGAGCTTCGAGCAGGTGCGCTTCGCGGTCGAGCACTGCCGGGCGCGCCCGGCCACGCTGAAGGGCTGAGCGCATGACCCGTCGCCTGACCCTCGGCCTGATCGGCGCCCGCGGCCACGTCGGCACCGAGCTGATCCGCCTCGTCGCCGCGCATCCCGTGTTCGCGCTCGGCTTCGTCAGCTCGCGCGAGCGCGCCGGCGAGCGCCTCGACGCCCACGAGCCGGCCTACGCCGGCGAGCTGCGCTACGTCTCGCACGGCCCCGAGGCCGCGGCGGGGCAGGGCGTGGACGCGCTGGTGCTGGCCCTGCCCAACGGCAAGGCCGCGCCCTTCGTCGAGGCCGTGGACGCGCAGGCGCCGGGCACGGTGCTGGTGGACCTCTCGGCCGACTACCGCTTCGACGACGCCTGGACCTACGGCCTGCCCGAGCTCACCCGCGCCCGCCAGGCCGGCGCCACGCGCATCAGCAACCCCGGCTGCTACGCCACCGCGATGCAGCTCGCGATCGCCCCGATGCGCGACGCGCTCGCCGGCCCGGCCGCCTGCTTCGGCGTCAGCGGCTACTCCGGCGCGGGCACCACGCCGTCCGACCGCAACGACCCGGCCAAGCTGCGCGACAACCTGATGCCCTACAGCCTGGTCGGCCACCTGCACGAGCGCGAGGTCACCCGCCACCTGGGCCACCCGGTGGAGTTCATGCCGCACGTGGCCGCGCACTTCCGCGGCATCACCATGACCGTGAACATGCATCTCGCGCGTGCGTTCACGCTCGACGAGGTGCGCGCGCGCTTCGACGCCGCGTATGCCCGCGAGCCGCTGGTGCGGGTGGTCGACGAGGCGCCGTGGGTCAGCGCCATCGCCGGCCGCCACGGCGTCGAGGTGGGCGCCTTCGCGCTGTCGGCCGACGGCAGGCGCCTGGTGGTGGTGGCCACGCTCGACAACCTGCTCAAGGGCGCCGCGACCCAGGCGATGCAGAACCTCAACCTCGCCTTCGGGCTGCCCGAGGCCCTGGGCATCCCCGGCATGGAGCACACCGCATGAGCCAGCTGCTGTGGCAGAAGCCGGGCGTCAAGGTCGACGCCCGCATCCAGGCCTTCCTCGCCGGCGAGGACGTGATCCTCGACCGCGAGTTCATCCGGTTCGACATCCGCGCCTCGCGCGCGCACGCCGAGGGCCTGCAGCGCATCGGGCTGCTGACGGCCGACGAGCTGGCCGCGCTGTCCGACGGCCTCGCCGCGCTGGACGCGGCGCTGCTCGACGGCTCCTTCGTGCTCGATGACCGCTACGAGGACATGCACTCGGCCATCGAGGCCTGGCTGGTCGAGCGCGTGGGCGAGGCGGGCAAGAAGATCCACGCCGGCCGCAGCCGCAACGACCAGGTGCTGGTGGCCACGCGCCTGTGGCTGAAGGACCGCCTGGCCGAGACCGCGCGCCTGGCGCTCGAGACCGCCGGCGTGGCCCTGCAGCGCGCCCGCGCCGAGGCCATGCTGCCGCTGCCCGGCTACACCCACCTGCAGCGCGCGATGGTCTCGAGCGTGGGCATGTGGTGGGCGGCGTGGGCCGAGGCCTTCGTCGACGACGCCCAGCGCGCGCGCGACACCCTGGCCTGGGTCGACGCCAACCCGCTGGGCAGCGCCGCGGGCTACGGCATCAACCTGCCGCTCGACCGCGACCACGTCACCGAGGCGCTGGGCTTCGGTCGCCTGCAGGTGGCCGCGACCTACGCGCAGCTCTCGCGCGGCAAGTTCGAGCTGGCGGCGGTGGAGGCGCTGGGCTCGGCCACGCTCGACCTGCGCCGGCTGGCCTGGGACCTGTCGCTGTTCACCAGCGGCGAGTACGGCTTCGTCGCGCTGCCGGCCGAGTACACCACCGGCAGCTCGATCATGCCCAACAAGCGCAACCCCGACGTGGTGGAGCTGATGCGCGCGGTGCACGCCAGCGTCGGCGCGGCGCGGGCCGAGCTCGAGGGCCTGCTGTCGCTGCCGTCGGGCTACCACCGCGACCTGCAGTTCACCAAGGGCGCGATCGTGCACGCGTTCGGCCGCGGCCTCGGCGCGCTGGCCCTGCTGCCCGACCTGCTGCGCAACCTCGAGTGGCGCCCCGATCGCATGCGCGCCGCGCTCGAGCCCTCGATGTACGCCACCGATCTTGCCGTTGACCTGGCTCGACGGGGCCTGCCGTTCCGCGAGGCCTACGTGCAGGCGGCCGATCCGGCGCGCTGGGCCGAGGGCGATCCCGAGGCCAGCCTGGCCGCGCGGACCTCGCCGGGCGCCGCGGCCGACCTCAGGCTCGAGGTGCTCGAGGCGCGGCTGGCGGCGCTGCGGCCGGGCTGACCGACCGCCTCAGGCGGCCTTGGCCGCCGCGCGCGCCGCGGCGGCGCGGCCCAGCGCCGAGGCGCCGGGCGCGTCGGGCGTGAAGCCCGTGGGCAGGCCGTCCTCGCCCATGTGCAGGGTGATCACCTGGCCGCGGTCCATCGCCTCGCGCACCGCGTCCGCCAGCGCGGGCGTCGCGCCCAGCGCGCGCGCCACCACCGGGCGGCGCACCGCCGGCACGGGCTGGCGGCGATCCAGGCCGGCGAAGCGCCGGCGGTTGTACTCGCCCCAGGCCAGCAGCATCAGCGAGCAGGTGCCCGCCAGCAGCGGCAGCAGCGCGCCCGGCGAGCCCTCGGTGCCGGGCAGCGGCACCTGCAGCTCGAGCGCGGCGTGGCGCAGGCCCAGCGCCCAGGCGATGGTGGTGAGCATCGGCAGCACGAGGTAGGCGTAGCCGCTCCACGCGAGCACCGTGAGCACGCCGGAGACGATGCGCCGGCGCAGGCTGGCGCGCTCGGGCTGGTGGATGATCGGCGGGCGCGCGGCGTCGGCGCCGGACGGCAGGGGCTGCAGGGTGGTCATCAGGGGCTCCCGGTGCCGATGCCGCGATCGGGGCTGGTCCAGGTGGCGCGCTTGCGCCCCTTGCGCAGCAGCGTCTTGGGCAGGGCGACGACGGTGGTGAACAGGCTGAGCATCCAGTACGCCAACGGGTACCAGATCATCCAGAAGTAGTGCCGGCCGACGCCCTTCTCGTAGCGGCGGTCGATGACCAGCGAGATCGCGAACTGGGTCAGGCAGATCAGCCCCAGCACCACGCCGTGCCAGCGCGGCATGATCGAGTCGATGTACAGCGCCTCGGGCATCGGCACCACCAGGCCCAGCAGCCACAGCACGATGATGGTCAGCATCACGTAGGCCCACAGCACGCTGGTGAAGTACTCCGCGATCACGCCCCACATGCGGCGCTTGCGCCAGTTCAGCAGCTCGCGGGCGTGCTGCTGCATCACCTCCACGCCGCCCTGGGCCCAGCGCAGGCGCTGCTTCCACAGCCCGCGCAGGGTCTCGGGCATCAGGATGTAGCAGAGTGCGTTGGGCTCGTAGCGGATGTCCCAGTGGTCGAGCTGCAGCCGCCAGGAGATGTCGATGTCCTCGGTGATCATGTCCTCGGACCAGTAGCCGATCCGGTGCAGCGCGGACTTGCGGAAGCCCGCGATCACGCCCGAGAGGGTGAAGATGCGGCCGTACACGCGCTGGGCGCGCTTGATCATGCCGATGATCGAGCTGAACTCGCCCACCTGCAGGCGGCCGAGGAGGGTGGAGCGGTTGCGGATGCGCGGGTTGCCGGTCACCGCGCCCACGCGCGGTCCCGAGGTCAGGTGCAGCATCATCCAGTGCGTGGCGTAGCGGTCGAGCATGGCGTCGCCGTCGACGCAGATCAGGAACTCGCCCTTGGCGGCGATCGTGCCCATCTTCAGCGCGTTGGCCTTGCCGAGGTTGCGGTCGAGGTGGATCACGCGCAGGCGCGGGTAGCGTTGGGCCAGGCGCTCGAGGTGCACGGCGGTGTCGTCGCGCGAGCCGTCGTTGATGGCGATGATCTCGAAGTCCGGCCAGACCTGGGCGTCGAGCGCCGAGATCGTGTCCTCGCAGTTCGGGCCTTCGTTGTGGCAGGGCACCATCAGGGTGACGAACGGGTACTCCTTCAGCGCCGGCGGCTGGTGGCGCGGGGGCTGGCCGCGCTCGCGGCGCAGGAAGTAGTACAGGCCGCCGCTCATCCACACCACCGACATCGTGGCCGGGTAGTAGAACGCGAAGCCCATCAGCAGCCCGATCGGGCCGCTCTCCGGCAGCAGGGCCACGAAGGCCGCGATGACGCCCTCGACCGTCATCGCGGCGGCACCGGGAAGGTGCGCGCGCCGACCAGCGCGCGCGCGGTGGCGGCGTCGGGCAGGCCGCGGATCATGTCGTCGGGGTAGTAGGCCAGGTGGCGCACGCCGCGCGCGCGCAGGTGCTCGGCCTTCGCGCGCAGCAGCGCCGGATCCAGCGGCGTGCGGGTGCGCCAGTCCACCACCTGCAGCTCGAACATGGTCCGGCGCAGGTCGGGATCGGTGGCGCGCGCGGCGTCGACGACGCGGTCGAGCCAGGGCAGGGGCGCGTCGCCGGCGCCCTCCATCCACGGCATGGCCATGATCGCGGTGACGTCGTAGGCGCGCTGGAAGGCGTCGAGGCGCTGGGCGAACCAGGCCTCGCTGCGCGGGTCCAGCGCCACGTTGGCGTAGAGGTTGCGCACGCTGGTGAGCTTCGGGCGCCAGCGCTCGGCGCGGGCCTCCAGCGCGTGGGTCAGCGCGATCAGCCGCTCGGTGCGCTCGGCGGGCGTGCCCTGGCCGGCGAGCTCGTCCTCGCGCAGGAAGGCGTCGTCGTGGAACAGGATCCCGGCCAGCGCGGCGTTGATCGCCAGGTCCTCGTACAGGTCGCCCACCAGGCGCTCCGTGGCCGGGTCGGACGGATCCAGGCGCGGGATCTCGTCGGGGTTGCTGGCCTGCAGCCGGCGCGGCGCGTCGGCGGCGCCCTCGGGCCAGACCCAGCCCAGCACCGGCATCCACGCCACCACCTGCACGCCGGCGCGGGTGCGCAGCTGCCAGGACACGCGGTTGTAGAGGTCCGCGCGCATCGGCAGGTGGCGGTTGGGGAAGTAGGTGGCGTCGGCGGCGCCGTCGCCGTCGGGATCCGCGAAGGCCTGCAGGAACACGTGGCTGGGGCCGATCGCGCGGATGCGCTCGATCAGCCGGCCGAGGTTGGCGTCGACCTGGGCGGGGTCGGGGTCGTGGATGTAGTCGAGGTCGACCTGGATCGCGCGCACCACCTCGTCCTCGAAGTCGCGGTGCAGCGCGCCGGCGAGGTCGCGGATGCCGGGGTTGCCGGCCAGCAGCAGGCGCTCGAGGCCGTGCAGGTCGCCGCGGCCGTCGACGGCCTGCGGGCGGGCGCCCTCGAGGTCGAAGCTCACCGGCATGCCCAGCGCCTCGGCGATCGCGTTGCCCTCGGCGCTGTAGGCCGCGTAGGGCCAGACGATCGCGCGCGGCGCGCGGCCGAGCTCGCGCTCGATCGCGGCCGCCGAGGCGGCCAGGTCGGCGTGGATGCGCGCGCGCCAGGCCGCGTCGGACTCGTAGCTGCCGGTGGCCGGGTCGTAGACCCGGGTGACCGCGGCGGGCATCTGGTTGCCCTGCGGGTTGCCGAGCACGCCGTGGTGCAGGTCGTTGGTGTGCGAGGCCACCTCGACGAGGCCGCTGGCTTGCATCTCGCGCAGCTGCTCCCAGGTGAGGAAGTCGGCGCGGGTGAAGGCGCGCGGGCCGTAGTCGACGACGCGGCCGGGCGCGAGCTCGATCCAGTCGGTGACCACGGCGACGAGGGCCGGCCAGCCGTGCGCGCGCAGCAGCGGGTAGGCGTGGGTGTACACCGAGGCCAGCCCGTCGTCGAAGGTCAGCAGCACCGCCTTCTCGGGCAGCGGGGCGCGGCCCTCGGCGGCGTCGATGACCTGCTGCAGGCTGACGGCCTGGTAGCCGTGGCCGCGCAGCCAGTCGAGGTGGGCCGCGAAGTGCTGGGTGCTGGTGGCGAAGCCGTCGGGGTCGCCGGTCAGGGCGACGTCGTCGCGGACGTCGTGGTAGCTCAGCACCAGCAGGCCGCCGGCGTGGGCGCGCGGGGCGAAGGCCAGCGCGGCGCACAGCAGCAGGGCCAGCACGGCCAGCGCGCGGAACGCCAGCAGGGCGCGGCGCGCGGACGGCGAGCGGGGGGGCGTCGCGATGGCGGTGCGGTCAGGCTGGCTCATTCGCCGGCTCCATAGCGGAAGTCGAGGCCCCAGCGCTGCTCGCGCACGCCGTCGTAGACCGGGCGGCTGACGCCGATCGACCAGCTCAGGGACCGGCCCTCGCCGAGGTCCCAGGCGTGGCCGTAGCGCAGGCTCGGGGTCCAGTGCGTGCCGAAGCCCTCCTGCCAGCCCAGGCCCGCGCCGAGCGCGAGCTCCTGGCGCAGCGCGTGGTCGTAGCGGCGCCAGGCCAGGTGGCCGGCCTCCAGGCCGAGGTCGAGCGAGGCGGAGCGGGTCGGGGAGTAGTAGTCGGGGCTCGCGGCGCTGCCGCGGCCCAGCGACAGGCCCGCCACGCCGTCGAGCAGGTGGTGCTCGCCGGTGGCGAGGCGCTGGCGGCCGGCCGCGAACAGCTCGTCGCGCACGTTGCCGTCGTCGTAGCGGCTGCGCTTGAGGCCCGCGTCGAGGCGGCGGCGCTCGTTCGGCGAGTACTCCAGCGCGAGCGCGAGGCTGTCGGCGGCGAGGCCGCTGGCGCGGGCCTGCATCGAGCCCTCGGGATCGTTGGCCCAGGCGGTCAGCGCGACGGCCACGGTGTCGTGCAGGCGCCAGCGCGCCCAGCCGCCGAGCTCGAGCCCGCCGAGCGAGCGCCCGGCGTAGCGGTCGTCCAGCGGGCGCGCGGCCTCCAGCCCCCAGGCCAGCGCGTCCTGGCGCCAGCCGAACGTGGCGCCGACGCGCTCGTGCGGGATGCGCGCGCCGGCGAAGGTGATCCAGGACTGCTCGGCCAGCGCGCCGAGGCGCCAGTGGTCGTCCTGCAGCGGGCCCTCCCAGCGCAGGCCGCGGCGGAGCTCCGCGTTGCCGCCGGGGCCGGCCAGCGCGTCGCCGGCGCGTCGCGCGCGGGCCTCGCCGTAGCCGGCCCAGGCCTGCCACTGCGGACCCTGGCGGCGGGCGACGCGGCGCGCGGTGCGGCGCACCTGCGGCTCGTCGGGATGCAGCGCGAGCAGGGCGTCGAGCGCGACGCGGGCCTCGGCGTCGCGGTCGAGGTCGAGCAGGGATTCGATCTCGGCGATCCGCGGGTCGGCCGCCCACGGCGACAGCGCCCCGGCGGTGCGGGCGCGGTCGAGCGCGCGGGTCGGCCAGCCGCGGCGGCGCTCGATGCCCGACAGCGCCTCCTGCAGGCCGGCGTTGGCCGGGGCCTGGTCGACCAGCGCGCGCAGCTGCGCCTCGGCGCCGGGCAGGTCGTCGGCGAAGCCGGTCACCAGCGCCGCGGTGAAGGCCACATCGACGTGGGCCCAGTTCGGGCTGTCCACGCGCGCGCCCTCGCGGCGGGTCCACGCGGGCTCCTCGGCGGCGAGCACGGCCAGCCACGCGCGCGCGTCGTCGAAGCGCTCGGCCTCGACGTAGGCGTACACCAGCAGCAGGCGGGCCTTCGGGTCCCAGCGGTCCTCGCGCAGGCCGGCCTCGAGCACGCGCACGGCGTGCTCGGGCTGCTGCATCGCCAGCAGCGCGTCGGCCACCGGCGTGGCGGCCCAGGCGGGCAGGGCGAGGCCGGCGGCCTCGCGGGCGTGGAAGGCCTCGACGGCCTCGGCGTGACGGCCCAGCAGCTCCAGCGCGACCATCCGGTCGACGCCCAGGCGCTGCGCGGCGCCGGCGTCCTCGGCCTCGGCCGCGGGCAGCAGCGCGTCGACCGTCGCCAGCGCCTCGCGCGCCGCGGCGCGCGGGTCGCGGCGGTCGGCGGGCGCCAGGCTGGCCCAGGTGACCAGGCGGCCGGCGCGGCGGACGGCGAAGCCCAGCCGCTCGTTGGCGCTGAACAGCGCGGGGCGGGCCTCGGCCTGGCGCCAGGCCAGCTCGGCGCTGCCGAGGTCGGCGAGGGTCAGCGCGCGCTCGCGCCAGGCCCCCGGATGCGCGGGGGCGGCGTCGAGCACGCGGGCGTAACCGTCGAGCGCGGCCAGCCAGTGGCCGGCGTCGCGCTGGGCCCGCGCGTCGGCCAGCGCGCGCTCGGCCGCGGGCGGCAGCGGGGCGGCCTGCGTCGGGGCGGCCTGCGTCGGGGCGTCCGCGGCGCTGGGCTGACGCGATGCGTCACTGTTGGACGCTGCGTGGACGCCGGCGACGGGCAGTGCGAGGGCGAGGGCCAGCGCGAGGCGGGTCCTGGAGGGCGGGATTGGACGGGACGACACGGAAGCCTTGGCGCCGGGGGCGGCGTCGGGTGGGACGGGAGGCCGGCCGCGCGTGGCGCGCGAGTGCCGGAATGCCAGTGTGAAAACCGTGACAAGGTTAGCAAAAGGCGTGCCAAGTCCCGGCGGGGCTCTGGCCCCGGGGCGGCGGGCGTCCCGCGGACGCCGGACAAGCAAAAGGCCCGCTTGCGCGGGCGCTGACGCCAGGCAAGCAAAAGGCCCGCTTGCGCGGGCCTTTGGCTGACTTGCCGATTGGTCGGGGAGACAGGATTCGAACCTGCGACTTCTACGTCCCGAACGTAGCGCTCTACCAGGCTGAGCTACACCCCGACGGCAGGAGCGGAAGTCTAGGGATTCTCGCCACGCCGCGCAATCCCCCTCGACGCATTTTCCTCGCGACCGCGCCGCGCCGACGCCGCGCATACGCCCCGCGCCCGCGCTGCGGCTACACTTCGCGGCCTGCGCCAGGCGCGCGAACGCCTTGCTGAATCCGCCTTCCCATCCGCCGACCGTCCCACCGGAGATCCGGCCTTGATCAAGCCCCGCACGATGCCCGGGGTCATGGAGCTGCTGCCCCGTGACCAGATCGCCTTCCAGCGCGTCCTCGACACCATCCGCCGCAACTACGAGCGCTACGGCTTCCTGCCGGTCGAGACGCCGGTGATGGAGCTCAGCGAGGTGCTGCTGACCAAGACCGGCGGCGAGACCGAGCGCCAGGTCTACTTCGTGCAGTCCACCGGCGCGCTCGAGAAGGCCCGCGAGGAGGGCGCCGAGGCGATGCCCGAGCTGGCGCTGCGCTTCGACCTGACCGTGCCGCTGGCGCGCTACGTCGCCGAGCACGAGCACGACCTGGCCTTCCCGTTCCGCCGCTACCAGATGCAGCGCGTGTACCGCGGTGAGCGCGCCCAGCGCGGCCGCTTCCGCGAGTTCTACCAGTGCGACATCGACATCATCGGCAAGGACGCGCTCAGCGTGCGCCACGACGCCGAGATGCCGGCGGTGATCAACGCGGTGTTCGGCGATCTCGACATCGGCGACTTCACCATCCAGCTCAACCACCGCGCGCTGCTCAAGGGCTACTTCGAGGGCCTGGGCGTGGCGGATGCCGAGCGCCAGGCGCTGGTGCTCAGGGAGGTCGACAAGCTCGACAAGCGCGGCGCCGACGCCGTGCGCCAGACCCTGCTCGAGGGCGGCTTCGGCCTCGACGCCGCGGCGGTGGAGAAGATCTTCCAGCTGGTGGCGGTGCGCTCGGCCTCGCACGACGACGCGCTGGCCAAGCTGGCCGCGCTGGGCGCCGGCACCGAGACCTTCGAGCGCGGCCGCGCCGAGCTGGTGGAGGTGCTGGGCATGGTCCGCGCGCTGGGCGTGCCCGAGGCCAACTACGCGATCAACCTCTCGATCGCGCGCGGCCTCGACTACTACACCGGCATCGTCTACGAGACCACGCTCGACGCCTACCCGCAGATCGGCTCGATCTGCTCGGGCGGCCGCTACGAGAACCTGGCCGGCCACTACACCAAGTCCAAGCTGCCCGGCGTGGGCATCTCGATCGGCATCACCCGGCTGTTCTGGCAGCTCAAGGAGGCTGGCCTGATCGACACCGCCGAGAGCTCCGTCGAGGCGCTAGTGGCGCTGATGGACGAGGCCGGCCTGGGCGAGGCGCTGGCGATCGCGCGCGAGCTGCGCGCCGGCGGCCTCAACACCGAGGTGCAGCTCGAACCGAAGAAGCTGGCCAAGCAGTTCCAGTACGCCGACCGCGCGGGCATCCGCTTCGTCCTGCTGCAGGGCGAGGACGAGGCCGCGCGCGGCGTGATCGCGGTGAAGGACCTCAAGCGCGGCGACCAGTTCGAGCTGCCGCGCGAGGGCCTGGCCGCCGCGCTGCGCGTCGAGCTGGCGCAGGCGCGCGCGCTCGGCGGGGCCCGCTGAGATGCCCGCGCGCGGCGAGGTGCCGGACCAAGCCCCGATCCTGCTCGACGGCGCGTCGCTGACGCGCGCATCGCTGGTGGCGATCGCCCGCGGCGCCCGGGTGGCGCTGTGCCCCGCCGCGCTGGCGCGCGTGCAGCGCGCGGCCGATTTCCTGGCCGAGCAGGTGCGCCGCCAGGAGCCGATCTACGGCGTGTCCACCGGCTTCGGCTCCAACGCCGACCGCCTGCTCGGCGCGCACCGGCTGCGCGACGAGCTGCCCGGCGCCGCGATCGACCCGGCCGCCCCGAGCGTGCTCGAGGAGCTGCAGGACAACCTGATCGTCACCCACGCGGTCTGCCTGGGCACGCCGTTCGCGCCCGAGGTGGTGCGGGCGATGCTCGGCATCCGCCTCAACACCCTGCTGCGCGGGCACTCGGGCATCCGGGTGGCCACGCTCGAGGCGCTGGCGGCGATGCTCAACGCCGGCGTCGTGCCGGTGGTGCCCGAGAAGGGCTCGGTGGGCGCCTCGGGCGACCTCGCGCCGCTCTCGCACCTGGCCATCGTGCTGCTGGGCGGCGGCGAGGCCTTCTTCGGCGGCGAGCGCCTGCCCGGCGCCGAGGCGCTCAAGCGCGCGGGCCTGGCGCCGGTGCGGCTGTCGCACAAGGAAGGCCTGGCGCTGAACAACGGCACCGCGCAGATGCTCGCCACCGGCGTGCTGGCGCTGGAGCGCCTCGAGCGCCTGGCCGACACCGCCGACCTGGCCTGCGCGATGAGCCTGGAGGCCTTCGCCGGGCGCACCGGCGCGTACGGCGAGGCCGTGCACGCGCTGCGCCCGCACCCGGGCCAGGTCGAGGCCGCCGCGCACCTGCGCGCGCTGCTGGCCGGCTCCACGCTGGCCGACATCCCCTACCACCTGGTGCCGCGCTTCAAGCCCTGGCTGCCGACCAGCTGGGACACCGACGAGGCCCGCCGGCTGCGCTTCGACCTCGGCTGGGACTGGGTGCCCGACACCCAGCGCCACGGCCGCGAGCGCTTCTACGAGCGCTTCATGCCCTTCCGCGGCGGCAAGAAGCACCAGCCCCAGGACAGCTACAGCTTCCGCTGCGCCCCGCAGGTGCACGGCGCGGTGCGCGACGCGCTGGCCCAGGCCGCGCGGGTGCTCGACGTCGAGCTCAACGCGGTCACCGACAACCCGCTGGTGTTCCCCGACCTCGAGGGCGCGGCCAACGTCGAGGAGCAGGTGGTCTCGGCCGGCCACTTCCACGGCATGCCGCTGGCGCTGGCGATGAGCTACGTCAAGGCGGCGCTGCCGGTGCTGGCCTCGATCAGCGAGCGGCGCCTGAACAAGCTGCTCGACCCCGCCACCAACGACGGCCTGCCGGGCTTCCTGATCGGCAACGAGGACGCCACCGAGTCGGGCCTGATGATCGTGCAGTACACCGCCGCGGCGATCGTCAACGACCTGTGCTCGCGCGCGATGCCGGCGTCGGTGTTCTCGATCCCCACCTCGGCGAATGCGGAGGACCACGTCTCGATGGGCGCCAACGAGGCCCGCCACGTGCTCGGCATGGTCGAGGACCTCGGCCGCGTGCTCGCGCTGGAGCTGATGGTGGCCGCGCAGGCGCTGGACTTCCGCCGCGACATGATCAACGCCGCCCGCGACCTGGCCCGGCGCGGCGACGCCGCCGCGCTGGCCGCGCGCATCCACGGCGCGCCCGCGCCCGGCACGCCCTCGCACGCCACCTTCATGGCCGAGGTCGAGGCGCTGCGGGTGGCGCTGGCCGAGGTCCCGGCCTTCGGGCCGGGCCCGGCCGTGGCCGCGGCCTGGGCCGCCCTGCGCGCGGAGATCGGCTTCATGGGCCGCGACCGCGCGCTGGACGGCGACGTGCAGCGCGCCGAGCGGCTGGTGGCCGGGGACGTGCTGCTCGACGCCGCCCGCGCGGCGCTCGCGGCGGGCTGAGCCCGCCGCGCGGCGCGCCCGGCCTCAGCCGGGCGTGGCGGTCCGCGCGGCGATCAGCGCCGCGTCCTTCGCGGCCGCCCGCGCCACCGCAGGGCGGGCGTCGAAGCGCGCGATGTAGGCCATCACCGCGTCGTGCTTGGGCACGATCCCGAAGCCCGTGGTCCAGCGCAGCGCGCTGGCCCACAGCACGTCTACCGCGGTGAAGCGCTCGCCCAGCATCCACGGGCCCGCGGCGAGCTGGCGCTCGACGATGCCGACGACGTCGTCGAAGTCGCCGTAGGGCGACATCGCCCGGTTGCCCGGCTCGCGGTTGAGCGCGCGGTCGACGATCGCCGGCTCGAAGCTCGAGCCGTAGAACACCATCCAGCGCAGGTAGGCGCCGCGCAGCGGGTCGTCGAGCGCGGGCGCGAGGCCGGCGGCCGGGAAGCGGTCGGCCAGGTACAGGTAGACCGCGGCCTGCTCGGTGATCACCGCGCCGTCGTGCACCAGGGTGGGCACCTTTCCCAGCGGGTTGAGCGCGAGGAAGGCCGCCGTGCGGTGCTGGCCGTGCTCCATGTCGAGCACCTCCAGCGCGTAGGGGCAGCCGAGCTCCTCGAGCAGCACGAGGGCGCCGTGGGCGCGGGTGCGCGGGGCGTAGTACAGGACGGGGTCGCGCATGGCGGTGGTCTCGCGGCGTGGAGGGCGGGGGCGGGCGCTCAGGCGCCGGCCGGGGAGGGCGTCATCGGCAGCGAGCGCACGCAGTTGCGGCCGGTCTGCTTGGCGGCGTAGAGCGCGTCGTCGGCGGCGCGCAGCGCCTGCTCGGCGCCGGCCAGCCGCTCGGGGTCGAAGCTGCACACGCCGATGCTCAGCGTCATCGGCACCGGGCCGTGCGCGCAGGCCACCGGGTGCCCGTCGAAGGCCGCGCGCAGGCGCTCGGCGATCCGCAGCGCCTGGCCCTGGTCGGTGCCCGGCAGCACGGCCACGAACTCCTCGCCGCCGAAGCGCGCCACCAGCGCCTGCTCGGGCTCGAGCACCGCCAGCAGCCGGCGCGCGGCGTGCTTGAGGCACTCGTCGCCCACCAGGTGGCCGTGGGTGTCGTTGATGCGCTTGAAGAAGTCGAGGTCGCAGATCAGCAGCGCCACCGGGCGGCGCGCCTCGCGCGCGTCGTCGACCAGGCGGTCGAAGATCTCGTGGAAGTGGCGGCGGTTGAACAGCCCGGTCAGCGCGTCGCGGCGGCTGGCGTCGCGCAGCCGGCCGTTGGCGTCGGCGAGCTGCTCGAGCGCGTGGCTGAGCTCGCGGGTGCGGCGGGCGACGTTGCGCTCCAGGCCCTCGTTGGCCTCGCGCACCACCCGCTCGTTCTCCTCGCGCAGGCTGCCGTAGCGGTGCGCCAGCGCGAAGCTCAGCAGGATCACCTCCAGCGCCGCGCCGATCTGGATGCCGTACTCGGTGAGGAAGGTCTTGGGCAGCACGCCGAAGCTCAGCAGCGCGTACACCGTGGTGCCCAGCAGCAGCGCCGACCACGCCAGCAGGAACAGCCGGGCGCTGACGAAGCCCCCGCGCAGCACCCGCACCGCCGCGAACAGGATGAAGCCCACGGTCGGGAACACCAGCGCGGTGCCCAGCTGCACCGAGGTGCGGTAGTCGATGAAGGGCGTGGCCAGGCTCAGCGCCACCATCACCACGAGGAAGCCCAGCGCGAGGCGGTCGCCCAGCGGCCAGCGCCGGTCGAGCTCGAGGAACTGGCGGGCGAACTGGTGCATCGCGGCCTGCGCCGCGCACATGCTCAGCGGCACCATCACGTTGGCCAGCCGCGGCGACTGCGGCCACAGGTATTCGAAGGCCAGGCCGTTGACGCAGAACATCACCAGCCCGAAGGCCGCGACGTGCAGCATGTACCAGAAGTGGCTCTCGTCGCGCAGGCTCACCCACAGCACGAGGTTGTAGCAGAACAGCGCCAGAAGGATGCCCTCGAACAGCCCGAGGCTGAACTGCGCGTCGCGCGCCAGCTCGGCGAACGCCGAGGGCGTGTACAGCCCCAGCGGCGCCTGCAGCGAGCTCTGGCTCTGCACCCGCACCAGCAGCTCGACGTCGGCGCCGTGCGGCAGCTGGATCCAGAAGTTGGGCTGGCGGTAGCGGATCGCCCGCGCGGTGAAGGGCAGGGCGTCGCCGCCGGACTGGTGCGAGACGCGGCCGTCGGGATAGCGCACGTACACGTCGATGTGGTCGATCAGCGCGTACTCGAGCACCAGCAGCCAGCGCTGCTCGGCGTGGTCGCGGTTGGCGATGCGCGCGTACAGCCAGTGCGCGCCGTCGTCGAAGCCGAAGGTGGGCTGGCCGCCCGGCAGCGGCAGGAAGCCGCCCTCGCGGGCGCGGCGGAACTGCGCGTCGGCGTCCTCGCGGCCGCCCGGGTCCTGGCGCCAGGTCTGGAACGCCGGCAGCGCCACCTGCGACTGGCCCACCCGCAGCTCGACGGTGGGCGGCAGCGCGATCGGCGCCACCCGCGCGGTAGCGGGCGCCGGGCACAGCGCCGCGAGGGCCGCCAGCACCAGGGCCAGCGTCCACGACCACGTGCTGCTCGCGCCGCGCTCCGCTCCCGGCGCTCCCCGCCGGACGGCCTGTGCGTCCATTCCCGTCCTGCGCTCCTGCCCGGACTCCCCGTCGGGAGAGTACCGCGCGTGAACGTCCCGCGCAGGGCGCAGCGGCCGCGACCCGGTCCTCGAATAATGTAGTAGCGCGTTAATACAACAATGCGCTAAGATCCGCGCCGGCCCCCGCCCGCCACCCCGAGCCCGCCCCGCCATGAAGCGTCGCCCCGCCACCGCCAGCCGCGTCCGCCCCGATCCGCAGAGCCTCGCCGAGGCCCTGCTGGCGCTGCGCGATGCCGCCGAGGTGCAGGCCTTCCTGGCCGACCTGTGCACCCCGGCCGAGCTCGAGGCGCTCAGCGACCGCTGGCGGGTGGTGCCCCTGCTGCTCGAGGGCGTGCCCTACCGCGAGATCCACGACCGCACCGCGGTCAGCGTCACCACGATCGGGCGCGTCGCGCGCTGCCTGCAGCTGGGCGAGGGCGGCTACCGCGTCGCCGCCGGGCGCCTCGGGCATCCGCTGGCGCACGCCCACGCGCCGGCCGGCGACCACGCCGACGCGCACGCCGACGCGTCGGCGCCCTGATCCCTCCCGGCCCCGCGCCGGACCGCCCCCTCCGCCTCGTCCTCCCCGCGCGCGGCCCCGCCGCCGCCCCGCCTCCCTTTCGACCTCCGAGCTGACCCCCATGAAGTCGCGTGACCGCCTCCGCATCGCCATCCAGAAGTCCGGACGCCTGTCCGATCCCGCCCGCGACCTGCTGGCCCGCGCCGGCCTGAGCTTCCGCGAGAGCCGCGACCGCCTGTTCTGCTACGGCGAGTCGCTGCCCATCGACCTGCTGCTGGTGCGCGACGACGACATCCCCGGCCTGATCGCCGAGGGCACCTGCGACCTCGGCGTCGTCGGCCAGAACGTGCTCGAGGAGCAGGCCGAGGAGCGCCTGGCCAACGGCCTCGCCCCGGCCTTCCAGGCCGTGCGCGAGCTGGGCTTCGGCGGCTGCCGGCTGTCGGTGGCGGTGCCGCAGGAGTGGGAGTGGACCGGCGCGTCGATGCTCGCGGGCAAGCGCATCGCCACCAGCTACCCGCAGCTGCTGGGCCGCTGGCTGCGCGGCGAGGGCGTGGACGCCGAGCCGGTGGTGCTGTCGGGCTCGGTCGAGATCGCGCCGCGCCTGGGCAAGGCCGAGGCCATCTGCGACCTGGTCAGCTCCGGCGCCACGCTGGCGGCCAACCAGCTGCGCGAGGTGGCGGTGATCTTCCGCAGCCAGGCCGTGCTGGCCGCGCCGGTGGCCCCGTTCACCGACGAGCGCGCCGAGCTGGCCGCGATGCTGCTGCGCCGCCTCGACGGCGTGCTCACCGTGCGCGGCTCGCGCCTGCTGATGTGCCAGGCCCCGCGCGAGGCCGTGGGCGCGCTGGTGGCCCTGCTGCCCGACGCCGACGCCCCGCAGATCACCGCCATCGACGGCCAGCCCGGCCGCGTGGCGCTGCAGGCGCTGTGCCGCAGCGAGGTCAGCTGGCCGCGGCTGGAGGACATGAAGCGCGCCGGCGCCGCCGGCCTGCTGGTGCTGCCGGTGGAGGCGATGCTGGCATGAAGGTCATCGACTGGGATTCGGTCGCGCCGGACGCGCGCGCGGCCCTGCTGGAGCGGCCCTCGGCCGTCGTGGCCGACGAGGTGCGCGCCGCCGCGGCGCGCGTCATCGCGCAGGTCCGCGCCGACGGCGACACCGCGCTGCGCGCGCTCACCCGCCGCTTCGACGGCGTCGAGCTGGCCGCGTTCGAGGTCACGCCCGAGGAGTTCGCCGCCGCCGAGGCCGCGGTGTCGCCGGCCCTGCGCGCGGCGCTCACCGAGGCCCGCGACCGCATCCGCGCCTACCACGCGGCCGGCGCCACCCGGCCCTTCGAGGTCGAGACCGCGCCGGGCGTGGTCACCGGGCGGCTGGTGCGGCCGATCCGCCGGGTCGGGCTGTACGTGCCCGCCGGCTCGGCGCCGCTGCCCTCCACCGCGCTGATGCTGGGCACCCCGGCGGTGCTGGCGGGCTGCCGCGAGGTGGTGCTCTGCACCCCGCCGCGCACCGACGGCAGCGCCGATCCGGCGGTGCTGGTGGCCGCGCGCCTGTGCGGCGAGCGCATCCGCGTGTTCAAGCTCGGCGGCGCGCAGGCGATCGCCGCGATGGCCGCGGGCACCGCGTCCGTGCCGCGCTGCGACAAGCTCTTCGGCCCCGGCAACCAGTACGTCACCGCGGCCAAGCAGCTGGTCAGCCAGGGCGCCGACGGCCCGGCCATCGACATGCCCGCCGGCCCGTCCGAGGTGCTGGTGATCGCGGACGCCGGCGCCGACCCCGAGCTGGTCGCCGCCGACCTGCTGAGCCAGGCCGAGCACGGCCCGGACTCGCAGGTGATCGCGCTGAGCGACGACGACGCGCTGCTGCGCGCGGTGTCGGCGGCGGTGGAGCGCCAGGTGGGCCAGCTGCCGCGCGGCGAGATCGCGCGCCGCGCGCTGCAGCGCTCGCGCCTGATCCGCACCGCGTCGCTCGAAGACGCCTTCGCGCTGAGCAACGACTACGGCCCGGAGCACCTGATCCTGCAGCTGCGCGACGCCCGCGCCTGGCTCGAGCGCGTCGAGGTGGCCGGCTCGGTCTTCCTCGGCGATTTCGCCCCCGAGGGCCTGGGCGACTACTGCTCCGGCCCCAACCACGTGCTGCCCACCGGCGGCGCGGCGCGCGCCTATTCCGGCGTGAGCCTGCTGAGCTTCCAGACCACGATCAGCCTGCAGGAGGTCAGCCCGGCCGGCCTGCGCGCGATCGGCCCGTGCGCGATGGAGATCGCCCGCGCCGAGGGCCTGGTGGCGCACGAGCGCTCGGTGTCGCTGCGGCTGGCGAAGGCGGAGGGCCTGGCATGAGCGCCGCCGCCGCCTCCACGCCCGCCGCCGACCCCGCCGCCGAGGCCCTGCTCGCGCTGGTGCGCGATGACCTGCGCGCCTTCGCCGGCTACAGCTCGGCGCGCCGCGCCAACGTCACCGGCGACGTCTGGCTCAACGCCAACGAGAGCCCGTGGCCGAACCCCGCCGACGGCGGCCTCGACGCCCACCGCTACCCGCAGCCGCAGCCCGCGGCGCTGGTGCAGCGCCTGGCCACGCTCTACGGCGCGCGGCCCGAGCAGCTGCTCGTGGGCCGCGGCAGCGACGAGGCCATCGACCTGCTCGTGCGCGCGCTGTGCCGCCCCGGCCGCGACGCGGTGGTCGTGGCGCCGCCGGTGTTCGGCATGTACGCCGTGTGCGCCCGCGTGCAGGGCGCGCCGCTCGTCGAGGTGCCGCTGCGCGAGGCCGCGCTGGCCGACGGCACGCCGGCGTTCGAGGGCGACCTCGACGCGATGGCGCGCGCCGCCCGCGAGCGCCAGGCGCGGCTGGTGTTCCTGTGCAATCCCGGCAACCCGACCGGCCAGCAGGTGGGCCTCGAGGCGATCCTGGGCCTGGCCCGCGCGCTCGAGGGCCAGGCCCTGCTGGTCGTCGACGAGGCCTACGGCGAGTACGCCGAGGGCCCCTCGGCGGTCACGCTGATCGACGCCCAGCCCAACATCGCCGTGCTGCGCACGCTGTCGAAGGCGCACGCGCTGGCCGCGGCGCGGATCGGCACGCTGATCGCCCACCCGGCGCTGGTGCGGGTGCTGCGCAACTGCCAGGCGCCGTACCCGCTGCCCTCGCCGTGCGTGGCGCTGGCGCTCGAGGGCCTGTCGGATGCCGCGCTGGCGGTCACCGCCACCCGCGTCGCCACCTCGCTGGCCGAGCGCGCGCGCGTGCAGGCCGCGCTGGCCGCCGCGCCGGGCGTCACCCGCGTGTACGCGTCCGGCGGCAACTACCTGCTGGCGCGCTTCGCGGATGCCGAGGCGGCGTTCACCGCGCTGCTGGCCGCCGGCGTGGTGGTGCGCGACATGCGCGCCGCGCCGGGCCTGCATGATGCGCTGCGCGTGTCGATCGGCACGCCCGACGAGAACACCCGCCTGCTGGCCGCGCTGGGCGCGGCCGTCAATGCCACCGAGGACGCCGCATGAGCGCCGCACCGAAAGACCAGAAGATCCTGTTCGTCGACCGCGACGGCACCCTGATCGAGGAGCCGGCCGACTTCCAGATCGACGCCTTCGAGAAGATCCGCTTCTGCGAGGGCGTGATCCCCGCGATGCTGCGCCTGAAGGCCGCGGGCTACCGCTTCGTCATGGTCACCAACCAGGACGGGCTGGGCACCGACAGCTTCCCGCGCCCCGACTTCGAGGGCCCGCACGCGCTGATGCTGCAGGTGTTCGCCAGCCAGGGCATCACCTTCGACGACATCCTCATCGACGAGAGCTTCGAGCGCGAGAACAAGCCTACCCGCAAGCCCGGCCTGGGCCTGGTGATGCCCTACCTGCGCGAGCGCCGCTTCGACCCGGGCACCAGCGCGATGGTGGGCGACCGCGACACCGACCTGGCTTTCGCCGATGCGCTGGGCATCCGCGGCTTCAAGCTCGCGCCTGGCCCCTGGACCTGGGAGGCCATCGCGCACGCGCTGGTGGATGCCCCGCGCACCGCCGAGGTGGAGCGCGTGACCAAGGAGACCCGGATCCGCGTGGCCGTCGACCTCGACCGCGCCGGCGAGCCCGAGGTGGCCACCGGCCTGGGCTTCTTCGACCACATGCTCGAGCAGCTGGGCAAGCACGGCGGCTTCGCGCTGCGCCTGACCTGCGCCGGCGACACCCACATCGACGAGCACCACACCATCGAGGACTGCGCGCTGGCGCTGGGCCAGGCCCTGCGCCAGGCGCTGGGCGACAAGCGCGGGCTGGCGCGCTACGGCGACGGCGTCGAGGGCGCGGCCGATGCCACGGCCGCGTTCTTCCCGGCCGCGGGCGCCGGTGCCGTGGGCACCGGTGCCATCGTCGCGCCGATGGACGAGGCCCTGGCCGCCGCCGCGGTCGACGTCTCGGGCCGCCCGTACTTCGTGTTCGACGGCGCGTTCAAGCGCGAGCGCGTGGGCGAGCTGCCCACCGAGCTGGTGCCGCACTTCTTCCGCAGCCTGTGCGAGACCGCGGGCCTGAGCCTGCACCTGCGCGTGCGCGGCGAGAACGACCACCACCAGGTCGAGGGCGCCTTCAAGGCCGTGGCCCGCGCGCTGCGCCAGGCCTTCGCGCGCACCACCGGCGGCGCGCTGCCCAGCACCAAGGGCACGCTGTGAGCCGCCCCGCGCCCGTGGACGTGGCCGTCATCGATTCCGGCGGCGCCAACATCGGCTCGGTCTGCTACGCGCTGCAGCGCTTGGGCGCCGAGGCCCGGCTCACCGCCGATCCCGACGAGATCCGCGCCGCGCCGCGCGTGCTGCTGCCCGGCGTCGGCGCCGCCGCGCCGGCGATGGCCAAGCTCCGCGCGCTGGGGCTGGTGGAGCTGGTGCGCGGCCTGGACGTGCCGCTGCTGGGCATCTGCCTGGGCATGCAGCTGCTGTTCGAGTCGAGCACCGAGCACGGCGCCGACGGCGCCGACGTGGCGGGCCTGGGCCTGCTGCCCGGCGCGATCACCCGGCTGCCCGAGGCGCCCGGGATCCGCGTGCCGCACATGGGCTGGAACACGCTCGAGCCCACCGCCCGCGGCGCCGCGCACCCGCTGCTGGCGGGCCTGCGCGCCGGCGACCAGGCCTACTTCGTGCACAGCTTCGCCGCGCCGGTCACCGACGACACCCTGGCCAGCTGCACCCACGGCGCGCCGTTCGCGGCCGTGGTGGGGCGCGGCCGGGTGATGGGCGCGCAGTGCCACCCCGAGCGCTCCGCGGCCGTCGGTGCGCGCCTGCTCGAGGCCTTCCTGCGCACCCCGCCGGGCGCCTTCGCGTGAGGCGCGCACCATGAGCCCGCCGCTCTGGCGTGCGTCGTCCGCCCAGGACGCCGACCGCCCCACCACCACCTCCGCCTTCCGGTCCACCGCCATGCCCTTCACCGTCTATCCCGCCATCGATGTCCGCGACGGCCGCGTCGTCCGCCTGCTGCAGGGCGACTACGCCCGCGAGACCGTCTACCCGGTCGATCCCTTCGAGCAGGCCGTGCGCTACGCCGAGGACGGCGCGCAGTGGCTGCACCTGGTCGACCTCGACGCCGCGCGTGCCGGCGGTTGGACCCTCGCGGGCCTGGTCAAGCGCCTGAAGGCCGCCACCGGCCTGCGCATCCAGACCGGCGGCGGCGTGCGCAGCGAGGCCGACCTCGAGGCCGTGTTCGCCGCCGGCGCCGACCGCGTGGTCGTCGGCACGCTGGCGGTGCGCGAGCCCGACCTGGTGTGCGAGTGGCTCAAGACCCACGGCGCCGGCCGCCTGACCATCGCGCTGGACTGCCGCCTCGACGAGGGCGGCGAGTGGCGCCTGCCGGTGCACGGCTGGACCGAGTCCAGCGGCTGGTCGCTCGAGGACACCCTCGCGGCCTACGCCAACGCCGGCCTGCGCCACGTGCTGAGCACCGACATCGATCGCGACGGCATGCTCTCGGGCCCCAACCTGGGCCTGTACCGCGAGCTGCGCCGGCTGGCCCCGTGGCTGGAGGTGCAGGCCTCCGGCGGCGTGCGCGGCGTCGAGGACGTGGTCGCGGCGCGCGAGGTGGGCGCGGCCGGCATCATCCTCGGCAAGGCCCTGCTCGAGGGCCGGCTTGGCCTGCAGGAAGCGCTGGCATGCTGAGCCGCCGGATCATCCCCTGCCTCGACGTGCGCGACGGCCAGGTGGTCAAGGGCGTGCGCTTCCGCGACCACGTGGTGATGGGCGCGATCGAGGACCTGGCCCTGCGCTACCGCGACGCGGGCGCCGACGAGCTGGTGTTCTACGACATCACCGCCAGCCCCGAGGGGCGCAGCGTCGACCGCGCCTGGGTCGAGCGCGTGGCGCGGCTGATCGACATCCCGTTCTGCGTGGCCGGCGGCATCCGCTCGGTGGACGACGCGCGCGCCATCCTGCACGCCGGCGCCGACAAGGTGTCGGTGAACTCGCCGGCGCTCGAGCGCCCGGCCCTGATCAGCGAACTCGCGTCGGCCTTCGGCGTGCAGTGCGTGGTGCTGGGCGTGGACTCGCTGAGGGATCCCGACGGCGAGTGGCGCGTGCGCCAGTACACCGGCGACCCCAGCAAGACCGTGGCGCTGCGCAAGCGCACGCTCGACTGGATCGCCGAGGGCGTGGCGCTGGGCGCGGGCGAGGTGGTGCTCAACTGCATGGGCACCGACGGCGTGCGCGCCGGCTACGACCTCGAGCAGCTGCGCGCCGCCCGCGCGGTGTGCCCGGTGCCGCTGGTGGCCAGCGGCGGCGCGGGCACGCCGGAGCACTTCGTCGCGGCCTTCCGCGACGCCGACGTCGACGCCGCGCTGGCGGCCAGCGTCTTCCACTCCGGCGAACTCCGGATCCCCGAACTCAAGGACCAGCTCGCCGCGGCGGGCATCGAGGTGCGCCGTGCCTGACTCCAACGCCTCCACCACCGCCGCCTCCGTGGCGGCGCTGGATATCGCCTCGCTCGATTTCGCCAAGCAGGGCGGCCTGCTGCCCGCCATCGTCCAGGACGCCGCCAACGGCCGCGTGCTGATGCTGGGCTACATGGACGCCGCCGCGGTGCAGGCCACGCTCGACACCGGCCTGGTGACCTTCTTCAGCCGCTCCAAGGGCCGCGCGTGGACCAAGGGCGAGACCAGCGGCGACGTGCTGCGGCTGGTCTCGATCGAGGCCGACTGCGACGCCGACACCCTGCTGGTGCAGGCCCACCCGGCGGGCCCGACCTGCCACCTCAAGCGCGAGAGCTGCTTCCCGTCCGCCCCGGCCGACTTCCTGGCCGAGCTCGACGCGCTGGTGCGCCGGCGCGAGGCCGAGCGGCCGGCCGGCAGCTACACCACCAAGCTGTTCGAGTCGGGCGTGCGCCGGATCGCTCAGAAGGTCGGCGAGGAGGGCGTCGAGAGCGCGCTGGCCGCGGTGGCCCAGGACGAGCCCGCGCTGCTGGGCGAGGCCGCCGACCTGCTGTACCACCTGATCGTGCTGCTGCGCGCCCGCGGGCTGTCGCTGGCGGACGCGGTGGCGGTGCTGCGCCAGCGCCACGGCGGCTGAGGCGGGCGCCGGGGCGGGCAGGGCTGCGCGGCGGCAGGCGAGGGCGAGGGCGAGCCGCCGTCTGGCGCCTGTCATCGGCGCCGCGCATCATCGGCGCTGGTCCCGCCTGATCCGCCCCGATGCCCCTGCCGACCCCGCCGCGTCCGCTCCGCCCGTCCTCCGTCGCCGTCGGCCTCGCGCCGGTCCTGCTCGCCGCGGCCACCGCCGTCGGCCTGCTGGCCTCCGCGCCGGCCCGCGCGCTGCCGCCGCCCTGCAACGCCGGCACCGTGTTCCATGACCTCGACGGCGACGGCCAGCGCGATGCCGCCGAGCCCGGCCTGGCCGGCGTGCGCGTCAGCGACGGCGAGCGCATCGCCACCACCGACGCCCAGGGCCGCTATGCGCTGGACTGGCGCGAGGGCCGCAGCACCTTCGTGATCCAGCCCGCGGGCTGGCAGGCGCCGATGAACGCCCACGGCCTGCCCGCGCTCTGGCGCAACCAGCAGCATGGCGGCGGTCCCGCGCTGCGCCATGGCGGCCTGCCCGCCGCCAACCCCGCCTGCCACGACTTCCCGCTGCAGCGATCGCCCGCCGCCGACGGCCCGCTCGAGGTGCTGGTGTTCGGCGACCCGCAGCCGAGCTCGCTCACCGAGGTGGGCTACTTCGAGCGCGCCATCGTCGGCCCGCTGGCCGCCGAGCTCGACGCCGCGCGCGCCGCCGGCCAGCCGGTGCCCGCGCTGGGCGTGAGCCTGGGCGATATCGTCGACGACACGCTCGAGCTCTACCCCGCGATCCGCCGCGTGATGGCCACGCTGCGCACGCCCTGGATCCACGTGCCGGGCAACCACGACCTCGACTTCGACGCGCCCGACGACTGGCATTCGCTCGACACCTTCCGCCGCGAGATGGGCCCCGACACCCTGGCCTGGGAGGCGCCCGGCGCGCGCTTCATCGCGCTCGACGACGTGATCTACCGGCCCGGCCAGCGCCCGGCCTACATCGGCGGCCTGCGCGAGGACCAGTTCGCCTTCCTCGACGCCTACCTCGGCGCGCTGCGGGCCGCCCCGGACGCCCGCGACGACCTCGTGGTGCTGATGCTGCACATCCCGCTGTTCGACGCCGCGCCCGGCCGCGAGACCTTCCGCCACGCCGACCGCCAGCGCTTGTTCGCCCTGCTCGCGCCCTTCCCGAACGTGCTGGTGCTGAGCGCGCATGCGCACGCCCAGCGCCACGTCCACCACGGCGCCGACAGCGGCTGGACCGGCGCGACGCCGCTGCACGAGTTCAACGTGGGCGCCACCTGCGGCAGCTACTGGACCGGCCCGCTGGACGCCGCGGGCATCCCGCTCTCGACGATGGCCGACGGCACCCCGATCGGCCACGCGCGCCTGCGCATCGAGGCCGACGGGCGCTACGCGCTGCGCTGGTTCGCGGCGCGCGCGCCCGGCCAGGCGATGGCGCTCGACGCCCCGCGCGTGCTGCGCCGCGGCGCCTATCCCGCGCAGGCGCTGTACGCGAACGTCTGGATGGGCGAGGACGGCACCCGCGTCGAGGCCCGCGTGTGGCCGCTGGGCGACGAGGGCGCGGCCGGCGACTGGGTGCCGATGGCGCGCATCGCCGGCCCGGACCCCGGCGTGCTGGCCGAGAACCTGCGCGATCGCCAGGCCGACGCGCTGCGCGCGATCGACCCGCTCAGCGAGGCCGAGCCCTCGCCGCACCTGTGGCGCTTCGCGCTGCCCACCGACCTCGCCGCCGGCGAGCACGTGGTGGAGGTGCGCGCCTTCGACCGCTGGCAGGGCGAGCAGCGCGCCCGCGCCAGCTACACCCTCGTCGACCGGCCCGAGCCAGCGCCGCAGGGCGCGGCCACGCTGGCCGGCGACGCCCCCACCCGTGATGGAGACCGCTGATGGCCTGGCGCACCCTGGAAGGCACCCGCCCCGAGATCATCGCCCACCGCGGCGCCAGCGGCCTGCGGCCCGAGCACTCGCTGGCCGGCTACGCGCTCGCCCTGGCGCAGGGCGCCGACGTGGTCGAACCCGACCTGGTGCCCTCGCGCGACGGCGTGCTGCACTGCCGCCACGAGCCCTGGCTGGACGGCAGCACCGACATCGCCACGCGCCCGGCGTTCGCCGCGCGCCGCCGCGTGCTCACGCCCGCCGAGGCCGCCACCGGCGCGCCCGCCGAGGCCTGGTGGACGATCGACCTCGACGCCGCCGAGATCGCCCAGCTGCGCGTGCGCCAGGCCTTCCCCGGCCGCGCGGCCACGCACGACGGCGGCGAAGCGCCGCCGAGCTTCCGCGCGATGCTCGACTGGGCCGCCGCGGCCGCCGCCGCGCGCGGCGTGCCGGTGCGGCTGTACCCCGAGCTCAAGCATCCCGCCGCGCTGGCCGCCGCCGGCCTCGACCCGGTGCCGCTGTTCCTGCGCGAGCTGGCCACGCTGCCGCCGGGCGTGGGCATCCGCGTGCAGTGCTTCGAGACCGCCCCGCTCAGGCGCATCCACGAGGCGCTGGGCCTGCCCTGCGTGCGCCTGCTCGAGGACGGCGAGGACTGGCGCGCGGTGATCGCCAGCGACGGCGACTGGCTCACCGGCCTGGGCCCGTCCAAGCGCCTGCTGGTGGACGCGCAGGGCCGCGACAGCGGCCTGGTGGCCGCCGCCCACGACGCCGAGCTGCGCGTGGACGCCTACACCTTCCGCGACGACGCCGTGGCGCCGGGCTTCGCCTCGATCGCCGACGAGCTGCGCGCCGCGATCGCGCTGGGCCTCGACGGCCTGTTCTGCGACTTCCCCGGCACCGCGGTGGCGGTGCGCGACGCGCTGGGCGAAGGCGATGGCGCGCGCGGCTGAGCCGCGCCTCAGCGCGCCGGCCGGAACGCGTCGGCCGGGCCGTCGAAGGGGATGACCTCGACCGCGTGGCCGAACTCGACCGCGCTCTCCAGCGCGTCGATCAGCCCGTCGCGCAGCAGGTCGCGGCCGTTGACGGTGCGGAACCAGGTCGCGGCCGAGCGCGCGCCGGGCATCGGCACGTAGGCCGCGGGCGGCGCGTCGCCGGGCCGGTCGGCGTCCCAGGTGATCGCCTCCACCGGCACGGCCGCGAGCAGCGCCGCGATCTCGCGCGCCTCGCGCAGCGCCTCGGGCGCCTCGGCGGCCGGCAGCTGGCCCGCGTAAAGCGCGCCCATCACCCGCGGGAAGCGCGAGCCCCAGCCGCCGGGCTCGAGCCGCGTGGCGATGGTGGAGCACAGCGCGTGCAGGATCGCGCCCGGCCCGATCTCGGTGACGACGCTGCCGGTGCGCAGCGCGATCCGGCCGCTGTGGCGAGGCGCGGCGGCGGAGCGGGCGAACAGGCGGCGCAGGGCGTCGAACATCATCGGGCGGTGCGGCGCGCGGTGGCGCTCACAGCAGCGTGAGCACGAAGCAGACGCCCGACACCCAGGCCGCGTACTGCAGCGGCTGGCCGAAGGTCAGGTGCGGCGCGCGGCCGTCGGCGGCCGGGCCCTCGGCGTTGAGGCGCACGCCGATGAACCACGTGGCCAGGCCCGAGACCACGAAGGCCACGCGCATCGCGTTGAAGTCGTTGAGGTCGGTGGCGATGATCGCCAGCGCCATCAGCGCCAGCGGCAGCATGAAGCCGAGGTACCCGTGGCCGCGCCAGGTGAGGGTCATGCGGAGGCCTGCGTCGTGGTGGTGGAAGGGGGGTCGTCGAAGCGCGCGATGCCGTACATCTCGCCGCTGTGCGCCTGCGGAGCCTCGAGGCGGCACAGCAGCCGCAGCGGCCGGCCCTCGCATTCGCCGTGCAGCCGGTAGTTGGACTTGTGGTACTGCCAGGCCGCCCAGGTGCGGCCGGCATGGGCGAGGGTGAGGGTCTGGCGCACGTTCGGCTGGTGCGGCAGCCAGCGCGCCAGCCAGTTCCGGCGCAGCAGCGCGTCGAAGGCGAAGCGCCCGTCGGCGTCGGTCAGCACGGCATCGACGATGCGCTCGCGGGTCCAGCCGAACACCGCCTCGCGCTCCACCCGCACGCCGGGCACCGGCGCGCCCTGCGCCAGCACGCGGCCCTCGACGGGCGAGAACAGCACCAGGTCGCGCGCCGAGGGCCTCACGCCGCGCGCGCGCCGCCGCGCAGCCGCCCGGCCAGCCGGATCGCCAGCCAGGCCATCGGCCCGTAGGCCAGCAGCAGGTCGGCGGCGAGGAACCAGGCCGGCGCGGGGATCATCAGCGCGGCCGCGATGCCGCCGCAGGCGAACAGCGCGCCCACCGTCCAGGCCGCGGCCGTGCGGCCCGGGCTGCTGATCAGCGCCGCCACCAGCGCGCCGGCGAAGGTGCCGAGCGCGTGCGCCAGCCACGGGAACGCGAAGTGCGCGGGCCCCAGCGTGGGCATCACCGCGGCCAGGCTGGCCGGGTCGTTGGGGTCGGTGCCCGCGGGCAGCGGCAGCAGCGCGTGGCCGGCCATCACCAGCGCCATGTTGACGACGCTGCCCAGCACGAGGCCGGCGAGCAGGGCGAGGACGAAGCGTCCGACGGTGCGCATGGTTCAGGCCTCCGGGCTGGCGGCCGCGGCGAGGGCCAGCGGAAGGTAGTCGGCCACGCGCTTGGCGGCGAGGTCGCCGGGCTCGCGCAGCTTGAGGTGGCGGCGGCCCTTGCCGGCGCCCTCGAGGTGGCCGAACGGGTCGGCGATCGCCGCGCCTCGCCCGAACTCCAGCGACACGTGCGCGCGGTAGGCGAACACCCCGCCGAACCAGGTGCCCCCGGAGGCGACCATCAGCCCGCCGTACTTCACCTGCTCGGTGACCTCCGGCAGCGTCGCGTGCACCAGCGCGCGCACCGCCAGCACCAGCGCGTGCGGGCCGTCGCCGGCCAGGCGCAGGTCGTCGAGGAAGGTCGTGACGTCGGAGGCGGGCATGGGTGGGTCCGGCACGGGCGGTGGCGCGAACGATGCCACGTCGCGGCCGCCGCCGCGATCAGTCCCCGCCGCCGCCGCCGTCCCCCGCGCCGCCGTCACCGCTGCCGTCGTGGGCGTCGTGCGAGCCGTGGCCCTTGGCGCGGGCAGCGCCGCCGCCGTCGCTCGCCGCGATCCATGCCCCGTCCCCGCCGCGTGCCCGCCGCGCGTCGCCCCGCGGGCCGCGGATGGAAGCGCCGGCGAGGCAGACGATCGCGCCTAGCACCGGCAGCAGCCACACCAGCGCGAAGCGGCGTGCCCGCTGGCCGCCGGAGAGGCCGGTGGCGCGAAGCACGAGGACGCTGGCGGCCAGGTTCAATGCCAGCGTGAGCAGCAGCAGGGCGACGAGCAGCGGATCCATCGGGACTCCCAGGGAGGTGTGCGATGACGCTTCCATGCCCGCATGACAGACGCATGACCGGCCGCGCCAGCCGTCATCCGCGCCGGGCGGGCGCCGCGGTCAGGGGCCGGCCTGCAGCCAGTCGCAGTCCAGGCGCAGCTGCTTGATGGCCGCGCGCGCGTCCGACGGCGCCTCGTGCGAGAGCAGTGCGCAGGCGGTGACGTTGCCGACGATCCGCCGCGAGGCCTGGTCGACCCACATCCAGTCGACGATCTCGTCGCGCTCGAAGCGGTGGCGCTGGCCCATCCGGGCGTTCGTCACCAGCCTCGGCGCGTTGACGATCCGACCCTCGAAGGCCTGTCCGTCGGCGGTGGCGATGTCGCGCAGCCAGACGTACTCCACCACCTCGCCCTGCGCGAGCCCGACCTTCAGCGAGAACCCCGTCTGGTGCGGCGGTGGCCGGCGGCGAGCGCCAGCGCCAGGACGGCCAGGGCGCGCGCGCTCATCGGGCGGTCTCCGCAGGCATGTCGTGGATCACCTCGGGCATGTCGCGCTCGGGGCGGTGCGGGTCCATCCACGGCGGCGACGGGCCCTCGCCGGGCACGCGCTCGCTGCACAGGCGCTCGACGCGGTGGTCGAACAGCCACGTGTCGTACCAGACGATGCAGTCGTTGCCGGCGATGGCCAGGTAGCCGTACGACGGCCCCGGCAGCCAGCCGAAGAACGCCGTGCGGAACGTGTCGCCGTTCTGCGGGAACTGGCCGTAGCGCGGCACGTCATCGCGGAGGATCTGGTGCAGCGCGTCGACCCGCTGCTGGCCGACCATGTTGTAGGCCTGGCGGTAGACGAGGCCCAGCGCCAGCACGGCGACGACGAGGCTGAGCAGCAAGGCCAGCGGCAAGCGGCTGGGCGCGGTGTGGTGGTCGCCGCGGCGGGAGGGAGGCGTGTAGGCGGTCATGGCGTCGTCGTGGAGGTGGCGTGGGGTGGCGGAGGCGTCGCGGGGGTCAGGGCGACGGCGCGCCGCGCTCGATGGGTTCGATGATGCCGTCCGTGATCGACCAGGGGCGCGCACCGGCGGCGACGAACAGCGGCTTGCGCGCCCACAGGTTCCAGTAGACGTGGGCGTCGGTGGGCTGCGGGTCGAGCAGGTGGGTGACCATCATCGCCACCAGGTCCGGGCGGTTGTCGAGCACGATGCAGGTGCGGGTGTAGGCGCGCGCCTCGTGGGTGCCGGCGGCGAGGTCGACCTGCACGCGGTGGCTGCCGCCCAGCGGCACCTGGTCCATGCGCGAGGAGCCGGGGAACAGGTAGACCGTCCAGCGTCCCGGCGCGCCGTCGACCGGCAGCACCACGGTGTTGTAGCTGGCGCCGCAGCGCTCCAGCGGCAGGTCCAGCGCATAAGCGCGGGCCCGGGCCGCCTCGGCCTCGAACGCGTCCAGCGGCGCGGGCTCGGCTGGCCGCTCCAGTGCGCCCACGACGCGCCCGTCGGGCGCGATGGTGGCGCGCGCCATCGCCATCGGCGCGTCGTCGCCGACCTCGCCGAGGATCGTCACGGCGATGGCGTCGCCCACCTCGCGCGTCACCCAGCCGCGCAGCCGCGGGTCGCGGCCCAGCGGGTGGCCGCGGAGCAAGGCGTCGGTGGCGCGCGCGGTGGCCATGTCGTGGGCGAAGGCCCGGCGGCCCATCCGCTCGGCCTCGCGCAGGGCCGCGTCATCGATGGTCGGGGCCGCCGGGGGCGGGGTCTTGGCCGAGGCGGGCGCCGTCGCGGAGCTGGCCAGGGCGAGGGCGAGCGTGAGCGCAGGTGCGAGCGTGCGGAGCGTGGACATCGGGGCCTCCATGGCAGGGGTGGTGGGTCAGCGCGAGGCGAGGGCCGCGGCGCGCATGCGGCGGTGGGCGCGCAGGGCGACGACGAGGAGGTAGGCCAGCACCAGCACCATCAGCAGCGGGATCTCGGCGATGTCCCGCCACTGCTCGGGATGCCTGGCAATCAAGGCCAGCGAGGGCATCGAGCATCCCACCACGAGCAGGGCGCGGTTGCGCTCCAGGCGCGCCAGGCGCCGTGGGGCGTCCTGGTCGTCGCCGGCCACGCCGCGGCTCAGCCAGGCCAGCGCCCCGGCGCCGATCGCCAGGCCCATGACGAGCGGGGCGACGATGTAAAGCAGCATCAGTTCGGTCGCGGTCGGGGTCATGCGGAGCGCTCCTGCTCAGTCCCACCACAGCGACAGCGTCTGGTGCCGGCGCATGTCCTCGGCCAGCGCCTCGACGCTGCCCACGCCCTGGTCGACGATGTCCGGGCAGGCGGCATACACCTCGGCGGCCAGCGCGTCCCAGTCCGCCGGCGGGCGGGTGATGCGCGCCTCGATCCAGTCCAGCCCCGCGCCGTCCAGGCGCAGGCCCAGCCGCGCGTCCCAGGCGGCATACAGGCGCATGACGTCCTCGTGCTCGAGGCCGTGGTTGATGCCGTCGGTGCGCACGATGGCCAGGTAGGCGGCATCGTCGGCCACCCGCGCCACGGCCACGCGGTCGGGCCCGCTGCCGAAGCGCTCGTCCATCAGGTAGGCGCGGAAGCCGCTGCCCGGCAGCAGCCGGCGCAGCGCGACCAGGCGCGCGCGGCCCTGGCCCGGCGCGGTCACCACCACCACGCCGGCGGCGGGCACCTCGTCGAGGTCGGGCGTCTGCGCCATCAGCCGCTCGAGGCCGGTGCCCTCGGCGCGCACGCGCTCGGCCAGGCTGCCGAGCAGGCCGACCTCGTCGAGCAGCGCCTGCTGCGCGGCGCGCGTGGCGTCGGGGGCCTCGGCCGCGGCGGCGCCGGTGGGCGTCACCGCGCGAGGCGCGGCGGCGGCCGGCGCGGGCGCGGCGGCGTGGACCGCCGTGGCGGTGGCTGTGGCGACGGCAGCGGTGGCGAAGATCAGCAGCAGGGCGAAGCGGGTCATGGCGAGGTGTCCGGCGTGCGCGCAGCGCGGCGCGAGAGGAGGCTGGGATGCAGGGCGGCCCACGCCAGCGCCGGTAGCACCACGAGCATCAGCAGGTTGAGGGAAATGCTGAAGCCGATCGAGGGCCGATCGAGGTTGACCTCGACTCGCGGGGGAAAGACGTGGTGCAGGAATGAAAACGTGTACAGCTCCATGCCCGGCCCCGGGACGGCCAGAACCATGTAGAGCCCGGGCCACAGCGCAGCAAGCCACTTCACCCCGAATGCGATCCCCCCGACGGTCTGCGCCAGCAGCGTCGGCACGGCGAGCAGGGCGCCGGCGCGCGGCCACCACGGCATCGCGAGGCCCGAGGCGATCGAAAGCAGCAACATGCCCGCCGTGAGCACCACCTTTGGGAGCTCGATCGGGCCGCCGTGGATGAGGAACAGCCGCTGCAACATCAGCTCGGGCAGCAGCAGCAGACCGAAGGCGATCTGCCCCAGCGCGATGGCCACCAGCACGCGGCGTGGACTCATCGGCGCGCATCCGCGTCGGCGCGGCGTGGCGCGTCGGGCGTGGCCGAGGCGCGCAGCAGGTGGGCGATGAGCACGCCGAGCACGAAGGCGCCAAGGAGGGGCAACAGATGCACGAGCATGGCGGGGCTCGCTCCTTGAGCGCCGGGGATGGAGGTCGATCGGGAGCGTAGCCGCGCGCCACGCGGCGCGGAAGGGGCCGCGGGCAGCTCCGGCCCTGTTGCCGGGCTCAGCGCAGCCCGTAGGCGCGCTCCACCCGCGCCACCCGCACCGTGTAGTCGGCGTACCAGTCCGACCGGCCCCGCCGCTGGGCCTCGAGGTGGTCGACGTCGGCCTTCCAGCGCCGGATCGCCTCCTCGCTGTCCCAGTACGACACGGTGATCCCGACCCCGTCCGCGTCGCGCGCGCTCTCGATGCCGAGGAAGCCCGGCTGCCGCGCGGCCAGCTCGGCCATGCGCGCGGCCATCGCGGCGTAGCCCGCGTCGCCGGGCGTGCGCGTGGAGCTGAAGATCACCGCGTAGTAGGGCGGCGCGGGGAGCGGGGTGGTCATGGCGAGGGGTCCTGGTCGAGCCGCACGGTCCCGAGGGCGAGGGGCGCGTCGGTGGGGCCGAGGATGCGGACTATCCTGAGCCGCCGCATCATGTCATCCACATCAGCTGCTCCTCGACCCGTGTCCATCCGTCGCCAGTTCGCCGGAAGAGATAGAGCACGCCGTTGCCGCTGCCCGAGGAGCGGCCGGGAATGCCGAGCCAGTGCTCGACATAGACGAGGGCGAGCTCCCGATCCGCCGACAGCACGGGCTCGCTGATCGCGTGGTATCCGAAGGCGTCCGGGTGGCGGTCCTCGAAGGCAGTCCAGAAGTCGCCGTCGGCCTCCATGCGCGCCACGTCGTCGCAGGCCAGCAGGTGCACGCGATCGGCGCCTGTGGGAAGGCGCGGGTCGCGCGCCATGGGGCCATCATGGAACCGGTTGGCCACCACCAGCTCGAGGCGCAGGCGTTGCGCGATGGGGTCGTTCGGCCCACGCATGAGGATGCTCTCGGGGTTGCCGAAGGCCAGGGCGCATCGGCCGTCGGGCCTCGGTCGCGGATCGTCGCGGTCGCGAGGGCGGTTCCAATGGCCGAGCACCACGACGGGCGTGGATCCGGCGCGCAACTCGTACGCCAGCGCCTCCAACAGCGCGCGCGCTTCGTCGGGCGTCGCCAGCACGGGTCGCGGCCGATCGGCCTCGGCGTGCGCCTCGGCCTCGGCCGCCAGCGCGCGGCGGTGCTCGACCAGCGGCCAGGCCAGCCCCGCCGCGCCGAAGACGCCTGCGAGGCCGGCCAGCAACGCGATCCTCGCGACGTCGAGCGCCATCAGCCGCCCGCGAACCACACCCGCGCGATGCCGGCGGGCGTGACCTCGTAGATGGCCGCCACCTCGCGCGGGCCGTCGGGCAGGCCGGTGACGTGCTCGTGGTCGATCACGGTGTGGCCCACCACCATGCGGTTCACCAGCCGCGCGTGCAGTGCGGGCAGGTGGAAGCGCTGGGTGCGGTAGTGCTCGGCCAGCGCCGCGCGGCCCACCAGCACCGGCTCGGTCGACGGCAGGCGGTAGACCCGCACGTCCTCGGCGAACTCGCGCGCGAAGCGCTCGAGGTCGCGGGCGTTGTAGGCGTCGAGCTGGCGCTGGACGCAGGCTTCGGGGTCGTCGGCTTCGGCGACCGCGGGTTCGAGCCGCAGCGCCATGTGCACCTTGCCGAGGAAGCCGGCCTCGCCGCGGATCGCCTCGGGCTCGGTGCCCCAGGCCTCGAAGCCCGCGGCCTCGTACAGGCGCCGCGCCGCGACATTGCCCTCGGTGACGGTCAGCCGCACCACGCGCAGGTCCGGCCGCGCGCGCGCCGCGGCCAGCGCGGCGTCGAGCAGCGCGGCGGCCGTGCCCGCGCGGCGCTGGGCCGGGCGCACGTACAGGCCCTTGATCGCCGCGGCGTGCCGGGTCTTGGGCGCCTGTGCGAACTCGATGCCCACGGCCCCGACCAGCGCGTCGTCGACGAAGGCCCCGAAGGCCTCGCGCGCGCCGGTGGCGGCATCGAGCCGCGCGGCCCACCAGGCCAGCGGCGCGTCGGCGTGCTCCCCGGCGGTGCTGGTGAACGCGTCGGCGGCATCGGCATAGGCCTCCAGCATCAGCGCGCGATACGCCGATGCGTCGGCCGGGCCAAGGCGGCGGATGACGCGCGCGCTCACGGCGCCTCCGCCAGCGCCTGCAGCTTCAGCACCGTGGCCCAGTTGCGGGTGGTGAGGCCTTTGCCGGCCTTGCCCATCAGCGCGCCGGCGAGGCGACTCTCCAGCACCGGGCCCGGGCAGTACAGCCACGCGGCGAGGGGCGTGATGACGAAGCGCTCGCCCGGGGTCGCCTGCACGGCCAGCGGCGCGATCGCCTGCAGCGCCTCGGCATCCGGCCCGAAGGCCACGAAGCATCGCGCGTGCGCGTCGTCCGGCGGCACCACGGGTGGATCACGCACGATGGCGTCGAGCTGCGCGGCGGTCTTCACGATGACCGGTGTGCGGATGCCGCAGCGCGCCTCCAGCGCGTCTGCGATCCTCGCCGCCAGCGTCGGCAGGTCGCGGGCCGGCGCATCGAACACCGCGTTGCCGCTGGCCAGCAGCGTGCGCACGCCGGTGGCGCCGAGGCCCTCGAGCACCGCCTGGAAGTCGGCCATCGCGATCCGGTTGGCCTTGCCGACGTTGACGCCGCGGAGCAGGGCGATGCAGCGCGTCATGCCGGGCTCAGCCCGGCAGCCAGATCTTGGCGGCCTCGACGCGCTCGGCGTCGGCAGGCAGGGCCAGCGCCGCGTTGGACTTGCAGGCGAAGGCCAGGCCCTTGTGGCTGGTGAGGTAGGTGTGCGCGGCCGAGAAGAAGCCGCCTTCGGCGTGCACCACCAGCGGCGCCTCCTGGCGCGCGAGCACGGCGAGGAAGTCGGTGGGCGCCAGCTGCACCACCACGCCGGAGGCCTTGATGGCCTGGACGGTGGCGGCCTGGGCGGCGACGGCGGCGGACGTGCTGGCGGTGACGGCGGCATTCATGGGGCGTGCTCCGTGGGAGGCTGGCGGTCGAGGCGATGGTACTCGCGCATTTCGATCGCGGTCTTGAGCAGGCCCAGCATGCCCAGCCCGAACGCCACGAGGCCCAGCGAGAGCTGGCGCAGCACGCCGTCGTCGGCCTGCGCGGCGCCCACCAGGCCCACCACGATCGGCACGAAGGCCTCCAGCGCGATCACCCACAGCGCGATGCGGCCCTTGGCCGGATCGCGCCAGGTGCGCAGCGACACCGCGTTCTGCGTGCGCCGCGGGTCCTGCATCGACGACAGGCCGATGCCCACGCCGGCGTACAGCAGCACGTCGTTGATCCGCGCGATCACCGGGTCCCAGCCGGTGGCCCGCAGCTCGCCGACCGCGAGCCCCGCCTGCACCGTGAACACCACGGCCACCAGCATCAGCGGGTACTGCAGGTAGCTCAGCGCCTGGAACAGATCGCGCGCGTCGAGGCGGCGCCACCAGGAGCGGTGGGCTGAGGTGTCGTCCATGGCGATGGCCCGGTGTCGGTGGCGTGGCGGCGGAGTATGCCGGTCTATCGGCTCGCCTCGGCCGGTGCGGCGAGCACCTCGTCAATCCAATCCGCGTAGTGCCCGATCCGGGCGGCGCAGTTGGTCTGGCCATAGCGACCCGGTCGCGCGGTCATGACATGGCCGTGGACCACCTTCCATGCCATCAGGCCCACCAGCCGCGTGCCCCCCTCCGACTCCAGCAGGGCGGGGCCGCCGCTGTCGCCATTGCTGGTCAGTCCCTCGAGCGGCAGCGCGTCCGGCGGCGCGTCGAAGACATAGCAGAGCCAGCGGCCATGCGCACTGGTGATCGTGTTGTGGGCCTGGCGCAGCTCGGTGCGCTGGGGCGCGGTGGGCGCGTGCCCGCTGTCGCCGGTGCCCGTGGCGCCCTTGCCGACCAGCGTGACCACCATGCCCGCCTCGCCGCTGTCGCGATGCAGCGGCACCGGCGTGATGTCGTTCACTGGTTCGGACAGCTCGATCAGCGCCACGTCGTCGCTGTTGGCGAGCTCGACCACGATCAGCATCGCTTCGCCGCTGGCCATCGCCTGCTCGACCAGCGACGGCGGCAGCACGCGGTAGCCGGGATGCACCACCACCCGGGCCACGGCGCGCGGAACCCCGCCCAGCGTGATCTCCTGCAGCGCGCCCTGCATCGGCAGCGTGTGCGCGGCCGTCACCACCCAGCGCGGCGCGATGAGCACGCCGTGGCCCGCGCCGGGCATGTCGGCCAGTGCGGGATGGGCCGAGGCGGGAACACGGTAGCGCGAGTCCGGCACGTCGTGGCGTCGCACGATCGCGCTGGCGTCGTTGGCGATGAGTGACAGCGCGGCCAGCAGCGGAAGCGTGGCGGTCTTCATGAGGTCGGTGTCCCGGAGCACGTCGATAGGGTGAGGGGGCAAGATGGGCGGATCATCATGGGCCGTTAACGCGGACGTCGCCTATAGGTCATGCAGCGCGGCCTGCGTAGTTGACAGTCAGCGTCAGGCATCGTCGCTGATCCCCTCGCGCGGTAGGTCGCGCGGAGCCTGGAGCGAGCGCTCGCCATCAGTCGACCTCGTCCGCGCCGACGAGGCCGCCGTACTCCTCGGAGTACACGATGCGGCCCGCCACGACATCGGCGACATAGGCCTCGAAGAACGCGCCGAAGCCCGTCGCCCGCAGCGGGCGCTCGTCCGCGTCGTGCCACATCTCGATCACCTGGCCCTCGATGCCGGCGGGCGCCGGGTCGAGGTCGAGGCACAGGTGGTTGCCGCCGCCGTCGTGCGTGAACGGGATCCAGCGCGGGTTCCACCAGTCGTCGCGGACGCCCGGCGGCGGCGAGGAACGGGTGTCCTCGAAGTCGCCGCCGTCCAGCAGCTCCTTCCACACCGTCCACTGGTCGAGGATCGCGTCGCACGACAGGAACTCCGCGCCGTCGATCAGGCCGGCGTAGCCGTGCTGGCCGTCGTGGACCTTGAGGCAGGCCACGTAGTCCGCGGGAAGCCGGACGCCCAGGGCGGCCTCGAGGCGGGCGATCTGCTCGTCGCTGGCCGGCGGATTCAAGCTGGCGAGGCCCTCGGGCCAATGCTGCGCGAGCCATGCGTCGAAGGTCTTCCAGGTCTGGTGCATCGGGCGTGTCCTGTGTGGCGTGGGAGCGGGGAGGGCTGCAGTGTGATACGGATGGCGACGCAGGTGATGGCGTTGGACCGTCAGCCGCGGGGCGGACGGCCGCTCACTCGGCGAGGAAGAACTCCACCTTGCCGCAGCGCTCGCAGGCATAGGCGTCGAAGTGCTGGCGGTTGACGAACAGCTCGCCGAGGTCGCCCAGCAGGAAGGGCATCGCGCGCGAGCCCTCGTGGAAGCGCAGGCGGCCCATCGGCGCCATCGGCGCCCGGCAGCGCAGGCAGTCCAGGTCCCGCGACGGCGCCGCGTCGGCGAACCCCGTTTCGCGCGCGAACGCCGGTCCGGGTGGGCGGCCGTCGCGATGGGTGCCGCAGTTCCAGCAGGTGTCGAACTCGGGCTCGATGGTCTCGCCGCAGCGCGGGCAAGGGGCGTGGCGCGTCGGGGTCGGGCGAGGGGGCGTCATGGGTGCCGTCCTGGGCGGTGGGGCGATCGCACGACGGCGAGGCTAGCGCGTCGTGGCGACGTCGTCGCGTCCGGCAGGGCCGGTGTCGCGGCGTCGTCAGTCCGGCGCGCAGGCCCGGAACGGGCTGCTGCCGCGGAAGTCGGGGGCCATGTAGCTCCGCCATGACGCGAGGCAGGCCTCGTCGATCCGGCGCGCCTGCGCCTCGGGGCCGTCGTCGCCGCCGCTCCAGCGCGCCTCGCGGCTCGCGGCCTCGTGCCAGGAGCCGATGCGGCGCGCCGCCGCCGGGTCGATCCGCTCGACGCAGGGCCGCACCCGGCGCTCCACCTGTTCGAGCAGGGCCGCGCAGGCGGGGCCGATCTCGCTGGGGGTCCTCGCGACATGGCCCTGCGGCGCGATCGGCTCGACGGGCTGGTTGTGCATCAGCACCCAGGTGCGAGTGGAGGCCCCGGGGGCGCTCGGGCGGGCGGCGAACTGCGCCTCCACGATGATCCGCTGCGGCTTGGTCCAGCCGTCGAACAGGCAATCGCCCTCGTAGGTCACCTGGGCGTCGGAGTAGTCGGCCGGGATCCGGTAGCTGTCGTCCGGCCACGAGATCGCCTGGATCGACACCAGCACGCAGCCCTCGATCGCCACCGCCTCGCGGACCAGCTGCTCGCTCGGCGGGTGCGTCATGCGCGGCGGCGCGGGGTCGGTGCCGGTGTCCACGGTCGGGTCGATGGTCGGATCGACGACCGGGTCGTCGCTCGATGCCCCGCAGGCGCCGAGCAGGAGCGCGAGGGCCGCAAGCGCGGCGATGGCGAGGGGGCGGGCGCGCATGGGGAGTCCTGGCGGCGGGCGATCGGGTCGACGCAGTGTGGCGGCATCCGGCATGGGCCGCGGCGCAGTCCGGCCCCTCGCCTCACGGCGTCCCGTGTCGCGGCTCACGCTGCGGCCGCGCGCGCTCAGGGCGCCGGCCAGTACCTCGGCTCCGGGCCGACCGCGGCGCGCATGAAAGCGAAGCGCGGGTCGTCCGAGCGGATCTCCGGCCAGTCCCAGGCCGTCATCAGCGCGAGGCTGGTGCCGTGCGCGGCGAGCTCGGCATCGATCCGCGTGGCCAGCTCGGGCGTGGCGCCCAGCAGCATGACGTCCAGTTCGCACAGCACCGCCCAGGTCCCCGACGCGTCGCAGATGACGTGCTCGAGCGATTCGTTGGCGGGCCCACCGGCGACCGCGCGGAAGGCCGGCCAGTCCGGCGCGACGCCCCGCACGGCCGACTCGGTCATGTAGAAGTGCACGTCGATCGCTTGCGTGCCCGTCGCGGTCATGAGGGCTTCGAACAGGAAGCGCGGCATGCGCGTGGCGTCGAAGCGGTCGCGGTCGAGGCAGCAGCCGCGCCACGTCGGATCGGCGAACGGCATGTCCGGCCGGGCCTTGTCCTCGAAGTGGCGGACGCGCGGGTCGATCGCGGCGGCGTCGGAGGCGGTGGGCATGCGAGGCTCCTGGCCTTCGGTGGGGTGGTGCGAGGGGGCGAGGCTAGAGGACGGTGCCGATGCGCAGCAGGGTGCCGTTCTCATCGACGAGCGCGAACTCGCGCATGCCCCAGGGCTTGTCCTCGAGCCGGTCCATCCGCGGGATGCCCGAACGCGGCAGGCCGAGCCGCGAGAATGCCGCGTACAGCGCGTCCACGTCGTCCACCCGCCAGTAGCAGCCGAACGCCGACTCGCCCGGCACCAGCGCCGCGTGCAGGAAGAAGTGCAGCTCCAGGTCGCCGCGCTCGGCGATGGCGTAGTCGCCGGCCGGCGAGGCCAGTTCGGCCTCGAAGCCCAGCCGCCGGTAGAACGCCAGCGTGGCGTCCATCGAGATGGCGGGCAGGAGGGGGATGGCGCGGTCGGGCGTTGGCATCAGGGACTCCGGGATGGCATGCGGGGCCTCAGGCCACGGAGGTGCGCTCGAAGCGGCACAGGTGGGCGCGGGGCTGCGCCAGCATCGCGTCGATCAGCGCGTTGCGCAGCGGCTCCATCGGCCCGCCGCTCTCGATGCGCGCGAGTTCCTCGGGTCGCATCACCTGGATCGCCAGCAGGCGGACGGGCCCTTGCGGATGCTCGATCACGGCCGGCAGGTCCTGCGCGGGGAAGCCCACCAGCACGCCGAGGCGGCCGTCCTCGGTCAGCCAGTCCTCGGGCGCGCCGGCGACGTTCACCACGGTCGACAGCGCGCGGTGCGTCTGCAGCAGCGCGTCCACCTGGCCGTGCTGCGCCACCAGCTGGCTGACCTGGTAGACCAGCTCGAAGAGCCAGCTGCCCGCGACGTCCTCGAACGCGCCGGGCGCCTCGGCGCACACCTCCACCCGGAAGCCGAGCGGCGTGTGGTCGTCCTCGAACGGATCCGACAGGCCGTCGCTGGCCACGAAGGTCGAGCCGGGGCGGCGCACCACGCGCCACGCCTGGCGGAAGGCCGGCCACGTCGGCCCGCCCATGAAGCTCGGGTTGATCAGCGGCGCCAGCACGTCGTCGTCCAGGGCGCCCAGCCGGGCGTAGGCCGCGGCGCGCGCATCGCTGGCGGCGGCCAGCATCCGCTCGAAGGCGGGGTCGAGCGCCGGCGCCTCGGCGGCATCCGCCGCCGCCTCGACGACAGCCTCGCTCACGGGCGCGGGCGCAGGCGCGGGCGCCTCAGGTGGCTTGCGCGAGAACAGGGACCTCAGCCATTCCATGGAGTACTCCTTGCGTGCGTGCAGTGCGCTTGGTCGAGAGTGGAGCCGGGCCGGACGGCCGGGTCAATCCCAGTCCCAGTCCTCGCGATGGGTCGCCTCGGCGTCGGCCGGCGCCTCGATGCTCACCCCCAGCGCCGCGGCCGCGCCCAGGCCCAGCGCCCAGGCCAGCAGCAGCGCGGGGATCGACCAGCCGATGGAAGCGAGCACGCCGCCCCAGGCGGGCGCCAGCGCGCGGATCGGCAGGCGCCGGTTGAGCAGCAGCAGCGCCGCGACCACCAGCGCGGCCAGCCCGGCGGCCACCGCCAGCGCGACGGGCCGGGCCGATGGATCCTGGCCCTCGACGATCAGCGCGAGCAGGCACACGGCGGCCAGCAGTGCGGCCGGCAGCACCAGCGCGAGCAGGACCAGCACGTAGGCGAGGATGCGGCGTGCGTCGCGCCAGCGGCGGGCGGCGAGCGGAGGCGGGGCGTCGGGTGCGTGGGGCATCGTGGATGTCGGGCGGGAGGAGGGACGGGTGTCGCCGCGCTCAGTCGAGCGACGGGCCGACGTGCGCGGGGGCTCCCGGGCCGGCCTGCAGGCCGGGGTCAGCGACCGCCAGGAACGCCGGGGGCACCGCGTCGACCAGCCAGACGCCGTTGTCAGACAGGAAGAAGGCGTGGCCCTGGGCATGCATCGCGGCGCTGTCGACGACCAGCAGCACGAGAGCGCCATGGCGCCGGCCGACGCTCGATGCCGTCTCGATCGACGCGCTCAGATGGACGTGGTGCCGGGCGCCCTTGACGAGGCCTTCCCGCAGGATAGCGTCGAGGAAGCGGGTGGCCGTGCCGTGATAGAGCCGGCCGGGCGGCAGGCGCGGCGCCAGCGCCAGGTCGACCGGGACCGAATGCCCCTGGTTCGCGCGGATGCGTGCGCCGTCCGCGCTCAGGGCGAAGCGCTGCTTGTCGCTCTGGGCCGTGATGCGCAGCAGGTCGTCATGCCCCAGTCCGAGCGAGGCCGGGGCACGGGCCAGCAGCTCGGCCACCGGGGCCCATCCCTGGCCATCGAGGGCGAGGCCGATCGACGCCGGGTCGTGTCGCAGCACGAGGCTCAGGAACTTGCTCTTGGTGGTGTCGTTGCTCATGGCGTCCTTGCTGGTCCGCGCGGATGGCGTGGCGTCTCGGCGCCGGGCGCGGGCTCAGTCACAGCGTTCCACCGCCGCGCCGAGCATCCAGAGATTGTCGTCGTCCGTTCGCACGCCCTCGTGGTGCGGATCCAGGCACAGGTACACGCCCGCCTCGTCGTGGATGAGGGTGCAGCGCTCGATCCACTGGGCCTCGAAATCCTCGTAGGCATGCCACGCGCGCAGGCCGACGATCCGGTATCTGGCGAGGGTGCCGTCCACCGTGCGCAGGGTCAGTTCGGCGGCGTGCCGCGACGCGTCCCAGTCGTAGGTGACGGCGAAGCCGACGAGGTGGCCGTCGCGGAAGTTCGAGGTGGTGATCATGGCGCCGATCGCTCCGGCGGCACGGTCGGCGCGTCGAGCGCCGGCGGTGTGGAACGGGCCGGCCACGCCGTCCAGTACTCGCCGCTGGCTGCGTCGAGGTCCTCCGGCGAGACCGGCTGGCCGGTATCGAGCGCCATCGCGAGCGTCGCGTACTCCAGCCTCAGCAGGCCCGCGGTGGTGTAGATCGCCAGTGGCGAGTCCGACGCGATCGACAGCAGCACAGGCGCGCGCCCGCAGATCATGGCCGGGTCGTCCAGCACCTCGCCGTCGTCGCGCACCAGCTGCAGGCGCGTGCAGTCGCCCAGGCGCAGCACGAAGGCCTCGCCCGGCGGCTGGAAGGCGTCGCGCAGGTAGGGGGCGGCGATGCGCAGCGAGAGCTCGCCGGGCACATGGCCCTCGGCGTGCAGCAGTTCGCCGTCGTGCAGGCTGCGCCAGGCGGGCAGGTCGGTCGGGGTCATGGCGGCGTGTCGCTCCGGTCGTGGCGTGGCGTTCAAGCGGACGGCGGCCGCGCCGGGCCGTGCACCAGCGAGCGAATCTCGGCGCGGCCGACCCAGCTGCGCCACGCGGCCAGCGCCGCGATGCCGGTGGCCAGCGCGAGCATCGGCCACTCGGCGTGCAGCAGGTGGGTGCCGATCGCGCCCAGCATCAGCGCGGCGAGGCAGGCCGAGGCGAGCGCCGACAGCCGCGGCACCAGCAGCCCCGCGGCGCCCGCGACTTCCAGCGCGCCCACGAGGACCATGAAGGCGGGCGGATAGCCCCAGCGCGCGAACGCCTCGACCTCGAACGGCAGCGCCAGCAGCTTGGCGATGCCCGAGGCGGCGAAGATCGCGGCGAGGAGCCAGGTCGGGAGGCGGTGGGGCATGGCGGTTCCCGTTGTTGGGTCGAGGGCGGTGTTGGCGTGCGGGAGCGGATCAGCGCTCGAACTCGATCACATAACCGTCGAGCTCCAGCCTGTTGGAGGTCATCCACATGGCCGGATACGTGCGCCCGTCCACCGTCGTCCGCTCGCGCCCCACCAATCGGACCACGCCGTCCGGATCGGTCACCAGCAGCAGGCCGATGCCGAAGCCGCACGACCGCGCGCCGGGACCGTGGGAGAGGCAGTACGACAGGCCATTCCCCGTCCTCGCCCAGACCTGCTCGATGTCATCGCCGACGCGAACGAACGGCGAGAGCTGCTCCAGCATCGCCTCCGGCGCCAGGTCGGAGAACAGGATCGCCCTGATCTGCGCGCGCGGGTCGGCGTGGGCCTCCCCCGCCGGCGCCGGTGACGCCGGCAGCAGCGCCGTCGCCGCGGCCAGCAGCAGGGGGAGGGCGATCCGGGCGTTTGGCATGGGTCCCATGGGGTCTGGTGTCCTTTGGCCGCGCAAGGTCAGCGCGGTGTCAAACGCAGGATCGGATGGACGGGGGCGGCGGCGAGGCTCACGGCGTCCCGGTGGTCGCAGGCTCCGCGACGGGGGTGTCCTCCGCGCCCTCCGGCAGTGGCTGGCGCGCGAGGCGCCAGCTCCGGTAGAGCCAGATCGCGATGCCCAGCGCGAACACGTTCACGCCGAACGACCAGGGCGTGCCGGCCTGCATCAGCGAATAGGTGAACGTGCTGCCCAGCAGCGTGTTGGCGGCGATCTTCAACTGCGAGATGTTCAGCACCACGGTCGCGTGGAAACCACACGCGATGAAATAGCCGGCCAGGGGCGAACTGAAGGTCGGTGCCTGCAGGGCCCAGAACGCCACCAGCGGGCCGAGCGCCCGGTCGCTGCCCTCCAGCAGCCGCATGCCCAGCCAGCCGCCCCAGGCATAGAGCGCGGCGAACACCGCGCACAGCACCCATTCGAGCGGATTGGACCGCGTGAGCACCAGCTGCGTTGCCAGGGCGATGCCAATCGCACCGCCGCCGAGGCTGAGGATCCCAACGGTGCGTCGCTTCCATGCCTTCATGGTCATTCCTTGGTGGTCGTCGAGCGGTCCGCTCGGCGTGGTGGTTCGCACGCGCGCTCAGTCATACCAGAAGCCCTCGTCGGCCAGCCAGGTGCAGAAGGCCTCGGTGACGGCGCGCGTCTCGGCGGCGTCCGGGCCGGACTCCCGGCGCACGGCCAGGGCCTGTTCGCGGCGCACGTGGCCGTCGATCACCTTGACCGCGTTGAGCACGCCGAACGCGAGGTCGCCATGCAGCTCGCCCGTCGCGATGCGCGGGCGCAGCCGGTCGGCGGCGTCGAGGGCGGCGGCCTGGTCGAGGTCGGACTCCTCGATCCGCATGTCGGGCTCGGTCCGGCGCGGCGTGCCGTCGCACAGCGCGGCGTCGGCGGGCACCGCCGCCCCGGGTGTGTCGTCGGCGAGGGCGGGGGCGGAGAGCGCGGCAAGCGCGGCGAGCAGGATCAGGCGATGCATGGCGGGCCTCGGGTCAGGGCGATGCATCTGCGGCTAGTTCCAGAAGAACGAACAGGCCGGTTGCCGCTGCGTCTGGCTCGGTTCGCGGGATCGCTTGAGACCGGCGCCCACCGTCGTGAGCCGCTCGAGCATGACGTAGCAGAACTCGCCCTCGAAGCCATGGGACATCTCGTAGTCGACGCCCTGCTGCGGGAGGAAGGAGCCGCTGACGAAGCACAAGCGGGCGTCTGCACTCGCGCTGGAGACGGTGTAATGGAAGCGCTGGCCGGCCTGCACGCTCGTCTCGAAGTACCGTCCCGGGACGTACTCGACCTCCGGGTCCTTGGGCATGCCGATGTCGCGGTCGGCGTCGCGGCCGCCGCCGATGTTGATGAGCCCGCCGAGGCCGACGATCTTCTGCGCGTCCTCGCAGGTGTCGCCCGGATGGGCGTAGAGCGCGAGGTTCGACGCGGCCGCGTTGTTCTGGACCGAGACGACCCGGAGGTTGGCGACATCGGGCGACGTCGGGCGTCGGTAGGTGGTGTTGCAGCCCGAGACGAGCATGGCGGCGGCGAGGAGCGCCAGGAGCTTCTTCATGGCATCGGATCCTTGGACGGGGCGCTTCTGCGTGTACGGATCAGGCGGCCGTGGCGCGCAGTTCGTAGGCCAGGCACAGCCGCGGCGCCTGCCCGGCCGCCGAGAACAGGCCAAGCAGGGTGTCGTTGGCCAACACCGCTGGCACCACGTGCACGCGGCGCTCGCCGATCTCGACCACGGGCGAGGCATGCAGGCCCACGCGCAGGCGCTCGAGCGCGTGCAGGTCCGCGCACAGCACCAGGCAGTGCAGCGTCACCGGCGGCGCCTCGCGGCCGGTGGCCTGGCTGTGCGGCGAGGCGTGCAGCGCCAGGTCCTCGGTCATGCGCCAGGGCCAGACGCGCAGCGCGTCCTCGGCCGGCGCATCGCGCCCCGGCGGGCCGAGCGCGACGCGCGCGCCCGAGGTGGCGGCCACGAGGTCGACGAAGGCGGTGATCACGTCATGCATGGGGTATGTCCTCGAGGTGATGGGATGTCAGGCAGGCGTGGCTAGGGCAGCGGGGGGCGAGCCGAGATCATCGCAGTCCGTCGGCGCCGCTCCGGCCTCACCCTCGTCGCGCAGCGCGGCCGCCTCGGCCCGCAGCGTGGCCACCTCCTCCGGAGACACGGTGACTTGGACGCGGCCGCCTACCTGCCGCCACGGCGACGCCGCGTCTGGCAGCTCGCCGTGCAGCATCTCCAGGCGCGCGCCGCACAGCTCGGCGGGGGCGACGATCCGCAGCCGCGAGGCATGGTCGACCTGGGCGCTGCCGTCGAAGAACTCAGACCAGCTGGCCTCTTCCTGGAACGCGACCACGACGGCGGTGACCTGCATCGGCGAGCGTGGCGCGTGGGACGCGCAGGCGGCCAGCAGGAGGCAGGTGGCCAGCGCGAATAGGCGAGGGGTCATGGGGTGTCGTTCCTGTCCTTGGATCGAAGGTGCCGCATGGGCCAGCTGGTCCACCAGCGACCCGAGCGTAGCCGAGCCGGCACTGATCCAGAACGCCTCCGGTCTCCGAGTGCCCACGCGTGCCTCGATGGCGGCTTGGCCGGGGCGGGGTGTCGGCGTGCGGGGCGGCGGCATGCCGCAGGCTCCCGGTCAGGGCTCGATGATCGCCCGCGTCCGCAGGAAGGCCAGGTACTTGGGATCCTGCCCGTCGAACACGTCCAGCCCGCCGCCCATGTAGGCCCGGATGAGCTCATCCGCCGCGGCGTCCAGCTCGGCGCGCTCGAAGCGGATCTTCCCCAGCGAGAGGTGGACGAAGGGATTGCCGAGCCCGCCCGGACAGCGCAACGCGTAGGTGAAGGCCTCGTCCGCCGAGGTGAGGTAGCCGGCGGCCATGCAGGAGTCCCCGATTGCGGCCAGCACCCAGGTCGACGCGTTCCAATGGTCCTTGGGCTCGGGGATCGACTCCCACGCGGCCCTGTAGCACTCCAGGGCCGCGCCATGCAGGCCCTGCTCGGCCAGCGCGTCGCCGCGGGCGCAGAGCTGCGTCAGCGCCTCGTGGAGCGCATCCGGCAACGCGTCGCTGTGCATCGATCGATCCTCCATGCGTGGAATGTCCGGCCCGGGCGCGCTCAGGGCGCCACCACCTGCCAGCCGTCCGGGGTCGGGCGGTAGAGCAGGGCGGACAGCGCGTGGGTGTCGTTGAAGTCGACCGTCGCCACCACCTCGGTGAGCGCGGCGATGCCGGCCGCGTCGGCCCGCGCGTACAGCACCACGTCGCGATGCGCGAAGGCCACGGCCACCGGCCCGCCCACCTCGCCCTCGATCTGCCGCCACAGGTCCGGGTAGAGCAGGCTGCAGGCGGCCATGTTTTCGGGCGCGGTGAGCTCGTGCAGCACGCCGTCGGTGCGGACCTCCAGCGCGCGCATCGCCTGCAGCCCGTTGGCCTCGGCCAGCGCGCGCAGCGACGCCGCCTCCAGCCCGCGCTCGCGCAGCGTGGCCGGCGAGATCGACAGGTAGCCCTCGCCCACGTCCAGCGCATAGGTCAGCAGCAGGTCGCCGGCCAGCGGCTCCACCAGCGGGCGGGAGTCGTCGGTCATGCCGGGCACGGCGGCGATGGCCTCGAGGAAGTTGGTGTGCTTGATGCGGGGCACCACGACCGCCGGCGGCGGGGCGGGCGGCGACTTCTTCTTGAAGAACGAGAACATGGGTGGTCTCCGTGGCTGGGCGGGGTGAGTCGTCTGGCGCGCCACTCACGCCCGCGCGGCCAGCTCCTGGAGCGAAAAGTACGCGTGGCATGGATCGCAGCGGTATTGGACGGCACTCTTCACTTTGTAGGCGTACTGCAGGCCGTCGTCATCGCGCTCCCACCCCATCGAGTGCCGGGGCAGCGTATCCACGCGATAGGCCTTCCCGCCGCAGCGCGGGCAGGTCTTCCGGCGGAACAGGAAGTAGCCCAGCTCGCGGAAGTTCCGGATGTCGAGTTCATTCACGAACAGCATGGAGGCTCCTCACTGGGGCGGCGAACGCCCGGCCAGGCCTGCGCCGGCGGGCTCGGGGGCGCCAAAGCGCGCGATGCAGTGCCACACCATCTTGAGGTCCTGCGGGTCATAGCGCCCCGTGCGCGCGGCGTCGCCCAGCATCGCCGGGGTCAGCAGCCCGTCCCGCGCAAGCGCCTCGCCGAGTGCGACATAGGCCGGCCCGCGGTAGTCGGGGTGGCGGCGCAGCACCTCGACCGGCAGGCGGAAGCCGGGATGCCACTCGACGGGGCAGGGCAGTGCGTGGGCCAGCGCCTCGATCGCGGTGCCCCGGAAGCACGGATCCAGCACCAGCGCCTCGACGTCGCGGGCCAGCAGCAGGGGACCGTGGACGTGGGCCTCGATGTAGCCGTCGAGCGCGTCCCGCGCGCGGGCCTCCGCCTCCGCCTGCGTCACCAGCGCCATGCGCGACGCCGTGCCGACGTCCACCGGCCCGAACACGCTGTCGGGGTAGCAGAACGTGCTCCGCGCCAGCACCTCCGCTCGCAGCCGCAGGTGGGCGGACCCGAAGCGCGGTGACCCGCCGGTCGCGCGCCGCAGGTGGTCCAGGGCGCCGTACTTCGGCCGGTCCGTCGCCGGCGCGTCGTCGTACGCGGCGCCGAAGAGGCGGCTCTCCCAAGTCCACCGATCGCCCCCGGGGTGCGCGGTCAGCCCGCCGTTGCTCGAACCGGTCTCGAACTGCGAGCGATACACCCCGTCGCTGGCCATCGCCGCCAGCAGCGGCGCGCCTCGATGCAGCCGGTCGGGGTGGAAGTTCAGCGTGACCCGCAGCATCGGATCGATCGGCGGCCCTTCGCTGCGCGCTGCGACGTGGGCGATCGCCCGTGCGGGCGGCGAGCCCGGGGGAGGCATCCACGCCGTCGTCTGCGGCTGGTTCAAGGCGTCAGGCATGCGGGCAGGCCAGGGCTAGCGAGGGCCCAGGTGGTCGTCCTGGCCTCGAGCGCGTGCCGCGCCATCGCCCGGCACGAAGCCCGAGGCCACCAGATGGCGCAGCGGCAGGAACAGCGGCTCGGGCAGCGCCTGCCAGTCGAACCAGGCCCAGCGCTCGCACTTGGTGGGCTCGAGCACCTCGGGCGTCCCGGCCTCGGACGCGGCCAGCACGAACACGGTGACGTAGTGCCTGTGCTCGGCGGGCATGACGTCGTTGGTGCAGGGCCCGATGCCCTCGATGGTGACGCTGAGCCCCGTCTCCTCGGCGGCCTCGCGCGCGGCGCAGGCCTCGAAGGACTCGCCGAACTCCAGATGCCCGCCGGGCAGCGCCCAGGTCCCGGCCCCGTGCGAGCCGCGGCGAAGGCCCAGCAGCACCTTGCCCTCGCGCCGGACGATGACGCCGATGCCGACGCGTGGCTGGTGCTGCGGCTCGTGGCTGGTCATGGCGATGGGATCATTCGAGCCCTCGCCGCGCCGGGACGCCTGGTAGGCCTCGATGGCGGGCAGGACCGCCTTGCGACGCTCGAGGCTGCTAGCGGGCCAGAGCGCCTCGCGGTCATAGAATTCGGGGAAGGCCGGGGTGTCCGCCGGCAGCTGGACCCAGGGCTGCTTGGACGCCGTGAAGATGTGGACGTCCGGCGGGAACCGGTCGGGATCGTCGAGCGTGCCCACGCGGACGAAGCGCATGACGGGCCCCGAGCCGGCGTAGTGGCTCCAGACCGCCACCTTGCAGCGCGGACAGCGGGCGACGCGCTGCCCCGCGCCGCTCTCGGAGGGCGTCAGCACGACCTCCGGCTCGATGCCGAGGGACATGACCCGGTCGGCTTCGATCATGGCGTTGAGCGCGAAGGACGCGCCCGACTCGCGCTGGCACCAGCGGCAATGGCAGCAATGCACCACGAGCGGCGCGGAGGCGAGCCGGTATCGCACGGCGCGGCAGTCGCAACCACCTTCGGCAGGGACATCCGGGGTGCTCGGCATAGGGGCCTCTACGAGGGGTATCGGGTCGGCGGACTAGGCCGAGCCAGGGCGGCAGAGTGAACGAACGTCATGGATCATGGTGGGCCACTGGATGGCCGATCCGGACGTCAACCTGGAGGGCGAGCGCCTGCTTCGCAAACGCGTCCACGACACCACGGGCGCGCTCGGAGATCGCATGGCGGTCGGAAACGAAGATGCGGATACGGCCAGTCCTGGCCGCGGGATACACGTTGGCGAAGTTCTGGTGGGTGCAGGCGTAGAGGTACGTCGAGAGCTTTTCCTCCAGTCGACGGCAGGTGTCATCGGAGGCATCCAGAGGGCCCGAAGTGGAGACCAACATGTCGACCCCACCATCGTGCCGCTCTCCAATCACGTCGAGGGTGTCGGGGGCGGAGAGTGCTGGGGAGGTCATGGTCTCGTTTGGGTCCTGCGGCATCACACTGCTCGGGTGTCCAGTGTCTGGTTCAAGCGGTGCCTAGGATCGGATTCGGCTTGAACGAACTATCGGGGCCTATCCGTGATCTCCCGTGTCAGGCCCATCAAATACTTCCGCAGCCCTTCGGAATCCGAGGGGTCTGGATCGAAGTCATCCAGCATCACGTCCATGATGGACTGCAGCCCGCCGCAGCGGGCCACGACCTGCCGCATGAACTTTGCCTCCCCAGCGATCAGTGTCACATCCTGGTCCAGACGGCAAATCCAGTGTCGCGTCGGGGATAAAACATAGTGGACCGACGTGAATCGATAGTCGTGACCAAGATAAGACAAGAGCGCTGCCCGGTCAGCCGATACGAGCACAGGAGGTCTATCCGCATCTAGATCGCCGGATGATATGACGGCGACCTCAGGAGTCCGGACAGCGTGGACGTTTAAAAGCGCATCCCACACTCCCGGCGGAGCGAAGTCTGGATAGCGATTGCGGTCAAAAGCCAGTCCCGCCCAGTGAGCCAGTCGCAATGGAACGACGGGTGGATAGGCAGGCAGCAGCGCCTCGGTGACGAAATGCCTGGCCGAAGCTTGTAAGGTTGGAGAGCGCAATGATTGGCCAGCGTCTGAGCCCAGGGCCTCGTCAATCGCGAAGCGACTGATGGGGCCGCTTGAGGGAGTGGTTCTCCGTCACTCAATTGGCATCTGGTGGCGGTCTTGCCCGAGATAGTAGACGAGGTGACTGCCGGCGGGCGCCCCAAGGTCCGCCAGCTTGCGAGCCAACTCGTCTACCGCGCTCTCGTCGGCCCTGAGCTCAATGACGATCTCCACCCAGGCCGGCCCACCTGAAGGCGCTAATGCAGTGCCTGCTCCGACAACCTCACCCATGCCGTTCTCCTGCAAGAAGGCATCGAGTGGCTCACCGTACTTCTCGCCTCGCGCGATCGGCATGATGGGCTCGTTGATCAAGGCCGTAACGCTGAGACGACTGCCTTCTACGGCGCCTTGCCCAGAGGTGTCGCACGACGTGACGAGCAGAGCGCTTGTGGTGAGCAGAAATCTAGCGAAGTTCTTCATAGTGACGGCTGACGCCTGAGTTTAGAGGCGCCGCGTAGCGGCGTCCGCTTGAACGAAAATTTAGGCGTCTGCCGGGGCCTTGAGAAGGCCAAGGAAATGGTCAAATGTTGGCGCGATGGTTACGATTCCGCCCTCGCCAGGAACCTCGTGATACCAGAAGGCGACGCTTGGCTCAGTGCTGGTTCGGTAGTCAAAGCAGATCCAGTTACCCCCGCCATCCTCGCCAAATGGGACAACTTCCTTCGGCAGGTTGTGTTCTTGCCACGTCGACAGGCATGACCAGACAGAGCTGGAATCCCAGGGCGCAAGCGAAAGCCAATGGCCCATGCTCGCTCCGTGTGTAGTCCCGGGCACTGCAAAGTCTGCGTCCCCGTAAGAATTGTGATGGCCGGCCAGAACACCTCGGTATGAGGTGGGAAAGCGAACGCCGAGTAGTAGCTCAGCGCCATCAACCTGTAGAGGGTCGATCGGGTTCTCTGTTGGATCGAAGAACTCCAAGTTCATAGGGCCTAACGTCTGAGTTGAGCTGCACCGGATAGCGGCGTCAGCCTGAAAGAAGGGTTAGGCTGCGAAATCGATCTCGCAGCCCCAGTCATGAAGCATAGGTAGCCGAAAATAGGGCTTCCACACCGCGAGCGCCTGAGCCACCTGGTCAGAGACTTCGGAGCAGTGCGCCTCGGTTATCAAAAAGCTTTCGGCGCGCGAGCCAACCTGCTGCCAGATTTGACGTGTCAGCATGTTCAAGTCGCTGGGGGGAGGCCCGATAAGTGCGAAGGTGCTCGTTGCCCATGCGCTAAGGTCCGAAAAGGTTCTAACCTCTCGATGGTTCAGCTCGACGCGCGATGCAGTATCCATTTCGGCCTAACGCCTGAGTTGAGAGGCGCCGCGTAGCGGCGTTCGCTTGAACGAAAAGTTAGGCCTTGGCCAAGAACTGAACGCTACTGAGCTCCGGGAAGCTGGTTGCGATTTCCAATGCTGCATCCCAGTGGTCGTTGAGAAGGGCGTCAGGCACTGGAAGGAATGACTGTGGAGCACGATCAAAACTGAACTCAACACCCGCAGCAGGGGATGCAACTCTTTGAATGAGGTTAGGCTTGCGGCCCTCGCGGAGGTGCCAGGCCAGTTCATCTATCACTATGTTCCAGCCATGGTCATCGAGCCGATCTATCCAGTCCATGAGGCCTAACGCCTGAGTTGAGAGGCGCCGCGTAGCGGCGTCCGCTTGAACGAAAAGTTAGGCGGTGTCACCACGCAGGAGCCCAGCCTGGGAAGCGACTCGTGAGTTCGGTTTTTTTTGCTTGCGTAAGGTTGATCACCGTCGGGTAAAGCGATGAGCTGTACGTCAAGCCGAGGCTAGATGCCGCAGTGTTCAGATGCTGCCGAATTGGTTGGCCGAGCTTTGCTGACTTTGCTCGTTCGACCACTGCAGCCAGTCGCTCATCACCGGTGACGACCGTCAGAGAATCAGCGCCATATTGGTGCTGTAGCCAGATTCCCATTGCTACAAGAAGCATGTCGTAGGCTTTGGCGGGCGTGACATTCTTCTTCTTCTTGGAGCGGTCGCGCTTGATCTTATACGCGTTGTTGACCGGTGAAATCAGGTCGACGCAGAGGATATGGTAGCGGTCGAGCTCTACCTGCAAGATGCTGGCGCCATTGTGTATGGCGGCTCCGAAAGCCGTGCGCGACGCTGCAAACTCAGCTGGGGTTAGTGCCACTTTGACATGTTTGTTCCACGTCTTCCCCCAGCGATACTTTTCAAAAACCGCAAAGACCTCCGCGATACAGAAGTTCGGGATTAGAAAGCGGATCTCGATACCTGGTGCGCTGCCGGAAAGAAGGGCGGTAGCCCTGCTTCTGAGGTTCGCGCTATTCGTGGTCTTCGGCGCGAAGTGGGCCGCAGCCACGCAGGCGTCTAGCAACACGTAGTGACGAGTCATCTTAAGTCGCCTAACGCTTGAGTTGATAGGCGCCGCGTAGCGGCGTCCGCTTGAAAGAAAAGTTAGGGCCTATTTGCATGAAGCAAGATTTGCGCAACTTCTGGGTCACCAGCTTTGGGCCCAATGAAGACTATGTCTTCAGAGATCCCATCGTTGCTTCCTAGGCCGACGACAAACTCTCGGCCGCTATCCACCGCGAGGTGGCGCAGGGCCTCAACCAACTGAGCTGCGTACGAGCGGGACAGCAAGCCGAATGCGAAATTCAAGCCAAGATTCCAGTCAGGGAGGTCCCCAGGAATCAGATCCGATGTGGCTTGGTGGCGATCGTCAACGAAGCGGGCGCCTCGATGGGCCCAGGCGGTAGCTAGTGCTTCGAGCTGAGGGGCCAGAACCGGATGACACTCTTCTAGGTCGCTTCCGTCGACATACACGAACAGCGTATCCATCACTTGGGCCCTAACGCCTGAGTTGAGAGGCGCCGCGTAGCGGCGTCCGCTTGAACGAAAAGTTAGGCACCACTGCAACTGTCCGGTGCCAGCGAAACGGTGATGCTCTCTTCAAGGCGCTCCGTGTGCCAGGTGCTTGCCCCGAACGCAGTTGCCGTGAGGCGCACAGCGCTTCGGGAACTGTTGGACCATGCGGCCCGCAGCTGAAGCTCAAGTGGTTCTCCACCAATGTCTAGGGTTCGAGCTTCCAAGGCGCTGCCGACGAGGCGACGCAGATCCTCTGCGGGTAGCAGCCGTGCTTGCTCAAGTTCGCACACAAGCGCGGCGTAAGCTGTTTGAGGTTGCATAGCTGCTCGGGGTGGTGCCTAACGTCTGAGCTAAGCGGCCACATCAATCGCGAAGCGATTGATTGGTCCGCTTGAGCGAACTGTTAGGCGCCATCTTCGCCCCGAAGCCCAGGCCCGTCCAGCCAGCCTCGTGGCCGCAGGGAGAAAAAGAAGGCCGTAGCAGCAAGGGCTAGCGATACGTACATCGCCAGCGACGCCAAGTGAGGTTGCTTGCAGCGAAATGTGTCTGCAAAGAGCGAGTAGCCGTCCTTGCAAGCGGTGAACGCGAGGCTGGATGACGAGATAGCCCAAAGAGCTGCGTATCCGGCCAGTCCCAGAAGCGCCACGCCGCCGAGGAAGCAGGCTATTCGGAATGCGGGATGGTCGGTCATGAAGCGCCTAACGCCTGAGTTGAGAGGCGCCGCGTAGCGGCGTCCGCTTGAACGACAGTTAGGCAATCGCGCCCCACATTGTTCGCTGCCCGCTTGCAGCTAGGTTTGTGTTGCCGGCGATCTTGCCGCAGCACAGGGGCAAAGCTGCGGCGCAATGCAGGGCCTGCCTTGTGATTCGGTGGGTGACTAGTTTGGCGTGCAGCTACACATTGTGGAAGGGGAACCAAACGCCCCGAACTATTACGGGTCCAGAGTTAGGTGCAACGTGGTTCTGCTCGAGATCAGACTGCTTGATGTCCGGTGTCACGCGGATTATCCGAACTCCCTCCATTGGGTAGCCGAATGCCTGTAGCAGCGCCTCAGCATCTGCCTGGTCATAGCCAGTAGCGCCGTAACCTAGCCCGCTACTTGTCGTGAACCAGAAGGAGCGGAGCATTTTGGGGCCTAACGCTTGAGTTGAGAGGCGCCGCGTAGCGGCGTCCGCTTGAACGAACAGTTAGGCAGCCGCAGCCCACACAGTGATGCTGGAAGCTTGCCGGATGGTGGGTGCTGCCAGCGACCTTGCCGCGGCGCCCCGGTCTGTCTGCAATCTTGCCGCAGCCCTGCCTGGTGATGCGAAGAGTCCGGCCCCTTGAAGCAAGCCCTCAACGAGCGCGCTTTTCGAGGGCCTAACGCCTGAGTTGAGAGGCGCCGCGTAGCGGCGTCCGCTTGAACGAAAAGTTAGGTGCTGCTGCGCGAACTTCTTCGGCACCCCAGGAGCTGCGGGTCATCAGGCTTGAGGTGGCGGTAGCGATAGACAAGCCTGTGGCCGTTGAAGGAGTCCTCGAATCGTTGGCCTTCCAGCTGTATTCCCTCTGGGACAGCGACTTCCAGCGTGGACTCATCCAGCCACTCAAGTGCGATGCCATGGTCTAGAGAATGAAATGCGACGATGTTGCCGCCTAGGCGCTGCGATTCTATCAAGCAGTTCACAAGTGCTTGTGTAGTGGCGCCGTCCGCCCCGTAGTCAGCTTGGTAGTAGTTCGCGCGGCATTTGCCCCCAGCAATTGAGACCTCTGGGCCAGTGCACGTAGAGACTTGTCCGCCCTGGCAGCCTGCAAGCGCACCGAATGCTGCGATGGAAAGAACGAACTGCGAAGTCCTCACACGCGGCACCTAACGCCTGAGTTGAGAGGCGCCGCGTAGCGGCGTCCGCTTGAACGAACAGTTAGGCAGCCGCGGCCCACACAGTGATGCTGCTCGCTTGCCGGAAGGTGGGTGCTGGAAAAGACCTTGCCTCGGCGCCCCGGTGCATCTGCATTCTTGCCGCAGCCTGGCCCGGTGATGCTAAGAGCCCGGCCCCTTGAAGCAAGCCCTCATCGTTCGTGCTTTTCGTGGGCCTGACTAATTTTGGATTCACGGACAAGACCCCGCACGTAATCCGATCTTGACCCATCCCAGCCACAAGCCTTGCAGCGCCCGTCGATGAAGATATGAATGCAGGGTGGCTTGCCATAGAGCGCGCTGGAGCACTCGGCACAGAGACTCTCCATCCCCGACGTGCCAATGGTGAACGCACTCCCACACTCATCACATTTGCCTTGGAACGTCATCTTGCAGCGCCTAACTTCAATTCGGCCCCGGAGTGGGGCGTCAATTGGGAGGAGGGTGGATAAGCCAGCGCAGCCTGCGCGGCTCTACGCCCCGTCATCGTTGGCTTCGAGCGTGCCACCGCCGCTTGGGATTGCCAACCATATTGGGGGTCTTAGAGGGCGAATTGGCCGGCTGCGCGGTGTATACGGCGCCGCCACCCCGATTTCTGGATTGCAGGGCGAGGGCGTGGTGGATGCCTGCTGGCCGCGCGGCGCCTGGGCTTGCGCACTGCTTGCCGCGCTATTGGTCCAGGCACGGCACCGATAAGTCGTGTCGGCGGCATGCCCCGTCCGGGGCATTGACGGGGCGCCCCGCGAAAAGCCTCGTGCCGCTCAGCGTGTCCAGTCCTCCCAGACCAGCCCGTCGCAGTGGCGGAAGGCCTGGTCTTGGCTGACCAGCACGGCATCGATGGCCTGGGCGTGCGCCGCGATCAGCAGGTCCAGCGGTGCGAGGGTCTTGCCGCGGTCGCCCAGCGCCGCACGCAGCTGTCCGTAGTGCCCGGCGCACGCGCCGTCCCACGGCAGGACGTCCACGCGGCGCAGGAGTTCATCGACCAGTGCCTGCAGTGTCACCGCGTCGGGCCGGCGCGCGAGGCCATAGCGGAGCTCGGCCTCGGTGATCACCGAGATGCACAGGCTGGCCATCGGCACGGCGGTCATGCGCGCCAGCACCTGGGGGTGGCCGCGCAGGGCGTGGCTGACGGTGTTGGTGTCGAGCAGGTGGCGCCTCACGCGCCGAGGCCCTCGAGCGGGTCGCGCGTCTGCCCTGCCTGCCGGCGCTCGTCGGCATCGAGGAAGTCGGCGGGCACGGTGGCCTCCCGGACGGCGCGCAGGAAGCCGTCCCAGTCACCTGGACGGCGCGAGAGGATCACGTCGCCGGTGTCCGGGTCCTGGCGGATGTACACCTCGCTGGCGTCGAAGCGGTAGGCCGCCGGCAGGCGCACGGCTTGGCTTCGGCCATTGGTGAACAGCTTGGCGATCTGGCTCATGGCGCGGGTCCCGCGAGTTGGGATAGACCCGAGCATAGGCCTGTGGATGTGATAGCTCAAGGCATAGGCCGCGCCGGTGCTTGCGACGGCTTCCATGCTTCGACAACAATCGAAACATGAGCGCGCAGCCCACCCCCACCGCCGACACTCCCACGCCCCTCGACACCCTCGACGCCGCCGCGGCCGTCGCGGCCCTGGCCGCGCTCGCGCAGCCCGCGCGGCTGGCGGTGTTCCGCCACCTGGTGCAGGCCGGCCGCCGCGGCGACACGCCGGGCCGCATCGCCGAGGCGCTGGGCCTGGCGCCCGCCACGCTGTCGCACCACCTCAAGACACTCGCCCATGCGGGGCTGGTGGACGTCGAGGCGCAGGGCCGCTCGCTGATCTACCGCACCCGCATCGCGCACATGCAGGCGCTGCTGGACTACCTCACCGCCCACTGCTGCGCCGGCGAGGCCCCGTGCCTGCCGGCCTCCACCGGATGCTGCCCATGACCGCCGCCGCCACTGCCGCCGAAAGCACCCCGACCTCCCTCGCCTTCGGCATCAACGGCTTCGGCCGGATGGGCCGGCTGGCCTTCCGCGTGGCCTGCGAGGACCCGGCGCTGCACGTCGCGCGCATCAACGATCCCGCCGGCGACGCGGCGGCGTTCGCGCACCTGCTCAATTTCGACTCGGTGCACGGGCGCTGGCATCGCGAGGCGCGCGCCGAGGGCGACGTGCTGGTGGTCGGCGAGCGCCGCATCCCGGTGTCGCGCGAGCGCGACATCGCCGCCACCGACTGGTCCGCCTGCGAGGTGGTGATCGAGGCCTCGGGCAAGTTCCGCTCGCAGGCGCTGCTGGCGCCCTACCTGGCGCAGGGCGTGCGCCGGGTGGTGGTGACGGCGCCGGTGAAGGAGCCCGGCGCGCTCGACGTGGTGGTGGGCGTCAACCACGCGCTGTTCGACCCGGCCATGCACCGGGTGGTCAGCGCGGCGTCGTGCACCACCAACTGCCTGGCGCCGCTGGTGAAGGTGATCCTCGAGGGCCTGGGCATCCGCCACGGCAGCCTGACCACCATCCACAGCCTCACCAACACCCAGACGATCGTGGACGCCACCCACAAGGATCCGCGCCGCGCCCGCAGCTGCGGCGACAGCCTGATCCCGACGTCCACCGGCTCGGCCACCGCCATCGCCGAGATCTTCCCGGCGCTGCGCGGCAAGCTCGACGGCCTGGCGGTGCGCGTGCCGCTGACCAACGCCTCGCTCACCGACGCGGTGTTCGAGGTGGAGCGCGCCACCAGCGCGGACGAGGTGAACGGCCTGCTGCGCGCGGCGGCCGAGGGGCCGCTGGCCGGGGTGCTGGGCTTCGAGACGCGGCCGCTGGTGTCGATCGACTTCCGCACCGATCCGCGCTCGGCCATCGTCGATGCCGCGTGCACCCGCGTCATCGGCGGCACGCAGGTGAAGCTGTATGCCTGGTACGACAACGAGTGGGGCTACGTGAACCGCACGGTCGAGCTGGTGCGCCTCGTTGGCGGCCTGCCGTCGCGCATCGGCGCCACGGGGCTGCCGCGGCACGCCGGCGGGCTGGGCTGAGGCGCGCGCGTGAGCCACGCCGACGCCACTGCCACCCGCCGCGCTTGGCGCGACTACGCGCTGGTCACCGGCAACTACTGGGCGTTCACCCTCACCGACGGCGCGCTGCGGATGCTGGTGGTGCTGCACTTCCACCAGCTGGGCTACGGGCCGCTCGACATCGCGCTGCTGTTCTTGTTCTACGAGGCCTTCGGGGTGGTCACCAACCTCGTGGGCGGCTGGTTGGGCGCGCGCATCGGGCTCAACCGCACCATGCACCTGGGCCTCGGGCTGCAGGTGCTGGCGCTGGCGGCGCTGCTGGTGCCGGCGGCGTGGCTGACGGTGCCGTGGGTGATGGCCGCGCAGGCGGTGTCGGGCATCGCCAAGGACCTCAACAAGATGTCGGCCAAGGCCAGCCTCAAGCAGCTGGTGCCCGCCGACGCGCAGGGCCGGCTGTACCGCTGGGTGGCCGCGCTGACCGGCTCGAAGAACGCGCTGAAGGGCGTGGGCTTCTTCCTCGGCGGCGCGCTGCTGGCGTGGCTGGGCTTCCGCGGGGCGGTGGGCGCGATGGCGCTGGGCCTGCTGGCGGTGTGGGCGTGGAGCCTGCTCAGCCTGCGCACGGCCTTCGGGCGGGCGTCGGCCAAGCCGAAGTTCCGCGAGCTGTTCGCCAAGTCGCGCGCCATCAACCTGCTCTCGGGCGCGCGGCTGCTGCTGTTCGGTGCGCGCGACGTATGGTTCGTGGTGGCGCTGCCGGTGTTCCTGGTGGTCGAGCTGGGCTGGGCGACGACGGCGGTGGGCGGGTTCCTGGCGCTGTGGATCATCGGCTACGGGGTGGTGCAGTCGCTGGCGCCGTGGATCACGGGCGCGGGGCGGGCGCGGCGCGCGGGCGGCGCGGCGGGCGGCGGTGCGGCGGGCGAGGGCGCCTCGGCTCCCGACGGCCGCGCGGCGCTGGGCTGGGCGCTCGCGTTGGCCGCGGTGCCGGCGGCGATGGCGCTGGGGCTGGGCCGCGGCGTCGATCCCGAGGCGCTGCTGGTGGGCGGGCTGGCGCTGTTCGGGCTGGTGTTCGCGCTGAACTCGGCGCTGCACAGCTATCTGATCGTCAGCTACGCCAGCGAGGACGGGGTGTCGCTGGACGTGGGCTTCTACTACATGGCCAACGCGCTGGGCCGGCTGCTGGGCACGCTGCTGTCGGGCTGGCTGTACCAGGCGCATGGCCTGGCGGCCTGCCTGTGGGCGTCGGCGCTGATGGTGGCGCTGGCGGCGGCGGTGTCGGTGGCGCTGCCGCGGCACGCGGCGGGGCGCGGCGCGTGAGCGCGGGCGGCGCGCGTGCTGGCGTGGACGACGCGATGGCGTCGCGGGGCGACGCGGCGGGGTCGCGGGCCGGCGAGGCGGGCGAGGCGGGCGAGGGCGGACGCGAGATCGGCGTCGAGGTCGAGGTCGAGGTCGAGGTCGAGGTCGAGGTCGAGGTCGAGGTCGAGGTCGAGGTCGATGTGGTGGTGATCGGCGCCGGCCAGTCCGGCCTGTGCGCAGCCTGGTGGCTGCGACGCTCGGGCTTGTCGTTCGTGCTGCTCGACGACGGCGCGGGCCCCGGCGGCGCGTGGCGGCACGGCTGGGACTCGCTGCGGCTGTTCTCGCCGGCGGCGTCGAGCTCGATCGCCGGCATGCCGATGCCGCCCGCCAGCCCGTGGCCGCCCGGCATGCCCGACGACGCCGGCGCGCCCACGCCCTCGCGCGACGACGTGCTGGCCTACCTGGCCGAGTACGAGCGCCGCTACGCGCTGCCGGTCGCGCGGCCGGTGCGCGTGGCGGCGGTGGAGCGCGTCGCGGCCGACGCCGCGCCCGACGCCGCGCCCGGCTCCGCGGGCGGCAGCGCCACCGCGCGACCCGCGCTGCGCGTGCGCGCCGACGACGGCCGCGCCTGGCGCGCCCGCGCGGTGATCAGCGCCACCGGCACCTGGAGCGCGCCGGTCATCCCCGATGTGCCCGGCCGCGCCGACTTCGCCGGCACCCAGCTGCACTCCGCGCATTACGCCTCGCCCGCGCCGTTCGCGGGCCAGCGCGTGCTGGTGGTGGGCGGCGGCAACTCCGGCGCGCAGCTCTACGCCGAGCTCGACCTCGTGGCCGACGCGACCTGGGTGACGCTGTCGCCGCCCAGCTTCCTCCCCGACGAGGTGGACGGCCGCGCGCTGTTCGAGCGCGCCACGGCGCGCTTCGAGGCGCTGCGCGCGGGCCGGGTGCCCGACGCGCCGGTCGGCGGCCTCGGCGACATCGTGATGGTGCCGCCGGTGCGCGCCGCGCGGGCGCGCGGCCGCCTGCAGGCCGCGCCGATGTTCACCCAGCTCACCCGCGACGGCGTGGTGTGGCCGGACGGCCGCGAAGAGCGCATCGACGCGATCCTCTGGTGCACCGGCTTCCGCCCGGCGCTGGGCCCCCTGGCGCCGCTGGGCGTGCTCGAGCCCGACGGCCGCGTCGCCGTTGACGGCACCCGCAGCCTGCGCGAGCCCGCGCTGTGGCTGCTGGGCTACGGCGAGTGGACGGGCCCGGCCTCGGCTACGCTGATCGGCGTCAACCGCAGCGCGCGCGACACCGTCGCCGAGATCCGCGCGGCGCTCGCGCCCGCCCCTGGAGACCCCGCATGACCGACGCCTGGACCATCTTCCACCACCCCGCCTGCAGCACCTCGCGCTTCGTGCTGGCGCAGCTGCGCGAGGCGGGCCTGTCGCCGCGCGTGGTGGCCTACCTCGACGATCCGCCCGACCGCGCCACGCTGGCCGGCCTGGCGGCGCGGCTGGAGGGTGGGGCACGCGCGCTGCTGCGCGAGAAGGAGCTGCCCAGGCTCGCGGAGGCCGGCACGCCCGTCGTGCTGGCCGACGACGCCGATGACGACGCGATCCTCGACGCGATGCTGGCGCATCCGGTGCTGATCGAGCGCCCGTTGGTGGTGGGGCCACGGGGCGTGGTGCTGTGCCGGCCGAAGGAGCGCGTGCTGGCGCTGCTGCAAGACTGAGCCTGCCCTCGCCAACGAAAACGGACGGCCGGGTCGCCCCGGCCGTCCGCGTGTCACGGTGCTGCGTGTCGCGTGCTGCGTCGCGCCGGGAGCGCCGCGCGGTGCCTGACCGCCGCGCGCCGCCCGCCGGCGATGGCTCAGCGGGTGCCGGTGGCCGGCAGCGGGGCCGGGGTCACCGGATCGTTCGAGGCCTTCGCGGTGGGCAGCATCACCTTGTCGATGGCGTGCAGCACGCCGTTGCGGGCGCCGATGTCGGCCTCGGTGACGGTGGCGCCGCCGATGCTGACCTTGCCGTGGTCCATCGCGACCGGCGCGGGCTGGCCGTTGACGGTGGCGGTGGTGCTGAGCTTGCCGAGCTCGGCGCCGCCGAGGCGACCGGCGACGACGTGGTACTTCAGCACCGCGGCCAGCTCGTCCTTGTGCTCGGGCTTGAGCAGGCGGTCGAGCGTGCCGGCCGGCAGGGCCTGGAAGGCCGCGTCGGACGGGGCGAAGACGGTGAACGGACCGGCGCCGTTGAGGGTGTCGGTGAGGCCGGCGGCCGCGACGGCCTTGCCGAAGGTCGTGAAGCCGCGCTGGGTGGCGCACTCGAGCAGGGTGCTGGTGTGCAGGGTGGTCGGAGTCGAAGCAGTCATGGGCATGGGCCTTGTGGTCGGCCCGCCGTGGGGAGGCGGGCAGGGGCGGTCGAAACCGCTGGCGCGCGCCGGGACCGGCGCGCGCATCGAGGGCTCAGTGCGGAGAGTGAATGGACGTGCGGCGCGGCTGAGTGGCCGTGACGACCTTGCGTCGTCGTGCCAGCGCAGGGTGCGCGCCGGGGAGTTACGCGAGGGTGACGTCGGCGAAGGTCTCGACGCGCGCGTGCCCGCGGGCGGCCTCGCCGGTGCGCGGCGCGGGATAGTCCTCGCGGCGGTCCACCAGCACGGTGCCCAGGCCCGCTTCGCGCGCCGCGTCGAGCTCCTCGACCACGTCGCTGAGGAACAGCACCTCGGCCGGCGCGCGGCCGATGGCCTCGCAGATGCGCGCGTAGCTGGCCGCCTCGCGCTTGCCGCCCATCTCGGTGTCGAAGAAGCCGCCGAACAGCGGCGTCAGGTCGCCGGCCTCGGAGTGCGCGAAGAAGAGCTTCTGCGCCGGCACCGAGCCCGAGGAGTACACGTACAGCGGATGCCCCGCGGCCTTCCACGCCGCCAGCGCGGGCGCGGCGTCGGGATACACGTGGGCGCGGTAGGCGCCCGAGGCGTAGCCTTCCTTCCACACGATGCCCTGCAGGCCCTTGAGCGCGGTGTGCTTGCGGTCCTCGTCGATCCACTGCTGCAGCACCTCCACCAGCGCGTGGTCGGAGGTGAGCCCGCCGATCTCCATCGCGGCCTGGTCGAGCCAGCGGCGCACGGCGGGGTCGTTGGCGTGGGCGTTGACGAAGGCCGGCAGCGCGCGGCGCGCGTACGGGAACAGCACCTCCTTGACGAAGGAGATGCTCGAGGTGGTGCCCTCGATGTCGGTCAGCACCACGCGCCGGGCGGCCGTCGCGCTCACGCGGCGGCGTCCAGGGCCTGGCCCTTCTCGAGGCGCGGGAAGCGCTGGGCGATGTCGGTGCCGGTGAAGTGGCCGACCCAGCCGTCGGGCTGCTTGAAGAAGCGGATCGCGATGAAGCTCGGCTCCGGGCCCATGTCGAACCAGTGGGTGGTGCGGTCGGGCACCGAGATCAGGTCGCCACGCTCGCACAGCACCTCGAACACCTTCTCGCCCACGTGCAGCGTGAACAGGCCCGAGCCGCCGACGAAGAAGCGCACCTCGTCCTCTTCGTGGAAGTGCTCGTCGAGGAACTTCTGGCGCATGGCCTCGCGGTTGGGGTTGTCGGGCGCGATCGACACCACGTCGACGGTCTGGAAGCCGTTCTCGGCCACCAGGCGGTCGATGTCGGCGCGGTAGGCAGCCATGACGTCCTCGCTGGACGCGCCGGGCTCGACCGGGCGCGACGCCTGCCACTGTTCGAAGCGCACGCCGATGGCGGCGAGCTCGCGCGCCATGGCGCCGTGGTCGCTGGTGGCCAGCAGCGGGGTGGCCGGGGCGGCGTCCATGAAGTCGGTGTCGCGGAAGATGCGCAGGCGGCTCATGCCAGTCTCCTCAGGTCGAGCTCGCAGGCGAGCAGGAAGTCGAACGCGTCGAGGTGCCGGCGCGCCTCGGCGAGCGTGCGGCCCCAGGCGTAGAGGCCGTGTCCATCGATCAGGTAGCCCCACAGCGGGCCGGCGTCGAGCAGGCGCTCCACCTCGGCCGCCAGCGCGGGCATGTCCTGGGAGTTGGGCAGCACCGGCAGGTCGAGCACGGTCTCGTGGGTGGTGTTGGGCGGGAAGGCCTTCAGCAGCTCGTAGCCCTCCAGCCGCACCCGGCCCTCGCGGGCGAAGAAGCGCGAGGCCACGGTCTGGGTGCGCGAATGCGTGTGCAGCACGCAGCCGATGTCCGGGAAGCGCTTGTAGAGGTGCGTGTGCAGCAGGGTCTCGGCACTGGGGCGGTGCGGCGTGGCCACGGGCGCGCCGGCGAGGTCGACGACCATGATGTCGTCCTCGACCAGGCGGCCCTTGTCGCGGCCGCTGACGGTGATCGCGGCATGCGCGGCGTCGAGGCGCATCGAGAAATTGCTGGAGGTGGCGGGGGTCCAGCCGAGGGCGGCCAGCTCGCGCGTGACGGCGACGATCTGGCGGGCCCGGTCGGCGAGCGCCGCGGGGTCGAAGGGCAGGGTGTCCATGGGGCGGGAGTGTAGCGGATGGGCGCGCGCGGGGCAGGCCGGGCGGGGGGCGGCGGCGTGCCCGCCCGTGCAACGCCGCGGCCCGCGAGCGCGTCCCGCGGGCCGCTCCCGGCCCCTGCCAGCGGGCCTCGGCTGCGATTGATTGCCGTCAACGCATGCCTCACGCGGGGGGCGTAGGATCCGCCGCGGATCGACGACTGGCGCCTCGCGCGCGGGCCGTCCCGACCGGAATCCGACCCACCCCTCGCGTTCCCCCCTCAGCGCCAGCCACCTCACGGAGCCCGCCATGTCCTCGACCTTCTCCCGCCGCCGCTTCATCGCCACCGCCGCCGTCGGCGCCGTCGCCCTGCCGCTGGGCGCCCGCCTGTTCGCCGGCACCGCCCACGCCCAGGAGCTGCCGCACCTGCCGCTCGACAACCCGCAGGCCCGCGCCCTGAACTACGTCGAGGACGCCACCGCGGCCGCCGGCCACGCCAAGTACGTCGCCGGCCACAACTGCCACAACTGCAACTTCTGGAAGGGCACCGCCGACGGCGCGTTCGGCCCCTGCCTGCTGTTCCCGGGCCACCACGTGGCCGGCGCCGGCTGGTGCTCGGCTTGGGCCGCCAAGGCCGGCTGATCAGGCCCGCGCCGCCAAGGCCGGCTGATCCGGCCCGCGCCGCCAAGGCCGGCTGGTCCGGCCTCCACGCGTGAAGACGACGGCGCCCCCGGGCGCCGTCGTCGTGTCCGGCATCCGCGCCAGCCGGGCGGCCCCGCGCGCGCCGGTCTCAGGTCCTGCGACGCGAGCCCGTAGAATCGGCCCCCTGCGCCCGCGTCCGGGCGCCCGTGCCGAAGGACCGCGCCGCCGATGAACCTCGACTTCACCCTGTTCGCCCAGCTGCTGGCCATGGCCTTCCTCGTCGCGCTGGCCGTGGGCGTGTGGCTGCTGCTGCGCCGAGGTTGGGCGCCGCCGGGCGATGCCGCCGCCCGCGCGGCGCTCGAGGCCCGCCTCGAGGCCCAGCGCGGCGAGGCCGAGCGCCTCGAGCGCGGCCTGCGCGAGGCCTTCGACGCCTCGCAGCGCGGCCTGCGCGAGCAGCACGACGCCGCCCAGCGCGCGCTGCGCGAGCAGGTCGAGGCGCTGCAGCGCACGCTGCGTGAGGAGCAGCGCGCCGGCCGCGACGAGCTCAAGGCCGAGCTGGGCCGCTTCGACCAGCGCCTGGCCCAGTTCACCGAGCGCACCGAGGCCGGCCTGGCCAGCCTGCGCCAGGGCCTGGGCGAGGACGCCCGCGCCGGCCGCGCCGAGGCCGCCCAGGCCCAGGGTCGCGCCGCCGAGGCGCTCACCGCGCAGCTGCGCGCGCTGGGCGAGGGCAACCAGCAGGCGCTGGGCGAGGTGCGCGGCACCCTCGAGGCCAAGCTCGGGCAGCTGCAGGCCGACAACGCCGCCAAGCTCGAGCAGATGCGCCAGACGGTGGACGAGAAGCTGCAGGCCACGCTCGAGACCCGGCTGGGCGAGAGCTTCCGCCAGGTCTCCGAGCGCCTCGAGCAGGTCCACCGCGGCCTCGGCGAGATGCAGACCCTGGCCAGCGGCGTCGGCGACCTCAAGCGCGTGCTCACCAACGTCAAGACCCGCGGCATCTGGGGCGAGGTGCAGCTCTCGGGCGTGCTCGAGCAGGTGCTCACGCCCGACCAGTACGCCGCCAACGTGGCCACCCGCCCGGGCTCGGCCGAGCGCGTGGAGTTCGCCATCCGCCTGCCGGGCCAGGGCGGCGTGGACGACGCGCCGGTGTGGCTGCCGATCGACGCCAAGTTCCCGCGCGAGGACTACGAGCGCCTGCTCGACGCCCAGGACCGCGCCGACCCCGAGGCCGCCGCGCTGGCCGCCGCGGCGATGGAGCGCCGGGTGCGCGAGGAGGCCAAGCAGATCGCCGCGAAGTACGTCGAGCCGCCGCACACCACCGACTTCGCGCTGCTGTTCCTGCCCACCGAGGGCCTGTACGCCGAGGTGCTGCGCCGCCCGGGCCTGGTGGAGTCGCTGCAGCGCGAGCAGCGCGTGGTGATCGCCGGCCCCACCACGCTGGCCGCCATCCTCAACAGCCTGCGCATGGGCTTCCGCACGCTGGCCATCGAGAAGCGCTCCAGCGAGGTCTGGCAGGTGCTGGGCGCGGTGAAGACCGAGTTCGGCAAGTTCGGCGACGTGCTGGCCAAGACCCGCAAGAAGCTCACCGAGGCCGCCAACGTCATCGACCAGGCCGACGTGCGCAGCCGCGCCATCAATCGCCGCCTGCGCGAGGTGGAGGCCAGCGACGACGACGCCACCCGGCGGCTGTTCGGCGAGGCCCTGGGGCTCGAGGGCGGGGCCGTGGATGCCGGCGAGGACGACGAGCCGCCGACGGCCTGAGCGGCTGCACTTTTGATTGTGGCTTTGCCGGGCTAGGAGGTCTTAGCGCTACGTTTTCCGGCTTAGACCGAAAAAGAGAAATGGCAGCGCCGCTCCGACAAAGACCGCCGTTAGCTGTGTGAGCTCCGCTTCAAGTGGTGCGGCGAGAGCCAATCCGAAATGGAGCGGTACAGCAAGAATGCCTACGACCAGCGTCAGATGTCGCTCGCTCATTGCTTTGGCTCTTTTCCCTTCCGTTAGGGCTGCGAAAGTGGCGATGCCGATTGCCGAAGAGAAGAAACCCACGCCAAGGTTGCCTCCGATGCTTGCCGGGCTCATTTCCCACATCCAGTAACCCGCGAACTGGAAGAAGTAAAAAACTGCGAGCCAAATGGCGAGACTCATGGAAACGAGCTTTGCTTTTTGCATGCTTGCTCTCCAACAAGACGCCCCGCACTAGGCGGGGCGTCGGGTGTCACGTCAGCGCGTCGGCGCGGCTGCGCCGGGCGCTCAGCTGCGCAGGCGCAGGCGGCTGTGGCGGTAGCCGTACACGCCGTAGATCACGAAGCCCAGGATCGTCCAGCCCAGCATGACCTGCCAGTGGTCCATGAACGGGGCCCAGAACAGGTAGAGGCAGGCCAGCACCGCGATCGGGCACAGGACGATGGCGCCCCAGACCTTGAACGGGCGCTTGAGGTCCGGGCGGGTGAAGCGCAGCACCAGCACGCTGGCCGAGACGGTGGCGAAGGCCAGCAGGGTGCCCATCGACACGAGGTCGCCCAGGAAGCCCAGCGGCAGCAGGCCGGCCATGGTGGCGGCGACGACGCCGACGATCACGGTGCCCACGTGCGGGGTGCCGAACTCCGGGTGCACGCGGCCGAAGATCTTCGGCAGCAGGCCGTCCTGGCTCATCGCGAAGAAGATGCGCGGCTGGCCCATCAGCATCACCAGGATCACCGAGCTCAGGCCGGCGAGGGCGCCGACTTCGACCAGGGTCTTCAGCCAGCCCAGGGCCGGGAAGGCCTCGAGCGCGGTGGCGACCGGCTTGGAGGTGCCCAGGTCCGGGAACGGCAGCAGGCCGGTCATGGTGGCGGCCATCGCGATGTAGAGCACGGTGCAGAAGGCCAGCGAGCCGAGGATGCCGATCGGCATGTCGCGCTGCGGGTTCTTGGCCTCGCCGGCGGCGGTGGAGACCGCGTCGAAGCCGATGTAGGCGAAGAACACCACGGCGGCGGCGCGGATCACGCCGTCGGTGCCGAACAGGCCCGACTCGGTGCCCGGGGGCACGATGGCCAGGCCGGTGTTGCCCGCGGCGCAGGAGGCGCGCAGCTCGTTGATCAGGGCCTCGGAGTACTGGCCGGCGCTCTGGCCGATCGCGTGGCAGGCGTCCCAGTTCGACGGGTTGATGTACTGGAAGGCGAAGCCGAGGAACAGCACGATCACCGAGACCTTCAGCGCGACGATGATCGCGTTGACCCAGGCCGACTGGGTGATGCCGCGGTAGCACAGCGCGGTGATCGCCGCGACGATCAGCACGGCCGGCAGGTTGAGCATGCCGTCGGTGCGCGCGAAGGACTTGGTCTCGGCGACGAAGGTGTAGGGCGCCTGCGCCAGCATCGCCGGCAACTCGACCCCGAAGGTCGAGTCGAGGAAGCCCCCGAGGTAGCCCGACCAGCCCACCGCGACGGTGGACGCCGCGAACAGGTACTCCAGCACCAGGTTCCAGCCGATGAACCAGGCCACCACCTCGCCCATGGTCGAGTAGGTGTAGGAATAGGCCGAGCCGGACACCGGCATCATCGCGGCGAACTCGGCGTAGCACAGGCCCGCCAGCGCGCAGGCCAGGCCCGCGATCATGAAGCTCAGGATGACGGCCGGGCCGGCGTAATCGGCGGCGGCCTTGCCGGTCATGACGAAGATGCCGGCGCCGATGATCGCGCCGATGCCCAGCAGGAACAGCTGGCGCGCGCCGAGCACGCGCTTGAGCGCGACCTCGCCGTGCAGGCCGCCTTCCACGGGCTCGCCCGCGTCGACGTTCCCCGCCGGTGCGATCGGCTTGGTGATGAACAGGCTCTTCAAGATCTCTCTCCCCTCGAGGTCGACGAACCGCGGCGCGTCTGGGCGGGCCGGCGGCGGTGCGCGCCGGGATCCCCGGCGACGGCCGACCATAGCGGAGCAGGGCCCGGGCCGACAAGGCGCGCGGGGCCGGCGGCGCTATCATCCACGCCATGCCCCCGATGCCTTCCTCGCGCGTCGCCCTCGCCGACGCCTTCGCCGCCTTCGCGCGCGCCCACCCCGCGCAGGCGGCCGACGCCGTGCGCTTCACCGCCCTGCTGGCCGACGCCGATGCCTTCGTGCGCTCCCGCTTGGCCGGCCACTTCACCGGCTCGGCCTTCGTGGTCAGCGCCGACGGCACCCGCGCGGCACTGATGCACCACGCCAAGCTGGGCCGCTGGCTGCAGCCCGGCGGGCACGCCGACGGCGACGAGGACCTGGCCGCGGTGGCGCTGCGCGAGGCCAGCGAGGAGCTGGGCCTCGAGGGCCTGGCGCTGGAGGCCGCGGGCTGGCCCGGCGGCATCCTCGACCTGGACGCGCACGAGATCCCCGCGCGCGGGGCCGAGCCCGCGCACTGGCATCACGACGTACGCTACGCGGTGCGGGCCGCGCCGGGCCGCGAGGCCTTCGCGGCGAACGCCGAGTCGCTGGCGCTGGCCTGGGTGCCGATCGTGGCGCTGGCCGAGGACCCGGCCGCCGAGCCCTCGCTGCGGCGGATGGCCGCGCGCTGGATCGCGCGCGGCGGCTGATCGCGTGGCGCGCCGGCGGCGCGCCACGCCGGGGCCTCAGGCTCGGCCGGCGAACTCGCCGGTGACGGTCGAGACCAGGATCTTCTCGCCGTTGGTGATGTACTCCGGGACCATGATCTCGATGCCGGTGCTGAGCGTGGCCGGCTTCGGGCGCTTGGTCGCGGTGCCGCCCTTGAGCTCGGGCGGGGTGTCGACCACCTCGAGCGTGACGGTCTGCGGCAGCTGCACCGCCACCGGCGCGTCGTCGATCACCGCCACGTAGCAGCCCGCCAGGCCGTCGGTGATGTAGCCCGCGGCGTCGCCCACCACGTCGGCGTCGAGCTGGTAGGGGGTGAAGTCCTCGTCGTCCATGAACACGAAGGCCTCGCCGTCCTTGTAGCTGAAGGTGGACGGGCGGCGCGCGAGCTCGATCTCGCGCAGCTCGTCGTCGGCGCGCAGGCTGAGGTCGAACTTGGTGCCGCCGGGCACGGAGTACAGGGTGAAGCGGAAGGTCACGTTGCCGCCGCGGGCCTGGGCCGCGCTGCGCTCGATGTCGCGCACCTGGTAGACGGTGTTGTTGTGCTCGACGACGTTGCCCTTCTTGATCTCGGAAGCCTTCATGGCGTGTGGTCCGTGCGCTGGGTCTGGGAAAAAGGAGGCGGAGTTTACTTGGCCGCGAGGCGCACGGCGCCGTCGAGCCGGATCACGCTGCCGTTGAGGTAGGGGCTGCGCAGGATGTGCTCGACGGTGGAGGCGAACTCCTCCGGGCGGCCCAGGCGCGAGGGGAAGGGGATCGACGCCGACAGCGACTCCTGCACCGCGGCCGGCATGCCGTCGACCATCGGGGTCCAGAAGATGCCCGGGGCGATCGTCATCACGCGGATGCCGAAGCGCGCCAGCTCGCGCGCCATCGGCAGCGTCATCGCCACCACGCCGCCCTTCGAGGCCGAGTACGCGGCCTGGCCGATCTGGCCCTCGTAGGCCGCCACCGAGGCGGTGTTGACGATGACGCCGCGCTCGCCGTCGACGCCCGGGGCGTTGTGCTGCATGCGCTCGGCCGCGGCCTTGGCGACGTTGAAGCTGCCCACCAGGTTCACCATCACGGTGGTGGAGAAGGTCTTCAGCGGCATCGCGCCGTCCTTGCCCAGCACGCGGCCCGCGCCGAGGATGCCGGCGCAGTTGATCGCGGCGTTGAGCCCGCCCATGGCCTCGGCGGCCGCGGCCACCGCGGCCTGCACCGCCGCCTCGTCGCTGACGTCCACGCGCTGGTAGCTGGCGTTCGCGGCGCCCAGCTCGGCCACGGCGGCGGCGCCCTTCTCGTCGTTGAGGTCGAGCAGGGCCACCTTGGCGCCCTGGGCGACGAGGTGCTGGGCGACGGCGAGGCCGAGGCCGGAGACGCCGCCGGTGATCAGGGCGCGGGTGTGGGCGAGGGTCATGGTGGGGTCCTTGGGGTCGTGGAAGGGCAGGAGGTCAGAGGTCGCGGGCGAACCAGCGGTCGCAGCCGCCGTGGCCGGTGGCGCCCAGGGGCGCGCACAGGCGCTGGAAGCCGCTGCGCTCGTACAGGCGCTGCGCGGCATCCATCCCGGTGAGGGTCTCGAGGTAGATGCGCGCGTGGCCGAGGTCGCGGGCGGCGCGCAGGCAGCGCGCCATCATGGCCTCGCCCGCGCCGATCCCGCGCGCCTCGGGCAGGAAGTACATCTTGCGCAGCTCGCACACGCCCGGCTCGCCGCCGGCCAGCGGGGCGACGCCGGCGCCGCCGATCACGCGGCCGGCGCGCTCGAGCACGAAGTAGGCGTGGCCCGGCGCGGCGTAGGCGGCGGGCATGTGGTCGACCTCGGGGTCGTGGAGCGCGAAGCCGGGGCCGTCGGCGCCGAACTCCGGCATCACCGCGCGGATCACCGCGGCCACGGCCGCGGCGTCGCCGGGCGCGATCGGGCGGATCAGCGCGCGGCCGCCGGGCGGGGCGGGGGCCAGGTCCTCGTCGCGCACCCAGCCGGCGCGGCCGTCGGCATGCCGGGCCCACCACCAGCCGCCGGCCTCGTCCTCCAGCGCCAGCACGTCGCCGGCGGCGATCGCCAGCTCGCGGGCGTCGTAGGCGGCGCGGGCGCGCGCGGTGGACGCGTCGTCGTCGGAGGGCTCGAGCACGCGCTGCGGCACCCAGCCCTCGCGGCCGTCGACGGCCACGCACCACAGGAACTCCGGCCAGTCCTCGTCGCGGCGCTGCACCAGCACCGCGTCGCCGGGCTGCAGCCGGATCGGGTCGGGGTAGGTGGGCGCGCGGTCCACGATGGCCAGGGCGGCGGTCGCGGGCAGGCGGGCGGCGTCGGTGCTCATCGGGATCTCCGGGGCGGCGGGGCGGCAGGGCGGCAGGGCGGCGGGGCGCGCGGCTCAGCCGGCCGTGCGCGCGCGGGTGACCTTGCTCATCGTGGGCTTGCCCAGCGCCTCGGCGAGCCACGCGCCGGTAGCCACCAGCGCGTCGAGGTCGACGCCGGTGCGCAGGCCCAGGCCGTGCAGCATGTACACGAGGTCCTCGCTGGCGAGGTTGCCGCTGGCGCCCTTCGCGTACGGGCAGCCGCCGGCGCCGCCGACGGCGCTGTCGACCACCGACACGCCTTCCTCGAGGCAGGCCAGCACGTTGGCCAGGGCCTGGCCGTAGGTGTCGTGGAAGTGGATCGCCAGCGCGGCCATCGGCACCTCGGACGCCACCGCGCGCAGCATCGCGCGCGCCTTCGCCGGCGTGCCCACGCCGATGGTGTCGCCCAGCGACACCTCGACGCAGCCCATCCGGTACAGCGTGGACGCCACCCGCACCACGTCGGCCACCGGCACCTCGCCCTGGTAGGGGCAGCCCAGCACGGTCGAGACGTAGCCGCGCACGCGCACGCCGTCGGCCTTGGCGGCGGCCATGACGTCGGCGAAGCGGGCCAGGGACTCGTCGATCGAGGCGTTGATGTTCTTGCGGCTGAAGGCCTCGGAGGCGGCGCCGAACACCGCGATGTCGGTGACGCCCACGGCGCGGGCGCGCTCGTAGCCCTTGAGGTTGGGCACCAGCACCGGGTAGCCCACGCCGGGGCGCCGGGCCAGGCCGGCATAGACCTCGGCGGCGTCGGCCAGCTGCGGCACCCAGGCCGGGCTGACGAAGCTGGTGGCCTCGACGGTGCCGAGGCCGGTGGCGGCGAGGCGCTCGATCAGCGCGATCTTGGTCGCGGCGGGCAGGATCGCCGACTCGTTCTGCAGCCCGTCGCGCGGGCCGACCTCGACGATGCGGATGTCGATGTCCGTGCGGGCCATGGCTCAGTCCTCCAGCGTCAGCAGCACGGCGTCGGCCTCGACGAAGTCGCCGGCCGCGAAGCGCACCGCGGCCACGACGCCGTCGCGCGGGGCGCGCAGGGCCAGCTCCATCTTCATCGCCTCCATCACCAGCAGCTCCTGGCCCTCGCTCACCGCATCGCCGGGCGCCACCCGCACCAGCACCAGCTTGCCGGGCATCGGCGCCTGCAGGCGGTCGCCGCCGGCGTCGCCGGCGGCCGCGGTGGAGGCCCAGGCGGGCAGGCGCTCCACGCGCCAGCGCTGGGCGCCGTCGTGCACGCTGACGCCGTCGCCGTGGCGGTGCAGGGCCACGCGCAGCGTGGCGTCGTCGATGCGCGCCACGACGTGGCCGTCGGCGTCGGCCACCAGGGCCACGGCGAGCACGCCCTCGGCGTCGCGCACGCGCAGCGTCGGCGCGCCGGGCGCGTCGTCGCCGTCGGCCACGTGCAGCACCCGGCGCTCGCCGAGGTGCTCCAGCGCGACCACGCGCTCGCCGGCGTGGCCGAGGCGCCAGCCGTCGGCCACGGCCCACGGGGAATGCGGATCGCCGCCGGCCAGGGCGGCGCGGCGCGCCTCGGCGGCGTCGCGCGTCGCCAGCACCGCGGCCACCAGCGCCAGCACCGCGCGCGGCGCGGCCTGCGGCGCGGGCAGCACGCGCTCGAGGTGGGCGTCGAGGTAGCCGGTGTGGATCGTGCCCTCGACGACGCTGGGGTCGCGCACCAGGCGCTCGAGGAACTCGACGTTGGACTTCGGGCCGGTGATCTCGGTGGCCGCCAGCGCGCGCGCCATCGCGGCCAGCGCGGCGGGCCGGTCGGCCGCGTGCACGATCAGCTTGGCGATCATCGGGTCGTAGTGGATGGTGACCGTGTCGCCTTCCTCCACGCCCGCGTCGATGCGCACGCCGTCGCCGGCCTCGGGCAGGCGCAGCTGCTGCAGCCGGCCCGAGCCGGGCAGGAAACCCTTGGCCGGGTCCTCGGCGTACAGGCGCACCTCGATCGCGTGGCCCTGGTGGCGGATGGCGTCCTGGGCCAGCGGCAGCGGCTCGCCGGCGGCCACCCGCAGCTGCCACTCCACGAGGTCGAGGCCGGTGACCATCTCGGTGACCGGGTGCTCCACCTGCAGGCGGGTGTTGATCTCCATGAAGAAGAACGCGCCGTCGGCACCGACGATGAACTCCACGGTGCCGGCGTTGCGGTAGCCGATCGCGCGCGCGGCCTGCACCGCGGCCGCGCCCATCGCGTCGCGCCCGGCGGCGTCGAGGAACGGGGAGGGCGATTCCTCGAGCACCTTCTGGTAGCGGCGCTGGGCGGAGCACTCGCGCTCGCCGAGGTGGATCACCTGGCCGTGGGCGTCGGCGAACACCTGGATCTCGATGTGGCGCGGGGTCTCGATGTAGCGCTCCAGCAGCACGCGGTCGCGGCCGAAGGCGCCCTGCGCCTCGCGCTGGCAGCTCGCCAGCGCGGCCTCGAACTCGGCGGCCGAGCGCACCACGCGCATGCCCTTGCCACCGCCGCCGTGCGCGGCCTTGATCATCAGCGGGAAGCCCACCCGCGCGGCCTCGGCCACGAGCGTGGCGGCGTCCTGGGCCTCGCCGGTATAGCCCGGCACCACCGGCACGCCGGCGGCGGCCATCAGGTCCTTGGCGCCGGCCTTCGAGCCCATCGCGCGCATGCTCGCGCCGGGCGGGCCGACGAAGGCGATGCCGGCGGCCTCGCAGGCCTCGGCGAACGCCGCGTTCTCGCTCAGGAAGCCGTAGCCGGGGTGGATGGCATCGGCGCCGCTGGCCTTGGCCGCGGCCAGGATCGCGTCGACGCGCAGGTAGCTCTCGGCCGGGGCGGCGGGGCCGATCCGGTGGGCCTCGTCGGCGAGGCGCACGTGCAGCGCGCCGGCGTCGGCGTCGGAGTACACGGCCACGGTGCGCAGGCCGAGGCGGCGCGCGGTGCGGATGACGCGGCAGGCGATCTCGCCGCGGTTCGCGATCAGGAGGGTCTTGAACATGCGCTCGCTCGTGGAGGCCCGGGCGGACCGGGCGGCCATGGGGATTATCGCGGAATTGCGTGGGCGCGGCGTGGGCCGGGCGGCGGGGTGCGGCGCGCGCGCGGCCTCAGTCCGGCACGACCCAGGCCGGCGGGCGCTTGGCGAGGAAGGCGCCGAGGCCTTCCTGGCCCTCCGGCGACACCCGCAGCCGCGCGATCAGCGCGGCGTTCTCCGCGTCCACCGCGCGCTGCGCCTCGGGCTCCAGCCCCGCCATCCGCAGCGCCAGCGCCTTGGCCTCGGCCTGGGCGACGGGGCCGCCCTTGCCCAGCCAGTGCAGGCAGCGCTCGACCTCGGCGTCGAGCGCCTCGTGCGCCACGCAGGCGTGCAGCAGGCCGATCTCGGCGGCGCGCGCGGCCTCGAACACCTCGCCGCTGGTGAACAGCCGGCGCGCCTGGCGGGCGCCGATCGCGGCCACCACGTAGGGCGAGATCGCCGCGGGCACCAGGCCCAGCTTGACCTCGCTGAGCGAGAACTTGGCGCCCTCGACGCCGATCGCGACGTCGCAGCAGGCCACCAGGCCCACGCCGCCGCCGTAGGCCGCGCCGTTGACGCGCGCGATCGTGGGCTTGGGCAGGAAGCACAGCGCGTGCATCAGCGCGGCCAGGCGCCCGGCGTCGGCGCGGTTGTCGGCCTCGCTGGCGGCGGCCATCGCGCGCATCCAGCCCAGGTCGGCGCCCGCGCTGAAGGTCCCGCCGGCGCCGGTGAGCACCACGGCGCGCACCGCGTCGTCGGCCGCGGCGGCGTGCAGGGCCGCGGTGAGGTCGGCGATCAGGGCGTCGTCGAAGGCGTTGTGGACGCTCGGGCGGTCGAGCACCAGCCAGCGGACGCGGCCGCGGGTCTCGATGCGCAGGGCGGGGGCGGCGGTGGCGGACATGCGGGCTCCGGGGGGCGGGCGCCGGGGGCGCGGGGCAGGCCGCGGATGGTAGCCGCTGCGGCGGGGCGGCCGCAGGTGCCGGGCGCGGCCGGCGCGCGTCCCGCCCCGGGGTCGCGCGGGGTCCAGGGGGGTCGGCCGGACCGGGCCCGCGTGCTAGAATCGCGCGCTTGCGACACCGCGCCCCGACGCCCCGCGCGCGCCTCCCGGACGGAGGCGGCCGGGCCGTGCAACTCCCTGATTCCCATGGGGTTGCAGGACCACCCACACCGCACACCAACATGGATTTCTGATGGCAGAGCTCGCGAAGGAAGTCATCCCGGTCAACCTCGAGGACGAGATGCGGCGCAGCTACCTCGATTACGCCATGAGCGTGATCGTCGGCCGCGCCCTGCCGGATGTCCGCGACGGCCTCAAGCCCGTCCATCGCCGCGTGCTGTTCGCGATGAACGAGCTCGGCGCGCACAGCAACAAGCCCTACTACAAGTCCGCCCGCATCGTCGGCGACGTCATCGGCAAGTACCACCCGCACGGCGACCAGTCGGTGTACGACACCCTGGTGCGCATGGCCCAGCCCTTCTCGCTGCGCTACCTGCTGGTGGACGGCCAGGGCAACTTCGGCTCGGTCGACGGCGACTCCGCCGCGGCCATGCGTTACACCGAAGCGCGCATGTCCAAGCTCACCCACGAGCTGATGGCCGACATCGACAAGGACACCGTCGACTTCCAGCCCAACTACGACGAGAAGGAGCTCGAGCCCACGGTCATGCCGACCCGGGTGCCGAACCTGCTGGTCAACGGCTCGGCGGGCATCGCGGTGGGCATGGCCACCAACATCCCGCCGCACAACCTCACCGAGGTCATCAACGCCACCATCGCGCTGATCGACGACCCGGACATCTCCATCTCCGGCCTGATCGAGTACATCCCGGGCCCGGACTTCCCCACCGCCGGCATCATCAACGGCGCCTCGGGCATCCACGCCGCCTACCACACCGGCCGCGGCCGGGTGCGCATGCGCGCGCGCGCCGAGATCGAGGTCGATGAGAAGACCGGCCGCGAGGCCATCGCGGTCACCGAGATCCCCTACCAGGTCAACAAGGCGCGGCTGATCGAGAAGATCGCCGAGCTGGTCAAGGAGAAGAAGCTCGAGGGCATCTCCGAGCTGCGCGACGAGTCCGACAAGGACGGCATGCGCATCTACATCGAGGTCAAGCGCGGCGAGTCGGCCGACGTGGTGCTGAACAACCTGTTCGCCCAGACCCAGATGGAGTCGGTGTTCGGCGTGAACATGGTGGCGCTGGTCGACGGCCGCCCGCAGCTGCTCAACCTCAAGCAGGTGCTCGAGGCCTTCGTGCGCCACCGCCGCGAGGTCGTCACCCGCCGCACCATCTTCGAGCTGCGCAAGGCGCGCGCCCGCGTCCACCTGCTCGAGGGCCTGACCGTCGCGCTCGCCAACATCGACGAGATGATCGAGCTCATCAAGACCTCCGACAACGCCGCCACCGCGCGCGAGCGCCTGCTGGAGCGCCGCTGGAGCCCGGGCCTGGTGGCCTCGCTGCTGCAGGCCGCCGGCGCCGACGCCTCGCGCCCGGAAGACCTCGCACCGGGCCTCGGCCTGCTGGCCGACGGCTACCAGCTCTCCGAGGTCCAGGCCAAGGAGATCCTGGAGATGCGCCTGCACCGCCTCACCGGGCTGGAGCAGGAGAAGCTCACCGACGAGTACCGCGCGCTGCTCGACGTCATCCGCGGCCTGATCGAGATCCTCGAGAGCCCCGAGCGCCTGCTGCAGGTCATCCGCGAGGAGCTCGCCGCCACCCGCGAGGAGTTCGGCGACGCCCGCCGCACCGAGATCCGCGCCTCCGAGGAGGACCTCGACATCCTCGACCTGATCGCGCCCGAGGACGTGGTGGTCACGCTGTCGCACGCCGGCTACGCCAAGCGCCAGCCGGTCTCGGCCTACCGCGCGCAGAAGCGCGGCGGCAAGGGCCGCAGCGCCGCGGCCACCCGCGAAGAGGACTTCATCGACAAGCTCTGGCTGGTCAACACCCACGACACGCTGCTGACCTTCACCAGCGCCGGCCGGGTGTTCTGGCTCAGCGTCTACCAGCTGCCGGAGGCCGGCCCGAACGCGCGCGGCCGCCCGATCATCAACTGGATCGGCCTGGAGCCGGGCGAGAAGGTGCAGGCCGTGGTGCCGGTGCGCGAGTACCGCGAGGACCAGTTCGTGTTCTTCGCTACCCGCGGCGGCACGGTCAAGAAGACCCCGCTCACCGAGTTCGCCTTCCGCCTGCAGCGCGGCAAGATCGCCATCAACCTCGACGAGGGCGACGCCCTGGTCGACGTGCAGCTCACCAACGGCGAGCGCGACATCATGCTCTTCGCCTCCAACGGCAAGGGCGTGCGCTTCGACGAGGCCTCGGTCCGCGCCATGGGCCGCACCGCCACCGGCGTGCGCGGCATGAAGCTGGCCGAGGGCGAGGACGTGGTCAGCATGGTCGTGGTGGACGGCGACGGCGACGTGCTCACCGCCTCGGCCAACGGCTTCGGCAAGCGCACCGCGCTCGAGGAGTTCCCGCGCAAGGGGCGCGGCACGATGGGCGTGATCACGATGAAGACCAACGAGCGCAACGGCGCGCTGGTCGGCGCGATCCAGCTCACCGAGCTGCACGAGATCCTGCTGATCTCCGACCAGGGCACCCTGGTGCGCACCCGCGCCTCCGAGGTCAGCCAGGTCGGCCGCAACACCCAGGGCGTCACGCTGATGCGCGTCGCCGAGGGCGAGAAGCTGCAGGCCATCGAGCGCGTGGACGCGTTCGTGGAGGAGGCCGAGGAGGGCGAGGCCGCCGCCGCGCCGGCCGCCGACCCGGCCGCGCCGGAGGCCTGAGCCGGGCCGGAGGCGGCGCCCCCGGGGCGCCGGTCCGGGGCCCGGAACGCACGACGCCCGCGGCGCGAGCCGCGGGCGTCGTCGTCTCCGGCGGGGCGAGGCGGGCGCCGCGCCCCGCGGGGCGGGGCTCAGATCGCCGCGAGCACGTGGTCGGCCGCGGACACCTTGAACTCGCCCGGCGCCTCGACCCACACCTGCTTCACCACGCCGTGCTCGGCGTACAGCGCGAAGCGCTTGCTGCGCAGGCCCATGCCGAAGCCGGTGGCGTCGAGCTCCAGGCCCAGCGCGCGGGTCAGCTCGCCGTTGCCGTCGGCGAGCATCAGTAGGCCCGCCGGCACGGCCTGGCCCTTGCCCCAGGCGTCCATCACGAAGGCGTCGTTGACCGCCATGCAGGCCACGTCGACGCCCTTGGCCTGGAAGTCGGCGTAGTGCTCGACGAAGCCGGGCAGGTGGCGCGCCGAGCAGGTCGGGGTGAACGCGCCGGGCACCGCGAACAGCACCAGCTTGCGGGTGGCGGCGTACTCGGCGAGCGCGAGCGGCTGCACGGCGCCCTCGACGAGGTGGTGCAGGGTGGCGGCGGGCAGGGTCTGGCCGGGGGTGATCGACATGGGCGCGTGCTCACGGGGCTGGGGATGGGCGCGCAGTCTAGCCCCGGGCATGGTCGAGCGGGTGCGACGGCGGCACACTAGGCGCCTGCCGCGCCCGGGGCGTCCCGACCCCGGCGGCGCGCACGCGAGGACGACGATGGAATTCAAGGACTACTACCAGGTGCTGGGCGTCGAGCCCTCGGCCGGCGAGGCCGAGCTCAAGACCGCCTACCGCCGGCTGGCCAAGAAGTACCACCCCGACGTCAGCAAGGAGCCCGGCGCCGAGGACCGCTTCAAGGCCATCAACGAGGCCTACGAGGTGCTGCGCGACCCGGCCAAGCGCAAGGGCTACGACCAGCTGCGCGCCCAGGGCTACCGCCCGGGCGACGAGTTCCAGCCGCCGCCGGGCTTCGGCGGCGCGCCGGGCTTCGACCACGAGGAGATCTTCGCCGGCGGCGCCGGCGGCTTCAGCGACTTCTTCGAGTCGCTGTTCGGCCGCGCGCGGCCGGGGCAGGGCGGGGCGGGCCCGCGCGCGCGCCAGGCCCCGGCGGGCGACACCCGCGCGCGCCTCGAGATCCCGCTGGAGCTGGCCTATCGCGGCGGCGAGCAGCGCATCACCGTCGCCGGCAAGACCCTCGACGTGAAGATCCCGCCCGGCGTGCAGCCCGGCCAGGTCATCCGCCTGGCCAAGCAGGGCCAGGGCCGCGGCGACCTGCTGCTGGAGGTCGCGTACGCGCCGCACGCGCAGTTCGAGGTCGACGGCCGCAACGTGCTGCACGTGCTCAGCCTGATGCCCTGGGAGGCCGCGCTGGGCGCCACGCGCAGCGTGCCGACGCTGGGCGGCGCGGTCGAGCTGAAGATCCCCGCGGACTCCGACGCCGGGCGCAAACTGCGCCTGCGCGGGCGCGGCCTGCCGGGCACGCCGCCGGGCGACCAGATCGTCGAGATCGAGGTGCGCGCGCCGCGCGCCACCACCGACGCGCAGCGCGCGCTGTACCGCGAGATGCAGCAGGCCTTCGGCGAGCCGCCGCGCTGAGCGTGGCCGCTTTCCGGCGGCTTTGACGTGGGCGTGCAGCAAGCTGAACGGACATCAAGCGAGGTGCGGGAACTCCTGCCCTCGCGTGTTGACGCACCGCCGCCGCATCCCTGAATCTCGCACCGCGCCGTCGACCGGCCGGGTGGGATGTCCGCCTCGGGGTCACGGCAATGCCAGGGGATCCACCATGCAGCGTCGTCGTCTTGCCGCTATCGCCGCGGCCGCTCTTGTTTGCGCCGTGTCCGCCGCCTCGGCCCAGACCTACTCCAGCTTCACCATCGGCGCCGGCTTCGTCCCGGACCCGCAGACCGGCAGCGGCACCACCGGTGGCTCGCGCGACGCCTCGATCTACGGCGGCAACTGCACCGGCAAGATCGCCTCCAACCCCGACCACGTCATCAACGTGACCTCGGCGGTCAACCTCAAGCTCTACACCGAGTCCACCACCGACTCCACCCTGGTGCTGGTCGGCCCGTCGGGCACCTTCTGCGACGACGACAGCCACGGCAACATGGACGCCGAGATCAACGCGCAGCTCGCCCCGGGCCGCTACGAGGTCTACATCGGCAACTTCACCGATACCTCGGGCAGCTACACGCTGACGCTCACCGAGAACCTGTGACCCCGCGCGCCACCGCCCCGGCGGTGGCGCCGTCGCAGCCCGCGGGCGCGGCCTCCGCCGCGCCCGCCTTGCTTTCTCCGCCCACGAGGGGAATCCCATGAAGCACCCGCGCCTCATCCTCTGCGCCTCGCTCGCGCTCGCCAGCCTCGCCGGCGGCGCGCACGCCCAGGCCTACCGCGACTTCACGATCGGCGCGGGCTTCACGCCCGATCCGCAGGTCGGCACCGGCACCACCGGCGGCTCGCGCGACGCCTCGATGTACGGCGGCGCCTGCACCGGCCGCATCGCCAGCAGCCCCGACCACACCATCACCGTCACCTCGACCGTCGACCTGCGCCTGTACACCGAGTCCACCACCGACTCGACGCTGGTGCTGACCGGTCCGGCGGGCACGTTCTGCGACGACGACAGCCACGGCCAGATGGACGCCGAGATCAACGCGGTCCTGACCCCGGGCACCTACGAGGTCTACGTCGGCAACTTCGGCACCACCTCGGGCGAGTACTCGCTGACCCTGACCGAGAACCTCGGCGGCGGCAGCGGCATGGGCCAGGGCGAGATCACCAACGCCCGCGACTTCGAACTCGGCGCCGGCTTCATCCCCGACCCGCAGACCTCCACCGGCTACACCGGCGGCAACCGCGGCGCGGCCCAGGCCTACGGCAGCGGCTGCGCCGGCGACATCGCCAGCACCCCGGACCACACGCTCACCGTCACCTCCGGCGTCGACCTGACCATCAGCGTGCGCGCCGACAGCGGCGTCGACGCGACCCTCGTGGTCGTCGGCGGCGGCCGCAAGGGCAACCTGCTGTGCAACGACGACAGCAACGGCCTCGATCCGGCCGTCTCGGGCTTCCTCGCCCCGGGCGTGTACGAGATCTACGTCGGCGACATCGGCAACGCCGGCAACTACGTCATCTCGATCACCGAGAACCTCTGAGCCAGCCGCCGCCCCCGGCCGGTGCCGGAGGCGGGCATGAAAAAAGCGCGCCCAGGTGGGCGCGCTTTTTTTTCATCGCGGCGGCGGGCGGGCGCCCGCGCGGCTCAGGCTTGCGCGGGCAGCAGGCTGCCGATCGCCTTGACCAGGTCGGCCTCGTTGAACGGCTTGGTGATGTAGCCCTTGGCGCCCTGGCGCATGCCCCAGACCTTGTCGGTCTCCTGGTCCTTGGTGGTGACCAGCACGATGGGGATGTGGGCGGTGGTGGGGTCCTTCGAGATCGAGCGGGTGGCCTGGAACCCGTTGAGGTTCGGCATCACCACGTCCATCAGGATCAGGTCGGGGAGCTCGCGCTTGGCCGCCTCGACGCCGGCGGCGCCGTCCTCGGCCTGCAGCGGCTCGTGGCCCAGTTTCTCGACGATGCGCTTCATGCCCATCAGCTGGGACGGGGAATCGTCAACGATCAGGATGCGGGCCATCTGGGGTCTCCGGGAGCGTGGCGGTGATTCTGGCCCGCCGCGCGGGGGCCGGCAATAGCGGCGGGGCCAGCGCGGCGCGCCACGCGCCGCGCGGTGCTCAGAGCGTGACCAGGGTGCGGCCGAAGGAGCCGCCGGCCAGCATCGTCGGGAACACGCCGGCCAGCCCGTCGAGGTCGACGGTGCGGGTCAGGATGCGCTCGAGGTGGGCGGGCTTCCAGGCGCCGCCGAGGCGCTCCCAGACCTGCTCGCGCTGGGCGCGCGCGGTGCCGGCCGAGGCGATGCCCAGCAGCGACACGCCGCGGATGATGAAGGGCATCACCGTGGTGGCCAAGGCGTGGCCGCCGGCCAGGCCGCAGCTGGCGATGCTGCCGTAGGGCTGGATGACGCGGGTGAGGCCGTTGAGCATCTCGTCGCCGACGTTGTCGATGGCGCCGGCCCAGGTGGCGGCCTCGAGCGGGCGCTGGCCCCAGTGCAGGTCGTGGCGCGAGACCACCTGGCGGGCGCCGAGCGCCTGCAGGAAGGGCACGTGCTCGAACTTGCCGGTGATCGCGTGGGCCTCGTAGCCGGCGCGGGTGAGGATGTCGATGGCCAGCATGCCCACGCCGCCGGTGGCGCCGGTGACCACCACCGGGCCCATCGACGGCGACTGGCCGTTCATCTCCATCCGCAGCAGCGCCAGCGCGGCGGTGAAGCCGGCGGTGCCCAGCACCATCGCCTCGCGCAGCGTGAGGCCGGCGGGCAGGGGGATGGTCCACTCGGCGGGCAGGCGCACGACCTCCGAGTAGCCGCCGTCGCGCGTCTCGCTCAGGCCCGAGCCGGTGCACAGCACCGCGTCGCCCTCGCGGTAGCGCGGGTCGGTGGACGCGATGACGTGGCCGGCGACGTCGATGCCGCCCACCAGCGGGAACTGGCGCAGGATCCGGCCCTCGCCGGTGCCGGCGAGGGCGTCCTTGTAGTTCACCGAGGAGTAGGCCGCGCGGACGACGACCTCGCCCGGCGAGAGCTGCTCGAGCGCCAGCGCCTCGATCCCGGCGCGGTGGCCGCCGCCGCGGCCGTCGCCGTGGATGCGGAAGCCGCGGAACGTGGCCGGCGCGCCCGACGCCATCCTCAGTTGGCCTTGTGGATGGCGCGCTTGTCGACCGCGAGCGCGGCCTCGTGCACGGCCTCCGACAGGGTCGGATGCGCGTGGCAGATGCGCGCGAGGTCCTCGGCGGAGCCCTTGAACTCCATCGCCACCACGCCCTCGTGGACCAGCTCGGAGACGTTGGCGCCGCACAGGTGCAGGCCGAGGATCCGGTCGGTCTCGGCGTGCGCGATGACCTTCACCAGGCCCGCGGTCTCGTTCATCGCCACCGCGCGGCCGATCGCCGCGAACGGGAAGGTGCCGACCTTGTACGGGATGCCGGCCTCCTTGAGCTGGGCCTCGTTCTGGCCCACCCAGGCGATCTCCGGCTCGGTGTAGATGACCCAGGGCGCGGTGTTGAAGTCGACGTGGCCCGGCAGGCCCGCGATCATCTCGGCCACCGCGATGCCTTCCTCGCTGGCCTTGTGCGCCAGCATCGGGCCGCGCACGCAGTCGCCGATCGCCCAGACGCCGTCGACGCCGGTGTGGCAGTGGCCGTCGACCTCGACCAGGCCGCGCTCGGTGAGCTTGACGCCGGTGCCCTCGGCCAGCAGGCCGGCGGTGTTGGCGCGGCGGCCCACGGCCACCAGCAGCTTGTCGACCACCAGCGACTGCTCGCCCTTGGCGTCGGCGTAGGTCAGGTGGACCTCGCCCTGCTTGACCTCGGCCTTCTGCAGCTTGGCGCCGAGGCGGATGTCGAGGCCCTGCTTCTTGAACTCGCGGGCGGCGACCTTGGAGATCTCGGCGTCCACGGCGGCCAGGAAGTCCGGCGCGGCCTCGAGGATGGTGACCTCGGCGCCGAGGCGCTTCCACACGCTGCCCATCTCCAGGCCGATGACGCCGGCGCCGATCACGCCGAGGCGCTTGGGCACCGCGGCGAAGTCGAGCGCGCCGACGTTGTCGACGATGTGCTCGCCGTCGAACCTGGCGAACGGCAGCTCGATCGAGCTCGAGCCCGAGGCCAGGATGACGTTGGTGGCCTTGAGCTCGACGTCCACGCCGTCATGGCCCTTCACCGCGACCACGTTGCCGGCGTGCAGCGTGCCAAGGCCGTGGAAGGCGGTGACCTTGTTGGCCTTGAACAGCGCCGCGACGCCGCCGTTGAACTGCTTCACGATCTTGTCCTTGCGGCCGATCATGGTGCCGACGTCGATCTTGGCGTTGTCGGCGCTGATGCCGTGGTCGCCGAACATGTGCGTGAGGTTGTGGAACTGGCGCGAGGAGTCCAGCAGCGCCTTGGACGGGATGCAGCCCACGTTGAGGCAGGTGCCACCGAGCGCGAGCTTGCCGTCGGCCTTGCCCTTGGAGGCGTCGACGCAGGCGACCTTCATGCCCAGCTGCGAGGCGCGGATGGCGGCGACGTAGCCGCCGGGGCCGCCACCGATGACGACGACGTCGAAGTTCTGCTGATCTGCCATGGTCGTGTCCTCAGAGGCCCAGCAGCATGCGGTGCGGGTTCTCGAGCTGGTTCTTGATGTCCACCAGGAAGAGCACCGCGTCCTTGCCGTCGATGATGCGGTGGTCGTAGCTCAGCGCCAGGTACATCATCGGCGCGGCGACGACCTGGCCGTTCTCGACGATCGGGCGCTCCTTGATGGCGTGCATGCCGAGGATCGCCGACTGCGGCGGGTTGACGATCGGCGTCGACATCAGCGAGCCGAAGGTGCCGCCGTTGGTGATGGTGAAGGTGCCGCCCTGCAGGTCCTCGAGGCCGAGCTTGCCGTCGCGCGCCTTCTTGGCGAAGCCGGCGATGCCCTGCTCGATGTCGGCGAAGGACATCGACTCGACGTTGCGCAGCACCGGCGTGACCAGGCCCTTGTCGGTGGACACGGCGACCGAGATGTCGGCGTAGCCGTGGTAGACGATGTCGTTGCCGTCGACCGAGGCGTTGATGATCGGCGCGCGCACCAGCGCGTTGGCCGCGGCCTTGGCGAAGAAGCTCATGAAGCCGAGCTTGATGCCGTTGGCCTTCTCGAACTGCTCGCCCATCGCCTTGCGCATCTTCATGACCTCGGCGAGGTTGACCTCGTTGAACGAGGTCAGCATCGCGATCGAGTTCTTGGACTGCATCAGGCGCTCGGCGATGCGGGTGCGCATGCGGGTCATCGGCACGCGCTCCTCGGGGCGGGCGCCCGAGGCCTTGCCGGCGCCGCCGGCGGCCATGTGGTTGAGCAGGTCTTCCTTGGTCACGCGGCCGCCGCGGCCGCTGCCGTCGACCTCGGCCGGGTTGAGGCCGTGCTGCTCGGCGACGCGGCGGCCGGCCGGGGAGAGGTCGGCGGTGCTGCCGGCCGCGGCCTTCGGGGCCTCGGCCTTGGCGGCGGCGGCGGGCGCGGCGGCCTTGGCCGGGGCCTCGGCGGCCTTCGGCGCCTCGGCGGCCGGCGCCGCGGCGGCGCCTTCCTCGAGGATCGCGATGACCTGGGCGCTGGTCACGGTGTCGCCGGCCTGGAACTTGATCTCCTTGAGCACGCCGTCGACGGTGGCCGGGACCTCGAGCACGACCTTGTCGGTCTCGAGGTCGACCAGGTTCTCGTCGCGCTTCACCGCGTCGCCGGGCTTCTTGTGCCAGGTGGCGATGACCGCGTCGGACACGGATTCGGGCAGGACCGGGACTTTGACTTCGATGCTCATGGACGGCGTTCCCTTAAGGGGGTGTGCGGAAGGTGGGGGCGGTGCGTGTGCTTACTCGGCGACCCGGTCGCCGTTGGGCGTGCCGACGAGGGCGTCCTCGACCAGCTGCGCCTGCTGGCGGTTGTGGTCGGAGAGGTGGCCCACCGCCGGGGCGGGCGAGCGCCCGCGGCCGGCGTAGTGCAGCGACTGCGAGGCCTGCAGGCAGGCCTGCAGGTGGTGGCGGATCTGGTACCACGCGCCCTGGTTCATGGGCTCTTCCTGGCACCAGATGACGTCCTTGGCCGAGGCCAGGCGCTTGAGCTCGGCGCTGAGCTCCTCGCGCGGGAACGGGTAGAGCTGCTCGACGCGGACCACGGCCACGTCGGCGAGGCCGCGCTTCTCGATCTCGTCGACCAGGTCGAAGTAGACCTTGCCGCCGCAGACCACCACGCGCGAGGCCTTCTTGCCCTTGGCCAGCTGGGTGTCGGGGATCAGGCGCTGGAAGCCGCCGGAGGCCAGGTCGTCGAGGCTGGACGTGGCCAGCTTGTGGCGCAGCAGCGACTTCGGCGTCATCACCACCAGCGGCTTGCGGGTGGCCATCTTCATCTGGCGGCGGATCATGTGGAACGCCTGCGCCGGGGTGGTCGGCGTGCACACCAGCATGTTGTCCATCGCGCACAGCTGCAGGAAGCGCTCGAGGCGCGCGGAGCTGTGCTCCGGGCCCTGGCCCTCGTAGCCGTGCGGCAGGAACAGCGCCAGGCCGCACAGGCGGCCCCACTTGGCCTCGCCCGAGCTCAGGAACTGGTCGATGACCACCTGGGCGCCGTTGGCGAAATCACCGAACTGCGCCTCCCAGATCAGCATCGCGTTGGGCTCGGCGGTGGAGTAGCCGTACTCGAAGGCCATCACCGCCTCCTCGCTGAGCAGCGAGTCGATGATCAGGCAGTCGTTGGCGTCCTTGGCGAGCTGGCGCAGCGGGAAGTGCGCCTCGCCGGTGGCCTGGTCGTGGACGATCGCGTGGCGGTGGAAGAAGGTGCCGCGGCCGGCGTCCTGGCCGACGATGCGCAGCGGGTGGCCTTCCTCGATCAGGGTGGCGTAGGCCAGGTTCTCGGCGTAGCCCCAGTCCAGCGCCTGCTCGCCGGCCTGCATCTTGCGGCGGTCGTCGTAGATCTTGGCGACGCGGGCGTGCAGCTTGGCGCCCTCGGGCAGGGTGGTGATGGCCTGGCCGAGCACGTCGAGGCGCTCGCGCGGCACGCGGGTGCCGACCGCGTCGGCCAGCTTGCCCTTGAGGTAGGGGCTCCAGTCTACGCCGATGTAGTCCGGCGCCTGCACGGCCATCTCGACCACGGTCTCGCCCTTGTCGAGCTTGTCGCGGTAGGCGTCGACCATGGCCTTGGCCTCGCCGGCCTTGAGCACGCCGGCGGCCTCGAGGGCGTCGGCGTAGAGCTCGCGGGTGGTCTTGCGGGCGCGGATGTTGAGGTACATCAGCGGCTGGGTGGCCGCCGGCTCGTCGGCCTCGTTGTGGCCGTGGCGGCGGTAGCAGACCAGGTCGATCACCACGTCCTTGCGGAAGGCCTGGCGGAAGTCGAAGGCCAGCTGGGCGGCGAACGCCACGGCCTCGGGCTCGTCGCCGTTCACGTGCAGCACCGGGGCGCCGACCATCTTGGCCACGTCGGTGCAGTAGAGCGTGGAGCGCGCGTCGTCCGGGCGGTGGGTGGTGAAGCCGACCTGGTTGTTGACCACGATGTGGACGGTGCCGCCGACCGCGAAGCCGCGCGCCTGCGACATCTGGAACAGCTCCATCACCACGCCCTGGCCGGCGAAGGCGGCGTCGCCGTGGATCAGCACCGGCAGCACCTGGGTGCGCTCGGCGTCGCGGCGGCGCGACTGGCGCGCGCGCACCGAGCCGGCGACCACCGGGTCGACGATCTCGAGGTGCGAGGGGTTGAACGCCAGCGCCATGTGCACCGGGCCGCCGGGGGTGGCGACGTCGGAGCTGTAGCCCATGTGGTACTTCACGTCGCCGGTGTGGGCGCGGTCGTCCTCGGGGTGGTCGAACTGGCCGCGGAACTCGTCGAAGAGCTTGTGCGGCGGCTTGCCCATCACGTTGACCAGCGTGTTCAGGCGGCCGCGGTGGGCCATGCCGATCACGATCTCCTTGACCCCGCCGGCGCCGGCGCGCTGGACGATCACGTCCATCATCGGGATCAGGCTGTCGCCGCCCTCCAGCGAGAAGCGCTTCTGGCCGACGAAGGCGGTGTGCAGGTAGCGCTCCAGGCCCTCGGCCGCGGTCAGGCCCTGCAGCAGGCGGGTGCGCGCGGGGGCGTCGAAGCCGAAGCGGCCGCCGGCGCGCTCGAGGCGCTCGTACAGCCAGCGGCGCTGGTCGGCGTCGGTGATGTGCATGAACTCCGCGCCGATCGGGCCGGTGTAGGTGGCCTTGAGGTGGGCGAGGAGGTCCTTGAGCGGCATCGTGGCCGGGCCGCCGAAGGCGGGGCCGGTGCCGACCTGGGTGCCGAGGTCGGCGTTGGAGAGGCCGTGGAAGTCGAGCGCCAGGTCGGGCGCCTCGGGCTGGTACATCATGCCCAGCGGGTCGAGCGTGGCGCGCAGGTGGCCGCGCGAGCGGTAGGCGGTGATGAGCTTGAGCGCGGCGCCCTGCACGCGGCCCTCGGCGGTGTCGCCGCCGGCGCCGCCGCGGCCGGCCTGGCGGGCCGCGAGCTGGATGCTGGCCTGCACGGCCGAATGCGGGATGTCGCCGGCCTCGCGGCCCTTCAGGCCGTCGAAGTAGGCCTTCCACTTCGCGTCGACGCTGTCGGGCGCCACCAGGTACTGCTCGTAGAGATCCTCGACGAACGCGGCGTTGCCGCCGTTGATGTGGGAGGTCTGGGCGAACTGCTTGAGGAGGCTATCCACGATGTCGGCCTGGCCCGTGAGCGGGCGATTGGGGGGGCGAATGGAGGTGGAGGTGGCGGGTGCGGCGGGACGGCGCTGGACCGGGCCGGCGTGCGGGGGCGCACCGCCGGAGGTCGCAGTAACCCGGGATTATAGACCGCTCATCCGCGCGGCCGGAACCGAGCCGAAGGTCGAACGCGGCACGGATCCGCGGCCCGGCCGGATCGGCGGGGCCACGCGGGGCGCTCAGATCCCCAGCGCCCGGAGCTCGCTGGCCGGGCGCGAGCGCTCCCAGACCGGCTCGAACTCGGCCACCAGCTGGCGCGCGCGCGGCGGGTGGCAGGCGCTGGCCTCGCCCTCGACCCGGCTGCCGATCGGCCGGTAGTACACGCCGCCGCGGTCGCTGGCGACCCAGGCCGCGGCCAGGTGCTGGTCGTGGGTCTCGAGCGGGGTGCGGATCTGGAACACGCTGGGCAGGCGCTGGGCCAGGCCCAGCAGCGGGTGGTGCGCGGCCTGCGCCGCGGCCGGGGCCAGCAGCACGATGCGCACCTCGGCCCCGCGCACGCCGGTGGCGAAGCGCCGCAGCGCCTCGAGCACCTCGGGGTGGCCGAGGAGGGGCGGGTCGAGCTCGCGGGTCACGATCACCAGCTCGCGGCGGGCCAGCGGGACCAGGGCGCACAGCGCGGCGACGCCGCCGGCCAGGTCCTCGACGTCGTGCAGCGGCTCGAGCGCCGGGCGGTCCGGGCCGGGCCGGGGCGGGGCGGCCACCGGCTCCAGCGCCCGGCGCATGGCCTGGTGGCGGATGCCGGCCTCCATGAACTCCTCGCCGTAGGGCGCGAAGCCATGGCGGGCGTAGAAGCCGGCCGCCTGCAGCTGGGCGTTGAGGCTGACGCTGGGCCAGCCGCGGCGGCGGGCCTCGTCGATCAGCGCCAGCAGCAGGGCGTCGCCGACGCCCTGGCCGCGCCATTCGGCCAGCACCGCCATCCGCCCGATCTTGTGCTCGGGGGTCAGGCGGCCGGTGCCGATCGGGCGGTCGGCCTCGTCGCGGGCGAGGACGTGGTGGCAGTGCGGGTCGAGGGCGTCCCACTCCTCCTCGATCGGCACCTGCTGCTCGGCGACGAAGACCGGCTCGCGCACCGCGCGCAGGGCCTCGAGGTCGGTGCGGTAGTCGGCGGGCTCGACGCGGAAGCGGGAGGCGATCGGCATGGGGAGGCTCCGGGGCGGGGGCGGCGTCAGCGCCGGCGGGCGCGCTTGGGGCGCACGAGGGTGAACACGCCGCGCTCGATCAGGCCCACCAGCACCTCGCGGCCGGCGTCGCCCAGCGCGGCGATGTCGCCGGCGTCGAGCTGCTCGTGGCCGGCGAGCACGCGGGCGTCGGCCGCCGGCAGGCGGTGGTCCTCGCCGTGCGCGAACAGGCGCGCCGCGCGGCCCTCGCGGGCCCAGGCCAGGCGCGCGCCCGGGTGGCGCTCGAGGTGGCCGCCGGCGTCGAGGGTGTTGGCCAGCGTGGCCGGGTCGGGCAGGCGCGCCGGCGGGCGCAGGTCGCCCGCGGCGCGGTAGGTGGTGATGAAGCGGCCGAACCAGGCCCGGCGCTGGGCCTCGTCGGCCTGCAGCAGCGGGGCCAGCGCGCGCTCGAGGCGGGCGAACGCGGCCTCGTCGATCTCGCCGGCGTCCTTGGCCGGGGCCAGGTCGGGGTCGGCGTAGCGCGCCTCCTCGGGCAGGGTGGCGGCCATGGTCTCGGCGAAGTCCAGCAGCAGCTCCGAGGCGCTGGGCGCGCGCATGCCCACCGAGAAGGTCAGGCAGGCGTCCTCGGCGACGCCGTGGTGGGGCGCGCCGGGCGGCAGGTAGAGCATGTCGCCGGGGCCCAGCACCCACTCGTGGGTGGGGGTGAACTCGACCAGCAGCTTCAGCGCGCTGTCGTCGCGGAAGGCGGTGGGCGCGGCCGGGTCGTCGCTGATCTGCCAGCGGCGGTGGCCGTGGGCCTGCAGCAGGAACACGTCGTACTGGTCGACGTGGGCGCCGACCGAGCCGCCGGGCGCGGCGAAGCTCACCATCACGTCGTCCACCCGCCAGCGCGGCAGGAAGTCGAAGGCCGGCAGCAGGGCGCGGATGTCGGCGTCCCACTTGTCCACGTCCTGCACCAGCAGGGTCCAGTCGGTGCGCGGCAGGGTCGGGAAGTAGGCCTCGGGGAAGGGGCCGGTCTCGAGGGCGTAGTGGTCGCGGGCGCGGTCGTGGCGGACGATGCGGGCCAGCGCCTCGTCCTCGCAGGCCAGGCCGGCGAGGTCCTCGGGGGTGATCGGGCTCGTGAAGCCGGGGAAGGCGTTGCGGATCAGCAGCGGGCGCTTCTGCCAGTAGTCGCGCAGGAAGCGCGCGGGCGTCATGCCCAGCGGGGGCAGGGCGCGGGCGTCGACCTCGATCGGCGGCCGGGCGGGGCGCTTCGCCGCGGCCTTGGCCGGGGGCGGCGTGGCCTTGCCGGCGGCGGCCTTCGTCGCGGCCGCCTTCTTCGCAGGGGCCTTGCTCGCCGCCTTCGTAGGCTTCGTCGCCATGGCTCAGGCCTCCCGCGCCAGGCGCTCGGCGAGGCCGGTGTAGCCGGCCGGGGTCAGCGCCAGCAGGCGGGCCTTGGCCGGGGCCGGCAGGTCGAGGCCCTCGACGAAGGCGCGCATCGCCTCGGGCGTGATGCCGTGGCCGCGGGTCAGGGCCTTGAGCTGCTCGTAGGGATTGGGCAGGCCGTGGCGGCGCATCACCGTCTGCACCGGCTCGGCCAGCACCTCCCAGGCGCCGTCGAGGTCGGCGGCGAGGCGCGCCTCGTTGGCGCTGAGCTTGCCCAGGCCGCGCTCCAGCGCGTCGAGCGCGATCAGCGTGTGGGCGTAGGCGGTGCCCAGCGCGCGCAGCACGGTGGAGTCGGTGAGGTCGCGCTGCCAGCGGCTGATCGGCAGCTTGGCGCTGAAGTGTTCGAACAGCGCATTGGCGATGCCGAAGTTGCCCTCGGCGTTCTCGAAGTCGATCGGGTTGACCTTGTGCGGCATGGTCGAGCTGCCCACCTCGCCCTCCTTCACCGCCTGGGTGAAGTAGCCCAGCGAGATGTAGCCCCAGACGTCGCGGCAGAAGTCGATCAGGATCGTGTTCAGGCGCTTCTGGCCGTCGGCGAGCTCGGCGATGCCGTCATGCGGCTCGATCTGGGTGGTGTGCGGGTTGAAGTCCAGGCCCAGGCCCTCGACGAAGCGGCGCGCCAGCGCCGGCCAGTCGACCTCGGGGTAGGCCACGACGTGGGCGTTGTAGTTGCCGACCGCGCCGTTGATCTTGCCCGGGATCTCGACCCCGGCCAGCGTGGCCACCTGGCGCTCCAGGCGCGCCACGACGTTCGCGATCTCCTTGCCCACGGTGGTCGGCGAGGCGGTCTGGCCGTGGGTGCGCGAGAGCATCGGCAGCGCCGCGTGCTCAGCGGCCATCGCGCGCAGGCGGGCGACGAGGGCCAGGTGGCGCGGGGCCAGGATGCGGTTGCAGGCCTCGTCGAGCATCAGCGCGTAGGACAGGTTGTTGATGTCCTCGGAGGTGCAGGCGAAGTGCACGAACTCCAGCGCCGGCGCCAGCTCGGCGTCCTCGCGCAGGCGCTCCTTGATGAAGTACTCCACGGCCTTGACGTCGTGGTTGGTGGTGCGCTCGATCGCCTTCACCCGCGCGGCGTCCTCGACCGAGAAGCCCTCGGCCAGCGCGCGCAGGCGCGCCGCGGCGCCCGCCGACAGCGGCGGCAGCTCGGTGATCGCCGGCTCGGCGGCCAGCGCCAGCAGCCACTCCACCTCGACCCGGACGCGGGCGCGGATCAGGCCGTACTCCGAGAACACCGGGCGCAGGGCCTCGACCTTCGCCGCGTAGCGGCCGTCGACGGGGGAGAGGGCGGTCAGCGCGGCATCGGACATCGTCGGGATCCTGGGGCGGGGCCCGCGCACGCGGCGCAGGCGGAGTGGGGCGGGCCGGCACGGCCGCGCGAAGCGGCGGGATTCTACACCCCCGGCCGCGCCGCCCGGCCGCGGACGCGGCGCGTCGGGCCCCGCGGCCCGGGCGGCCCGGCCCCGGCGCGGGCGTCTGTCGCCGGACGGCCATCCGCGCGGGGCTATGCTCGACCCCTCTCGCGCCGCGCCGCGCGCCCCCCGCCCCCAGGAGCCCCGCCATGCCCAGCCGCCCCGCCAGCCCACGCTCGCGCGCCAGCACGCCGCGCACCCGCGCCGCCGTCCTCGCCGACGACACCCGCAGCGGCCATCGCCTCGAGCGCGACTCGATGGGCGAGCTGCGCGTCCCCGCCGACGCCCTCTGGGGCGCGCAGACCCAGCGCGCGATCGACAACTTCCCGCTCTCCGGCCTGCGCATGCCGCGCGGCTTCCTGCGCGCCCTGGGGCTGGTCAAGGCCGCCGCGGCCGAGGCCAACGGCGCGCTCGGCCACCTGCCGAGGCCGATGGCCAAGGCCATCGCGGGCGCCGCGCGGCGGGTGGCCGAGGGCGAGTTCGACGCGCAGTTCCCGGTCGACGTGTTCCAGACCGGCTCGGGCACGTCCTCGAACATGAACGCCAACGAGGTCATCGCGCGGCTGGCGGCGCAGGCGCTGTCGGGGCGCGACGCCCGCGCCGCGGTGCACCCCAACGACCACGTCAACATGGGCCAGAGCTCGAACGACGTGGTGCCCAGCGCGATCCAGCTCGGCGCCGCGCTGGCGGTGGAGGAGGCGCTGCTGCCCGCCCTGCGCCACCTGCGCGAGGCGATCCGCCGCCGCGCCCGCGAGTTCGCCGGCGTGGCCAAGACCGGCCGCACCCACCTGATGGACGCGATGCCGCTGACGCTGGGCCAGGAGCTCGGCGCCTGGGCCAGCCAGCTGGCGCTGGCGATCGCGCGCCTGCAGCAGGAGCAGCCGCGGCTGCAGGCCCTGCCGCTGGGCGGCACCGCGGTCGGCACCGGGATCAACGCCGACGCCCGCTTCGCGCGCCGCGCCTGCAAGGCCCTGCGCGACGCGACGGGGCTGGAGGTGCGCCCGGCCGACGACCTGTTCGTGGGCATCGCCACCGTGGACGCCGCGGTGGCGCTGTCGGGCCAGCTCAACGCGCTGGCCACGGCGCTGATGAAGATCAGCAACGACCTGCGCTGGATGAATTCCGGCCCGCTGGCCGGCCTGGGTGAGATCCGCCTGCCGGCGCTGCAGCCGGGCAGCTCGATCATGCCCGGCAAGGTCAACCCGGTGGTGCCCGAGGCGGTGGCGATGGCCTGCGCGCAGGTGATGGGCCAGCACGCCACCGTCTCGATCGCCGCGCAGTCGGGCAACTTCCAGCTCAACGTGATGCTGCCGGTGGTGGCGCACGCGCTGCTGCCCTCGATCGCGCTGCTCGCGAACGCCGCGCGCCTGCTCGCCGACAAGGCCATCGCGGGCTTCACCATCGACCGCGCCCGGATCGACGAGGCGCTGGCGCGCAACCCGATCCTGGTCACCGCGCTCAACCCGGTGATCGGCTACGAGCTGGGCGCGGCGATCGCCAAGCGCGCCTATGCCGAGGGCCGGCCGCTGCTGGAGGTGGCGGTGGAGATGAGCGGCCTGCCGGAGAAGCAGCTGCGCAAGCTGCTCGATCCGCTGGCGCTGACCCAGGGCGGCCTGCACGGCGCGCCGGGCGGCGGGGGCGGCTGAGGCGCGAGGCCCCGGGGCGCGCGTGGCCCGCGCGGCCCCCGCAAACGCCGACGCCCCGCGCGGGGCGGGGCGTCGGGTGGTGCGATGCCGCGGGGCGGGGGAGGGCTCAGCCCTCCTCGCGCCAGCGCCGCAGCCGGATCGACAGGGCGATCATCGCCGCGCCGACCGCCGCGCCGATCCACAGGTTGGCGGTGGTGAAGGCGTAGTAGGGCATCGACGGCGAGGTCATGGCGCGGAAGCCCTCCGGGGTGTCCATCTGGCCGAAGAGCTCCCAGCGCTCCAGCATCACCAGCTCGATGCCGGGGATCAGGCTGCCCAGGCCGCGGCCCACGATGTGCTGCCAGAACCACGAGGCGTGCAGGTCGTAGTCGGAGTTGGCGTCGAGGATCGTCAGCGCCACGCCCAGGCCCACCGGCACCAGCACCGCCCACAGGAAGGGCTTGGACTTCGCCCAGGACGAGCACAGCATCAGCCAGCCGACGGTGGGCAGCGCCCAGAAGGCGTACACCGGCAGGTAGGCCAGCATGCCCGCGGCGAGGCGGAAGGGGCTGGCGTTGCTCCAGGCCACGCCGGCGAGATCGGGGCCCATCACGACCAGGGTGAACCCCATCATGCCGAGGAAGGCCGCGAGGCCCGCCACGATCGCCACGACGGTGGCGATCGCGGGCGCCACGACGAGCGCGCTCGCCACCTTCGACAGCACGGTCGCGGTGTCGGACACCGGCATCGACTTCCAGAACAGCACGCTGCGGTCGCGGCGGTCGTCGTAGAGGCTGCCGAGGCAGTAGAAGAACACCACCACCGCCAGCACCAGCAGCGGCACCGTGGCGAAGCTCAGCAGGGTGACGTCGAAACCCATCCCCATCGCCGCGGCGGTCCCGGCGCTGACCTCGCTCAGTTCGACCGGCCGGCCGCCGTCGATGAAGACCTTGGCGTCGTCCTTGAGGATCCAGCCCACCAGGCCCAGCACCGCGGTGAGCGCGAGGAAGGTCGCGCTGGCGATGGCCGGCGCCCACAGGAAGCCGCCCTTGTTTTCCCAGTACTCGCGCTTGAGCAGCAGCTTGAACGTATTCACTTGTAGGCCCCCTTCATGGTGGCGACGAACAGGTCGGCGACGCCCGGCGTGCGGGTCTCGCCGAAGGCGGCGAGCTGCGTGACGGGCACGCCGTCGAACAGGAAGATGGTCTTGCCGAAGGTGCTGCGCTCGTCGATCGCGCCCAGCGCCCGGACCTCGGCGGCCCGGTCGGGGTTGACCATGACCTCGGTGAAGCGCTCGCCCACCTCGTCCATCGTGGCGGCCAGGGTGATCTTGCCGTCGGCGATGAACAGCAGGTCGGAGAGGATGTGCTCGACCTCCTCCACCTGGTGGGTGGTGATGAGGATGGTCTTCTCCTCGTCGAAGTACTGCTCCAGCAGGTCCTGGTAGAACTGCTTGCGGTAGATCACGTCGAGGCCCAGCGTGGGCTCGTCGAGCACCAGCAGCTTCGCGTCGATCGACATCACCAGGGCGAGGTGCAGCTGCACGATCATGCCCTTGGACATCTGCTTGACCTTCATCCGCGGGGTCAGCTTGGTCTTGGCGAGGAAGGCCAGGCACTTGGCGCGGTCGAAGCGCGGGTGCACGCCGGCGACGAACTCGATCGCCTGCTCGACGCTGATCCAGCGCGGCAGCACGGCGACGTCGGCGATGAAGCAGACCTCGCGCATGAGTTCATCGCGCTGGGTGCGCGGATCGAAGCCCAGCACCTTCAGCTCGCCCTCGAAGGGCACGAGGCCCAGGATGGCCTTCAGCGCGGTGGTCTTGCCGGCGCCGTTGGGGCCGATCAGCCCGACGATGCGGCCGGCGCCGACCTCGAAGCTGGCCCCGGCCAGCGCGGCCTGCCCCTTGTAGTGCTTCTGCAGGCCCCGGGCCTGGATCGCGGCGCTCATCGGCTGGTCTCCTTGGTGTTCAACAGGGCCTGCGGATCGAGGCCCAGGCGCTGGATGCGCTCGAGGACCGCCGGCCATTCCGTGGTGAGGAAGTGCTCGCGCTCGCTGGCGAGGAGGTTGCTGGGCGCGCCCTCGGTGACGTACATGCCCAGGCCGCGGCGCTTCTCGACCAGGCCCTCGTCGACGAGCTCCTGGTAGGCGCGCGAGACGGTGATCGGGTTGAGCTGGTAGTCGGCCGCCACCTGGCGCACCGAGGGCAGGGGATCGCCGGGCTTGAGCACGCCGTCGAGCATCATCGCGACGACGCGCTCCTTGAGCTGGCGGTAGATCGGGCTGGAATCGTTCCAGGTCACGCTCATCTCAGGACTCCTGGTTCCGGCCGCCGATGCGGGCGAAGCCGATGTAGGGCATCGACAGCGCGGCGCGGGCGCGCACCTGGCGGCGGTGGGTCTCGGCCTCGGCGGCGTCGCGCTCGAAGCGGGTGGCCTCCATCAGACTCGACTCGGCCTGCTCCAGCGCCTCTTCGGCGGAGCCGAGCACGCCCAGCGCCGGCACCAGCGCGGAGGGCTGCGAGGGGGCATGATGCAGGGCGCCCTCGGCAGGCTCGCCGACCAGCAGGCCGCCGCCGACCGCCGAGAAGGCGATGAGCAGGGTGAGGAAGGTGCTGCGCAGCTTGGTGGACATGGCCAACTCCCGTTGTGGTCGGCTGATGAAGTGGTGTTGTAGGCAACTATAACACCAGTTTTCGGGCTGTCAACGGGGTCTGCACATTCCCGGACCCAAACTGAAGACATAGAAGGCCGGGCAACCCCGCCCGTCCCCTGGGAGCACGAGATGAGCCTCCGATCCGCCTGGTCCCTGCCGCTGCTGGCCGCCGTCGCCGCGTTCGCCCCGGGCTCGGCCGCCGCCGACGACCTGCTGCGCCACGCCTTCCGCCCGCTCGCCCAGCAGGCCGAGCCCGCGCCGCTGCGCGAGCGCTTCGGCGGCCAGGTGCTGCTGGTGGTCAACACCGCCTCGCGCTGCGGCTTCACCCCGCAGTACGAGGGCCTCGAGGCGCTGCACGCCGAGCTCGCGCCGCGCGGCTTCGCCGTGCTGGGCTTCCCGTCGAACGACTTCATGGGCCAGGAGCCGGGCAGCGAGGAGGAGATCGCCGAGTTCTGCACCAACACCTACGGCGTGCGCTTCCCGATGTTCGAGAAGGTCGTGGTGCGCGGCGACGACGCGGTGCCGCTGTACCGCGAGCTCGCGGCGGCCACCGGCGAGGCGCCGGGCTGGAACTTCCACAAGTACCTCGTCAACCGCGCGGGCGAGGTGGTGGCGACCTTCGGCAGCCGCACCCGGCCGGATGATCCGGCGCTGCGCGCCGCGATCGAGGCCGCGCTGGCCGAGCCGGTGCCGTCGGCGCAGGCCGCGCTGCGCTGAGGCGCGGCGTGGGCGTGGCGGGCGCCGGCCTCAGAGCCGGCGCTTGATCGCGCGGATGGCGTGGCCGAGCAGCGGCACGTGCTCGAACAGGCCGTCCGCGGCGTTCCAGTAGTCCTGGTGGTAGACGATGCGCCCGCGCGCATCGAAGCGCAGGTGCGAGGTGCCGACGCTCCAGGTGTCCTCGCCGCGCTTGAAGCGCTTGAAGCGGATCATCATCGACCAGCGCACGTAGTACTCGCCGGCGCCGCTGCGCGCCACGTCGAGGATCTCCACCCGGCAGTCGTCGGTGGCCTCCGCGCTCTCGCGCAGGTAGGGCAGCAGGGCGTCGAGCCCGTGCACGGCCTTCAGGCCGTCGTTGAAGTAGGCGTCCTGGGCGTAGGTGTCGCGCACGAGTGCCTCCACGCGATCGGGCGAGAGCCGCGAGAAGAAGCCGCGGAAGCGCGAGAGCGCCTCGGCCTCGAGGGCGGAGCCGGGGGCGGGGGCGTCGGGGTGGCGCTGGCGCGCGAGGTCGAGCTGGGTCAGGGTGTCCATGGGGCGGGATTTCAGCCCGCGCGGCGTGACGGGAATGGGGAGGGGACGGATGGCGAGGATCGACGAGGGGCGCGCGGCGCCCGCCGACGGCGAGGCCGCGGCGCGCTGGCTGGGCTGGAGCGGGGTGGTCCCGTTCGTGGGCCTGGCCCTGCTGGCGTGGTGGCCGGGCGAGGCGGGGACGTGGGCGCTGCGCGGCTTCGCCGGCTATGCGGTGGTGATCCTGTCCTTCCTCGGCGGCGTGCGCTGGGGGCGCGCGCTGGCGGCGCGGGGCGCCGCCGCGGAGTACGCCCGCGCGGTGCTGCCCAGCCTGGTGGGCTGGGTCGCGCTAGCCTTGCCCGTGGCCTCGGCGCTGCCGGTGCTCGCGGCGGCGTTCGTGCTGGCGTGGTGGTCCGACGGGCCCGGCGACCGCCTCGAGGCGCCGGCCTGGTTCCGGCGCCTGCGGGCCGGCCTGAGCGCGACCGTCCTCGCCGCGCACGCCCTGGCCTGGCCGGTCGCGCTGCTGCAGGCGCCCGGCGGGTGGCTGGGCGGGGGCTGAACCGCCCGCCGGGGGCCGCATTGCGTCGCGCCTCGGCCGCCGGCCACAATGCCCGCCCCGTGCCGGCCCCTCGGCCGGTCCCAGATGGAGTCGACGTCCGATGAATTCCCTGTTCCGCAATTCGCTGGTGGCGCTCGCCGTGTCCGCGGCCCTCGTCACCGGCGCGGCCTCCGCGCAGGCCCTCGAGACCGAGCGCGACCGCGCCAGCTACATGGTCGGCCGCGACATCGCCCAGTCGCTCGACGCGGTGAAGGGCGAGGTCGACGTCGCCGTGATGACCCGCGCCATCGAGGACGCCTGGGCGGGCCGCCCCTCGCCGATGACCGACGCCGAGCTCGAGGCCGTCCGTCAGGCCCTGATCCAGCGCCTGCAGACCCGCGCCGAGACCGAGCGCGCCGAGGCCGCCACCCGCAACCGCACCGAGGGCGAGGCCTTCCTGGCCGAGAACCGCGGTCGCGCCGGCGTGCGCACCACCGAGTCCGGCCTGCAGTACCAGGTGCTGCGCCAGGGCTCGGGCGAGCGCCCGACCGCGGCCTCCACCGTGACCGTGCACTATGTCGGCACGCTGCTCGACGGCACCAAGTTCGACAGCTCCTACGACCGCAACGAGCCGGCCACCTTCCCGCTGGGCGGCGTGATCCCGGGCTGGACCGAGGGCGTGCAGCTGATGGGCGTGGGCTCGAAGTTCAAGTTCTGGATCCCGGGCGACCTGGCCTATGGCGAGCAGGGCCCGCCGATGCCGGGCGGCGCCATCGGCCCGAACCAGACGCTGGTGTTCGAGGTCGAGCTGATCTCGATCCAGGCCCCGCAGGCCGCCGGCCAGATGCCGGGCCAGTAAGGCCCGCCGCCCCGCCACGGGCTGGGCGATGCGACGGCCGGCGGGGCTCCCGCCGGCCGTCGTCGTTTCCGGGCGGCCCGCGCCGCGCTGCCTCCGCGCAGGCCGGCCCCGATGCGCGCCCCGGACGCGCTTCCGACATCCATCGCGGCTAGGCTCCCGGCCGCCTCCACCACCAGGATCCCCCCATGCGCCTCACCCTGTTCGGCACCGGCTACGTCGGGCTCGTCACCGGCACCTGCCTGGCCGAGGTCGGCCACGACGTGCTCTGCATCGACATCGACGAGGCCAAGGTGGCCTCGCTGCGCGCCGGCGTCGTGCCGATCTTCGAGCCCGGCCTCGAGCCGATGGTCCGCCACAACGTCGCCGACGGGCGCCTGCGCTTCTCGTCCGACGCCGCCGAGGGCGTGGCGCACGGCGAGGTGGTGTTCATCGCCGTGGGCACCCCGCCCGGCGAGGACGGCGCCGCCGACCTCGGCCACGTGCTCGCGGTGGCCCGCGCGATCGGCCGCCACCTCTCGGCGCCCGCGGTGATCGTCAACAAGTCCACCGTGCCGGTGGGCACCGCGGCCCGGGTGCGCGAGGCCATCGCCGCCGAGCTCGCCGCGCGCGGGGTCGAGGTGGCCTTCGAGGTGGTGTCCAACCCCGAGTTCCTGAAGGAGGGCGACGCGGTCAAGGACTGCATGCGCCCCGACCGCATCATCGTGGGCACCTCCAGCGACGCCGCCGCGGCGACGCTGCGCCGGATGTACGCGCCCTTCAACCGCAACCACGACCGCCTGGTGCGGATGGACGAGCGCTCCGCCGAACTGACCAAGTACGCGGCGAACGCGATGCTGGCCACCAAGATCTCCTTCATCAACGAGATGGCCAACATCGCCGAGCGCGTCGGCGCCGACATCGAGCAGGTGCGCATCGGCATCGGCAGCGATCCGCGCATCGGCTTCCACTTCATCTACCCGGGCCCCGGCTACGGCGGCAGCTGCTTCCCCAAGGACGTGCAGGCGCTGGCCCGCACGGCGGCCGCGCACGGCTACGACGCGCGGATGCTGGCGGCGGTGGAGGCGGTCAACGACGCCCAGAAGGAGCACGTGTTCGCGCTGATGCGCCGCCACTACGGGCCCGAGGGCCTGGCCGGCAAGCGCGTGGCGCTGTGGGGCCTGGCGTTCAAGCCCAACACCGACGACATGCGCGAGGCGCCCAGCCTGCGCCTCGTGGCCCGGCTGCTGGAGGCCGGCGCGACCGTGGTCGCGCATGACCCCGAGGCGATGGACGAGGCCCGCCGGCGGCTCGGCGACCTCGCCGGCGTCGAGTACGCCGCGACCCCCGCCGCGGCCCTCGCCGGCGCGGACGCGCTGGTGCTGATGACCGAGTGGAAGGCGTACTGGAGCCCCGATTTCGGCGCCCTGGCCGGCGCGCTGCGCGACCGGGTGGTCTTCGACGGCCGCAACGTGTGGTTCCCCGACGCGGTCGAGGACGCCGGGATCGCCTACTATGGGATCGGCCGCGGACGCTCCGTGGCGCGGCCCGCCCCCGTCGCCGGGGGCCGGTCCCCGATCTCCTCCCGCCCCACCGACGCGCCGTGACCGACCCGATCCCCGACGCCCTCGACGCCCGCCTCGTCGAGCTCGAGACCCGGCTCGCCTTCCAGGAGGCGTCGCTGGGCGAGCTCAGCGACGCGCTGGCCGAGGCGCGCGCCGAGACCACCCGCGCGCTGCTGATGCTCGAGCGCGCCCTCCACGAGCTGCGCACGCTGCGCCAGACCGTCGGCGCCGACGGCGCCTCGGCCGACCCGGCGCTCGAGCCGCCCCCGCCCCATTACTGACGCCCCCCACGATGTCGACTTCCCTCAAGGACCAGCTCGCCGCGCTCGGCTTCAAGCCCGCGCCGGCGCCCGAGAAGCCCGCCCGCGAGCCCGGCCCGCGCCGCGACGCGCCGCGTCGCGACGGCCCGCGTGACGGCGCCCG
>JBHYGK010000033.1:0-20632 GCA_051859045.1 Lysobacteraceae bacterium | reverse complement strand
CCCCGGCCGCCGCGGCGCCCGCGCCCGCCGAGCCGCCCGTCGCGGCCCCCGCCATCGCCCCATCGCCCGCCGCCCCGTCGCCCGCCGCCCCGTCGCCCGCCGCGCCCGCGTCCGCCGACGTGCCCCGGGTCGCCACCCTGCTCATCGAGGGCCTGCTGCCCGGGCCGGCGCGCCTGCGCCGCGCGGGCCTGCCCGACCTGCTGCTCGACCCGGCCACCCGCAGCTGGCGCGGCGACGGCACCCTCAAGCCCTGGCTGGGCTGGGGCTTCGAGGAGGTCCACGCGGACGACGCCGAACCGGTCGACGCCGCCGCCCTCGAGGCCGCCGGCAAGCCCCAGCCCTACGCGCGGCTGCTGTGGCTGTGCGCGCTGGCCGAAGGCCGCGGCCAGCTGATCGGCCTGCCCGCCGACGCCCGCGTGCAGCTGCTGAAGTGGCCGCAGGTGGAGCGCGAGTTCCCGCGCCACTTCCGGATCGCCACCGCGATGATGAAGGGCCCCGCCACCGTGGCCGAGATCGCGGCCCTGAGCAGCGTCGAGCCCGGCGAGGTCGCCGACTACGTCAACGCCAGCCTGGCGGTCGGCCACGCCGAGCCCTGGGTCGACGCCAGCGCGGGCCAGGCCCCGCCGCGCGGCCTGTTCAACCGCCTGCGCGGCCTGCGCACGCCCTGAGGCCCGGGGGCGGTCCGGCCCCCGCGCCCGGACACGCCGCCCTCACGCCGCCCGCCCCGCGCCCGCCGCCTGCCCCGCCGCGGGCACGGGCGTCCTTGCCCTCGCCGCGGATGGGGCGGAAAATCGCGTTCCTGACCGCTTCCGCGCACCCCACGCGCCCCACGCCATGATCTGCGACCCCCAGCGGTACCCGCGCCTCTCGCGCATCGACTCGCCCGCCGACCTGCGCGCCTTCCCGGCCGCGGAGGTGCCCGCGATCGCGGACGAACTGCGCGCCTACCTCATCGAGTCCGTCGCCCAGTCCGGCGGCCACTTCGGCGCGGGCCTCGGCGTGGTCGAGCTGACCACCGCGCTGCACTACCACTTCGACACGCCCACCGACCGCATCGTCTGGGACGTCGGCCACCAGTGCTACCCGCACAAGATCCTCACCGGCCGGCGCGACAGCATCGACTCGGTGAAGAAGAAGGACGGCGTCGCGCCCTTCCCCAAGCGCGAGGAGAGCGACTTCGACACCTTCGGCGTCGGCCACAGCTCCACCAGCATCTCCGCCGCGCTGGGCATGGCGGTGGCGCTCGCCCGCGCCGGCGACGAGCGCCGCGTGGTGGCGGTGATCGGCGACGGCGCGATGACCGCGGGCATGGCCTACGAGGCGCTCAACCACGCCGGCGGCATGGAGCCCGAGCCCAACCTGCTGGTGATCCTCAACGACAACCGGATGTCGATCTCCGAGAACGTCGGCGGCCTGACCAAGATGCTCGGCCGGCTCACCGGCAGCCGCACGCTCAACGCGCTGCGCGAGGGCGGCAAGAAGCTGCTCGGCGACAAGCGCACCAACCCCGCCGCGCGCTTCGTGCGCCGCTGGGAGGAGCACGCCAAGGGCATGTTCGTGCCCTCGACGCTGTTCGAGGAGATGGGCTTCCACTACACCGGCCCGATCGACGGCCACGACCTGCCGGCGCTGCTCGCCACGCTGGACGTGCTCAAGGGCCTGAAGGGCCCGCAGCTGCTCCACGTCATCACCACCAAGGGCAAGGGCTACGAGCGCGCCGAGGGCGACCAGATCGGCTACCACGCCGTGGGCCCGTTCGACCCCGACAAGGGCCTGCCGCAGAAGGCCGCGCCGAAGAAGCCGACCTACACCGACGTCTTCGGCGACTGGCTGTGCGACATGGCCGCGGCCGACCCGGCGCTGCTGGGCATCACCCCGGCCATGCGCGAGGGCTCGGGCCTGGTGCGCTTCTCGCAGGAATTCCCGCTGCGCTACTTCGACACCGCGATCGCCGAGCAGCACGCCGTCACGCTGGCCGCCGGCATGGCCTGCGAGGGCGCCAAGCCCGTGGTGGCGATCTACTCCAGCTTCCTGCAGCGCGCCTACGACCAGCTGATCCACGACGTGGCGCTGCAGGAGCTCGACGTGCTGTTCGCGATCGACCGCGGCGGCGTGGTGGGCCCCGACGGCGCCACCCACGCCGGCAGCTTCGACCTCAGCTTCCTGCGCTGCGTACCCTCGATGGTGGTGATGGCGCCGGCCGACGAGGCCGAGTGCCGCGCGATGCTCAGCACCGGCTACCGCCATCCCGGCCCGGCCGCCGTGCGCTACCCGCGCGGCGGCGGCACTGGCGTGGCCGTGCCGTCCACGCTCGAGACCCTGCCGATCGGCGAGGCCGAGGTCCGCCGCCGCGGCGCGGGCGTGGCCCTGCTCGCCTTCGGCGCGCTGGTGCCGGTGGCCGAGCAGGTGGGCGCCGAGCTGGGCCTCACCGTGGTCAACATGCGCTTCATCAAGCCGCTCGACCGCGCGCTGCTGCTCGAGCTCGCGCGCGGGCACCAGGGCTTCGTGACCCTGGAGGACAACGTCGTCGCCGGCGGCGCCGGCAGCGGCGTGGCCGAGCTGCTGGCCGCCGAGGGCGTGGTGCTGCCGGTGCTGCACCTCGGCCTGCCCGACGCCTGGCAGGAGCACGCCACCCGCGAGCAGCTGCTGGCCGAGGCCGGCCTCGACGCCGCCTCGGTGCGCGCGGCGGTGCTGGCGCGCTTCCCGGCCGTGGCCGGCCTGGCGCCCGCCGCCAACGGCTGACGCCCGCGCGCGGTCGACGGCCTGCCGTCGACCGCGCGTTGCCGACGGTGCGCTGTTGACGGTGCGTCCACGCCGCCGCGGCGACGGTGCAGGCCCCGCCCGCGCCGGAGCGCCGGATGCCCTCGCCCACCCGCCTCGCCGCGCACGCCGCGGCCCTCGGCCTCGCGTCCGCCGCGGCGCTCGCGCCCGCCCACGCCGCCCCCGCGGGCTTCGCCGCGCCGGCGGCCGTCGTCGACGCCGAGGGCTGGACGCTCACCGACCACCTGCGCTCGCGCCTGGTCGCGCGCATGCACGCCGCGCGCCCCGGCGAGCCGCTGCCGCTGGGCCTGCTGCTCGAGCACGCGCCGCACTGGCACACCTACTGGCGCAATCCCGGCGACAGCGGCCTGCCCACGCGGCTGCGCTGGACCCTGCCGGAGGGCGTGGAGGCCGGCCCGATCGACTGGCCGCTGCCCACCCGCTTCGACCTCGACCCGCTGGTGAACTACGGCTACGACGGCCGCGTGCTGCTGCCGGTGACGCTCGCCGTGCCGGCCGATCTCACCGGCGACACGCTCGAGGTGTCGGTGCGCGCGAGCTGGCTGGTGTGCAGGGTGGAGTGCATCCCCGGCGGCGCGACGTTCGCGCTGTCGCTGCCGGTGGAGCGCGGCGCGCGGGCGCGCCCCGATCGCGCGTGGGCCAACGACTTCGCCGGCGCCGACGCGCGCCAGCCGGCCGCCGCGTGGCCGGGGCTGGGCGCGCGGATCGCGGTCGAGGGCCGCGAGGCGGTGCTCGCGCTGGACGGCGACTGGCCGGACGGCGTCGAGGCCTGGACGCTCTTCCCCGCCACGCCGCAGCTGCTCGAACACGACGCCGTGCCCGCCTGGACCCGCGTGGAGGGCGGCTGGCGCCTGCGCGCGCCGGCCAGCCCCTTCTTCGCCGGGATGCCCCCGCGCATCGAGCTGCTGCTCTCCGACGGGCGCCGCGGCATCGCCATCGACGCCGTCCCCGATCCCACGCTGCTCGCGCCCGACGCGGCCGAGTGAGCCCCCGCCCGACACCCGCCCCCAGGAGCCCGCCATGCCGCACGTCCGCCCCGTCCTCGCCGCCGCCCTCGCCGTCGCGCTGGCCGCGCTGCCCCTCGCCGCCGGCGCCACCGCGACCATCGGCCAGCCCGCCCCGGCCTTCAGCCTCGTCGACGCCAGCGGCGCCACCCGCACCCTCGAGGAGTTCCGCGGCCGCACCGTCGTGCTGGAATGGACCAACCACGAGTGCCCGTTCGTGCGGAAGCACTACGAGTCGCGCAACCTCCCCGGCCAGCAGGCGGCCGCCACTGGCGACGGTGTGGCCTGGCTGGTGATCAACTCCTCGGCCCCGGGCAAGCAGGGCCACGTCGACGCCGCGCAGGCCGCCAGCATCGCCAGCGGCTGGGGCGGCGCGCAGACCGCCTACCTGTTCGACGCCAGCGGCGACGTGGGCCGCGCCTACGACGCCAAGACCACGCCGCACCTGTACGTGATCGATGGCGAGGGCGTGCTGCGCTACGCCGGCGCGATCGACTCGATCCCCAGCGCCGACCCCGCCGACCTGGCCGAGGCCACCCAGTACGTGCCCGCCGCGCTCGCCGCGGTGGCCGCGGGTGGCGCGCCGGACCCCGCGCTGACCCAGCCCTACGGCTGCTCGATCAAGTACTGAGCGCGCGCCGCCCCGCTCAGGCGGGGCGGCGGCCCAGGCCGACCCGCTCGCGGCCCTCGAGGTCGCGGGCGGTGTGCACGTCGACGAAGCCCGCCTGCGCGAGCAGCGCGCGCACCGCCTCGCCCTGGGTCCAGCCGTGCTCCAGCAGCAGCCAGCCGCCGGGCGCGAGGTGCGCCGGCGCGGCGGCGACGATCCGGCGCAGGTCGTCGAGGCCGTCGGGGCCCGAGGCCAGCGCGCCGCGCGGCTCGAAACGCAGGTCGCCGAGGGCGAGGTGGACGTCGTCGTCGGCGAGGTAGGGCGGGTTGCTGCAGACCATCGCGAACACCTCGCCGGCCACCGGCGCGAACCAGTCGCCCTCCAGCATCCGCACCCGGGCCAGCCCCAGCGCGGCGGCGTTGCGGCGCGCGACGGCGAGCGCAGCGGCGCTGGCGTCGATGGCGGTGACCTCGGCGCGCGGCCGCTCGCGGGCGATCGCCAGCGCGATCGCGCCGCTGCCGGTGCCGAGGTCGAGCACCCGCGCCGGCGCGTCGGCGGGCAGGCGCTCCAGCGCCAGCTCGACCAGGCGTTCGGTGTCGCCGCGCGGGATCAGCGTGGCCGGGGCGACCTCGAGCTCGAGGCTCCAGAAACCCTGCCGGCCGCGCAGGTGGGCGACCGGCGTGCCGGCGGCGCGCGCGGCGACGAGCGCGTCGAAGCGGACCGCGGCCTCGGACTCCAGCGCATCGGTGGCGTGCGCGAACAGCCAGCCGAGGCCCACGCCGAGCGCGTGGGCGAGCAGCCATTCGGCGTCGGTGCGCGCGTCCTCGCCGCCGCCGAGGCGGGCGGTGGCCGCGGCCAGCGCGTCGCGCACGCTCACGCGGGGGCCCCGCGGCGGGAGGCACGGGGCGCGGGGGCGGGCGCGGCGGGCCGCGCGATGACGTGATGGGCACGCATGGGGCGCGATGATAGCGGCATGTCCTCGCCCCGATCCGCCCACGCCGCCCGCCTGCTCGCCCTCGCCGCCGCGGCGCTGCTCGCCACGGGCTGCAGCCGCGCCTGGTTCTCGACCCTCAACGCCGGCGCCCGCGCCCCGGCCCAGGAGGGCGCGGTGTACGACCCGGCGCACGGGCTCGCGCTCGACGTCTACCGCCCGGCCGCCGCGCCCGGCGCGGCGCCGGCGCCGGTGCTGGTCTTCTTCTATGGCGGCAGCTGGCAGGGCGGGCGGCGCGAGGACTACCGCTTCGTCGGCGAGGCCTTCGCCGCGCGCGGCGTCGTGGTGGTGCTGCCGGACTACCGGCGCTGGCCCGACGCGGGCTTCCCGGGCTTCGTCGAGGACGGCGCCCGCGCCGCGGCCTGGGCGCGCGCGAACGCCGCGCGCCTGGGCGGCGACCCCGACCGCGTGTTCCTCGGCGGCCACTCCGCCGGCGCGCACATCGCGGCGATGCTGGCCGCCGACGCGCGCTTCCTCGCCGCCGAGGGCCTGGCCCCGCGCGATTTCGCCGGCCTGCTCGGCCTCGCCGGGCCCTACGACTTCCTGCCGCTCGAGGACCCGACGCTGGAGGCGATCTTCGGCCCCGAGGCCGGCCGCGGGGCCTCGCAGCCGGTGGCCTTCGTCGACGGCGACGAGCCGCCGGCGCTGCTGCTGCACGGCGCGCGCGACGTGGTGGTGGACCCACGCAACCTCGAGGCCCTGGCCGCCGCGTGGCGCGCGGCGGGCGTGCCGGTGGACGCGCGCCTGCTGCCCGGCCTCGGCCACGTGCGCCTGCTGGGCACGCTGCGCACCGGCCGCGACGATGCCTGGGGCCCGATCGAGGCCTTCCTGCGCGCGCCCGCGCCCGCGACCGCGCGGCTGCCGGCCGCGCCGCCCGGCGGCTAGCGCGGGCGGGGCCGGCGTGGACGCCGGCGCGCTTGCCGCCGCCGCGCGCTCCGGCCACCCTGTGCGCCCCTCCTCCGCCGCCGGACGCACCGCATGACCCTCCCGCTGCTCGTGATCGGCAACAAGGCCTACTCCTCGTGGTCGCTGCGGCCGTGGGTGCTGCTCACGCACGCCGGCGTGGCCTTCGAGGAGCGCCGGCTGGCGCTGGATTCCGAGGCGTTCCGGCGCGAGATCCCCGGGCTCTCGCCCACCGGCAAGGTGCCGGTGCTGCACCACGCGGGCCGGGTGGTCTGGGACTCGCTGGCGATCTGCGAGTACGCCAACGAGACCTGGCTCGAGGGCCGCGGCTGGCCGTCGGATCCCTCGGCGCGCGCGCTGGCGCGCTGCGCCGCCGCCGAGATGCACTCGGGCTTCCCGGCGCTGCGCGCGCAGCTGCCGATGAACACCCGCCGCCAGCCCGATGCCTACCGCTGGGACGCCGACGCCGAACGCGACCTCCGGCGCATCGAGGCGCTGTGGCGCGAGCTGCGGATCAAGCACGGCCGCGGCGGCGAGTTCCTGTGCGGCGAGTTCGGCATCGTCGACGCCATGTTCGCCCCGGTCGCCGTGCGCGTGCTGGGCTACGGCGCCACCCTCGACGACATCGGCACGCGCTACGTCAGCGCGCTGCGCGCGCTGCCGGCCATGCAGGCCTGGTACGCCGGCGCCGAGGCCGAGCACGAGCGCCTGGCCAAGTACGAGTCCCTCGCGTGAGCGAGGCCACGGACGGGCGCGTCGACCGCGCCGCGTTCTGGCAGATGCTGGCGGGCGCGGCGGCGATCTCGACCACCGGCGTGCTGGTGCGCTACGCCGACGTGCCGCCCACCGCCTCGGGCTTCTGGCGGATGGCCTTCGGCGGCGCGCTGCTGGCGCTGGCGCTGCTGGCGCTGCGCCAGTGGCGGCCGGCCTCCCGCGCCGATTGGGCGTGGATGCTGGCCCCGGCGCTGGCCTTCGCGGCCGACCTGTTCCTGTGGCACCGCTCGATCCACCTCGTCGGGCCGGGCCTGGCCACGCTGCTGGCGAATTTCCAGGTGTTCGTGATGGCGGCCGCGGGCATCGCGCTGTTCGGCGAGCGCCCGGGCGCGCGCTTCGGCCTGGGCCTGGCGCTGGCCTTCGCGGGCCTGTGGCTGCTGGTGGGACGCGACTGGGCGGGCTTCGGCGCCGAGGTGCGCTGGGGCGTGCTGGCGGGCCTGGCCACCGGCCTGTGCTACGCGGCCTACATGCTCAGCCTGCGCCACGCGCAGCGCCGGGTCGGCGCGCTGCCGCCGGCGCAGCTGCTGGCGATGAGCTCGCTGCTGTGCGCGCTGATGCTCGGCGCCAGCGTCGGCGTCGAGGGCGCCTCGTTCGCGATCCCGGACGGCCGCTCGCTGGCGGCGCTGCTGGCGCTGGGCATCGTCGGGCAGTGCCTGGGCTGGGTGCTGATCGCGCGCGCGATGCCGCGCCTGCCGGCCTCGCTGGTGGGCCTGCTCCTGCTGCTGCAGCCCTCGCTGGCCTTCGGGCTGGACGTGCTGCTGTTCGACCGCGCCACGCGCGCGCTGGAGTGGGCCGGCGTCGCGCTGAGCCTGGCCGGCATCTTCATCGGCAGCCTGCGCGCCGGCGCGCGGCCGGCCGCCGCGCCACCCCCGGCACGAGGCCAGGACGCATGAGCCGCTTCCACACCCCCGACCACGTCGGCGAGCGCGCGGAGCGCCTGCGGGCGCGGCTGCGCCCGGTGCCCGACTTCCCCAAGCCCGGCATCGTGTTCCAGGACATCGGCCCGCTGCTCGCCGACCCCGAGGGCCTGCGCGAGGCGATCGACGCGATGGCCGAGCCCTGGCGCGAGCAGCCGCCGGCGATCGTCGCCGGCATCGAGTCCCGCGGCTTCATCTTCGGGACCGCGCTCGCGCTGCAGCTGGGCGCGGGCTTCGTGCCGCTGCGCAAGCCGGGCAAGCTGCCGGGCCCGCTGCTCGAGCGACGCTACGCGCTGGAGTACGGCGAGGACGCGCTGCAGCTGCAGGCCGGCCGCATCGCCCCGGGCCAGCGCGTGCTGCTGGTGGACGACGTGCTGGCCACCGGCGGCACCGCGGCCGCCGCCTGCGCGCTGCTGCTCGAGGCCGGCGCCTCGCTCGCAGGGCTGTCGGTGCTGGTGGCGCTGGAGGCGCTCGAGGGCCGCGCGCGCCTGCCCGCGGGCCTGCGCGTCGAGGCCGCGCTCGGGCTGCGCTAGCCCGCCGGCAGCCGGTATTCCATGTAGGCCGCGGTCGCCTCCACCGCCTCGCGCCCGAGCAGCCGGCCGAGCACGTGGAAGCTGCCGTCGATGCCGGCGCTGATGCCGCCGCAGGTGACGATCCGCCCCGCGTCGACCACCCGCAGGTCCGGCCGCACGCGGCAGCCCGGCGCGCGCGCGCGCAGCTCCTCGAGGCACAGGTGGTGGGTGGTGGCCTCGAGGCCGTCGAGCAGGCCCAGCGCGCCCAGCATCAGGCTGCCGGTGCACACGCTCAGCACCACCTGGGCCGAGGCGGCCGCGTCGCGGACCCAGGCGCGCATCGCGGGATCCTCGATCGCCGCGCGCACGCCCTCCCCGCCCGGCACGACCAGCACCTCGGGGCGCGGCAGGTCGGCCCAGCCGCGCTCGGCGACGAAGCGCAGGCCATTCACCGCGCGCACCACGCGCCCGGCCTCGGCGCCGACGGCCAGCACCTCGAACGGCGCGTGCCCGCGCAGCTCCGAGGCCACCGCGAACACCTCGAACGGCCCGGCCGCGTCCAGCACCTCGACGCCGTCGAACAGCGCGATCGCCACCCGCGCGCGCATCAGCGCGCCACCAGCCGGCTCACCACCACCAGCTCGCAGGCGCCCGCGCCGCTGTCGTCGCGGCGGGTGGAGCTGACCCAGCGCCAGCCGTCGGCGCGCTCGGCGCGCACCAGCCAGCCCTCGAACGCCACCACCTGTCCGGGCGCGACCCGCGCCAGCGCATCGGCGACGGCGTCGTCGGCGGGCACCAGGTGCATGTTCGAGGCCGAGCGGATGATCTCCTCCTGCGGGATCGGCGGGCCGCCGGCGCCCCAGCGGTAGTAGAAGAACCGCCCGCCCTGCGAGATCTCGAGCCCGGCCAGCACGGCGGAGTCCGACATCCGGCCCCAGCCCAGCGCCAGGTCGGTGGGCGAGAGCTCGGCCTCGGTGCCGAAGCGGTAGTCCTCGCGCGAGAGCACGCGCGCCTCGACGCTGAAGGAATGCATCGGGGTGATTGCGAAGTCGCCGATCCGCGCCGGCGGCGCGCCGCGCACGTCCTGCTGCACCGGCGGCCGCGGGGCGACCGCCCCCGGCCCGGGATCGACCGCCGCCGGCGGGCGCGGCGAGAACGCCCAGCCCAGCACCGCGATCGCCAGCAGGATCCACGCCCAGCGCGGCATCAGCTCGCCGCGGGCCGGGCGCGCAGGCGCGGAGGGGCGCATCAGCGGGCGGCCCGGCGGCGCGCCGCCGCGGGAGCCGGGGCCGGCGCGCACAGCGCCTCGGTCGACAGCAGCCCCTCGGGCAGGTCGCGGAACACCGCCGCCAGCGCGCCGAGGAAGCCCGCCATCGCGGAGCTGCGCCGCCAGACCATCGCGATCTGGCGGCTGGGCTGCTCGCCGTCGAAGCGCAGCAGCGCGATGGCGTCGTTGCGCGACACCGGCGGCTTCACCGCCAGCACCGGCAGCAGGGTGATGCCGACGTGCGCGGCGACCATCTGCCGCAGCGTCTCGAGGCTGGTGGCGCGGAAGCCGGTCTTCTCGCCCAGCCCGGCCAGGCGGCAGACCTCGAGCGCCTGGTCGCGCAGGCAGTGGCCGTCCTCGAGCAGCAGCAGGCTCTGGTCGGCGAGGTCGTCGAAGCGCAGCGGCCCGGCCTGCACCAGCGCATGGCCCTGCGGTACCGCCAGCACGAAGGGTTCCTCGAACAGCGGTTCGACGTGCAGCTGCTCGTCGTGCAGCGGCAGGGCCAGGATCGCGCAGTCCAGCCGGCCCTCGCGCAGCAGGCGCAGCAGGGCCTCGGTCTTCTCCTCCACCAGCAGCAGCTCCAGGCGCGGGAAGCGCGCGCGCACGCCGGCCACCACGTGCGGCAGCAGGTAGGGCCCGAGCGTCGGGAACAGGCCCAGGCGCACGCTGCCGGCCTCGGGGTCGCGGGTGCGCCGCGCGAGTTCGCGCAGCTGCTCGACGTCGGCGACGATCCGGCGCGCGCGCTCGGCCACCTCCAGCCCCACCGGCGTGAGCATCACGCGCCGGGGGGCGCGCTCCACCAGCGACACGCCCAGCTCGTCCTCGAGCTTGCGGATCTGGGTGCTCAGGGTGGGCTGGCTGACGAAGCTGGCCGACGCGGCCTTGCCGAAGTGGCGGTGGTCGGCGAGGGCGACGAGGTAGCGCAGGTCACGCAGGTTCATGGCGGCGTCCGGGCGGTCGGGGCGGCGGCCGCGGCCGGATGAAGGCCGCGTGATAATTGATGGCTATCAAGATCATAGACACCATCCATTTGCCTTATCAATGGTGCGCCGCCACAATTCACGCCTCGGGAGCCCGCCACGACGTCACACGAGCCGGCCCCGATGCGGCACTTCCCCACTTTCCATCCAAGGAGCGCATCCATGCTGACCGTCGGCGACCAGTTCCCGCAGTTCAAGGTCAAGGCCACCGTCTCGACCAACCTCGACAAGGCCTTCGTCGAGATCGACAACGACACCTACAAGGGCAAGTGGCTGGTGGTGTTCTTCTACCCGAAGGACTTCACCTTCGTCTGCCCCACCGAGATCACCGGCTTCGACAAGCACTACCAGGCCTTCGCCGACCGCGACGCCCAGCTGCTGACCGGCTCGACCGACTCGGAGTTCGTGCACCACGCCTGGCGCACCCACCACGCCGACCTCAACGGCCTGAAGATGCCGATGCTCGCCGACGTCAAGCGCGAGCTCACCTCGGCGCTGGGCATCCTCGACAAGGCCGAGGGCGTCGCCCAGCGCGCCACGTTCATCGTCGACCCGCAGGGCATCATCCGCTTCGTCTACGTCACCGACCTCTCGGTCGGCCGCAACCCCGAGGAAGTGCTGCGCGTGCTCGACGCGCTGCAGACCGACGAGCTCTGCCCCTGCAACTGGAAGCAGGGCGAAGAGGTCATCAAGGTCGCCTGACGACCCCGGCGCGGCGGCCACGCCGCCGCGCCCTTCCCTTCCCCGAGGAACGCCCCCCATGAGCATCGACGCGCTCCGCAACGCGCTGCCCGACTACGCCAAGGACCTCAAGCTCAACCTGGACTCGGTCATGACCGAGGCCGGTGCGCCGGGCCTGGCCGCCAAGCAGATCCACGCCATCGCCCTCGCCTCGGCGATCACCTCGCGCTACCGCCCGCTGACCCTGGCCATCGAGGCCAAGGCCGCCGAGCACCTCGACCCGGTCGAGATCGCCGGCGCCAAGGCCGCCGCCGCGGTGATGGGCATGACCAACATCTACTACCGCTTCACCCACCTGGTGGAGAACCAGGAGTACGCGTCCATGCGCGCCACGCTGCGCATGAACGTCATGGCCAATCCCGGCATCGACAAGCTGACCTTCGAGCTGGCCTCGGTGGCGGCCTCGGCGGTCAAGGGCTGCGGCCAGTGCCTGGACTCGCACGAGAAGGTGCTGCGCAAGCACGAGGTGTCGGCCCAGGCGATCCACTCGGCCGTGCGCATCGCCTCGGTGGTGCACGCCATCGCCGTGGTGCTCGAGCAGGAAGGCATCACCGGCTGAGCCGGTCGCGCCATGCGGCACCGCCCGTTCCGGGCCGGGACACCCCACGCTCCACGCGCGCCGACGCCCTCCCCGGAGGGCGTCGTCGTGTCCGGCCTCAGCCGGCCGCGTCGGCCGCCTCGGCGCCCCAGGCAAGGATCGCGCCGCGCACGATCGCCGAGGCCGGCAGCACGGCCTGCTCGGGCAGGAAGCAGGTGATGCCGTCGATCGCCAGGCGCGCCCAGCCGTGCACCACCGCCCACAGCGACACCGCGCGCTGCAGCGCCAGCGGCGCGTCGCCGGGCAGGCCCGACGCCGCCGCGGTGGCCGCGACCAGGCGCCCGAAGCACGCCGGCCCGGCGGTGGCCAGCACCTCGAACTCCATCAGCGCCTGCTTCTCCGCGCCGAACATCACCCGGTACAGCGCGGGCTGCTCGAGCGCGAAGCCGGTGTAGATGTCGGCCAGCCGGATCAGGCGCTCGACCGGATCGGGATGCGCCTCGGCGTCGATCCGCGCGCTGAGCGCGTCGAAGCCCTGCGCCGCGAGCTCGGCGAGGATCCCGTCCTTGGACTGGAAGTGCCGGTAGGGCGCGTTGGCGCTGACGCCGGCGATCCGCGCGAGCTCGCGCAGGCTCAGCCCCTCGTAGGCGCCCGCGTCGAGCTGCGCGCGCGCCGCCCTGAGCAGGGCGTTGCGCAGGTCGCCGTGGTGGTAGGCCGTGCCCGGCTTGCGGAGGGGGGGACTTGCGTTCATGTGTGGGCAGTGTACACACTGTGGATGTGGGCACTGTCCACACCCCTCCCTTCCGAGCCGCCCCCATGCGCCCTGCCCTCCCGTCCGCCCTCGCGGCCTGCCTGATGCTCGCCGGCTGCGGCGACGCCGCGACCGACGCCTCCGCCACGCCCGCGCCCACCGCGCCCGCCGCCGACCCGACCCCGGTGACGCTGGGCCGCCCGGTCCCGTTGGCGACGCTGCGCGCCGCGCGCGGCATCGGCCGGCTCGAGGCCGCCGACGAGGCCAGCCTCGGCTTCGCGTCGGGCGGCGTGGTCGCCACCATCGCGGTCGACCTCGGCGACGACGTGCGCGCCGGCCAGGTGCTGGCCCGGCTCGACGCCGCGGCGCTGGACGCCCAGGTGGCCCGCGCCCGCGAGCAGGTCGAGAAGGCCGGGCGCGACCTCGCCCGCGCGCGCGAGCTGGTCGACCGCCAGCTGGTGGCCCGCGAGGCGGTCGACAACGCCGCGACCCAGCGCGAGGTCGCCGAGGCCGACCTGCGCGCGGCCGACTTCCAGCGCCGCTACGGCGAGATCGTCGCCGCCGCCGACGGCCGCGTGCTGGCCCGGCTGGCCGAGCCCGGCGAAGTGGTCGCCGCGGGCCAGCCGGTGCTGCGCGTGTCCGGCGAGGGCCAGGCCTGGCGCCTGCGGGTGGAGGTGGCCGACCGCGACGCGCTGGCGATCGCCCCCGGCGCCGCGGCCGAGGTGACGCTGGACGCGCTGCCGGGCCGGGTGTTCGCGGCCCGGGTCGAGCGCATCGGCGCGGCCGCCAGCGCGGCCAGCGGCGCGATCGCGGTCGAGCTGCGGCTCGCGCCGGTCGGCGACGCCCCGCTGCGCAGCGGCCTGGTGGCGCGCGCGCGGATCGAGGTGGCCGCCGCCGGCGGCCTGGGCGTGCCGGTGGAGGCCCTGCTGGCGGCCGAGGCCGGGCGCGCCGAGGTGTTCGTGCTCGAGGACGGCCGCGCGCGCCGGCGCGCGCTGGCGATCGGCGAGGTCCGCGACGGCCACGTCGAGGTGCTCGACGGGCTGGCCGGCGACGAGGCGGTGGTGGTCGGCGGCGGCGCCTGGCTCGACGAGGGCGAGGCCGCGGCCGCCGCCGCGCCGCCCGCCGCCGACGCCCGCTGAGGCCCGCCCGCATGCGCCCGTGGAGCTTCGCCGTCCGCCAGTGGCCGTTCACCAGCGTGGTGTTCGCGCTGCTGATCGCCCTCGGCGCCTACGCCTTCCTGGCCATCCCGCGCCAGGAGGACCCCACCTTCCCGATCCCGCTCACCACGATCATCGTGGTGTTCCCGGGCGCCGACCCGCTCGACGTCGAGCGGCTGGCGGTCGACCCGATCGAGGACGCGATCGCCGAGCTCGACGACGTGCGCGAGATCCGCTCGACCTCCGAGAGCGGCCTGGCCGTGATCCGCGTGCAGTTCGAGTGGACCACCGATCCCGACCGCAAGTACGACGAGGTCGTGCGCGAGGTCAACGCGCTGCGCGGCGAGCTGCCGCAGGACATCGCCTCGATCGACTTCCGCAAGGCCAACCCGGGCCTGGTGAACATCGTGCAGGCCGCGATCGTCTCCCCCGACCTCGACCCGGTGGCGCTCACGCGCCTGGCCGAGGACCTCGAGGAGTCCATCGAGACCGTGCCCGGCATCCGCCGCGCCGAGTCCTGGGGCTATCCGCGCCCCGAGGTGCGGGTGGCGCTGGACCTGCCGCGGATCGCGGCGCTCGGGCTCGACCTGGGCACGATCAGCGAGGCCGTGCAGGGCGAGGGCACCAGCGTGCCCGGCGGCGCGGTCGAGGTCGGCGAGCGCCGCTACACGCTGCAGGGCACCGGCGACTACGGCTCGGTCGAGGAGGTCGCCGACACCGTGGTGGCCGAGCGCGACGGCCGCCCGGTGCGCCTGCGCGACGTGGCCGAGGTGGCCTGGGACGTCGAGGAGCCGCGCCACCTGGCGCGCTACAACGGCGAGCGCGCGGCCTTCGTCACCGCCAACATGAAGGACGGCTTCAGCATCTTCGCGGTGCAGGCCGCCATCGATGCCCGGCTCGAGGCCTTCCGCGCCACCCTGCCCGAGGGCGTGCGGCTGGAGCTCGGCTTCCGCCAGGCCGACAACGTCGCCACCCGGCTCACGCGGCTCGGCATCGACTTCGGCATCGCGCTGGCGCTGGTGTCGCTGACCCTGCTGCCGCTGGGCTGGCGCTCGGCGGGCATCGTCATGGTGGCGATCCCGCTGTCGCTGGCGATGGGCATCGCGGGCCTGTGGGCGCTGGGCTTCTCGCTCAACCAGATCTCGATCGCGGGCTTCGTCGTCGCGCTGGGCCTGCTGGTGGACGACGCCATCGTGGTGGTGGAGAACATCGCGCGCTACCTGCGCGAGGGCTACGGCCGGGTCGAGGCCGCGATCAAGGCCACCGACCAGATCGCGCTCGCGGTGCTGGGCTGCACCGCGGTGCTGGTGCTGGCCTTCCTGCCGCTGCTCAACCTGCCCGAGGGCTCGGGCAAGTTCACCCGCGGCCTGCCGCTGGCGGTGGTGCTGACGGTGCTGAGCTCGCTGGTGGTGGCCTTCACCATCATCCCCTTCCTCGCCAGCCGGCTGCTGCCGCGCCACGAGGACCCCGAGGGCAACGCCGCGCTGCGCGCCACCAAGCGCCTGATCCACCGCTTCTACCAGCCGGTGATGCACCGCGCGCTGGCCAGCCCCCGGCGCACGCTGGCGCTGGCGGGCGGCGTGGTGCTGGCCTCGCTGGCGCTGGTGCCGCTGCTGGGCTTCTCGCTGTTCCCCGCCGCCGACAAGCCGCAGTTCCTGGTCCGGGTGCAGGCCGCCGAGGGCAGCTCGCTGGCGGGCACCGACCGCGCGCTGCGCGTGGTCGAGGCCGAACTCGAGGCGACGCCGGGCGTGGTGCACCGGATGGCCAACCTCGGCCGCGGCAACCCCTTCATCTACTACAACGTCTTCCCCACCGAGACCACGACCACGGTGGCCGAGGTGTTCGTGGGCCTGGACGCCTGGCGCAACGCCGACTCCGAGGCCGTGCTCGAGGACCTGCGCACGCGGCTGGAGCGCTACCCCGACGCGATGATCACGGTGGAGCAGTTCCAGAACGGCCCGCCGCTGGAGGCGCCGATCGCGGTGCGCATCATCGGCCCCGACCTGCAGCGCCTGCAGGGCCTGGCGGCCGAGGTGGAGCGCGCGCTCGCCGGCGTGCCCGGCGTGCGCGACATCGAGAACCCGCTGCGGCTGCCGCGGATCGACCTCGACCTGGGCTTCGACCGCGAGGAGGCCGGCCTGCTGGGCGTGCGCAGCCTCGACCTCGACCGCGCCACCCGGCTGGCGGTGGCGGGCCTGGAGGCGGCGAGCTACCGCGACGAGCGCGGCGACGCGTACCCGGTGGTGCTGCGCCTGCCCAACGACGGGCATCCGCGGATCGACCTGCTCGACGAGCTGTACTTCACCAGCCGCACGACCGGCGCGGCGATCCCGTTCGCCCAGCTCGCCGCGCCGCGGCTGACGTCGGGCCCGCCGCAGATCCAGCGCCTGGACCGCGAGCGGATGGTGTCGGTGACCGCGCGCATCGACCGCGCGGCGGTCAGCGGCGGCGTCTCGGCCGCGGCCTACGCCGCGCTCGAAGCGGTCGACCTGCCCGAGGGCTACCGCATCGTCGCCGGCGGCGAGGCCGAGGCCGCGGCGCGCAGCCTCGGCGGCCTCGGCACCGCGGCGATCATCGCGGCCTTCGGCATCCTCGCGGTGCTGGTGCTGGAGTTCGGCAGCTTCCGCTCGACCCTGATCGTGGCCGGCGTGGTGCCGTTCGGGCTGATCGGCGCCCTGGTGGCGCTGTTCCTGACCGGCTATCCGCTGAGCTACATGGCGATCATCGGCTTCGTCGCGCTGATCGGCGTGGAGATCAAGAACTCGCTGCTGCTGGTGGACTTCACCAACCAGCTCCGCCGCGAGGGCGTGGCGCTGGACGAGGCCATCGAGCGCGCCGGCGAGCAGCGCTTCCTGCCGGTGCTGCTGACCTCGGTGACCGCGATCGGCGGCCTGCTGCCGCTGGCGCTGAGCGGCTCGGCGCTGTACGCGCCGGTGGCGATCGTGCTGATCGGCGGCCTGCTCAGCTCCACCCTGCTCGCGCGCATCGTGACCCCGGTGATGTACAAGCTGCTGCCGCCCGCGATCGCGCCGCGCGACGCCGGCGCGGAGGCCGCCGCGTGAGCCTCTACCTGCGCCTGCTCTGGACCCTGCTGATGGCGAGGCTGCGCGGCCCGCTGCCGCTCGACGCCACGGTCGTGCAGCACTGGCGGGTGCTGCCCAACGACCTCGACGTCAACCGGCACATGAACAACGGCCGCTACCTGACCGTGGTGGACCTGGGCCTGGTGGAGTTCTTCGCCCGCACCGGCTTCCTGCGCGCGCTGCTGCGGCGGCGCTGGCGGCCGATGGCGGGCGGGGTGCTGATGCACTTCCGCCGCGGGCTCGACCCGTTCCAGCGCTACGAGCTGCACTTCCGCTGGCTGTGCTCGGACGCGCGCTGGAACTACATGGCGATCGAGTTCCGCCGCGAGGGCGTGCTGCACGCGGCCGGCCTGATGAAGGGCGGCGCGGTGGCGCGCAGCGGGCTGGTCGCCACCGCCGACTACCTCGAGGCCTTCGACCCCGCGCGCCGCGACGAGGCCGCGGCGATGCTGGCCCGGCCGCTCACCCCCGACGTCGAGGCCTGGCGGGAGGCCGAGCGGGCGCTGGTGGCGCGGATCCGCGCGGCCGACCCCGAGGCCTCGCGCGGTCCCGGCTGAACCTGCGACACTCGGGCACGGCCGGTGGGGACCGGCGCCGCTGGGGGGAGTCCGCATGCTCGTGGCCATCGCCAACCACAAGGGCGGGGTCGGCAAGACCTCGCTGGCCGCCCACCTGGTGTTCCGCGCCGCCGAGCGCGGCCGCGTGCTGGCGGTCGACCTCGACGCCCAGGCCAACCTCACCGCCACCCTGGGCGACCGCACCAAGGTGCGCGTCGGCTCCAGCGCCGACGGCCTGTTCGCCGGCGACGCCCCGCCGGTGCCGATGGCCACCCGCGATCCCAACATCGACCTGCTCGGCGCCTCGCCGGCCCTCAACGCCACCGACCGCGGCCAGCTCTCGGCCGCCTTCGAGGCGATCGGCCGGCTCAAGGCCTTCGCCAGGCAGTACGACCTGGTGGTCGTCGACACCGCGCCCGCGCTGGGCCTGCGCCTCACCGCCGCGATCGCCAGCGCGCAGCGCCTGCTGATCCCGCTGCAGCCCGAGAGCTACGCGGTGGACGGCGTGTCCTCGCTGCTCGCCGAGGCGGTGTCGGTGGGCGAGCACATGAACCCGGGCCTCGCCCCGGCCGACTTCGTCATCAACGCCGTCAACGCGCGCGCCGGCCAGCACCGCCGCATCACCCAGCGGCTCAGCGAGCAGTTCAAGGTGCGCCAGCCCTACCTGCGCCGCGCGGTCGCGGTGGCCGACGCGCTGGCCGCCGGCCGCCCGGTGTGGCGCAACCCGAGCAACACGCTGGTGGCCGCGGAGTGGGAGCGGCTGTGCGACGAGCTGCTCGACGACTACGGGATGGCGCGCCCCGCGGCCTGAGCCGCGCGCGGCTCAGAACGGCAGCGAGCCCAGGTGCTCGCGCCCGGCGCCGTGGTGGGTGGCCACCTGGACCTGGTTGCGGCCCGCGCGCTTGGCGGCGTAGAGCGCCTTGTCGGCGCGCTCGACCATCGCCTGCGGGGCCACCTCGTCGGCCAGGCGGCTGCCCACGCCGATGCTGGCGGTGAGCTTGAGCACCGGGCCGTCGGTCTCGATCTCGAGCGCCTCGACCGCCGCGCGCAGGCGCTCGCCCACCGCCCGGGCCTGCTCGCCGGTGCGGTTGGGCAGCAGCACGATGAACTCCTCGCCGCCGTAGCGCCCGAACAGGTCCTCGGGGCCGAGGTGCTGGCGGATGGCCTCGCTGAGCTCGCGCAGGCACTGGTCGCCGACCGCGTGGCCGCGGGTGTCGTTGACGCGCTTGAAGTGGTCGAGGTCGACGAACAGCACCGACATCGGCATCCGCCCCTCGCGGCAGCGGCGGAACTGCTCCTGGGTGGCGGCGTCGATGGCGCGCCGGTTCAGCGCGCCGGTCAGCGCGTCGAGCTCGGCCTTGCGCTTGAGGTCGAGCGCCTGGGCGTTCTCGTCGCAGGCCGCGGTGGCCATGCCGGCGAACTCGGCGGCCAGCTGCAGCTCCTCGGGGTCGAAGCCCTCCCACAGCGCGCGCTCGATCAGCAGCGCGCCCCAGCCCGGGCGCCCGATCGGCAGCGGGATCACCGCGAACAGGCCGCCGCGGGTGCCGGCGTCGGCGGGCAGGTCGATGCGCAGCTGCACGTTCGCGCGCGAGCGGCAGATGCCCTTGAGGGTGCCGCCGCGCAGGCCGAGCAGGCGCGAGAAGCGGTCCTTGCCGGTGAGCGGTTCGGTGATCAGCAGGTCCAGGCCGTGGTAGCCGAACGCGATCACCGCGGCGCCGCGCTGCGGGATCAGCGGCTTGAGGCCCTCGAGCAGGCGGCGGAACGCCATCCACTCCAGGTCGCCGCTTGGCGCGCCGCGCAGGCCGGAGTGGATGCCCTCGACGAAGCGGCGGCGCCCCTGCTCCACCAGCAGGCTGGCGTCGGACTGCTCCTTGGCCAGCCGCGAGCGGTCGCGCTGCTGGCGGAACTCCATGACCCGGCCGGCCATCGCGATCGACAGCAGGAACGCGCCGCAGGCCAGCACCGGCTGGAAGGCGAGCATGGTCGCGGGCACCGCCGGCACCAGCCCGACGCTGGCCAGCACGCGCGGCGCGACCGCGATCCACAGCACGCCCCAGACCACCAGCAGCGCGCGCGCCGGACCGCCGCCGCCGCCGCGCCAGGCGGCCCACGCGCTGGCCAAGCTGCAGCCGATCACCAGCATCCACGCGAGGCCCGAGGATAGGTGCAGCGCATGCAGCCACGGGCCCGGCGCGAACGCCGCCAGCATCGCCAAGCCCAGCAGGCCGAGGCCCAGCAGGCGCTGCACGGCCTCCAGCCGCGGCGTGGCGCGGGCGACGCCGGCGAACTCGCGCGCCAGCAGCAGCGCGGCCAGCGCGAACAGGTTGGCCGCCAGCAGCACGCCGCGCGCGCCGGCCCCGGCGAGCCAGCCGAAGCCGGGCAGCGCCAGCAGGTGGCCGTTGTGGATGGCCAGCAGGGCCAGCGCCGCCAGCGCGAAGCCGACGAACACCAGCTGCAGGCGGTCGCGCAGGGCGACGTACAGCGACAGCGCGCTCATCGCCACGACCGCCAGCGCGGTGTAGACCGCGGCGAACAGCAGCGCGTAGCCGCGGTCGTCGGCGGCGTGGCGCGCCGCGTCCACGATCCGCGGGCGCAGGGTGGAATACACCTCGCCCTCGATCTCGAGCAGCAGCGGCCCGGCCTCGCCGGGCGCCAGCGGGAACGCGAACAACCCGGGGAACAGCGGCTCGTCGGCGGGCGGGGCGTAGAAGCCGCGCACCTCGAGCGAGCCGTCGGTGCCGTGCAGGGCCACGCGGTCGATCGCGATGCGGTCGAACACCAGCACCCGCGCTGCGCTCCCCGCCGCGGCGGGCGGCACCGGCACGCGCAGCCAGGTGCGCTGGTCGGCGCGCGGGCGCAGGCCCAGCGCATCGCCGTCGAGCGGGGTGAACCGGCCCGCGCGCCCGGCGCGCACCTGGTCGATCGTGACGGTGTCGGGCGTGACCAGCACCGCCAGGCCCGCATCGACGGGGAGCGGGGCCGGCGCCGGCGCCACGGCGGCCGCGGGCGCCGCGGGGGCGGCCGCGACCGGCCCGGCCGGGGCGAGCCCCAGCGCCAGCCCCAGCGCCG
>JBHYGK010000032.1:0-21253 GCA_051859045.1 Lysobacteraceae bacterium | reverse complement strand
CCGACGCGGCCGCGGCCTGGCCATCGCCCTCGGCGCGCGGCGCGCGCTCCGGGCGCGGGCCGCGCGACTCGCCGCGCGGGCCGCCAGGGCCGGAGCGCGGGCCGCCCGGGCCGGAGCGCGAGCCGCCGTCGCGGCGCGGGCCGCCGCCCTTCTTCTCGCGCTCGGCGCGCTGGGCCTCGCGGACGTCGCGGAAGATGGTCTGGATGGAGTCGTCGGTCTCGCCGCCGTCGCCGGCCACGCTCGGGGCGCGGCCCGGGCGCGGGATCGCGGTGAGCAGCTCGGTGGTGACCGGCTCGCGCGGGATCGACATCCCGATGTAGGTCTCGATGTCCGGCAGGCTCATCGCGTAGAGCTCGCAGGCGAAGCTGATCGCGTCGCCCTCGGCGCCGAGGCGCGCGGTGCGGCCGATGCGGTGGACGTAGTCCTCCGCGTCGTAGGGCAGGTCGAAGTTGAAGACGTGGCTGACGCCGTCGATGTGCAGGCCGCGGGCGGCCACGTCGGTGGCGACCAGCGCCTCGAGCTCGCCGCGCTGGAACTTCGCCAGCAGGCTCTCGCGCTTCTTCTGCGGCACGTCGCCCGAGAGCACGCCGACGCGGAAGCCGGCGCGGTCGAGCGCGCGGGCCACCTTCTCGACCCAGACCTTGGTGTTCACGAACACCATGGTGCGCGCGGCGTCGCGGCGCGAGAGCAGGCCGATCAGCAGCGGGATCTTCTCCTCGTTGGCCGGGAGGTAGAGCACCTGGCGCACGCGGTCGGCGGTGACCGAATCGGTCTCGACGACGAGCTTCTCGGGCTCGTTCATGTGCTCGTAGGCCAGCTCGAGCACGCGGTGGCTCAGCGTGGCCGAGAACAGCAGGGTCTGGCGGGTGGTGCAGGCCGGCATCTTGCGCAGCAGGAAGCGGATGTCCTTGATGAAGCCGAGGTCGAACATGCGGTCGGCCTCGTCGAGCACGCAGACCTCGCAGGCGTGCAGCGACACCACGCGGTGCTGCTTGACGTAGTCGATCAGGCGGCCCGGGGTGGCGATGATGACGTCGACGCCCTTCTGCAGCAGCTCGCGCTGCTTGTCGTAGTCGACGCCGCCGTACACCAGCGCGAACTTCAGGCCGAGGTCGGAGCCGAACTTCACCGCGTCCTTGTGGATCTGGATCGCCAGCTCGCGGGTCGGCGCCAGGATCAGGGCGCGCGGGTCCTCGGGCTTGCGGTCGGCCAGCGCGGGCTGCTTGAGCAGGCGGTTGATCAGCGCGACCAGGAAGGCCAGCGTCTTGCCGGTGCCGGTCTGGGCCTGGCCGGCGACGTCGCGGCCGGACAGCGCGATCGGCAGGGTCAGGGCCTGGATCGGGGTGCAGAAGGTGAAGCCGGCGGCCTGCAGGCCGGCCAGCAGGCTCGGGTGCAGGTCGAAGGTGTCGAAGGCGACGTCGGTCAGCGGCTTCGAGCCGGCGGCGACGGGCGCCTCGGCCTCGGCGGTGGCCGGGGTGTCGGTGTCGGAGATGGAGTCGTTCATGGGCATCCAAGGGCGCGGCGGGGCCGCGGCCGAACTTTGCGGAAGGGGCGGCGCGCCCGCTTCGGCGCACCACGCGGGCCGCGCTTGCGCGCCCGGACCCGGCACCGCACACTGCGGGCCATCGGGCCTGGCGCGGGCTTGAGATCCGCGGCCGGCGCCCAAGTCTACCCGATCAGCCAGCCCCCTTCCTGCCCGCCCCCCGGCGCCCCGGCGCCCGGCCGGTGGGCCCAGCCCCCCAGGAGCCACGCGTGAGCGACAAGATCCTGCATGTCGGCGACGCCGACTTCGACGCCCAGGTCCTCCAGTCCAGCGAGCCGGTGCTCGTCGATTTCTGGGCCGAGTGGTGCGGCCCGTGCAAGGCCATCGCGCCGATGCTCGACGAGATGGCCACGGCCTACGCCGGCCGCGCCAAGATCGCCAAGGTCAACGTCGACCACAACCCGCAGACCGCGCGCCAGTTCCAGATCCGCGGCCTGCCCACGCTGATCCTGTTCAAGGACGGCAAGCCGGTCGGCACCCAGATGGGCGTGCCGCCGGACATGAAGCAGCGCCTCGCCAAGCTGGTCGACTCCGGGCTCTGAGCCCCGCCGCCGCCGCCGGCCCCCGGGTCCGGCGGCGCCTCGCCGGCCCCGCCGCGCTTGCCGCGGCCGCCGTCGCGGTGATAGCGTCACCCCCGCGAACGGCCCAGCACCTCTCCGGTGCTCCCTGCGCCGCACGCCCCGGCTGGAACGCCGCAGCCCCTCCGCGGCACCCCACCGATCCGCCCTCGGTTGTATCCCGACGCCCTTTCCGACACTCGCGACTGCGAGGTGTGACCCGTGTCCGACATCGAATCCGAATCCGGCAGCCCGCCTGCCGAGAAGCGTGCGCCGCGTGCGCGCGCCCCCAAGCCCAGCACCGAGGCCACCGCGAACGCGGCCGCCGACGCGCCGGTGACGGCCTCCGCGCCGGCCACCGAGGCCTCCACGCCCGCCCCGCAGGCCCCGACCGCCGAGGCCTCCGCCCCGGCCCAGGACGCCCCGCGCCCCCCGCGCCAGCCCCAGCAGGCCGCGCCCTCCTCCGACGGCGACGCCGGCGGTGACGGCGACGGCGATGGCGGCGAGGACGGCGGCGGCGAAGGCGGCACCCAGGCCCAGCGCGAAGGCCGCAAGAGCCGTCGCGAACGCTTCCGCGAGCGCCGCGAGCGCGAGCGCGCCGAGCGCGCCGCGCGCGGCGGTGGTGGCGGTGGTGGCGGTGGCGGCGGCGGCCAGCAGCAGGGCGGCGGCCGTCCCCGCGACGACGACGACGACCGCGACGACCGCGAGTCCTCGCGCCAGCCGCTGCCCCCGTTGCCGCCGAACTTCCCGCAGTACAGCCTCGGCGACCTCAAGCGCATGCAGGCCTGGAAGCTGCTCGAGATCGCCGACGCGCTCGGCATCGGCGACGCGGTGGCCCGCCTGCGCAAGCAGGACGTCATCTTCACCCTGCTCAAGGTGCTCACCCGCCACGGCGACGGCGTCGCGGTGGACGGCGTGCTCGAGATCCTGCCCGACGGCTACGGCTTCCTGCGCGGCGCCGAGGCCAGCTACCTGGCCGGCCCGGACGACGTCTACATCTCGCCCTCGCAGATCCGCCGCTTCAACCTGCGCACCGGCGACGAGATCTGGGGCCGCATCCGCAACCCCAAGGACGGCGAGCGCTACTTCGCGCTGCAGAAGGTCGACACCATCAACGGCGAGCCGCCGGAGGCGTCGAAGAACAAGGTCCTGTTCGAGAACCTCACCCCGCTGTTCCCGCGCAAGGCCTTCAAGCTCGAGCGCGGCAACGGCTCGAGCGAGGACATCACCGGCCGCGTGATCGACCTGATGAGCCCGATCGGCAAGGGCCAGCGCGGCCTGATCGTCTCCCCGCCCAAGGCGGGCAAGACGATGCTGATGCAGAACGTCGCCCAGGCGATCATCCACAACCACCCCGAGGTGCACCTGATCGTGCTGCTCATCGACGAGCGGCCCGAGGAAGTCACCGAGATGCAGCGCACCGTGCGCGGCGAGGTCATCAGCTCGACCTTCGACGAGCCGGCCGCGCGCCACGTGCAGGTCGCCGAGATGGTGATCGAGCGCGCCAAGCGCCTGGTCGAGCACAAGAAGGACGTGGTGATCCTGCTCGACTCGATCACCCGCCTCGCCCGCGCCTACAACACCGTCGTGCCGAGCTCCGGCAAGGTGCTCACCGGCGGCGTGGACGCCAACGCGCTGCACCGCCCGAAGCGCTTCTTCGGCGCGGCCCGCAACGTCGAGGAGGGCGGCTCGCTGACCATCATCGCCACCGCGCTGGTCGAGACCGGCTCGAAGATGGACGAGGTGATCTACGAGGAGTTCAAGGGCACCGGCAACATGGAGGTCCACATGGATCGCCGCATCGCCGAGAAGCGCGTCTACCCGGCGATCAACATCAACCGCTCCGGCACCCGCCGCGAGGAGCTGCTGATCGACGCCGACCTGCTGCAGAAGATCTGGATCCTGCGCAAGCTCATCCACCCGATGGACGAGCTGGCCGCGATCGAGTTCCTGCTCGACAAGATGAAGAACACCAAGACCAACGAGGAGTTCTTCGGGTTCATGAAGCGCTGAGGCGCGTCGCGATCCCCGTCGAGGCGAGACACGGAGGCCCCGCGCGAGCGGGGCCTTCGTCGTTGCGGGGCCGGCGCGCTCAGAGCGCGCCGGTGCCGGCGCCGCCGAGCTTGCGGATGCGCGCGTCGGGCAGCGCGCCGGTGTCCGACAGCGTGGCCTCGGCGCCGGCCGGCAGCGAGGCGCTGGCCCAGCCCGGCGCGGCGAGGTCCACCGGCACCACCCGCCGCCAGGCCGGGCCGAGGAAGGGCGGCGGCGGCCGGCGCTGGCCCGGCGCGACCTGCTGCAGGGTGATCTCGGCCGGCACCCGCAGCCGGCGCAGCGCGGCCTGCGGCGGGCCCGCGGCGGCGATCGGATAGCTCCACGCCAGCGCCTGCTGCGCGTAGGCGTCGCCGAGCAGCCGGGCCAGGTGGTCGCGGCGCGCGTGGCGATCCTCGCGCAGCGCATCGGCGGTGAGCCGCACCCGCACCGGCGCGGCGCGCAGCACGCGGCCGTCCGCGCCCAGCTCCAGCACGAGCTCGACCACGCCCTGGGCGTTGGCCTCGATCACCTCGGTGGGCAGGCGCGGCACGCCGCGGCCCGACGGCTGGCGGCCGCCGTCCGGGGCCACGAAGTCGACCTGGTCGAGGCGGATGTCGGCGGCCTGCCCGCGGGTCACCGCGGACAGCCGCAGCCGCACCCGGGTCTCGGCCGCCACCGGCGCGCCGCCCTCGCGCACCGGCTCGAAGCGCCAGGCCAGGATCCGGTCGCGCAGGCGGCCATCCACGGCGGGGATGGCCTGGTCGAAGCGCACGTCGCGCACCTGGCCGCTGGCGTCGATCTGCAGGCGGCCGGTCTGCACCGCGATGTAGGCCTCGGGCAGGCCGGCGGCGTCCTGCGCGCGGGCCGGCACCATGGCGGCGAGGGCCGCGAGCAGCAGCGCCGCGGCGGACGCGAGGAGGGCGCGCCGCGCCGGGGCGGCGGGGGATGGGACGGCGGCGGCGGACGGGGAACGCAGGCGCATGGCGGGCCTCGGGGGTGATGGCGTCGCGCGGGGGCGCGGGCGGGGGGCCGAGCTTGCACCAGCCGGGGCCGCGCGGCGCCACCGCGACGGGCGCCGGGCGATGCGCGGGCGATCAGGCCCGCCGGGCGGGCGACGCGGGCGCCCGGCGCGGCATACTCCGCCCCATGCACGCCCACGGCTTCCTCGACCTCGCCCTCGTCTTCCTCGTCGCCGCCGTCGTCGCGGTGCCGCTGTTCCGGCACCTCGGCCTGAGCGCGGTGCTCGGCTACCTCGCCGCCGGCGTCGCGATCGGCCCGGACGGCTTCGCGATGGTCACCGACCCCGAGACGCCGCTGGCCTTCGCCGAGTTCGGCGTGGTGATGCTGCTGTTCATCATCGGCCTCGAGCTCTCGCCGCCGCGGCTGTGGGTGATGCGCCGCCAGGTGTTCGGCATCGGCGGCCTGCAGGTGGGCCTGAGCGCGCTGGCGCTGGGCGGCCTGCTGTTGTGGCTGGGCAGCCACTGGAAGGCCGCGCTGGTGCTGGGCATCGGCCTGGCGCTGTCGTCGACCGCGGTGGGCCTGCAGCTGCTCGGCGAGCGCCGCGAGATCGGCCACCGCTACGGGCGGGTCGCGTTCGCCATCCTGCTGTTCCAGGACATCATCGCGATCCCGCTGCTGGCCGCGATCCCGCTGCTGGGCGCGGCGGCCGCGGCCGGGCAGCCGGCGCCCAGCGGCGCGGCGGTGCTCAAGGCGGTGGCGATCATCGCGCTGGTGATCGTCGGCGGCCGCTTCGTGCTGCGCCAGCTGTTCCGGGTCGTCGCGCGCGCGCGCTCGGTGGAGGTGTTCACCGCCGCGGCGCTGCTGGTGGTGGCCGGCAACGCCTGGCTGATGCAGCAGGCCGGCCTGAGCATGGGCCTGGGCGCCTTCATCGCCGGCGTGCTGCTGGCCGACAGCGAGTTCCGCCACGAGCTCGAGTCGCACATCGAGCCCTTCAAGGGCCTGCTGCTGGGCCTGTTCTTCATGGCCGTGGGCATGAGCATCGACCTCGGCCGGATCGCGTCCGAGCCCGGCGTCGTGGCGATCGGCGTGCTCGGCCTGATCGTGGTGAAGGGCGGGCTGCTGATGCTGGTGGGCCGCGCCGCCGGCCTGCGCGTGCGCGAATCGCTGATGCTGGCCACGGTGCTGTCGATGGGCGGCGAGTTCGCGTTCGTGGTGTTCGCCGAGGCGATGCGCGCGGGCCTGCTGGCGGCGCCGGAGCGCGACCTGCTGGTGGCGATCGTCGGCCTGTCGATGGGCGCCACGCCGCTGGTGCTGCTGGCGGTGTCGCGCTGGCTGGTCGAGCACCCCGAGGCCAAGGACGCGCGGCCCGAGGACGCGATCGACCACGAGCACCCGCGGGTGATCATCGCCGGCTTCGGCCGCGTGGGGCAGATCGTCGGCCGCCTGCTCACCGCCGCGCGCATCCCCTACACCGCGCTCGAGAACAGCGCCGAGCAGGTCGACTTCTCGCGCCGCTTCGGCAGCAAGATCTACTACGGCGACCCGGCCCGGCCCGAGCTGCTGCGCGCCGCGCACGCCGAGCGCGCCGAGGTGTTCGTGGTCACCACCGACGACCCCGAGGCCAACCTGCGCACCGCGCGCGTGGTCAAGCACATGTACCCGCACCTGAAGGTGTTCGCCCGCGCGCGCAACCGCCAGCACGCCTTCGCGCTGATGGACCTCGGCGCCGAGGTCACCCGCGAGACCTTCCACTCCAGCCTCGAGATGGGCCGCCTGGTGATGCAGGCGCTCGGCGTCGCGGAGGAGCAGGCCGCGCGCGACGTGGCGCGCTTCCGCGCGCACGACGAGCAGCTGCTGCGCGAGCAGCACCTGTTCTACGACGACGACGCGGCCCTGGTGGCCTCGGCGAAGGAGGCGCGGCGCGCGCTGGCCGAGCTGTTCGACGCCGACCGCGAGGCGGAGCGCGACGCGGGCCCGCGCGCCGGCGACGACGACGCCCCGCGCGCGGGCTGAGGCCGCGCGCTACTCGCGCTCGCGCAGGAAGCGCGCGAACGAGGGCGAGCCGGCGCCGCCGCGGCCCGGCTCGAACTCCGCGGCCACGTCGACGAAGCCGCGCAGCACCGCGATCTCGTGCGGGGTGCGGTTGAGCGCGTCGCGGCGGCCACGGTCGGCGCCCTCGCGCAGCAGGCGCTGGACCACGCGCAGCAGGCCGTGCAGCGCCGCCAGGTGCAGCGGCGTGAAGCCGCGCTGCTCGGCGGCGTCCAGGGTCACGTCCTCCTGCAGCAGGCGCTCCAGCGCCGCCAGCAGCACCTCCTCCTCGCAGGCGGTGCCGGCCTCGGCGCGCGCGCCGAGCAGCAGCAGCAGCGGGGTCTGGCCCGAGCCGCTCGCCAGGTCGGGCTCGGCGCCGGCCAGCAGCAGCAAGTCGAACAGCGCCAGCACGCGCTGGCGGTCGCGGGCCTGGAAGGCGTACAGCGCCGTGCAGTGCAGCGGGCCCAGGCCCTGGGCGTCGCGCGCGTGCACGTCGGCGCCGTGCGCGAGCAGGCGGCCGGCGAGTTCGGGCAGGCCCAGCGCCGCGGCCAGCATCAGCGGGGTGACGCCGCCGGGCAGGGCCAGGTCGACCGCCGCGCCGGCCCCGAGCAGGCGGTCGACGATGCCGGCGTGGCGCATGCTCACCGCCGCGCTCAGCGGGGTGGCGCCGGTGCGCGCGGCCAGCGCGGTGTCGGCGCCGGCGGCGAGCAGGCGCTCGACCACCGCCTCGTGGCCGCCGCCGGAGGCGCGCAGCAGCGCGCTGCAGCCCTGCGAGTCCACCGCGTCCACCGGCAGGCCCAGCTCGACCAGGCGGCGCACCGCGTCGGCGTCGCCGGCGATCGCGGCCGCGGGCAGGTCGCCCGGGCGCAGCGCGCGCGCCGGCAGCTTCCAGCCGCGCCACTCCAGCCAGGCCGAGAGGTCGCGCCGGCCCGCGCTGAGCGCGATGCCGAGCGGGGTCTGGCCGTCGGCCGAGGCCAGCTCGGGCGAGGCGCCGTGGCGCACCAGCAGGCGCACCGCGGCCTCGCGGCCCAGCTGGCAGGCCAGGTGCAGCGGGCCCATGCCGCGCGCGTCGCGGCGGTTGGGGTCCACGCCCATCGCCAGCAGCTGCCCGGCGAGGCGCATCCAGCCCAGCCGCACCGCCAGCGCCAGCGGCAGCTCGCCCTCGCCCGCCGCGGCGAACGGATCGGCGCCGCGCTCGAGCAGGGCCAGCGCCAGCTGCTCGTGGCCGCGCGAGGTGTGTTCGCCGGCGAGGCAGGCGGCGAGGTAGCGGGCCAGGCCGCCGCGGCCGGCCGGCGACACGCCCCGCTCGCACAGCCGCCACAGCGCGGGCGCGCCGACGCCGCCGCGGTCGAGCAGGTGGAACACCACCGTGTCGCCCTCGCGCAGCGGCAGGTCGGCGCGCACGCCGTGGCCGAGCAGCCAGTCCCAGGCGTCGGCGTCGCCCTCGGCGGCGAACTCCAGCAGCAGGGTGCTGGCCGATGGCGGGTCGATGCCGCCGCCGGCGGCCAGCGCCACGAGGTCCTCGGCGGCATCGAAGCGGCGCTCGGCGAGCGCGTCGCGCAGCAGCTCGCGCGGGGTGCGCTCGCGCGGGCCGGCGGCGAGGTCCTCGCTGACGCTGGAGGGCAGCGGATGGGTGGGATCGAGCGCGACCACGAGGCGCCAGCGGCCCAGCGCCACCGCGGCGTCGACCGCGGTGCGGCCGTCCGCGTCGGGCTGGCGCGGGTCGACGCCGAGCTCGAGCAGGCGGCGGATGAAGCCCGGCTCGACGCCGGGGTTGGCCACCGCGTGCAGCAGCGCGTTCGCGCCGCGCGCATCCGCGCAGGCCGGATCGGGCTGGGCCGCGGCCAGGCGCACGAGGCAGGCCTCGTGGCCGCCGCGGGCCACCTCGAGCAGCGGCGCGAGGCCGGCGTGGTCGCGGCCGCCGGCATCGGCGTGCGCCTGCAGCAGCGCGCCCAGCACCTCGGCGTTGCCGGCGGCGGCGGCGGCGAGCAGCGCGCTGCGGCCGCCCGCGCCGCGCGCGTCGACCTTGGCCTTGTGGCGCAGCAGCAGCTGCACGCCGGCCGGGTCGTCCTCGCCGGACGCGGCGGCGAGCAGGGCCGGCTGGCCGTTCGCGGGCTCGGGCTTCGCGCCGCGCTCGATCAGGAACTTCGCCAGCCGCCAGTTGCCGGCCAGGCAGGCGATGCCGAGCGGGCTCCAGCCCTCGGCGTCGAGCGCCTCGAGCTGGGCGCCGGCGTCGAGCAGCAGCGCGGCGACGCCGGGATCGGTGCTGCGCGCGGCGTGGTGCAGCGGGGTCTGGCCCTCGCCGTCGGTCAGGCGCGGGTCGGCGCCGTTCGCCAGCAGGGTCATCACCGCCTCGGTGCGGCCGTGCCAGGAGTCGCGGGTGGCCGCGAGCAGCGGGGTCAGGCCGCCGTGGCGCAGGTTGAGGTCGACGCCGAGGCGGATCAGCTCGCGCAGCAGGCGCAGGTCGACCAGCACCGCCGCCAGCATCGCCAGCGTGCGCTGGTCGCGGTCGCCGGCGATCGGCAGCGCGTGCGGGTCGGCGCCGTCCTCGAGCGCCGACAGCGCGGCGTCGACGCGCCCGCTGCGCGCGGCGGCGTACAGGCGCTCGTCGGGATCGGCCAGGCCCTCGGGCGCGCCGCTGGGCAGGCGCTCGGCCTCGGGCTCCGGCTCGAGTTCGGGCAGCAGCGCGGGCAGCGGCGGCGGCTCGCCGTGGCGGTTGAGCGCGAGGTGCACCAGCGGCGCCAGCACCAGGTGGGCGAGCAGGACCTGCCGCTGCACGTCGGCGTCGAGCAGGCCCGGCCAGGCCGCGGCCAGCCCGAGGCCCACCGGCAGCGCGAGCAGCAGCGCCAGCGCGAGGCCGCGGGCGTCGGCCGCGTGCGCGCCGGGCGCCGCGGCCAGCGCGGCCAGCCCGCCGCCCTGGCGCGCGGCCAGGCCGAACGCCGGCCAGCTGCGCCAGGCCATCACCAGCCACAGCCCGAGGCAGAACGAGAGGCCCAGCGCCGAGGCGAGCGAGCCGGTGGCGCGCAGCGCCTGCAGCGGCCAGGCCGCCAGCAGGGCCATCAGGCCCACCGCGGCGGCCCACATCAGCGCCATCGCGACCGCGTCGCGCAGGCCGCGGTCGAGGCGGTCGGGGCCGAGCCGGGTGCCGCGCAGCCAGGCCACGCCGAGCGCGAACAGCGGCTGCGCCAGCAGCAGGCCCGGCAGCAGCCACGCCAGCGGCCGCCACGCGGGCAGCCCGGCGAGCGCGACGGCGGCGGCGAGCGCGGCGAGGCCGCGGGCCCACTTGCGCGGCCCGGCCTCAGCCATCCGCGCGCTCCGGCGGCGGCGCCGTCGGCGGCAGCTGCACGAACCAGCCCGGGCCGGCGAGCGCCTCGCGCACCAGCGCGGCGTCCACGCGCGCCAGGCGCCGCTCCGGGGTCAGCGCCACCTCGAGCACGAAGGCCAGCTCGCCGAGCCGCGCCGACACCGCCTCGGGCACGAGCTCGAAGGCGTCGCGCGCGCGCAGGTACAGGTAGGCATCGGCCTGGCGGAGGCTCTTGTAGACGTGGGCGATCATTCGGTCGTGGGGCGCGCTGGCGGGCGAAGGCCCGATCCGCCGGGATTGTCGCCTGATCGGGGGGGCGGGGAAAGCCGCGCGCTTGCTAGGCTTGGCGCCTTTCGCCCCCCTGCCGGAGCCCGCGCATGCGCCACCCCCTCGTCTTGGCCCTGGCGGCCGCCCTCGCCGCGGCGCCCGCCGCCGCGGCCGTCGACGCCGCCGATGCCCCCGCCGCCACGCCGCCGGCGCTCGACCTCCGGCAGGCGATGGCGCATCCGGACTGGATCGGCCCGCCGGTCGAGCTGGCCTGGTGGAGCCTCGACGGCGCGCAGCTGCACTACCTGCTCAAGCGCGAGGGCTCGCCGGTGCGCGACACCTGGCGCGTGGGCGCCGACGGCGGCGAGTCGCTGCGCCTGGACGACGCCGCGCTGGCCGCGGTCGACGGCGCGGCGCCGGTGTTCGACGGGGCGCGCGGGCGCGCCGCCTTCGTGCGCGACGGTGACGTGTTCGTGCGCCACCTCGCCGACGGCCGCCTCGAGGCGCTCACCCGCAGCGCCGAGGAGGAGGCCGACGTGGCCTTCGCCACCACCGGCGGCGTGGTGTTCCGGCGCGGCGAGGACTGGCTGCACGCCGCCCCCGGCGGCGGGGCGCTGGCCACGGTCGCGCAGCTGCGCACCGGCGACGACCCCGCGGCGCCGCCGGCGGCCGACGCGCTGCGCGAGCACCAGCTGCGCCTGATCGCGACGCTGGCCCGCGAGCGCGCGGCCCGCGAGGCCGCGCGCGAGGCCGCCGAGGCCCGCCGCGCCGCCGATCCCGGCCGCGCCGCGGCGCCGGTATACCTCGGCGCCGGGCTGTCGCTGCAGGCGCAGGCGCTGTCGCCGGCGCTGACCCACGTGGTGGCCGTCGTCGAGCCCGAGGGCGCCGACGCCGGCCGCGCGGGCCAGATGCCGCGCTACGTCACCGAGTCGGGCTACGAGGACATGGAGGACGTGCGCACCCGCGTCGGCCGCAACCCGCCCGCCGGCCAGTCGCTGCGCCTGGTCGCGCTGGCCGGCGGCCAGGTGCGCGAGGTGTCGCTCGACGCGCTGCCCGGCATCGCGACCGACCCGCTGGCCGCCGACCGCGCGGCCGCCGGCCTGCCCGCGCTCGAGGGCCAGCGCCCGGTGCGCGTGGAGGGCGTGCGCTGGAACGACGCCGGCACGCTGGCCGCCGTCACCCTGCGCAGCGTCGACAACAAGGACCGCTGGATCGCCGTGCTCGATCCCGCCGCGGCCGGCGAGCGCGCCGCGCTGCGCCCGCTGCACCGCCTCACCGACCCGGGCTGGATCAACTGGGCCTTCAACGAGTCCGGCTGGCTGCCCGACGGCCGCTCGCTGTGGCTGCTGAGCGAGCACACCGGCTATTCGCACCTGTACGTGGTGGACGCCACGGCGCGCAGCCCGCGCCCGCGCGCGCTGACCCAGGGCCGCTGGGAGACCAGCGAGGTGGCGGCCTCGCCCGACGGCGCGCGGCTGTGGTTCCTGTGCAACCGCGCGTGGCCCGGCGACTACGAGGTCTGCGAGGTGCCGGTGGCCGGCGGCGAGGTGCGCGAGATCACCGCGCTCGACGGCGTGGAGTCGTTCGCGCCCTCGCCCGACGGCCGCCGCCTGGCCGTGCGCGCGTCCTCCCCGCACGTCCCCGCGCAGCTGCACGTGGTCGGCGTCGACGGCGCCGGCGCGCGCCAGCTCACCGACACCCGCACGGCCGACTACCGCGCGCGCACGTGGCTGGCGCCGCGCATCGTGCAGGTGCCCTCCAGCGACGGCGCGGGCACGATCTGGGGCAAGCTCTACCGGCCCGGGACGCTCGAGCCCGGCCGCCGCTACCCGGTGGTGATGTTCGTCCACGGCGCGGGCTACCTGCAGAACGTGCACGCGCGCTTCCCGGTGTACTTCCGCGAGCAGATGTTCCACCAGCTGCTGGTGGAGCGCGGCTACCTCGTGCTCGACCTCGACTTCCGCGCCTCCGCCGGCTACGGCCGCGACTGGCGCACCGCGATCTACCGCCGGATGGGCACGCCCGAGCTGCGCGACTACCTCGACGGCATCGACTGGCTGGCCGCGGAACACCAGGCCGACCCGGCGCGGGTGGGCATCTACGGCGGCAGCTACGGCGGGTTCATGGCCTTCATGGCGATGTTCAACGCGCCCGACCGCTTCGTCGCCGGCGCGGCGCTGCGCCCGGTCACCGACTGGCGCATGTACAACCACGAGTACACCTCGAACATCCTCGACACCCCCGAGCTGGCGCCCGAGGCCTACCGCACCAGCTCGCCGATCGAGCACGCCGAGGGCCTGCGCGGCCACCTGCTGATCGCCCACGGCATGATCGACGACAACGTCTTCTACCAGGACTCCGTGCGGCTGGCGCAGCGCCTGATCGAGCTGGGCAAGCCGCGCTGGGAGCTGGCCAGCTACCCGCTGGAGCGCCACGCCTACCAGCACCCGGAGAGCTGGCACGACCAGTACCGCCGGATCTACGAGCTGTTCGAGCGCACCATCGGCCCCGACGCCCCGGCCTCGGCGCGCGACGTGCTGGCGGAGCCGGCGGAGTGAGCGGCTTCGAGGACGTCACCGCCTACCTGCGCGGCCTGCAGGATCGCATCTGTACCGCGCTGGAGGCCTGCGACGGCGAGGGCCGCTTCGCCGAGGACGCCTGGACGCGCGCGGAGGGCGGCGGCGGCCGCTCGCGGGTGATGAAGGAGGGCGCGGTGTTCGAGCAGGCCGGGATCGGCTTCTCGGAGGTGCACGGCACCCGCCTGCCGCCCTCGGCCACCCAGCACCGCCCGCAGCTCGCCGGCGCGCCCTGGCGCGCGGCGGGCGTGTCGCTGGTGTTCCACCCGCGCTCCCCGCGCATCCCCACCACCCACATGAACGTGCGCGTGTTCGAGGCCCGCCCGGCCGAGGGCGAGCCGGTGTGGTGGTTCGGCGGCGGCTTCGACCTCACGCCCTTCTACCCGGTCCGCGAGGACGTGCTGCACTGGCACCGCGTGGCCCGCGACGTGGCCGTGGCGCACGGCGGCGAGGCGCGCTACGCCGCGCACAAGGCCTGGTGCGACGAGTACTTCGTCCTCAAGCACCGCGGCGAGACCCGCGGCGTGGGCGGGCTGTTCTTCGACGACTTCAGCGAGGGCGGCTGGGACGCGGCCTTCGGCTACCAGCGCGCGGTGGGCGACGCCTTCCTCGACGCCTACCTGCCGATCGTGGCGCGCCGCCGCGACGACGCCTGGGGCGAGCGCGAGCGCGAGTTCCAGCTCTACCGCCGCGGCCGCTACGTCGAGTTCAACCTGGTGTTCGATCGCGGCACGCTGTTCGGCCTGCAGAGCGGCGGGCGCACCGAGTCGATCCTGATGAGCCTGCCGCCGCGGGTGCGCTTCGAGTACCAGTACCGGCCCGAGGACGGCAGCGAGGAGGCCGCGCTGGCGGACTGGCTGCGCCCGCGCGACTGGCTGGGCGAGGCCGGCTGAGCGGGCCGTCCGGGCGGGCGTCGCCGGGCGCCCAAAAGAAAACCCCGCCGGCGAGGGGGGCGCCGGCGGGGTCGGGGGGAGGAAGCCAGTCTGGGGAGGGACTGCTTCCCGGGATCCGGCCCGGGGGAGCGGGCTGGTGGATCCGAGGTCGGACGTTGCATCCGACGGGGTGCAGTTCAACACCGGATAACCTAACGGTACGTGAAGGCCAGCACGGTCCCGGGAAAGGGTTCAGGAAGCATTCATTACGCGGCGCCAAATCCGTCACAAGCCATTGAATTCAAAGGCGTGTCAGGAGAAACCCGCGGTGCGGATCCGACCCCGTCCGACGCGCGTCGAGCCCCGTCCCGGACGGTGATGCGTTGCGCGGCCGCGCGTGGAACGCGACTCGTGGAACTTAATCGCAGGATCGGTCACGCGCCGCCACCGGCGCCGCTCAGTGGGCCTCGTCCCAGTTCAGTCCGACCCCGGCCTCGACCAGCAGCGGCACGTCGAGCGAGGCCGCGCCCTGCATCAGCGCGCGGACCTCGTCCACCAGCACCGGCACGAAGGCCTCGTCGCACTCGAACACCAGCTCGTCGTGCACCTGCAGCAGCAGGCGGGCGCGCTCGCCGCGGCCCTCGGCGGCCAGCCAGGCGTCCACCGCGATCATCGCGCGCTTGATGACGTCGGCCGCCGTGCCCTGCATCGGCGCGTTCACCGCCGCGCGCTCGGCGCCCTGGCGCAGGCCCTGCGAGCGGGCGTGGATGTCGTTGAGGTACAGGCGCCGGCCGGACACGGTCTCGACGTAGCCCTGCGCGCGCGCCTGCTCGCGGATGCGGTCCATGTAGTCGCGCACGCCCGGGTAGCGGTTGAAGTACAGCGCGATGTAGTCGGCCGCCTCGCCGCGGCCCACGCCGAGCTGCTTGGCCAGGCCGAAGGCGCTCATGCCGTACATCAGCCCGAAGTTGATCGCCTTGGCGGCGCGGCGCTCGTCGCCGCCGACCTCGCCCAGCGGCTTGCCGAACACCTCGGCCGCGGTGGCGCGGTGCACGTCCTCGCCGGCGGCGAAGGCGCGCAGCAGGCCCGGGTCGCCGCTGAGGTGGGCCATGATCCTGAGCTCGATCTGCGAGTAGTCCAGCGCCACGATGCGGCGGCCCGGCGGGGCCACGAACGCGCGCCGGATGCGGCGGCCGTCCTCGGTGCGGATCGGGATGTTCTGCAGGTTCGGGTCGCTCGAGGACAGCCGGCCGGTGGCCGCGCCGCTCTGGTGGTAGCTGGTGTGCACGCGGCCGGTGTCGGGGTGGATGGCCTCGGGCAGCTTGTCGGTGTAGGTGCCGCGCAGCTTGGCCAGGCCGCGGTACTCGAGGATCAGCGCCGGCAGCGCGTGCTGGTCGGCGATGGCCTCCAGCGCCTCCTCGTTCGTGGAGGGCTGGCCGGTGGGGGTCTTCACCACCACCGGCAGCTTCAGCTCGTCGAACAGCAGCGCCTGCAGCTGCTTGGGGCTGTCGAGGTTGAAGTGCCGGCCGGCCAGCGCGTAGGCCTGCTGCTGGGCCGCGAGCATGCGCGCGCCGAGGTCGCTGGACTGGCGCTTGAGCTCGGCGGCGTCGATCGCGATGCCGGCGGCCTCCATCCGCGCCAGCACCGGCACCAGCGGCATCTCGATCTCGCGGTAGACCCGCTCGAGCGTGGGCTCGGCCTGCAGCCGCGCGTGCAGCACGCGGTGCAGGCGCAGGGTCACGTCGGCGTCCTCGGCCGCGTAGGCGCAGGCGTCGTCGAGCGCCACCTGCGAGAAGGCGATCTGCTTGGCGCCCTTGCCGGCCACCTGCTCGTAGGGGATCGGCGCATAGCCGAGGTAGCGCTTGGCCAGCGAGTCCATGTCGTGGCGGGTGGCGGTGGAGTTGAGCACGAAGCTCTCGAGCATCGTGTCGTGCGCGTAGCCGCGCACGTCGATGCCGTGCCGGCGCAGCACGTGCAGGTCGTACTTGCCGTTCTGCCCCACCTTGGGCAGCGCGGGGTCCTCGAGCAGCGGGCGCAGCGCGGCGACCACGTCCGCGAGCGGCAGCTGCGCCGGCGCGCCCGGGTAGTCGTGGCCCACCGGGATGTAGCAGGCGCGGAAGGGCTCGACGCACAGGCTGATGCCCACCAGCCGCGCGCGCAGGGCGTCGAGGCTGTCGGTTTCGGTGTCGATCGCCAGCACCTCGGCGGCGCGCGCGCGCGCCACCCACTCGGCGAGGGTGGCGGCGTCGAGCACCAGCTGGTACTCGCCCGTCGCGGCCCAGGCGGGGTCCGGCGCCTCGTCGGGCGCGGGGGTGCGGGCGTAGCCCTTGGGGGCCTCGCCGCGGTCGGCGGCGCTGGCGGGGGCCGCCGCGGCGCCGGCATCGCCGCCGCCCAGCTCGCGCAGGCCCGCGGTGAAGCCGTGCTCGACGTAGAGCGCGCGCAGCGCGGCCTCGTCGCGTGGACGCAGCTTGAGCTGGGTCGGGCCCTGCTCGAGCGCCACGTCGGTCTTGATCGTCACCAGGGTGCGGTTGAGCGGCAGGCGCTCGAGCGCGGCGCGCAGGTGCTCGCCGATCTTGCCGCCCATCGCCGGCGCGGCCTGCATCACGCCGTCGAGCGAGCCGTGCTCGGCCAGCCACTTCGCCGCGGTCTTCGGGCCGCACTTCTCGACGCCGGGGATGTTGTCGACGCTGTCGCCCATCAGCGCGAGGTAGTCGACGATCCGCCCGGGCGCGACGCCGAACTTCTCGACGACGCCGGCCTCGTCGAGCCGCTGCTGGGTCATCGTGTTGACCAGGGTGACGCCCGGGCGCACGAGCTGGGCGAAGTCCTTGTCGCCGGTGCTGACCACCACCTCGACGCCCTCGGCCGCGGCCCGGAGCGCCAGCGTGCCGATCACGTCGTCGGCCTCGACGCCGGGCACGCGCAGGATCGGGAAGCCCAGCGCCTCGACGATGGCCATCATCGGCTCGACCTGCGCGCGCAGGTCCTCGGGCATCGGCGGGCGCTGCGCCTTGTAGGCGGGGAAGAGCGCGTCGCGGAAGGTCGGGCCGGGCGCGTCGACGACGAAGGCCGCGTAGTCCGGGGCCTCCTTGAGCGTCTGCCGGAGCATGTTGACCACGCCGAACAGCGCGCCGGTGGGCTGGCCGTGCGGGCCGGTCAGCGGCGGCAGGGCGTGGAAGGCGCGGTAGAGGTAGCTCGAGCCGTCGATCAGGACGAGGCGGGACATCGGGGGGCATCCGGCGGCGGGGTGGCGGCCGATTCTACGCGGTGCGATCCTCGCGCTCCCGCCCGACCGCCCGCGCCCGGAGCCCCCGCCATGCGCCTGCCGCCCTCCACCCCGCTGCTGCTCGCCGCGCTGCTCGCCGCGGCGGCCGCCGGCGCCTCCGCGCAGGACGCCGCGCCCGCGCCCGCCGCCGCCGACGAGGCCCCGATCGCCCCGAAGCTGCAGCATCCCGACGCGGCCGCCGCCGACGCCGCGCCGACGGTGCGCATCGTCGAAGGCGAGAACGGCGACCGCATCGAGGAGTACCGCGTCAACGGCCGGCTGACGATGGTGAAGATCACCCCGACCCGCGGCCCCGCCTACTGGCTGCACGACAGCGACGGCGACGGCCGCCTCGACGGCAGCGACCGCTCGCAGCCGGTGGCGCCGGTGTACTGGACGCTCTACGAGTGGAACTGAGCGCCGCGCGCTCCGCGCCTCCGCCCGCCCTGCCCCGCCTTGCGCGCGCGCTCGACGCGCTCGCCGAGGCCGGCGGCGCGCTGGCCGGGCTCGCGCTGCTGGGCTGCGTGGCGCTGGCGTTCGCGCTGGTCGCGGCGCGCGCGGCCGCCGGCTGGGGCTCGGTGGCGCTGCAGGAGCTGGTGCTGTGGCTGCACGCCATCGCCTTCCTGCTCGGGCTGGCCTACGCCTCCAAGCACGACGCCCACGTGCGCGTGGACGTGCTGCGCGAGCGCCTCGCGCCGCGCGCGCGGGCCGTGGTCGAGCTGGCCGGCATCGCGCTGCTGCTGTGGCCGCTGTGCGGCTTCGGCATCGCGGTCGGCTGGGACTACGTGGCGGCGAGCTGGGCCCAGGCCGAGGGCTCGCGCGACGGCGGGCTGCCGCACCTGTGGCTGCTCAAGGCGATGGCGCCGCTGGCGCTGGGCCTGCTGGCGCTGCAGGGCCTGGCGCGCGCGCTGCACGCCTGGCCGGTGGCGCGCGGCGCCGCCGGCCCGCGCCCGGCCGAGCCGGGGGCGCCGCGCTGATGGACCTGCAGGCGGTGTTCCTGGTGGTGCTGCTGGTGGCGCTGGTGTCCGCGCTGGCCGCCGGCTTCCCGGTGGCGTTCACCCTCGGCGGCGTGTCGCTGGCGGTGGCCGCGCTGGGCTGGTGGGCCGGCGCGTTCGACGCCAGCCTGCTCGAGACCTTCCCCAACCGCGTGTTCGGGCTGATGGGCAACGCCACGCTGCTGGCGATCCCGCTGTTCGTGTTCATGGGCGTGGTGCTCGAACGCAGCCGGCTCGCGGCCGACCTGCTGGAGTCGGTGGGCGCGGCGTTCGGGCGCGCGCGCGGCGGGCTGGCCTTCGGCGTGCTCGCGGTGGGCGCGCTGCTGGCCGCGAGCACCGGCATCGTGGGCGCCGCGGTGGTGACGATGGGCCTGGTGTCGCTGCCGGTGATGCTGCGCCACGGCTACGACCCGAAGCTCGCCGGCGGCGTGATCGCGGCGGCCGGCACCCTGGGCCAGATCATCCCGCCGTCGATCGTGCTGGTGCTGCTGGCCGACCAGCTCGGCACCGCCTGGCAGCAGGCCCAGCTGCGCCAGGGGATCTTCGCGCCCGAGGCGATCGGCGTGGCCGACCTGTTCGCCGGCGCCCTGCTGCCGGGGCTCGGCCTGGTGCTGCTCTACGGGCTGTGGGTGGGTTGGGTGGCGTGGCGCTCGCCGGCGCGCGCGCCCGCGATGCCCGCGCCGCGCGACGCCGACGGCGCCGCGATCGGCGCCGGCCGCCTGCTGCGCGCCGCGCTGCCGGTGCTGGCGCTGGTGCTGGCGGTGCTGGGCTCCATCCTGGCCGGGTTGGCCAGCCCCACCGAAGCCGCGGCGGTGGGCGCCGCGGGCGCGGCGGCGCTGGCGGCGCTGCGCGGCCAGCTCGGCGCGCGCGCGCTGCGGGACATCACGCTGGCCTCGCTGCGGATCACCGCGATGGTGTTCGCCATCCTGGTCGGCGCGGCGGTGCTGAGCCTGGTGTTCCGCGGCTTCGGCGGCGACGACCTGGTGCACGCCGCGCTCGACGCGATCCCCGGCGGCACCACCGGCAAGCTGCTGGCGGTGATGGCGCTGGTGTTCGCGCTGGGCTTCGTGATCGATTTCATCGAGATCGTGGTGATCGTGGTGCCGCTGGTGGCGCCCGCGCTGCTGATGCAGGGCGTGGACCCGGTCTGGCTGGGCGTGATGCTGGCGGTGAACCTGCAGACCAGCTTCCTGACCCCGCCCTTCGGCTTCGCGCTGTTCTACCTCAAGGGCGTGGCGCCGCCGGGGCTCGACACCGCCGCGCTCTACCGCGGCGTGGTGCCCTTCATCGCGCTGCAGCTGCTGATGCTGGGGCTGCTGGCGCTGGTGCCGGGCCTGGCCACCTGGCTGCCGGGCGTGCTCTACGGCTGAGCCGCGCGCCGGCGGCCCGGCGCCGCGACCCGCCCGCCCGGCGCTCAGCGCCGCGCGGCGTAGTAGGCCTCTTCGCTGATCGCATGCCAGGCCTGGGCCTGGCGCTGGAACGCGCGCTGGGAGTCGAACACGCGGCGCGCGAACGGATCCGAGGCCGCGACCTCCTCCAGGACCTCCTCCGAGGCCTGCTTCAGCGCCGCCAGCACGGACTCGGGCAGCGGCAGGAACTCCACGCCGTGCTCGCCGCGCAGCTGCTCGAGCGCCTGCTGGTTGCTGGCGGTGTACTCGGCCAGCATGTCGTCGTTGATGGCCTGGCAGGCGTCGGCGACGATGGCCTGCAGGTCGTCCGGGAGCGCATCGAACGCGGGCTTGTGCACCATCGCCTCGAGCGTGGGGCCGGGCTCCTGCCAGCCGGGGTAGTAGCAATGCTTGGCCACGCGGTGCAGGCCGAAGGCCAGGTCGTTGTAGGGGCCGACCCACTCGGTGGCGTCGATGGCGCCGGACTGCAGGGCGCCGAAGATCTCGCCGCCGGGCAGGTTGACCGGCGTGGCGCCGACCCGCGCCATCACCTCGCCGCCGAGGCCGGGGATGCGCATGGTCAGGCCGCGCAGCGAGGAGGCGTCGACCAGCCGCTCGCGGAACCAGCCGGCCATCTGCACGCCGGTGTTGCCGGCCGCGAAGGGCACCAGGTCGAAGCGCGCGTAGAGCTCCCGCCACAGGTCCATGCCGCCGCCATGGCGCAGCCAGGCGTTCATCTCCTGGGCGTTGAGGCCGAAGGGCACCGCGCAGAAGAACGGCGCGGCCGCGGCCTTGCCCTTCCAGTAGTAGGCGGCGGAGTGGCCCATCTCCGCGGTGCCGCGACTGACGGCGTCGAACACCTCGAAGGCCGGGACGATCTCGCCGGCGCCGTAGACGCGCACCGTGAGCCGGCCGCCGCTGGCGCGGGTGATGCGCTCGCCGAGGCGGGCGGCGGCCATGCCGAGGCCGGGGAAGTTCGTGGGCCAGGAGGTGACCATCTTCCAGCGCAGGGCCGTGGCGGGCGCGCCGCCCGCGGCGGCCGCGCCCGGCGCGGGTGCCTGCGCCCCGCAGGCCGCCAGTCCCGCCGCGGCGCCGGCCGCGGCCACGCCCCTCAACACATCGCGTCGCTTCATCGCATCCCTCCCCGGGTGACGGGGCCGCGGCGCGGGTCGTGGCCCGGGCCGTCGGCCGTGGAGCGGCGAGTCTAGCCGCTGCGCGCGCGCTGTCGCCCCGGCGTCGCACGCCTGGGCGATACTCCGGGGCCCCACCGCACGATGCCCCGCCCATGTCCCAGCACGCGCCGCCCCCGCCCGCCCTCGCGTCCCTGCGCCCCGGCGCCCTCGCCCTGGCGCTCGGCGCCTGCCTCGCGCTCGGCGCCTGCACCGGCGGCGCGCGGCCGGCGGCGGTGGCCGCGGACGCGGAGGCCGCCGCGATCCCCGCGGGCGCGCGCGCGCCGTCGCCGGGCCC
>JBHYGK010000031.1:0-23281 GCA_051859045.1 Lysobacteraceae bacterium | reverse complement strand
CCCCCGCCCGCGGCGAGCGCGGCCGCGGCGGCCGCGCGCCCGTGGCGCCGGCCCCCGAGCCCGCCGCCGACGGCGTCGCCGTCGACTACGCCGCGCTGCACCGCGCGCTGATCACCGGCCTGGCCACCCAGCTCGGCCACAAGGGCGACAAGGGCCAGTACGAGGGCCCGCGCGGCCGCCGCTTCGCGCTGTTCCCGGGCTCGCCGCTGGTCAAGGCGCCGCCGCCGTGGGTGCTCTCGGCGGTGCTGCTCGACACCGCGAAGGTGTGGGGCCTGATGAACGCCAGGATCGAGCCCGACTGGGCGATCGCCGAGCTGCCGCACCTGCTCGCGCGGCGGCACTTCGACGCGCACTGGTCGCGCGCCCAGGGGCGCGTGGTGGCCAGCGAGCAGGTCAGCCTGTTCGGCCTGGTGCTGGCGCCCAAGCGCCCGGTCCACTACGGCGGCATCGACCCGGTGGAGTCGCGCGACCTGATGGTCCGCCAGGGCCTGGTGCCGGGCGAGGTCAACGGCCGCCTGCCCTTCCTGCAGCGCAACCTGGCCACGCTGGAGAAGGCGCGCGAGGAGGAGGCCAAGCTGCGCCGCGCCGGCCTGGTGGCCGACGAGGACTGGCAGGCGCGCTGGTACCTCGACCGCCTGCCCGCCGAGCTCCACACCCAGGCCCAGCTCGAGGCCTGGCTCAAGCGCGCCGACGAGCCCACCCGGCGCCGGCTGGAGTGGCCGCTGGCCGAGCTGCTGCCCGGCGAGGGCAGCGAGGCCGAGCGCTTCCCGAAGTACCTCGCGCTGGGCGACGCGCGCCTCGCGCTGCACTACCGCTTCGAGCCCGGCGCCGAGGACGACGGCGTGACCGTCACCTGCCCGCTGCACCTGGTCAACGCGCTCGACGCCGCGCGCCTGGGCTGGCTGGTGCCGGGCCTGCTCGAGGAGAAGGCCACCGCGCTGATCCGCGGCCTGCCCAAGGCCCAGCGCCGCCACTACGTGCCCGCGCCGGACTTCGGCCGGGCCTTCGTCGAGGCGCATCCCGCGCCGAGCGCCGACGCGCTCCCCGGCGAGCTCGCGCGCTTCCTGTCGAAGGTGACCGGCGTGGCCGTGGCCGCGCTGGACTTCGACGAGGCCGCGCTCGAGCCGCACCTGCGGATGGCGATCGCGGTGCTCGACGAGGACGGCCGCGTGCTCGCCACCTCGCGTGACCTCGGCGCGCTGCGCGAGCGCTTCGGCGCGCGCGGCGAGCGCGCGTTCGCCGAGCGCGCCGGGCGCGCGCTGGCCGCCGACGGACTGGTGGCGTTCCCGGCCGCGCCGGTGCCGCTCGAGGTTCCGGGCGCCGGCGGCGTCGCCGCCTACCCGGCGCTGGTGGACGCCGGCGAGACCGTCTCGCTGCAGGTGTTCGCCGAGCGCGACCGGGCCGCCGCCGAGCACGCCCGCGGCGTGCGCCGGCTGCTCGAGCTGGCGCTGGGCGAGAAGGTCCGCGCCGCGCGCAAGCAGCTGCCGGTGTCGCCGAAGACCGGCCTGCTCTACGCGAGCATCGAGCAGGCCGAGCGCCTGCGCGCCGACCTCGTCGACGCCGCGCTCAACGCGCTGCTGGCCGAGGGCCTGGGCGGGATCCGCGACGCGCAGGGCTTCGAGCGCCGCCTGCAGGCCACCCGCCAGGCACTGTTCGCCGAGGCGATGGCGCGCCTGCAGCTGGCCGAGAAGATCCTGGGCGCCGTGGCCGAGCTGCGGCCCAAGCTCACGCCCGGCCTGATGGGCTGGGGCAAGGGCAACCTCGACGAGCTGCGCGAGCAGCTCGACGGCCTGGTGCATCCGGGCTTCCTGCGCGAGACGCCGGCCGACGCCCTGGCGCAGTACCCGCGCTGGCTCAAGGCCATGCAGGTGCGCGCGGAGCGGCTGGTGAACGATCCGGCCAAGGACCAGGCCCGGATGCTGGAGCTGCGCCCGTTCATGGACGCGCTGGCGAAGGCGCGCGCGGCGGGCGTGGCGGACGCGCCCGGCTGGCGGGCGCTGCGCTGGGACCTCGAGGAGCTGCGCGTGCAGGTGTTCGCCCAGGAGCTGGGCGTGCGCGGCGGGGTCAGCGCGAAGCGGCTGGCGCGGCAGCTCGAGCAGCTGCGCGGCGCCTGAGCCGGGCGGCGGGCGGCGCCGGGCGCCGCCGCCGCGGGCGCTGCCTCAGCGGACGCGCTCGACCGGCGCGCGGGTGTTGAAGCCCTCGACGATCATCCACCACCCGCCGAGCGCGCCGGCGCGCAGGGTCACGCGCGGGGACTCGATGGGGCCGGTGCGCAGGCGCGAGTTCGGATCGGTGACGCGCCAGACCTGGCCGTTGTCGAGGGTGATCTCGGTGACGCCGGCCCAGCCGTTGAAGGTGCCGGCGATGCGGGTGCCGATGTCGCGGGTGTCGAGGCGCTCGCGGAAGCCGCGGCGGTCCTCGTCCTGCATCGGCGCGCCGGTCGCGGCCTGGGCCGGCGACGCGAGGCCGTTGGCGGCCAGCCAGGCGTTGAGGCGCGCGAGCTCCTCGGCCGAGAGCTTGTCGAGGCCGGCCTCGCGGAAATCGCGGGCGGACATGCGCTCCTCGAGGGAGCTGAATTCCTGGGCCTGGGCCGGGGACACGGCCAGGGCGAGCGACAGCGACAGCAGCGAAGCGGCGAGGATGCGGCGCATGGGGTTCTGTTCCGGGTGGCGAACTGCGGCTAGTGTACCCGTGAAGCCCCGGCCGTCCGCGACTCCCACCGATGCCCCGCCCGATCGCCTCCATCGCCCCCGTGTGCCCCCGTCCCGCGGCCCCGCGTTCGTCGCCGCGGCGCGCGGGCGCGCCCGGCGTGCGCGGGAGCGGCGGATGAGGCGCGCCGCCCCCGATCCGGTCGGCCTCGCCGAGTGGCTCGCCGGCCCCGGCCCCGCCGCGGGCCTGGGCCCGGCGCTGGCCGGCGCGCTCGCCGACACGCTGGCCGCGCGGCCGCTGGACCCGCCGCTCGAGGCCCCGCTGGTCGAGGCCCTGGGCCTGCTGGTGGGCCTGCGCGCGGACGCCGACATGCTCGCCGCCGCGATCATCCACGCCGTCCCGGCCTGGCAGGGCGAGCCCGCCGACGCGCTGATGAAGGCCTTCCCGGCGCTGCGCCCGCTCATCGAGGGCCAGCGCGCCGCGGCCCAGGTCTGGACGCTGCACGCCGGGCGCCCGGCCGCCGGCCGCGCCGAGGGCCTGCGCCGGCTGCTGCTGGCGATCATCCGCGACCTGCGCGTGGTGCTGGTGCTGCTGGCCCGCCAGCTGGTGGCGCTGCGCCACGCCGCGGCGCTGCCGCCGGAGCAGCGCGAGGCCATCGCCCGCCTCGCCGCCGACATCCACGCCCCGCTCGCCAACCGGCTCGGCATCTGGCAGCTGAAGTGGGAGCTCGAGGACCTGGCGTTCCGCCACCTGCAGCCCGACACCTACAAGCGCATCGCCAAGCTGCTCGACGAGAAGCGCATCGACCGCGAGGGCTTCATCGAGGACGCCAAGCAGCGCATCCGCGAGGCGCTGGCCGCGGCCGGGCTGCGCGGCGAGGTGGCCGGGCGGCCGAAGCACATCTTCAGCATCTGGAAGAAGATGCAGCGCAAGGGCGTGCCCTTCAGCGAGCTCTACGACATCCGCGCGGTGCGCGTGCTGGTCGACGACGTCCCGGCCTGCTACGCGGTGCTGGGCATCGTGCACTCGCTGTGGACGCCGGTGGCGAGCGAGTTCGACGACTACATCGCCAAGCCCAAGGGCAACCACTACCGCTCCCTGCACACCGCCATCGTGGGCCCGGGCGGGCGCACGCTCGAGGTGCAGATCCGCACCCACGAGATGCACGAGCACGCCGAGCTCGGCGTCGCCGCGCACTGGCGCTACAAGGAGGGCGGCGGCGCCGACGCGCAGTTCGAGCGCAAGGTCGCGTGGATGCGCCAGCTGCTCGACCAGCCCGAGGGCCGCGCGGAGGGCGAGGGCGCGGCGGCCGGCGGCGGCGACGAGGCCCTGCTCGCGGGCCTGTCCACCGAGCTGGTCGAGGACCGCGTCTACCTGCTCACGCCCAAGGGCGAGGTGGTGGACCTGCCGCGCGGCGGCACCGTGCTCGACTTCGCCTACCACGTGCACACCGAGGTCGGGCACCGCTGCCGCGGCGCCAAGGTCAACGGCCGGATCGTGCCGCTCACGCACCAGCCGCGCTCCGGCGAGCAGGTCGAGATCCTCACCGCCAAGGTCGGCGAGCCCTCGCGCGACTGGCTGCACGCGGCCAACGGCTTCCTGCACTCCGCGCGCTCGCGCGACAAGGTGCGGGCCTGGTTCCACCGCCTCGACCGCGCGCGCAACCTGCAGGCCGGCCGCGAGCTGCTGGAGCGCGAGCTCAAGCGCGTGGCGCTGCACCAGGCCGACCTCGCGCCGGTGCTGGCGAAGTTCAAGCTGCCCACGCTCGAGGAGCTGCACATCGCGGTGGCGCTGGGCGACGTCGGCCCGCACCAGGTCGCGCGCGCCCTGCACGAGCACGCCCAGGCCCAGGCGCGGCCGGCCGCGGCGCTGGGCGAGCGCATCGAGGCCCGCGCGCAGGCGGTGAAGCCCGGCCGCGGCTTCACCGTCGAGGGCGTGGGCAACCTGATGCACCAGCTGGCGCGCTGCTGCCAGCCGGTGCCCGGCGACGCGATCGCCGGCTACCTCACCCGCGGCCGCGGGGTGAGCATCCACCGCGAGGGCTGCCCGGCGCTGCAGCGGCTGGCCGCGGCCACCCCCGACCGCGTGCTGCCGGTGGAGTGGGGCCGCGAGGGCGGCGGCAGCTACCGCGTCGAGGTCGAGCTGCGCGCGCTCGACCGCAAGACCCTGCTCAAGGACCTCACCAACGTCATCGCCCAGGGCGGCGCGCACGTGCTCTCGGTCGACCACCGCGTCGACGCCTCGGCCGGCACCGCGCGCCTGGTGCTCGGGCTGAAGGTGGCCGACTTCGGCCAGCTCGGGCAGCTGCTGGCGAAGCTGGCCGCGGTGCCCGGCGTGAGCGAGGCCCGCCGGCTGGGCTGAGCGCGGCGCGCGGCGCGATTGCCCGCGAATCGCCACATTTGCGCGGGCCGCCGCGGCGCGCGCGCGGCTATCCTGTGCGCATGGCCCTTCGCTCCGCGCCGCCGCGCGTCCGTCGCCGCGCATGACCCGTCCGTCCCGTCCGACCCCGCCTCCCGCCCGGCCCGCCGGTCGCCGCCGCCTGCGCGCCCTGCTGCTGCTGCCGGCGCTGGTGGCGCTCGTGCTCGCCGCGGGCGTGCTGCTGTTCCGTCCCCAGCTCACCGCGCTGCTGTTCCCGCCCACCCGGCTGGCCCAGCTGGTCGAGGCCGGCGACGCCGCGCTGGCGGCGGGGCGCCTGTCCTCGGCCGACGGCCAGGGCGCGGCCGAGCTCTACGGCGCCGCGCTGGCGCTGGATCCCGAGCACGGCCCCGCGCGCAGCGGCCTCGCGGCCACCGCGCGCGCGGCGCTGCAGCGCGCCCAGGCCGCGGTGCTGGCCGACCATCCCTCGGCCCCCGAGGCGCTGGCGCTGCTCGAGCGGCTGCCGACCCCCGAGGCCGAGCGCGCCCGCCTCGCCCAGGACTACGCGCGCCGGCGCGGCGCCGCGGGCAGCGAGGTCGCGATCGCCGGCTGGCTCGAGCAGGCGCAGGCGGCGATGGCCGCCGGCCGCCTCGACGGCGAGGAGGGCAGCGCGCTCGCCGCCTATGCCCGCATCCTCGCGCTGGAGCCGCGCAACGCGGTGGCGCTGGCCGGCCGGCGCGGGGTGCTCGACGCGCTGCTGGCCCAGGCCGAGGCCCTGCTGGCCGCCGGCGACGCGCCGGCGGCGGCGATCCTCGCCGAGCGCGTGGCCAGCCTCGAGCCCGGGCATCCGGCGCTGCCGGCGCTGCAGGCGCTGCTCGGCGAGGCCGCGGCCGAGGCCTCGCGCCGCCGCGCGCGGGCGCTGATGGAGTCCCGCGAGGCGCTCGCCGCCGGCCGCCTCGAGGACGCCCGGATGGGGCTGGACTCGCTGTCGCGCGCCTTCCCCGGCGACACCGACGTGGCCGAGGCCCGGCGCGCGCTGGCCAATGCCTGGGCCGAGCGCGCGATCGCGCGGGCCGCGGATTTCGAGTTCGAGCAGGCCGGCCTGGCGCTGGCCAGCGCGCGCGCGGTGGACGCCGCCGCGCCGAGCGTGCACCTGGCCGAGCAGCGCATCGACGAGGCGCGCGCCCGCGCGGCCGCGCTGCCCGGCACCGACGCCCCGGACCCGGCCCGCCTCGACGCGCTGCTGGCGGCGGTGCGCGCCGCCGAGGGCCGCGGCGCGCTGCTCGAGCCGCCCGGCGACAGCGCCTGGGACCACCTGCGCGCCGCGCAGGCGATCGCGCCCGGCGACACCCGCGTGCACGCGGCCGCGCGGCGGATCGCCGACGGCCTCGTGCGCGCGCTGCGCGCGGACCTGCGCGGGGCCCAGCTCAGCGCCGCCCAGCAGCGCCTCGCCGACCTGGCCACGGTGGCCCCGGCCGACCCGCGCCTGGCCGAGCTGCGCCGCGAGATCGCCGCCCGCTGGGTCGGCTACGCGACCGAGCGGCTGGCCGCCGGCGAGCTGGAGGTGGCCCGCGAGGCCGCCGAGAAGGCGCGCGCGCTGGATCCCGCCCAGCCCGCGCTGGCCGCGCTCGAGGCGCGGCTGCAGGCCGCCGGGGCGGCACTGCGCTGAGGCGCGGCGGCCCTCAGGGGCCGGCGGCGTCGCCCGCCGCTGCGGCGTCCGCGCTGGCGTCCTCGGCCTCGGCGTCGGCGTCGGCCTCGTCCGCCGGGGCGCCGGGCGGCGTCCGGTCCCAGTTCACCATCAGCAGGCTGTCGCCGACCCACAGCTCGTCCCAGTGCGGGCGCCGGGTCGCGAGCTCGCCGCGGCGCAGGGCCTCGCGCTGGGCGACGGCCTCGTCGCCCCAGGTCACCATCTGCCCCATGCGCGCCCAGCCGCCCTCGGCCTCGGCGTCGCGCGCGAAGATCGTGCAGGCGAGCCCGGCGTTGAGCGGCTGCTGGCGGCGGTTGCAGGCCAGCCATTCGGGTTCGCCGTCGCGGTCGGCGTCCACCCGCGCCAGCAGCACGCCCGCGCTGCCGAGGTCGGCGATGTCGCCCAGCGGCTGCGCCACGATCGCGGCCAGCAGCCCCGGGGGCACGGCGTCGATGCCGGCGGCCAGCTCGACGCGCTCGGCCAGGGTGGCCTCGTCGAGGCGCACCGGCTCCACGCCCTCGCGCGGGTCCTCCCAGGCATAGCGGACCTGGCGCTCGAGCGCGAAGCGGCCGGCCGCGCGCAGCGCCTCGGGCTGGTCGGCATCCTCGGCGAGCGCGCGGGTGGCGGCGACGCCGCTGCGGCCGTGCTCGAAGCGCAGCGTCAGCACGTCGCGCTCGAGCCGGGTCTCGGGGTCGAGCACGGCCTCGTCGAGGTCGGCGCGCGCGCGCTGGTCGGCGGCGGTGGCGTCCACCGCGGCGGGGTCGGTGGCCTGCGCGCGCAGGCGCGCGGCCTGGTCGCTGGCGCCGATGCGCCAGGGGTCGAGCAGCGGCGAGGACAGCGCCAGCGCGGTGCCCAGCACGGCCCAGGCCATGACCCGGTTGGCCCGGCCCAGGTCCGGCAGCCACGCGGTGTGGTCGGCGTCGGCGTCGGCGGCGCGGCCGCCGCGCAGCGCGGCCAGCGCGTAGCCCAGCGCGTAGCCGGCCAGCAGCAGCATCCCCGCCAGCGCGTGCAGGCGCGAGGGCGTCCAGCCGTACTGCGCGATCCGCAGCCACAGCGCGTACAGGCCGATCGCGGCCAGCACCGGCATCGCCAGCGGCGCCGCGCGCAGCGCCTGGCCCAGCCAGCGCGGCCACGGCGTCTCGCGGCCGTCCTGCCAGGCGGCGTTGAGGCCGACCACCAGCGCCACCAGCAGCGCCGCGATCGTCCAGGCCGCGCTGCGGGTGCCGAAGAGCTGGTCCAGCCCGGTCAGCGGCAGCACCAGCACGAACGCCACCGCCACCACCGCCACCAGCGGCAGCAGCGCCTTGAACACCGCCAGCTTGACTTGCCGGGCCACCTGCACCGCGCGCTCGGCGGTGCGCGCCAGCAGCAGGCCGAGGCCGGCGAACAGGCCGGTGGCGAGGTAGATCACCGGCCGCTCGCGCAGCAGGCGCTCGATCGCGTCGATGCCCACCAGCTCGAACAGCGCGCTGGCCAGCCACAGCACCAGCCAGCCCAGCCCGATCGCGAGCAGGCCCAGCGCCAGCGCGTAGGCGTTGCCCCAGGCGTGCTCGAACAGGCGCGCGTAGGGCGCGCTCCAGCCGTGGCCCTCGAGCCGGCCCTGGGCGAAGGGCAGCAGCACGAACAGGGCGATGGCGGCGATCACCGAGAACGGGCCCAGCACCGCGTCCGAGCTCGGCGGCGGCGTGCCGGTGGCCTGCCAGCTGGCCCAGGCGGCCGCCAGCAGCCACAGCCCGGCGATGCCCAGCGACTGGCCCCAGAAGCGCGCGTCGTCGAGGCGGCGCACGCTCAGCGCCAGCGTCGTGGGCAGCGCGACGACGAGGACGTACCAGGCCACCCGGCCGCCGAGCAGGTCGAACGGCGGCCAGCCCGAGCGCTGCCCTTCGGCCGCGACCCACAGCAGCAGCGAGGAGACCAGGGCGGACAGCACCACGAGGTGGCGGGCGCCGCGGTCGAGCGGGGCGGGAGCGGTGGGCGACGCGTCCATGCGGGATCCTCGGGTCAGTCGAGCAGGGGGCGCAGCGCGCGGCGCGCGGCGTCGAAGCTGAAGTGGCGTTCGATGTTGTCCAGGCCGTTGGCGGCGAGCCGCGCCCACAGCGCCGGATCGGTGTAGGCGCGCACGATCGCGTCGGCGAAGCCGGCCGCGTCGTCGGCCACCAGCACGTCATGGCCGTCGGCCAGGTGCATGCCCTCCACCGCGCAGCGGGTGGCGACCATCGGCTGGCCGTGCGCCAGCGCGAGGTTGACCTTGCCCTTCACGCCGGCGCCGTAGCGCAGCGGGGCGACGCCCAGGCGCATGCCGTCCATCATCGGCGCGATGTCCTCGACGAAGCCGTGGAACACCACGCCCTCGCGCTCGCCCAGCGCCACCACGGCCTCCGGCGCCGCGCTGCCCACCAGGTGCAGGCGCACGCCCGGCAGGCGCGCGAGCACCCGCGGCAGCACCTCCTCGACCATCCAGCACGCCGCGTCGACGTTCGGCGGATGCCGGTAGCCGCCGACGAAGAGCAGGTCGGCGCGCTCCGCGAACGGCCGGCCCGGGCCGGCCACGCGGTGCACGTTCGAGACCACCTCGACCCGCGCGCCCGGGACCTCGGTGGCGAGCAGGGCCTGCTCGACCGGGCTGACCACGAGGGTGGCGTCGCAGTCGCGGACCAGGGCCAGCTCGGAGGCGCGGGTGCGCTCGGCGGCGCGCAGGCGGGCCGGGTCGTGCCCGGCCAGCTCGGCCTCGCGGCGCTCGCGCAGGTAGTGCAGGTCGACGGTGTCGAAGACCAGCCTGGCCCGCGGCGCGTGCGCGCGCACCAGCGGCGCGACCGCCTCGGCGACGTAGTGGCGGCTGGCGATGACGACGTCGAAGCGCGCGCCGTGCTCGGCGAACCAGCGCGGCAGGCCGCCGATGAAGGGCTGGTGCCAGCACTCCACGCCCATGGCCTGCAGCGCGCGGGTGTAGTGGCCGGCGTGGGCGTGGTTGTCGGGCAGGAAGCTGACCGCGCAGCCTTCCTCGCGCAGCACCCGCATCAGGTTGACCATCCTGAGCGAGCCGGAGTCGTGGTCGGGGCGCGGGGTCTCGGCGTCGATCACCAGCACGCGCTTGCGCACGCCGCGGGTGCAGGCCAGCGCGGCCGGGGTGCCCGGCGGGCGGTGGTCGCGCGCCAGCACCTGCCGCCAGCGCTCCAGGAACACCTGCTGGTTGCGGACCTGGTAGGCCTTCACGCCGCTGCCGAGGTCGGTGCCCGAGGTGATGCCCTCGTGGTGCACCACCTCGGAGGTCGGGTTGACCATCACCCGCAGGCCGTGCGCGCGCACCTGCATGGCGAGGTCGGTGTCCTCGTAGTAGGCCGGCGCGTAGCGGCGGTCGAAGCCGCCGAGCGTGCGGAACAGCGCCGCGGGCAGGGCGATGGCCGCGCCCGAGCAGTAGTCGACCTCGCGCGCGTGGCCGAAGCGCGGGTCGGCCGGGTCCTCGAAGCGGCCCCAGTTCCAGCCCGAGCCGTCGGCGAACACGATGCCGCCGGCCTCCTGCAGGCGGCCGTCGGGATACACCAGGCGCGACCCGGCCAGGCCGGTGCGCGGGTGCTCGTCGAAGGTGGCCAGCAGCGCGTCGAGCCAGCCCGGGCGCACGGTGGTGTCGTTGTTGAGGAACACCAGGTAGTCACCGCGGGCGGCCTCAGCGCCGGCATTGCACGCCCCGATGAAGCCGAGGTTGCGCGGGTTGCGCAGCAGGCGCAGGCCGGGCAGGCCCTCGAGCGCGTCGGCCGAGCCGTCGGGCGAGGCGTCGTCGACGACGATGACCTCGAGCGGGGTGGCGTCGCCGGCGTCCTGCAGCGAGCGCAGGCAGGCCAGCGTGTAGGGCAGCTTGCCGTAGACGGGGATGATGATGCTGGCCTTCGGCGCGTCGTGCCGGGGCAGGGCCGTCGGCGGCGGCGCGTCGCCGCTGGTGGCGCCGGCCTCGGCGTCGGCGGGCGCGCGGGCGGGCGCCTGCGCCGCGCGCCGCGCCCGCAGCAGCGCGAACGTGGCCAGCAGGCCGCGGCCGCGCAGGCTGGCCAGGCCGCGGCGCAGCAGGCTGCGCGCGTGCAGCAGCCGGTAGCGCAGGCCGGCGAGGCGGGTGCGCGCCAGCCGCGCCAGCCCCCGCAGCGGCCGGGTCAGGCGCCAGGAGCGGCTGCGCAGCATGCCGGTGATGGCCGACTGCAGCTCGTCGCGCTGCACCAGCGCGATGTCGCGCTGGGCGACGAGGTCGCCGGTGTCGCGGGCGTAGTAGCGGTGCGCGTCGGCGAGCGCCGCGTCGGCGTCGCGGGCCGCGGCCTCGATCGCCGCGGCGAGCGAGGCGTCCAGGGCCTGGCTCAGCGTGGCCTCGCGCGCGGCGAAGCGCGACAGCGCCTCGGCCGCCGCGTCGAGCTCGGCGCGTGCACGGGCGTGGGCGTCGCGCAGGGAGATCGCATCGGCGCGCGCCGCCGTGGAGTCCTCCGCGGCGGCGGCCAGCGCCTCGGCCTGCGCCTGCTCCAGGGCCTCGAGGGCCGCGCGCGCGGCGTCGCGCTGCGCCTCCAGCGTGCTGGCCCAGGCCGCGCGGCGGTCGAGCTCGCGCTCGCGCTCCGCCGCCGCGGCGAGGCTCGCCTCGAGGCTGGCGTGGTCGCGCCGCAGGGCCTCGCGCAGCAGCGTGGCCTCGACCTCGGCGCTGCTCGCGGGCGTGATCGCGGGCGCCACGGGCGGCTGCGGCGCCAGCGCCGCGGCCCAGCCCTCGACCATCGCCGCGAGCGGCACCGGGGGCGGCGCCGCCGCGGCCAGCGCGGGCAGCGCGTCGCGCGCGTCGCGCGCCCGCAGCAGGGCCTCGCGCAGCGCGCCGGCCTCGGCGGCGACGAGGCGCCCGTCGATCCCGTCGCGGATGCGCTCGGCGTAGCTGCCGCGCGCGGTCGCGAGCACCGGTACGCCGAGCTGGCGCATCTCGCCCAGCACGTAGCCCCAGGTCTCGGCGACGGTGGAGGGCAGCAGCGCGAGGTGCGGGCGCAGCGTGGCCACGAGGCCGGGCAGCGCGTCGCGCGCGTAGTCGAGCTGCACGTGCACGCCGGAGCGCCCGAACCAGCGCCGGCCGATCGCGCCGCAGCCCACGAGGTAGAGCTCGATCCCCGGCAGCGGCAGCGCCAGCAGGGCGTCGACGAGGTGTTCGCCCTTGCCGCCGGCGAGGCGGCCGGGGACCAGCACGCGCAGCGGCGCGTCGGCGGGCCCGGTGGCCGCCGGCGGCTCCGCCGGCCGCGTCGCCGGGAGCGGGCGGTCGCCGTGCGCCACCCGCACCCAGCGCCGGCGCCCCAGCGTGGGCGCGATCCGCAGCTGGGCCGCGCGCACCGCCTCGCCGGGGTGCACCAGCACCGCGTCGGCGGCGTCGAGCGCCTCGAGCCAGGCCCGGCGCAGGCTGCGCCAGGCCAGCGGGTCGCGTTCGCCGAACAGCAGCGGCGCGGGATCGGCGAGGCAGGCGGCGAGGGCCGCCTCGGAGAAGTCGGCGTCGGCGCGGCCGAAGTCCGCGTCGAGCCTGGGCCACAGCGGGTAGTAGTCGTGGGTGCACACCGCGGTCGGCAGGCCGGTGCGCAGCGCGTCGAGGGCGTGGCCGATCACCGACGACACCACGATCGCGCCGACGCCGTGGGCCGCGCGCACCTCGGCCAGCACCGCGGCGTACTCGGGCGAGGCGATCGCGGTGTGGGCGATCGGGGCGGCCAGCGGCCAGCGCGCGAGCGGCGCGGCGTCGAGGTCGTCGTGCAGCGCCAGCGCCACGCCGTGCAGCGCGCGGGCCGGGTCGCCCTCGGCGCGCAGCACCAGGTGGTGGCGGCCGGCATCGGCGTCGGCGAGGTCGCGCAGGAAGCGGTCCGCGCCGCCGCCCCAGCCATGGGCGACGTGCAGCACCACCGGGCGGCCGTCGAGGCCCGGCCAGCCCTCGCGCACCGTCGCGGCCAGCGGCGCGCGCAGCGCCTCGACCAGCGGCGCGGCCGGCGCCGCCGGCGCGGCCGGGCCGCCGTCGAGGTAAAGCATCGGCGCCACCGCGCCGCGCAGGCCGGGCGGCAGCTCGGGGCCGGCCACCTCGGGCAGCGCCAGCGCGGCGCCGGGGCGCCACAGGCCCATCGTCGGCAGCCAGTGCCGGCTGGCGAAGGCGCGGCGTCCGCCGCGCCACCAGCAGCGCCGGTCGGCATCGGCCGGCGCGGCGCCGTCGAAGGGGTCGAGCGCCGGCTGCGCGCTGCCGAGCGGGCTGATGACGTCGGCGTCGGGGCAGCCCTCGGCGGCGGCGAGCAGGCGCTCGACCAGCCACGGCGCGGGGGCGGCGTCGATGCACGCGAGCAGCAGCGGCCGGCCGGGCCAGCGCGCGACCGCGCCGCGCAGCGCGGCCAGCGGGCCCTCGGCCGGCGGCATCCAGTCGCCGCCGGCGGGCAGCGCCTGGCGCCAGCGCTGGAGGGCGGCCGGATGGGCCGCGGGCGACCACGGGCACACCACCCAGGCGAGGGCGGGCTGCGGCGAGGGGCTGGCGATCGGCGAGGGGATGGGGGTCATTCAGCGGGCGTGGGGGTTGGCGGGCACAGGCCTGTCGGGCCCTGCGCTAGACTCGCGGCCCGCCCAGATTGTCGCACCTTCGTGACCCAACGACGTTCCTCCCGGGGCCGGACGGCCTGGCTGGGTCCCCTGCTGCGGCGCCTGGTGGCGCCGACCCTCCTGCTCGCCGGCCTCGCGGTCGGCTTCGCGGTGCCCTACGCCTGGGTGCTGGACGGCGAGGTGCGCGAGACCTTCGGCGCCCTGCGCTGGCAGGAGCCCACCCGGGTCTATGCCCGCCCGCTGGCGCTCGCCCCGGGCCTGCCGATGGACGCCGACACCCTGGCGCTGGAGCTCGCCGCCGCGGCCTACCGCGAGGACGCCGGCCTCGACAGCCCGGGTGCCTACGCCCGCGACGGCGGCCGCTTCCGCATCCGCAGCCGCGGCTTCGGCGACCTCGAGGGCCCGGTGCCCGCGCAGCAGGTCGAGGTGCGCCTGGCCGACGGCCGGGTGGCCTCGCTCGCCGGCGCCGACGGCCGCGCGCTCGAGGTGGCCGTGCTCGACCCGGCCCGCATCGCCACGCTCTACGGCAACGCCCGCGAGGAGCGCCGGCTGGTCCGCGTGGACGAGGTCCCGGTGCTGCTGGTGACCGGCCTGCAGGCGGTCGAGGACCGCGATTTCGCCCGCCACCACGGCATCGACCTCACCGCGATCGCGCGCGCCGCGCTGGCCAACGTGCGCGAGGGCGAGGTGGTGCAGGGCGGCAGCACGCTCACCCAGCAGCTGGTGCGCAACCTGTTCCTGACCCGCGAGCAGACCTGGTCGCGCAAGATCAACGAGGTGCTGTACGCGCTGATCATCGAGGCGCGCTTCGACAAGCGCGTGATCCTCGAGGCCTACCTCAACGAGGTCTACCTGGGCCAGCTCGGCGGCCAGGCCATCCACGGCGTCGCGGCCGGCAGCGAGTTCTGGTTCGGGCGCCAGCTCGCCGACCTGCGCAGCCACGAGATCGCGCTGCTGATCGGCATGATCCGCGGGCCCAGCTACTACGACCCGCGGCGCTTCCCCGAGCGCGCCAAGGCGCGCCGCGACCTCGCGCTGGGGATGATGCACGAGACCGGCCTGATCGACGCCGCCGATCTCGAGCGCGCGCGCGCCGCGCCGCTCGGCGTCAGCCCGCGCCCCGGCGCGGCGGCCAACCGGCATCCGGCCTTCATGGACCTCGTGCGCCGCCAGCTCGAGCGCGACTACCCCGCCGACGCCCTGCGCGGCGCCGGCCTGCGCGTGATGACCACGCTGGCCCCGAGCGCGCAGCGCGCCGCCGAGCGCGCGGTGGCCGGGACCCTGCCGCAGGTGCAGCGCGAGGCCGGCCCCGGGCTGCAGGCCGGCCTGGTGGTCACCGACACCCGCCGCGGCGAGGTGGTGGCTGTGGTCGGCAACCGCCGCGTCGACGAGCCCGGCTTCAACCGCGCGCTCGACGCCCAGCGCCCGGTGGGCTCGCTGCTCAAGCCGATGGTCTACCTGCTCGCGCTGGCCCAGCCTGGCCGCTGGTCGCTGGCGAGCTACGTCGAGGACGCGCCGATCGAGGTGCCGCTGCGCAACGGCCGCACCTGGTCGCCCGAGAATTCCGACGGCCGCAGCCACGGCCGCGTGCGCATGAACGACGCGCTGGCGCAGAGCTACAACCAGGCCACGGTGCGGGTGGGCATGGACGTCGGTCCCGAGCGCCTGGCCAGCCTGCTGCAGGTGGTGGCCGGGATCGAGGCGGCGCCGAATCCCTCGCTGATCCTCGGCGCGGTCGACTCCAGTCCGTTCGCGATGGCCCAGGCCTACCAGTTCCTCGCCAGCGGCGGCCAGGTGCAGCCGCTGCGCGCGGTGCGCGGCGTGCTCGATCGCGACGACCAGGCCCTGCACCGCTACGACCAGCCCGGCCGCGCGCCCGATCCGGGCGACGCGATCGCCACCCGCCTGGTCGGCATCGCGCTGCAGCAGTCGGTGGCCGAGGGCACCGGCCGCGGCCTGCTGCGCGACGGCCTCGGCCGGCTCGCGATCGCCGGCAAGACCGGCACCAGCAACGACAGCCGCGACTCCTGGTTCGCCGGCTACTCCGGCAGCCACCTCGCCGTGGCCTGGGTCGGCGACGACCGCAACGCGCCCACCGGGCTGTACGGCTCCACCGGCGCGATGCGGGTGTTCTCGGCGCTGTTCGCCGAGCTGCCCAGCGCGCCGCTGCAGGTGTCCTCCGAGGGCCTGACCTGGGCGCCGGTGGCCGAGGGCGAGGTGTCCACCACCGACGAGGAATGCCCCGGCGCGCGCCGCTATCCCTTCGTCACCGGCTTCACCCCGGAGCAGCATCGCGGCTGCCTGGCCGAACGCCTCTTCGACTTCTTCGGCGGGAAGGATGACGCCGCGGGGACGCCGGCGCGCTGATACTGCGCATCGTCCCGTTCCGCGTCGTCCGCCTCCCCGCCCCGCCCCTCCACGCCCCGTCCTCCACCGGTCGCCGCCATGCCCGCTTCCCGCTTCGCCTCCCCGCTGTCCCTCGCCGCCGCGCTCGCCGCCCTCGCGCTGGCCGGCTGCGCCAGCACGCCGCCGCCCGCGCCCGCGCCGGCGGCGGCGGCGCCCGATCCGGTCGCGCTGCTCGCCGAGGTGCGCGCCCAGCAGTCCGGCAACGACGGCGTCGAGGTGCGGCCGTGGCGCGAGCCCGCGGTCGAGGACCTGGTGGTGCTGGCCGAGGGCCACGAGCGCGCCGGCGAGTGGCGCCAGGCCAGCGAGGCGATGGCGCGCGCGATCGCGATCTCGCCCGAGGACCCCGACCTGCTGCAGCGCCAGGCCGAGCTCGCGCTCGCCCGCGCCGCCTGGCCGGACGCCGAGCGCTACGCCGCCGCCAGCTTCGAGCGCGGCCCGCGCCTCGGCCCGCTGTGCCGGCGCAACTGGACCACCATCCGCCTCGCCCGCGCGGCCCGCGGCGACGCCGCCGGGGCCGCCGACCTCGCCGACCGCGCCGCGCGCTGCACCCTCGAGCCGCCGGTGCGGATGTAAGTGGCGGTGGACTCGCTCGCCGACCGCAGCCGGGCCGCGTTCCGGGCCGACGGCCCGCTCGCGTCCGGCATCCCGGGCTTCGCGCCGCGCCCCGCGCAGGTGCGCATGAGCGCGGCGATCGGCGAGGCCATCGACGCCGGCGAGGCGCTGGTGGCCGAGGCCGGCACCGGCACCGGCAAGACCTACGCCTACCTGGTGCCCGCGCTGCTGAGCGGGCTGAAGGTGATCGTCTCCACCGGCACCCGCGCGCTGCAGGACCAGCTCTTCCACCGCGACCTGCCGCGCGTGCGCGCCGCGCTGGGCGCGCCGATCCGCAGCGCCCTGCTCAAGGGCCGCGCCAACTACCTCTGCCTGCACCGGCGCGACCTCGCGCGCGGCGAATACGCGCACCACCCCGCGCTGGCCGCGCAGTTCCAGCAGGTGCTGGCCTGGAGCGGCCGCACCCGCTCGGGCGACATCGCCGAGCTCGAGCAGCTGCCCGAGGACTCCCCGCTGTGGCCGGTGATCACCTCCACCGCCGAGAACTGCCTGGGCACCGAGTGCCCGCAGTGGCAGGAGTGCTTCGTGGTGAAGGCGCGCCAGGAGGCGCAGGCCGCGGACGTGGTGGTGGTCAACCACCACCTGCTGCTGGCCGACCTGGCGATCAAGCAGGAGGGCTTCGGCGAGGTATTGCCCGGCGCCCAGGCCTTCGTGCTCGACGAGGCCCACCAGCTGCCCGAGCTGGCCGCGCAGTTCTTCGGCGACAGCGTGTCCGCCCGGCAGCTCGTCGAGCTCGCGCGCGACGCGGTGCGCGAATGCCAGGGCACGCCCGGCGCGCTCGCCGGCGTGCAGGGCCCGGCGCGCGTGCTCGAGGCCGCGGTCCGCCAGGTCCGCGCCGCGTTCGAGGGCCTGCCCGGCCGCGGCACCCGGCTGCGCGCGCTGGCCATGCCCGAGGCGCCGCTGGCGCTCGACGCCCTCGAGGACGCGCTGATCGACCTGGTCCGCGCGCTGGAGCCGCTCGGCGACGCCGAGCCCGGCCTGCAGGCCTGCCTCGAGCGCGCCGAGGAGGCGCGCGCGCGGCTGGCCGACTGGCTGGCGCCGGATCCCGCGCCGCGCGACCTCGACGAGGACGACGCCCTGCTGCCCGGCGCGCTGCCGGCCGACGTCCCGGCCCCGGGCGAGGGGCCGCAGGACGCGCCCGACGACGACGCCCCCCGCCAGCTCGACGCCTGGGGCGCGCCGCCGCCGCGACCCGCGCGCGCCGCCCCCCGGCAGGGCGCGGACGCGGAGGCCGACGGCGAGGCCCGCGGCGAGGACGTGCGCTGGTACGAGCTCAGCGCGCGCGGCTTCACCCTGCAGCGCACCCCGCTCGACGTCAGCAAGCCGCTGCGCCAGTACCGCGAGCGCAGCCGCGCCGCGTGGATCTTCACCTCGGCCACGCTCGCGGTGGCGGGGCAGTTCCAGCACCTCGCGCGCAAGCTCGGGCTGTGGGAGCCGCGCACCCTGCTCGAGCCGAGCCCCTTCGACTGGAAGTCCCAGGCCCTGGCCTACCTGCCGCCGGGCCTGCCCGAGCCCAACAGCCGCGAATTCGGCGCGCGCATGCTCGACGCCGTGCGCCCCGTGCTGCAGGCCTCCGGCGGCCGCGCCTTCCTGCTGTTCACCAGCCATCGCGCGCTGCGCGAGGCCGCCGACGCGCTCGCCGGCGGGCCGTGGCCGCTGTTCGTGCAGGGCAGCGCGCCGCGCCACCGCCTGCTCGAGGACTTCCGCGCCAGCGGCAACGGCGTGCTGCTCGGCGCGGCCAGCTTCTGGGAGGGCGTGGACGTCGCCGGCGACGCGCTCAGCGTGGTGGTCATCGACCGCCTGCCGTTCGCCGCGCCCGACGACCCGGTGCTCGAGGCGCGGCTGGAGGCCTGCCGCCGCCGCGGCGGCAATCCCTTCCGCGACGAGCAGCTGCCGCAGGCGGTGATCGCGCTCAAGCAGGGCGCCGGCCGGCTGATCCGCACCCACCACGACCGCGGCGTGCTGGTGCTGTGCGACCCGCGCCTGGTCGGCAAGCCCTACGGGCGCCTGTTCCTGGACAGCCTGCCGCCGCTGCCGCGCACCCGCGCGCTGGCCGACGTCGAGGCCTTCTTCGCCGCGGCGCCCGCCGCGGCCGCCCGCGGCGCCACCGCCGCCACGCACGAGGACCCCGCATGAGCCTGCGCCTGCTCGCGATCGAGACCGCCACCGAGGCCTGCTCGGTCGCCCTGTGGATCGACGGCGAGGTGCGCGAGCGCCACGCGCTGGCGCCACGCCGCCACGCCGAGCTGGTGCTGCCCTGGGCCGGCGCGCTGCTGGCCGAGGCCGGGATCGCCGCCTCCGCGCTGGACGCGATCGCCGTCGGCCGCGGCCCCGGCGCGTTCACCGGCGTGCGGCTGGCGATCTCTCTGGGCCAGGGCCTGGCGTTCGGGCTCGAGCGCCCGATGCTCGGCGTCTCGACGCTGGCGGTGCTGGCCCAGGGCGGCGCGGGCGCGCGCCGGCTGGCGGCGATCGACGCGCGGATGGGCGAGGTCTACCTCGGCGCGTTCGCGCTGGGCGACGACGGCCTGGTGCAGGCGCTCGGCGCGGAGCGGCTCGGTGCGCCGGGCGCGATCGCGTGGCCCGAGGGCCTGGGCGCCTGCGGCGCGCGCGGCACCGGGTTCGCTGCCGCGGACGGCGTGCTGGCGGCCCGCCTGGTCGCGGCCGGCGGCCTCGCCGGCGCACTGGAGGCGGAGGCGCTGCCGCGAGCGGCCGACCTGGCCCGGCTGGCGGCCGCGGCGTTCGCGCGCGGCGAAGCGGTGGCCCCCGAGGCGATCGAGCCGGCCTACCTGCGAGACAAGGTGGCGCTGACGCTCGAGGAGCAGCGCGCCGCGCGCGGCGGCTGAGCGCGGGCCGGCGGCCGGGCGAAAAAAAACGCGCGCCGGAGCGCGCGATCCCTGATGCGAAGCAGCTGTCGTAGGAGGGCACCGCGGAGGGGCGCTTCCAGCGCGGCCTCAGCGGACGCGAGACACGCCGATGAACCACGGCGGAAGTCTACGGGGCGCCCGCCGCACGGAAGATGACAGCGGGCGGGCCGGCGCGTGACCGTTCCTGCGCTTCCGCGCGCCATCCCCGGCCCCGCGCGGCCCTCAGGGCGCCGCGAGCGGGACGCGGACGATGTCGCTGCGGTACTCCAGGACGCCCGGGACCCAGGCGGTGCGGCCGTCGGGCGAGACTTCCGGTCGCGCGTAGAGCAGGGGCCGGGCGCTGCCGAGGGTCCACCGGGCGTCGGGGGCGTCGGCGCCGAGGCGCCAGGCTTCGAGCCGGGGCTGGCGGCCGTCGACGCTCAGCAGCCACAGCCGCCCGCGCTGCACCGACCAGCCGTCGTTGATCGGCAGCTCGTAGCGCTCCAGCGTGGTCGCGGGATCGCGTTCGGCGACGCGCTGGAGCTCGCCGGCGCTGCTCGCGAGCAGCAGTTCGCCCGGGCCGAGGCGCTCGGCGCGGAAGGCCTGGCGGCCGGTGGACGCCGGCAGGCAGGTGGCCGCCTCGCCGCGCGGGCAGGCCATCAGGGTCCAGTCGCGGGCATCGAGCGCGACCAGCCACAGCGAGCGCCCGTCCTCGGCGTAGAGGGCCTCGCGGATCGAGCGCAGGGGGCCGGCCACCTCGACGGTGGCGCCGGTGTCGAGCTGGTACTCCCACACCGCGTGCTGTTCGGCGTCGCGGACGATGTAGAGCACGCGGCGGCCGTCGGGCGACCAGCTGGGGCGGTCGAGCACGGGCCCGCGGTGCGCGGTGAGGCGGCGGATGCCGCCCTCGGCGTCGCGCAACCACAGCTCGCGCGAACCGTCGCGGTCGGAGACGAAGGCGAGCTGCTCGCCGTCGGGGGAGGCCGCGGCGACGAGATCGCGCCCGCTCGACGCGGTCAGCACGCGCGCGTCGGCCTCGGTGCCGGGCGTCGCGGCTTCCGCCGCGACGCCCGCGGGCGCGCCGTCGCCGAGCGCCAGCGCCACCAGCGCGGTCCGCCACTGCAGCCCCTGGTAGACCAGGGTCTCGCCGGCGACGTCGGGCGACACCGCGTCGGTGATCCCGAGCCGATCGATGCGCCCGTCGGCCAGCGCGACCCGCCAGAGCTCGTCGCGACCGCCGTGGTCGGAGGAGAACACCAGGTGCTGGCCGCCCGGCCACCAGTCGAAGCCGCTGATCCGGGACCGCACCCGGGTCAGCCGGCGCGGCTCGCCGCCGTCCGCAGGCATCACCCACAGGTCGGAGGTCGGGTTGGGGCCGCGGCGGAACGCCAGCAGGCGCCCGTCGGGCGAGAAGCGCGGCTCCAGGTCCACCGCGCCCTCCTCGAGCGCGTAGGCCAGCGGCGCGTCGTGCCAGCGGTCGCTCAGAAGCAGGGCGCGCAGCGCGCCGCCGCCGATCCGCCCGCGCTCCAGGCGCGAGGCGAGCATCCGGCGGTCGTCGCGCGGATCCCAATCGAAGGCGATCAGGTCGGCGGTGTCGCAGTCCGCCAGCGCCCGCCCGAGGCCACCCTCGACCGCGACGATCCGCAGCTCGCAGCGGCCGTCGGCGTCGACCTGGCGATAGGCCAGTTCGGTGCCGTCCGGCGACCAGACCGGCTGGGTGGCATCGGTGTCCGGCGGGGTCACCGCGCGGGTGGCGGAGTCGCCGAGGCCCAGCACGAACAGCTGGCGCCGTCCGTCGTCGCCCTCGGCCTGGGCGTAGGCCAGGCGTCGCGCGTCGGGCGAGAGGCGGGGCTGGCTCTCGGCGCCGGGCGCGAAGGTGGCGAGCGTGGCCGGACCCGCGAGCAGCACCGGTTCCGGCGGGTGCGCGCCGCGATCGAGCGCGAACGCCGCCAGCAGCGCCACCGCGCCCAGGGCGCCGATCGCGCCCAGCGGGGCGGGCCAGCGGCGCGCCGGCGGGACCTGCTGCGGTGGCGGCGAGGGCGGCGCCTCGGCGTCCCCGGCCGCGTCGGCTTCGGGGTCGAGCGCCTGCACGCTGGCGACCAGGCGGTAGCCGACCCGGGGGATCGTGTCGATGTAGGCCGGCGTCTCGAGTTCGTCCGCGAAGGCGCGGCGCAGGGCGGACACCGCCTGGGGCACCACGCCGGGCGTGGTGAAGCGGCCGCGCCAGACGCGGTCGAGCAGCTCGTCGCGGGTCACCGTGGTGCCGCGCGCGCGGACAAGCTCCAGCAGCACGGCCGCCGCCTTGGGGGTCAGGCGGACGGACGTGCCATCGGGCGCGGCGACGCTGAGCGCGCCGAGGTCGACGGTGAAGGCGCCGACGCGCAGGCGCTGGCGCGGATCGATCGGGGTCGGGTCGGAAGCCAAGGGTCTCGCCGTGGGGGAGGGCGCGGTGGGGGCGCGGCGCCGGGCGGGACGCGGAGGATACCCGCTCCCGGCGTGGCGCGCGCGTGGACGGCTCAGGCCGCGGCGGGCAGGTCGCCGTCCTGGGCGAGGCGTCGGTAGTCCTGGGCGGAGATGCCGACCCGGCGCTTGAACAGGCGCGAGAAGGCGCAGCGGCTGTCGAACCCGACGTTGGACGCCACCTCCGAGATCGCCAGCCGGCTGCTGGTGATCAGGTGCTTGGCCAGGTCGATGCGCGCCTCGGTGAGCAGGTCGTGCGGGGTCATGCCGAAGACATCGCGGAACAGGCGGATGAAGTGCGACTTGGAATAGCGCGCGGCCAGCGCCAGGGTCTCGATCTCGTGCTTGGCGAACGGGGCGTTGAGGATGCGGTTGCGCGCGCGCAGCAGGCGCATCAGCACGCGCCGGCGATGGCCTTCGGTGCGGCCGTAGGCGCGCTGCAGCCACTCGCCCACCATCGCCTGGTGCTCGATCGTCGCCAGCACCAGGTCCTGCACCAGCATCTGCTGGCGGGCGGCGCGCTGGGGCGCCGCCGCCTCGCCGGCCTCGCTGGCCCGGACCAGCGCCACCGCCGCCCGCAGCATCGACCGGCTGAGGCGCTGGCGCAGCGGGAACAGGGTGGGCGCGACCCCGGAGGGCAGGGCGCCGCGCATCAGGCGGGCGAGGGTGGCCGGGGGCATGGCCAGCACCAGGACGTCGGCACTGCCGCGCAGCTGCCCGCGGGCCCCGGTCTCGGGGGTCACGACGAGGCCCTGCCGGGCCTGCAGGCGGAACACGCCGTCGGCGGTCTCCACCTCGACCCGTCCGCCGAGCACGATCCACAGGCTCGTCGCGCCCGGGGCGACCTGGACCTGGGAGCCGCGCCCGGAGGCCCGGACCATCCGCAGGCCGCCGCGGTCGGCGGCCTGGCCCGGCTCGGGGCCGACATGGACGGCGCTGCCGTAGCCAACACGCTGGTAAAGATCGTTCATCGGCCTGCAACCTCGCGCAACGAAGGGGGGGGAGGACCGGGTCCGCCGCGCCGATGGAGCGTGGTGGCATCCGGGGAGCCAGATCCTTCCCGTTGCGGTGACCGCCGTAGCGAAAAAGCGGATACGGTTTGGTCAAATCGGATTCCGCGGCGATGTCGTTTCGTTGAAATTCGATGTTTTTCAATGCCTTGCGATCGCGTCGGTGGCCGGGTAGGCGAGTGACGCTGGCGCCGCGTCCCGGGCGCCCGCGATAGGGCCGGGCCGGCGTTCGGATCGCGTTCGGATCGCGTTCGGGCGGCGTGAAGCGACGCGGTCGAATGTTGCGAACCCGTCATCCGGCTCGCGGGATGGTTCGCCAAACCGCGCTATCGGGCACAGGGAAAGCGGGGGCGGGGCACCTTCGCGGGGAGGGCGCTGCCTAGTGTCGTCGGGTCGCTCGAACACGCGCGGCGTCACCTACTTTCCGCACCACCCGATGGAGACATTCATGACCCCTTCGCTGCTCCGCTCCGCGATCCAGCAGGCGCTGTTCGCCGGCTCCGTCGCTTCCCTGGCGGCCTTCGCGCTGGCCCCCGGCCAGGCGCTCGCCCAGGAAGCCTCCGATGAGGCCCAGGACCTCGACCGCATCGAGGTGACCGGCTCGCGCATCAAGCGCGCCGACATCGAGGGCGCGCTCCCGGTCACCGTGATCACCCGCGAGCAGATCTCCGCGTCGGGCGACGTCTCGGTCG
>JBHYGK010000030.1:0-27213 GCA_051859045.1 Lysobacteraceae bacterium | reverse complement strand
CCGCGCGGCCCGCGCGACGGCGCCGCCCCGCGCGGCGGCTCGCGCGACGGCGTGCGCACCCAGGGCGGCCCGCGCCGCCCGCGCAGCGCCGGCGAGTGATCGCCGGCGGCTGACGCCGCCGCAGCGCGCGACATGGACGGCCGGGGCGGCGACGCCCCGGCCGTTTCCTTTTGGGGGCGGGCCCGGGTAGCGTTCGGGACCCTCCGAGCAGGCCATCGCCGCCGATGCCGACGCCCTTCGCCGCCGTCCTCGCCTTGACCCTGGCGCTCGCCGTCGGCGCCCCCGAAGCCCCCGACGCCACGGGCGCCGCGCGGCTCCACGCGCCCCCGCCGCCCGCCGACCGCGCGCCCGCGGCCGGCGACGCGATGGTCCCCGGCGAGGCCGCGTTCTTCGACTGGCTCGGGATCCGCGTGCCCGCCGGCGAGCAGGCGGCCTTCGTGCTCGGCGACAACGTGCGCGGCTACGTCGAGGGCCGCACCCACGCCTGGGGCGGCGGCGTGGGCTACCGGATCGGCGACAGCACGCGGCTGCGCGACCACGCCGCGCTGCGCGACGGCGCCCTGCTCGACCGCGGGCGCGACGCCCTCGGCAGCATGATCCAGCCCTGGGGCGTCGAGACCGCCTACCCCGGCGCCCGCGAGGCGCTGATGCTGCACGCGGGCGTGCAGGCGATGAGCCTGCGCGTCGAGGCCGACGCGCCCGCGCGGCTGGCCTTGGCGCCGCGCTGGGACCTCCCGCCGGCGCCGCTGCGGATGCGCGCCGATCCCGCCGCCGACGCCGCGGGCCACGACGTGCTGCTGCTCGGCCCGGTCGACGGCGCCGCGTGGCCGGACCCGCGCCACCCGGCCTGGGCCGCGGTCGTCGCCGACCGCCCGGTGCGGATCGTCGCGCTGGACCTCCCGCTGCGCGCGCGCCTGGGGCTGGCGGGCGACGCCCTGGCGCCGGTGTTCGAGCTCGCCGCGCCCGGCCGCCGGCTGACCCTGCACGTGGCGTTCGCCGACACGCCCGCGGCCGCCGCCGCGCTGGCCCGCGACCTGGCCGCGCGCGACGCCTGGGGCGACACCCGCGCCGCGCACCACGCGCGCCTGGTGCGCAGCCACCTCGCCACCGGCGACGACGCCTACGACCGCGCCGTGGCCTGGGCCAAGGCCAGCGCCTGGATGTTCGTCGTCGAGGAGCACGGCCCCGGCCTGTGGGCGGGGCTGCCGTGGTTCCGCGACAACTGGGGCCGCGACACCTTCATCGCCCTGCCCGGCACCGCGCTGGTGGCCGGCATGTTCGACACCGCCGACGCGGTGCTGGCGAACTTCATGCGCTTCCAGCAGCGCGGCGAGCTCGCGCGCGAGCGCGACTACGGCCGCGTGCCCAACCGCGTCTCCGCCGGCACCACCACGCTCTACAACACCGTCGACGGCACCCCGTGGATGGTCCGCGAGGCGCTCGAGACCCTGCGCTACGCCGGCGGCGGCCAGGCCGAGGCCGCGCGCCTGCTGCCGCTGGTCGAGGCCTGGGCCGACGGCGCGCTGGCCCACCACGTCGATGACGACGGGCTGCTCACCCACGACGACGCCGACACCTGGATGGACGCCAGGATCGACGGCGGCCTGGCGTGGAGCCCGCGCGGCGATCGCGCGGTCGAGATCCAGGCGCTGTGGTTCGAGGGCCTGCGCGCGGGCGCGGCGATCGCGCGCCTCGCCGGCGACGAGGCCGCCGCGGCGCGCTTCGAGGCCCACGCGGCGCGGGCGCGGGCGGCGTTCGCGCGGGTGTTCGTGCGCGACGGGCGCGTGCTCGACCGGGTGCGCGCCGACGGCCGCGCCGATCCGCGCCTGCGCCCGAACGCGCTGATGCTGGCGTCGATCCCGCTGTCGCAGGACGCCGAGGGCCGCCTGCTCGATGCGGCCACCGAGGCGGCGCTGCTGCGCGAGACCGCGAACGCGCTGCTGTTCGCGCACGGCATCGCCTCGCTCGACCCCGCGCACCCGGACTTCCACCCGCGCCACGAGGACCGCGCGCCCGGCCCCGACGGCCCGCGCCACCACAAGGACGCGGCCTACCACAACGGCACGCCCTGGGGCTGGAACGCGGGCTTCACCGTCACCGCGCTCACCCGCCACGGCCAGCAGGAGCACGCCTGGGCGCTGAGCCGCGAACTCGGCCGGCAGATCCTCGAGGACGGCGTGCGCGGCGCGATGTCGGAGCTGGTGGACGCCGCGCCCGGCGCCGACGGCCGCCCGGTGCCCTCGGGCACCTTCGCGCAGAGCTGGAGCGTCGCGGAGTTCGCGCGCAACGCCTACCAGGATTACCTCGGTTTCCGGCCCGACCTCACCCGCGACGCGCTGGCCTTCGTGCCGGCCCCGCCGGCGGCGTGGCGCGAGGCCCGCGCGCGCCTGCCCTACGGCGACGGCGAGCGGCTGGACCTGCGCCTGGCGCGCGGCGACGACGGCGCCTGGACCTGGACCTTCGCCCCGATCGCGCGGCCGCGCACCCTCACCCTCGACCTGCTCGACGCCGACGGCGGCCGGCACCGGGTGGCGTTCGCGCACGCGGCGCGCGCGCAGGCGCTGCGCTGGGACGGGCGCGCGGCGACGCTCGACGGCGCGGCGCTGGCGAGCACGCCGGTGTTCCCGGGCCAGGCGGCGGTGATCGGCACGCTGCGCTTCGCCACCCCGCCCTCGCCGGCCGAGGCCGACGACCCCGCGCGCTGGCCGGCGCTGCGGCGGCGCGACGCGCTGCGCCACGCGATCGAGGCCGCCGGCCCGGGGCGAGACTGAGCCATGCGCCGGATCCGCATCGACCGCCCCGGCTCGCGCGCCCGCACCTGGCTCGAGGAGGCCCCGACCCCGGCGCCCGGCCCGGGCCAGGTGCGCGTGCGGGTGCAGGCCGCCGGCCTGAACTACGCCGACACCATCATCCGCCTCGGGCTGTACGCCTCGGCCAAGCAGCTGCATGGCTATCCGATCACGCCGGGCTTCGAGGTGGCGGGCACGATCGACGCCGTCGGCGCCGGCGTGGCCGGCTGGCGCGAGGGCGACGCGGTGATCGGCGTGAGCCTGTTCAACGGCTGGGCCACCCACGTGCTGCTCGAGGCCGGCCAGGTGTTCGCGCGCCCGGCCGCGCTGTCGCCCGCCGAGGCCGCGGCGATCCCGACCGTCTTCCTGACCGCGTGGTTCATGGTCCACCAGCAGCTGCACCCGCGCCCCGGCGAGCGCTGGCTGGTGCATTCCGCCGCCGGCGGCGTCGGCCAGGCCCTGCTGCAGCTGGCCAGGCTGGCCGGCGCCGACGCGGTGGGCGTGGTCGGCGGCGAGCACAAGCGCGCCGCCGCGCTGGCCGCCGGCGCCACCGACGTGCTGCTGCGCGACGCCACGCTGTGGCCGCGCGCGCGGGCGCTCGCCCCGGAGGGCTACCACGCGGTGTTCGACGCCAACGGGGTGGCGACGCTGGCGGACAGCTTCGCCCACCTCGCGCCCACCGGGCGCCTGTGCATCTACGGCTTCGCCAGCATGCTGCCGCGCGACGGCCGCCTGAACTGGCTGCGCCTGGCCTGGGACTGGTGGCGCACGCCGCGCTTCAGCCCGCTGGCGATGACCCAGTCCAACCGCAGCGTGCTGGCCTGCAACCTGAGCTTCCTGCAGGCGGAGTCGGCGCGGCTGGCCGAGGGGATGCACTGGCTGCTGGAGCGCTTCGCCGACGGCCGCCTGGTGGCGCCGCCGGTGACGACCTGGCCGCTGGCCGAGGCCGGACGCGCGATGGACGCGATCGCCACCGGCGCGACGGTGGGCAAGCTGGTGCTGCTGCCGGGGGACTGAGCGCGCGCCGTGGAGGCACGGCCGCCCGCCGCGCGGCGGGCCTCAGCGCGGCGGCGCGTCCGCCTCCGCGGCCGGGTCGGCCACGCCGAGCTCGCCGCCGCGGGCGAACACCGCCTCGTCGAGCAGGCCCTCCTCCTTCGCGACCAGCACCGGCACCAGCATCTGGCCGGTGACGTTGGTCATCGTGCGCATCATGTCGAGGATGCGGTCGATCGCCACCAGCAGGCCGATGCCTTCCAGTGGCAGGTTGGCCGCACTCAGTACCACGGTGACCATCACCGTCGCCGTGCCCGGCACGCCCGCCGTGCCGAAGCTGCCGAGTACCGAGGCCAGCAGGATCAGGAAGTACTGGTTGACCGACAGGTCCAGGCCGAAGTACTGCGCCACGAAGACCGACGTCAGCGCCGGATAGATCGCGCCGCAGCCGTCCATCTTGATACTGGCGCCCAGCGGAACGGCGAACGCCGCGTAATCCTTGTCCACGCCGAGGTTGTGGGTGACGCTGCGCAGCGCCACCGGCATCGACGCGAAACTGGACGAACTGGCGAACGCCACCTGCATGCCGGGCGCGGCGCCGCGGAAGAACTTCCATGGATTCAGGCCATGCGCCAACAGCAGGCTGCCGTAGACCACGACGATGTGCAGCGCACAGGCGACATACAGCGCGCCGATGTAGCTGCCCAGCGGCAGCAGCTTCTCGAAACCGTAGGTGCCGACCAGGCTGCCGATCAGGCCGAACGTGCCGATCGGCGTCATTTCCAGCACGAAGCGCGTGACCTGCACCATGGTGTCGCTGGCCTCGCCGGCCAGCTTGCGCAGGCCCGCGCTGCGCTCGCCCAGCTTGACCAGCGCGAAGCCGAGCAGGCCGGCGAAGAAGATGACCTGCAGGATCCGGCCCTCGGCCAGCGCGGCGAAGGGGTTGGCCGGCACCACGTCGAGCAGCACCTGCACCGGCGTGGGCACCTCGCGCGCCACGTAGGTGCCGGCGCTGGCGAGGCCGGTGACGCCCTCGCCCGGGCCCAGCAGCAGCGCGACGCCGAGCCCCACCAGCACCGCCAGCGCGGCGGTGGCGGCGAACCACAGGAAGGTGCGCGCGCCGAGGCTGGCGATGCCCTCCTGCCCCGCGAGGCTGCCCACCGCGCTGAGCACCGCGAAGAACACCAGCGGCGTGGCGATCATCTTGATCAGCGTGATGTACAGCGTGCCCAGCGGCTGGAACCAGGGCACGCCCGCGTCGCCGGCGAGCCAGCCCGCGAGCGCGCCGAGCACGAACGCGCCGAGCACGCGCTGCCAGAAGGGGATGGCGAACCAGCGGGCGATCAGGGGCACGGGCGGGTGTCCAGGCGGGGGCGGGGCCACCATAGCCCATGCCCCCGCCGCGCGGGAGTCGGAGAAGCGCTCAGAACGGCTTGGCGAGCACCAGCCAGATCACCGCGAGAAGCGCGAAGATCGGGAGTTCGTTGAACCAGCGCAGCCAGGTGCCGGAACGCGGCGTTGCGCCGGCCGCGACGCCCTTGAGCATGCGGCCGGTCCAGATGAAGTAGGCCAGCAGCAGCGCCACCAGGGTCAGCTTGGCGTGCATCCAGCCGATGTTGGGCATCACCACCACCGGCGGCATCGCGGCCGAGGCCTTCGGGCCGAACCACAGCCACAGGCCGAAGCCCACCGCGAGGCCGAACATCACGTGGCCGAAGCGGTACAGGCGGCGCCCCATCAGCACCAGGCGGTCGCGCACGGCGCCCGGGGCGCCGTCCTCGGCGATGTTCACCAGGATCCGCGGCAGGTAGAACACCGCCGCCATCCAGGCCACGACGAACAGCAGGTGCAGCGACTTCGACAGCAGGTACATGCGCGACTCCGATCGGATGCGGGGAGGGAACGGGGGGGGCGCCGGCTTAGCCGGCCTGGCGGGCCATCGCGGCGACCCGGCCGCGGGCCACGTCGACCCGCCACAGCAGGGCCAGGCCGACGACGAAGAACACCGAGGTGAACAGCATGGCCAGCTTGTGGTCGTTGCCGCTGGCCCAGCTGACCACGCCGTAGGTGAGCGGGCCGATGATCATCGAAAGCTTCACCGCCAGGCCCCACAGGCCGAACACCTCGGCCTCGCGGCCGGGCGGGCAGAAGTAGCCCACCAGTGCGCGGCCCACCGACTGCGAGGCGCCCAGGCACAGGCCGGCGACGTTCGCGGCCACCCACACCATCGGGCGGTCGTCGGAGAGGAACAGCAGCGCGATCGCCAGCAGCCAGCCCACCAGCGAGACGGTGAGCGCCGGCTTGTGGCCGATCCGGTCCTGCAGCAGGCCGAACGCCGCCGCGCCCACCGCCGCGGTGATGTTGACCACCATCACCAGCGCGATGCTCTCGGTGGCGCTGAAGCCCAGCGCCTGCTGGGTGAAGATCGCGGCGATCGTGATCACCGTGGCCACGCCGGCCTGGTAGGACACGATGCACCATAGGAACGCGGAGAGGTCGCGCAGCCCGGTGCCGCCGCGGATCGCCTCGGCGAAGCGCCGGCGCAGCAGGGCCAGGATCTCGCCCTTGGCCACCGGGCGCGCCACCGCGCGCTCGCGCAGCACCAGGAAGGTGGGCAGCGCGGCCAGCACGAACGCCGCGCCGGTGAACAGCATGCTCTGCGCCACCGCGGCGTCGGTGCTGGCGCCGCGGCCCTCGGCGCCGAGGATCCACCACAGGCACACGCCCAGGATCAGCAGGCCGCCGAAGTAGCCGAACGCCCAGCCGTAGCCCGAGAGCTTGCCCATCGCGTCCTCCCGGGCCAGCTCGGGCAGGAAGGCGGCGATGACGTTCTCGCCGGTGGAGAACGCGGTGTTGGACACCACGATCAGCGCCAGCGCCAGCGCCACCTGCCCCGGCCCGGCGAAGGCCAGGCCCAGGGTGCCCAGCGCGCACACCGCGGTGGTCGCGACCAGCACCTGCTTCTTGCGCGCGTGCAGGTCGGCGTAGATGCCCACCAGCGGCGCGGTGACGATCACCAGCGCGTAGCTCAGGCTCAGCGCCAGCGTCCAGGCCAGCGTGGCCCAGCTCGCGTCGCCCGCGACGGTGCCCACGAAGTAGGCGCTGAACACCGCGGTGATGACCACGGTGGTGTAGCCGGAGTTGGCGAAGTCGAAGCCGGCCCACGCCCACAGCTCGCGGCGCTTCACCGGGGGGAGGCCGTCGGGATGCAGGCGGCGGATCGTCGGGATGGCCATGCGGGGTCCGGGAAGGGGGGCGGCGCGAGCTTACCCGGTTCGCGGGCGGGGCCGGGATGCCCCGTCCTTTCGTCCAAGGGCGCGCGGGCCCGGCCGCGCGCAGTCTCGGCGCATGGCCGGCGCCATCCCGCGCCGGCCCTCCGCGGAGACCCTCCATGCGCCCCGTCCATGCCGCCCTGCCCCGCCTCGCCGCCCTGCTCGCCGCCGCGCTCTGCGCCGGCGCCCTCGCGCCTCCCGCCGCCGCCCAGGCCTGCCGCGACCCGGTGGTGCTGGTGCACGGCAACGCCGGCAGCCCCGATGACTTCGCCAACACCCGCGCCGAGCTGCGCCGGCGCGGCTACGCCGACGCCGAGATCCTGCGCCCGGCCTGGGGCAACCGCCTGTGCCCCGCCTGCAACGACCACGCCGGCGCCGAGGAGGCGCCGGTGCTCGACGCGCTCGTCGAGGCCAGCGCGCGCAGCTGCAGCGGGCGCATCGACGTGATCGGGCACTCGATGGGCGCCACCCTCGCCGCGCGGGTGATCGACCGCCACGGCCTGGCCGGCCGGGTCGACCGCTTCGTCGGCATCGCCGGCGCGTTCCGCGGCCTGCGCAGCTGCGGCACCTGGCCGTTCAACGTGCCCACCACCACCTGCGGCGCGAACGGCCTCGCGCTGGGCAGCCCGCTGGTGGCGAGCCTGCAGGGCCGGCGCTTCGGCGCGCGGATGGCCTCGATCAAGAGCTTCAGCGACCAGATCGTCTGCGCGACCGGGCTCTGCACGGTCGGCGGCGTGCACAGCTCGTCGATCGCGGGCGAGGACGCCAACCTGACCTACGCCACCGGGCACTTCGGCCTGCTCACCGGCACCGCCGGCGCGCAGGCCGACCTCGTCCGCTAGGCCCGGCGGCATCTGCGACACTGCGCGCCCGCCCGACGCCGCCGCGCGCATGCCCAAGACCTACGACCAGGCCTACTTCGACCGCTGGTACCGCAGCGCCCCCGAGCGCCGCGGCGCGGCCGCGCGCCGCGCGCGCAAGGTCGCCGCCGCGGTGGCGATCGCCGAGCTGGTGCTCGAGCGCCCGCTCCGCAGCGTGCTCGACGTGGGCTGCGGCGAGGGCGCGTGGCGCGCGCCGCTGCTGGCGCTGCGGCCGGGCCTGCACTACCTCGGGCTGGATCCGAGCGAGTACGCGGTGCGCCGCTGGGGCGCGCGGCGCGGCCTGCTGCGCGCGGGCTTCGGCGACCTCGCCCACTACCGGCCCTGCCCGCCGGTCGACCTGCTGGTGTGCAGCGACGTGCTGCACTACCTGCCGCTCGCCGAGCTGCGGCGCGGCCTGCCGGGCCTGGTCGAGCTGGTCGGCGGCGTGGCGTGGCTGGACTGCTACGCCCGCGGCGACGCGATCGAAGGCGACCTCGAGGGCTTCCAGGCCCGCCCCGCCGCCACCTACCGGCGGCTGTTCGCGGAGGCCGGGTTGGCGCCGGTGGGGCCGTGCAGCTGGGCCCCGGCCGGACTGGCCGCGGCGCTCACCGCGATGGAGCGGGTGCCTGCGGGCTGAGCGCCGCGCCGGCCCGCGCCGCGGCTCAGCCGCGCGGCGTGACCCGGATCAGCGCGCCCTCGGGCGCGTCCTCGAGCAGCCACAGCGCGCCGTCCGGCGCCTGCGCCACCGCGCGCAGGCGCATGCCCATCGGGTAGCGCGCGACCTCGCGGGCCGACTCGCCCTCGATCGCCACCCGCACCAGCGCCTGCGAGGCGAGGCCGGCGGCCAGCAGCTGGCCGTCCCAGCCGGGGAAGGCGTCGCCGCGGTAGAACGCGATCGCACCCGGCGCGATCACCGGCGTCCAGGTGGCCGCGGCGGTCTGGAACTCCGGGCGGGTGGCATGGTCGGGGATCGCGCGGCCGTCGTAGTGGTCGCCGTCGCTGACCACCGGCCAGCCGTAGTTCGCGCCGCGGCGCACCAGGTTGAGCTCGTCGCCGCCGGCCGGGCCGTGCTCGAGCACCCAGGGGCGACCGTCGGGCCCGAACGCGAAGCCCAGCGGGTTGCGGTGGCCCAGCGACCACACCTCGGCGGCGATGCCGCCGTCGGCCTCGAAGGGATTGCCCGGCATGGGCTGGCCGGCGTCGGTCAGCCGCAGCACCTTGCCCATGTTCGAAGCCATGTCCTGGGCCGGGTCGAAGTGCTGGCGGTCGCCCGAGCTGACCCACAGCGCGCCCTCGGCGTCGAACAGCATCCGGTGGCCGTAGTGGCCGCGTCCGCTCATCTTGGGGGCCTGCCGCCAGATCACCTCGACGCCCTCCAGGCGCGCGCCGGCGGCATCCTCCACCAGGCGGCCGCGGGCGATGGCCGCGCCGCGCAGGTCGGCGTCGGCCGGATCGGCCTCGGCGTAGCTCAGGTACACCAGGCCGTTCTGCGCGAAGCCCGGATGCAGCACCACGTCGCCCAGGCCGCCCTGGCCGCCGAAGGCGACCTCGGGCACGCCCGCGACCTCGACGGTGGCCCCGCCGATCGCGTGCAGCTTCAGGACGCCGGCCTTCTCGGTCACCAGCACGCGCCCGTCGGGCAGGAAGGCCATCGCCCAGGGCTGGGCGAAGCTGGCCACCTCGGCGGTGGCGAACGGCGCGGCGTCGGCGGCGACGACCTCGGCCGGCGCGGCCTCGATGGCGGCGGGGTCGGCGCGGCAGCCGGACGCGGCGGCCGCGGCGAGGGCGATGGCGAGGGACAGGGCGAGGCGGCGGGCGGTCGGCATGGCGATCTCCGGATCGGGCGCGGTCGTGGGAAGGCGCCGAGCCTACCCCAGCCGGAGCTGTCCGCGGCGTGAGCGCGCCGGCCAGCGCAGCGGCCCGTGCAGGCCCTGCCACGCGGCGAAGGCCTCGATCGCGCCCAGCACCGCGGCGCGGGTGGCGGCGTCCTCGCCCTCGCCCGGCTCGAACCACAGCCCCAGCACCTCGAGCACGCCCTCGCCGCGGTGGGCCTTGGCGTCGAGCCGGCCCACCAGCCGGCCGCGGTGCAGCACCGGCAGCACGAAGTAGCCGTGGCGGCGCTTCGGCGCCGGCACGTAGCACTCCAGCCGGTAGTCGAAGCCGAACAGCGTGCTGGCGCGCGCGCGGTCCCAGACCACCGGGTCGAAGGGCGAGAGCAGCACCGTGCGGGTCGCGCGCAGCCGGCCGGCCTCGGCCAGCGCGAGCGCGTCGGCGTGCGCGGGATGCACGTAGGCGGGGGCGTCCCAGCCCGGCACCTCGGTGCGCAGCAGCGCGCCCTCGGCCACCAGCGGCGCCAGCTCGGCGTCGGTCGCGCGGCGCTGCAGGCGGTGGTAGTCGGCCAGCCAGCGGGCCTGCGCGATGCCCAGCGCGCGCGCGGCGCGCAGCAGGCACTCGCGGCGCAGCGCGGCGGCCTCGGCGTCCGGCGAGGCGGGCGCGGCCCCGCCCGCCCGCCACGGCGGCGGCGCGTCGCGGACCGCGTCGGGCACCACCCGCTCGATCAGGTCGTACACGCGCTGGAAGCGCTCGCGCCGGGCCACGCCCAGTTCGCCCAGCGCGAACAGCGCCTCGAGCCACTGCTTCTCGTCCTTCCAGCCCCACCAGGCCCCGCCGCCGCCGTCGCGGCGCTCGAAGTCGGCGGCCTTCACCGCGCCGTGGGCGCGGACGTGGGCGAGCAGCGCGTCGAGCTGGCGGCGCTGGCCCGCGTCGTGGCGGCGCGCGTGGCGCATGCCCCAGTGGTGGTCGCGGGCGGCGCGGTTGGCGTGGTGCAGCGGCCAGTCGGCGATCGGGGCGAAGCAGGCCTCGTGCGCCCAGCACTCGAAGATCCGCGCCTTCGCCAGCGCCTCCTCCAGCCAGGCCATCGGGTAGTCGCCGAGGCGCGAGAACAGCACGAGGTAGGGGCTGCGCGCGACGACGTGGATGGTGTCGATCTGCAGCAGCTGCATGCGCGCGATGGCCGCGTCGAGGTCGGCGGGCGTGGCGCGCCGGCGGGGGAGCGCGGACAGCAGGCCCTGGGCGTGCAGGTGCAGGGCGCGGGCGTGGGCGGGGCTGGGCATGCGCCGATGGTGCCACCGGGGCGGAGGCCGCGCGCGGCCGGGGCGCGGGGCCCCGGCCGGCGGCGGCGGCGCTCAGTCGCCGCTGGCCTCGACCAGCAGGCCGCGGGCGATCTGGCCGTGCAGCCAGCCCAGGCCGCGGGCCAGGTGCAGGCTGGCGAACAGGCCCAGCAGGCCCGCGAGCATGGCCACCACGCCCAGGCCCCAGCCGCCGATCACGCGCTCGCCGTCGTAGTGCACGCCCAGCTGCACGTGCTCGGGCAGGACGATCGCGCCCATCGCCACCAGCACCTCGAGCCCGCCGCCGGCCACCAGGCCCAGCGACAGCGACAGCGCGGTGACCATCACCGAGAAGTAGAACGTGCCCAGCGGCAGCATCAGCAGCATGTAGAGCATCGTCGACCAGGTCCGCCAGTCGGTGAACATGCGGCCGATCCGGCTCAGCAGCGGCAGGCTGGCGTCGAGGTAGACCGGCCGGCGCGGCATCCGCACGCCCAGCAGGCCTTCCACCAGCCGCCCCTCGACCAGCGACAGCACCCGCACCGAGGCGAAGAACAGCACCGCCACCGGGACGCCGATGATCAGCACCAGCAGGCCCAGGCTGAGGCTGAGGCCGGTCACCACCCACGAGAAGAAGAACGTGCCGGTGGCGAGCGCCAGCAGCAGGTACACCAGGGCGCCCCAGGCCCGCGGCTCGAGCACCACGCCGAAGAAGCGCGCGAAGGCGTTGCGCGGCGGGGCGTCGGGCGCGCGCGGGCGGGTCATCACCGGCGGGGCCAGCGCGCGCTGCACGGTCACTTCCGTCTCGCGGTAGATCTCCGCCACCTCGTCGGGCTTGCCGTAGCTGGCGTACACCGCGGCCACCACCTCGGCCTCGGACTTGCCGGGGCTGTTGGCGAGCTCGGCGCGCAGGTACTCCTCGGCGTCGTAGAGCGCGTCCTGGACCATCGCGCGGTCGGCGCCCTTCAGCGCCTCGCGCAGCCGGGCCAGGTACTCGGGGATCGAGGCGGGGGGCGGGGTGTGGTGGGCGTTGGTGGCGTTCATGCGTGGCTCCCCTCAAGGATGGCGTCGACGGCGAGGCGGGTGGCGGTCCAGCGCTGGCGCCAGGCGGCGAGCACCGCGTGGCCCAGCGGGGTGATGCGGTAGTACCGGCGCGGCGGCCCGGCCGTGGAGGGCTCGACCTCGCTGCCGAGGAGGCCGCCGCCTTCGAGGTTGCGCAGCACCGGGTAGAGCGCGCTCTGCTTGCCGGCGAAGGCGTCGCCGGCGTCGCGCTCGAGCGACTTCGCGATCTGGTAGCCGTACAGCGGGATGGTGGCGCGGGCCAGGACGGCCAGCAGCACCAGGGCGACGGTGCCGGTGGCGAGCTCCTTCTCGAACTTGCGCAGGTGCGGCTCGAGCGCCGCGGCGTCGGCGGCCTGGGGGTCGAGCGTGTCCGGGTGGTCGGGCATGGCGGTCTCCGGGGGGAGGAAGGACGACGCTCGGGATCGAGCGAGCCTGTGCATGGGTGCAGGTCGATCATAGTGCGAGCTTCGCACTAGTCATCCGCCAGAGGTCATGCCTTCCCCGTGTCGATGCCGCCTGGCGCCGGCGTCCCGGCCGGCCGCCCCTCGCCGCGCTGGCCGCGGCGGCGCGCGGGGCCTACCCTGCCCTGCCCGACCCGCGAGCCCGCCATGTCCCCCGCCGCGCCCGCCCCGCTCCCCGCCCCGCCCTTCGCCGGCCTCGATCCCGACCTCGTCGTGGACGCCGTCGAGCGCCTGGGCCTGGTCTCCGACGGCCGCGTGCTGGCCCTCAACAGCTACGAGAACCGGGTGTTCCGGATCGGCCTGGAGGACGCGCCGGCGGTGGTCGCGAAGTTCTACCGGCCGGGCCGCTGGAGCGCGGCGCAGGTGCGCGAGGAGCACGCCTTCGCCCAGGAGCTGGCCGAGGCCGGGCTGTCGGTGGTCGCGCCGCTGGAGATCGAGGGCCGCACCCTGCATCGCTACGAGGGCTTCGACTACGCGCTGTTCCCGCTGCAGGGCGGGCGCGCGCCGGACCCCGGCGACCGCGAGACCCTGCGCACGCTCGGCCGCGAGCTGGGCCGCCTGCATGCGATCGGCGCCGCGCGGCCCTTCGTGCACCGGCCCGCGCTCGACCTCGCCAGCCACGGCATCGAGCCGGTCGAGGCCCTGCTCGACGGGGGCTGGCTGCCCGAGGCGCTGGAGGACAGCTTCACCACCCTCGCCGACGCCCTGCTCGACGGCTGCGAGGCCGCGTTCGAGCGCGCCGGCGCGATCCCGGCGATCCGCGTGCACGGCGATTTCCACCTCGGCAACCTGCTCTGGCGCGAGGGCCGGGTGCACCTGGTCGACCTCGACGACTGCGCGATGGCGCCCGCGATCCAGGACCTGTGGATGCTGCTCAACGGCGCCCCGCACGAGCGCGAGGCCCAGCTGGGCTGGCTGCTCGAGGGCTACGAGGTGTTCCACCCCTTCGAGCCGCGGGCACTCGGCCTGGTGGAGCCGCTGCGCGCGATGCGCCTGCTGCACTACCACGCCTGGATCGCGCGGCGCTGGGACGACCCCGCGTTCAAGGCCGCGTTCCCGTTCTTCGCCGACATCCGCCACTGGGAGGACGTGCTGCGGCAGATGCAGGAGCAGCTCGCCGCGCTCGACGAGCCGGTGCTGCGGCGGCGCTGAGCCCGCGCGCGGGGGGCGACGCCGCGCCGCGGCCGGCGGCGCCCGGGCGGGATGGACGGCCCGGCGCCACTCCGACACCATCGGCCTCCCCGCCGGCGCGCGCGCCGGCGCCCTCGCCCAGGAGTCCAGGATGACCCGCCACGCCATGCCGATCCCCCGCCGCGCCAGCCTCGCGCTCGCCCTGGCGGCCCTGCTCGCGGGCTGCGGCGCCGCGGACGACGCCCCGCCCGCGCTCGCGGCGCCGCCCTCGGCGGCCGCGCCCGCGACGGACGCCGGCGCGCCCGCCGAGGCCGCGCCCGCGCCCGGCCCGACCACCGCCGAGGTGATCGCCGCCGCGCCGCCGGCCGACTGGCGCCGCCCCGCCGACCAGGACCTGCTGGTGCTCGAGCTGGCCACCGGCGGCCGCGCGGTGATCGAGCTCGCCCCCGACTTCGCGCCGCTGCACGCCGAGCGCATCCGCGCGCTCGCCCGCGCCCGTTACTGGGACGGCCTGGTGGTGCTGCGCTCGCAGGACAACTACGTGATCCAGTGGGGCGACCCCGCCGGCGGCACGCCGGCCGAGCGCGCCCTGCCCGCGCCCAGCCCGCGCCTGCCGGCCGAGTTCGACCGCGCCGCGGCCGGCCTGCCGTTCACCGCGCTCGCCGACGGCGACGTCTACGCGCCGGAGGCCGGCTGGTCGCGCAGCTTCCCCGCCGCGCGCGACCCCGCCGGGGGCCGCGCCTGGCTGGCGCACTGCTACGGCACCGTGGGCGCGGGCCGCGACCTGGCCGCCGACTCCAGCAACGGCTCCGAGCTCTACCTCGTCACCGGCCACGCGCCGCGCCACCTCGACCGCAACATCACCACCGTCGGCCGCGTGCTGCAGGGCATGGAGCACCTCAGCGTGCTGCCGCGCGGCACCGGGCCGCTGGGCTTCTACGAGGACCCGGCGCAGCAGGTGGGGATCGTCTCGCTGCGCCTGGCCGCCGACCTGCCCGAGGGCCAGCGCCCGGCGCTGGAGGTGCTGGACTCGGCGTCGCCGAGCTTCGCGCGCCTGGTCGAGGCGCGCCGGCACCGGCGCGAGGAGTGGTTCATCGACCCGGTCGGCCACGTCGAGCTGTGCAACGTGCCGATCCCGGTGCGCGAGGCCGGCGCGGCCGGCTGAGCCCGCCGCGGCGGGCCCGCGGCGTCAGCCCGGCCCGCCCTGCAGGCGCTCGCGCGGGGTCCACTCCAGGAAGCCGATCGCGTCGTAGGCGTTGACCACGTCGAACACCTCGCCCATCGGCGCCTTCGCCGCGGCGGCGATCTCGTGCAGGCGCATCGGCTTGAGCATCTGCTGCGCCACCTTGGCGTGGTGCGGGTAGTCGGCCGTGAGCTCGAGCCACTTCGTGAGGCGGTAGGTGCCGCCCGGGTCGAGGTGGCCGGCGAGCTGGCCGTTGAGCGCCAGCAGGCGCTCCATCCACTGCAGGCGCGTGATCGGCTTGGCCGGGATCGTCGCGCGCACCGCCTCGAGCTCGCCGGAGGTCAGCGGGATCCAGTCCGCGCGGCGCAGCGACTGCAGCGCCAGCAGCTCGAGGTCCGGCAGCAGGCCCTCGGCGTGGTAGACGCCCTCCTTCGGGTCGAGCACCAGCGCCGGCAGGCCCATCAGCTGCAGCCGCGCGGGGTGCATCAGCAGCCCCTCGGCGAGGTAGTCGCGCAGCGGGAAGCTGCGGTCGTCCGCCGGCGGCGCGGCGCGGTGCGTGGGCTGGATGTTGGGCGCGTCGAAGCGCGCGGTGTCGTCCTGGTGCAGCCCGCCGGCCGCCTGCGCGCGCGCCTGGGCGCGGGCGTTGGCGCGGGCGACGTAGTCCACCGCGGCGCCTTGGTCCATCGCGTCGGGCAGCAGCACCTGCAGCGAGTCGGCCAGCGGATCGCGGCGGAACAGCGACTCGGCGTCCTCGATCGCGCTGGCGAGCTGGGTGCGCTCGGCGATCGCGGCGTCGAAGTCCGGCAGCGCGGCGAGCAGGCCCTCGTCGACGGTGGCGGCGGCCGACTCCTCCTCGCCGAGGTCCATCACGAAGAAGTCCTCGCCGGCCATGATCAGCGGCATCGGCGGCGCGTCGCGGTCGCCGATCGAGTTCAGCAGCGCGATCACCGCCTGGTCGCGGAACGGCACCGGCAGCACCAGGCCCTCGGGCGGCAGCGACTGCCCGCGCCAGATCACCGCGCACGGCCGGCCGCGCGCGAGCGTGCGCTGCAGCGCCTGCTCGCCGGGGAGGCTGGTGGGATCGACCACGACCAGGTCGGCGCGGTCCTCGCTGCCCCAGCGCCACGACGCGTCGAGCTTGCCGCGCGCCTTGCGGATGAGCAGGCGGAGGTGGGCGACGTCCTCGTCGCTGGCGCCGATGAAATCGATGGTGCGCTCGGGCTGGATCACGGTCGGCGGATGGCGGTCGGCGCGCGGTGGGGGCCACGAGTGTAGCGAGGGATCGGCGGCCGCGCGCGGCCGCCGGCTCAGCCCTCGCCGTCCGGCGCGACGTCGAGCTCGACGCGGTTGCGCCCGTAATGCTTGGCCCGGTACATCGCGGCGTCGGCGCGCCGCAGCAGGGCCGCGGCGTCGCGGTCGGTCGGCCGCAGCAGGGTCACGCCGGCGCTCGCGGTGATCGCCGGCAGGCCCAGCGCGCGGCCCTCGGGATCCTCCTCGATGCGCTGGCGCACCCGCTCCAGCCGCTGCCAGGCCGCGCTCGCGTCGGCGCCGGGCAGCACCACCAGGAACTCCTCGCCGCCCACCCGCGCCACCACGTCGCCGCCGCGCACGCCCTCGCGCACCCGCTGGGCGATCCGCGCCAGCACCCGGTCGCCGACCGCGTGGCCGTGGGTGTCGTTGACGGCCTTGAAGTGGTCGGCGTCGAGGAAGGCCACCGCCAGGCTCCGCCCGCGCGCGCGGGCCAGCATGATCTCGTGCTGCAGCTGGTCGAGCCCCGAGCGCCGGTTGGGCAGGCCGGTGAGCTCGTCGGTCTCCGCCAGCACCCGCAGCGCGTCGCGCTGCAGGCGCAGCTGGCCGAGGCGCAGCGTCAGCGCCACGCTCGAGGCCAGCAGCAGCCAGGCGCCGCCGAGCATCAGGACCTCGATCTTCCAGCGCGCCAGCCAGTCCGGCGCGAGCAGCGCGGACGGCAGCGCGGCCAGCAGCGGCGCGACGCAGAGCAGGGCCACCAGGCGGCCGCGCCGCCCGCGCGCGCCCTGGGCCACCGCCAGCACGGCCACGCCGGCCAGCATCGCCACCAGCAGCAGCTCCGCCGCCACCGCCGCCACCGGCAGCGCGGCCCGCGGCAGCAGCAGGCACAGGCCGCCGACGACCACCAGCACGCGCGGCGCGACCACCAGCAGCGCCTCGGCCCAGGGATGGCCGCGCGCGATCCCGGCGATCCGCAGCAGCAGCACCAGCGAGGCGCCGACCAGCGGGAACGCCAGCGCGGCCAGCAGCCACGGCTCGCTGCCGGTCAGGTGCAGCACCGGGGCCACGTGCGCCCACAGGCCCGAGAGGACCATGCTCCACCAGGCGAAGCCCGCGCTGGTGAGGGCGTGCAGGCGGAACAGGCGCTCGCGCGAGGCCACCCCGTTCATCAGCGAGGCCAGCACCAGCGCGAGCATCACCGCGACCGCCGCCACCCGCACCAGGTGCCGCCAGGCGTCCTCGCGCTGCACCGCCGTGGGGGCGCCCACCCGCACCACCGGCGCCCACAGCGGGCTCGCGGCGGGCGGCAGCAGCACCTCGAGGGCGTCGCGGCTGCCGGGCGGCGGCACCAGCACCGTGCCGATGCCGGCGCGGAAGCGCGAGTCGAGCGTGCGCGCGTCGCCGCTGTCGCCGCAGCGCTCCAGCCCGCCGAGGCGGATGCGCACGGTGCCCTCGAAGGCGCCGCTCACCACCACCGCCAGCGGATGCCCGGGCCAGCCGCCCTCGGGCGCCGCGACCACGACCCGCCGCGGCGCGGCCGGCGGCGCGGCGTCGCAGCCGCGCGGCGCGGGCTCGCGCTGGTCCAGCGGGCCGACCAGGCGGGGCTCGCCGGCGCTCCCGCCGCCGCCGCAGCCGGCCAGCAGGCCGGCCAGCAGCGCCAGCCGTGCGGCGATCCGCGCCCGTCCGAGCGGCGTGGGCCGCGCCGGCGCCACGTCAGCCGCCGCCCGCGCCCAGGACCACGCGATTGCGCCCGTCGCGCTTGGCCGCGTACATCGCCTCGTCGGCGCGCGCGAACGCCGCTTCCGGCGGCTCGCCGGCCGCGGCGGGCGACCAGCCGATGCTCACCGTCACCGGGACCTGGGTGGGCGCCGCCTCGACCGCGCGCCGCATGGCCTCCAGCCGCGCCGCCTCGGTGCCGGGCGGGCCCTGCAGCAGCACCACGAACTCCTCGCCGCCGAAGCGGCCCACCTCGACCCCGTCGGCGGCGCGCGCGAGCGCCGCCGCGACCTCGGCCAGCACCTGGTCGCCCACGGCGTGGCCGTGCACGTCGTTGACCCGCTTGAAGTGGTCGATGTCGACGATCGCCAGCGCGTAGGGCGCGCCCGACCCCAGCGCCAGGTCGAGCCGGGCGTGGAAGCCGCGGCGGTTGGGCAGCGCGGTCAGCGCGTCGGTGTCCGACAGCGCCTGCAGCTCGCGGTTGCGCGCGCGCAGGGCCTCGCGCTGCAGGTCGAGCTGGCGTTCGTACCAGGCCCGCTCCTCGAGGTGGTGCTCGAGCAGGCGCTTGGCCTGGGCGAGCTCGAAGAGCTTCACCACCTGGGCGCCGAGCGCGCGCAGGGCCTCGCGCTGGCCGGCGCCGAGCGTGCGCGGCACGCGGTCCATCACGCACAGCGTGCCCACGGCCGAGCCGTCGGCCAGGCGCAGCGGGGTGCCGGCGTAGAAGCGGATGCCGGACTCCTCGGTCACCAGCGGGTTGTCGGCGAAGCGCGGATCCGCGCGCGCGTCCTCGACCACCATCAGCCCGTCGGCCTCGAGGATGGTCCACGCGCACAGCGCGTGGTCGCGCGGGGTCTCCGAGGAGGCCACGCCGACCCGCGCCTTGAACCACTGGCGGTCCGCGTCGAGCAGGGTCACGGTGCCCATCGGCGTGCCGCACAGCGCGGCGGCGATCCGCAGCAGCTGCTCGTAGCTGCCCTCGGGCAGCGTGTCGAGCAGGCCCAGGCCGTGCAGGGCCAGCAGGCGGGTGGTCTCGTCGGGCGGCAGCGGGGCGGCGGGCATGGGCTCAGTCCATCACGCGATCGCGGCCCGCGGCCTTGGCCGCGTACACGCGCTCATCGGCCTGCCGCAGCAGGGTGTCCGCGCTGACCGCGCCGAGGCCGGCGGCGGCGCCACCGGCGAGGCCGATGCTGGCGGTGACGCGGACCCGCTCCAGCGGCGGGTCGAGCTGGAGCGCGGCGACGGCCGCGCGGACCCGCTCGGCCGACGCCCGCGCCTCTTCCGGCGTGGAGCGCGGCCAGAGCAGCGCGAATTCCTCGCCGCCCCAGCGGGCGACGAAGGGATCCTGGCGGCGGCGCCCGCTGCCGCCGACGGCCGCGCGGATCGCCTGGCCCACCGCGCGCAGCACCACGTCGCCGGCCTCGTGCGACAGGCTGTCGTTGATGCGCTTGAAGTGGTCGACGTCGAGCAGGCCGAACACCAGCGGCTCGCCGTCCGCGAGCAGCGAGGCCAGCCGCTCCTGCAGCGCGCGCCGGTTGGGCAGGCCGGTCAGCGCGTCGGTGAGCGCCTGGCGCTCGAAGGAATCGGACTGCGCGCCGAGCCGGGCGTTGAGCGCGGCGAGCTGGCGGTTGCTCTCGTCGAGCGCGGAGGTGCGCTCGGCGACGAGCGCCTCGAGCCGGCGCTGCCGCGAGCGCAGCGCGCGGGTGCGCAGGTGCTGGCCCGACCACGCCAGCAGCGCCGCGGCGAGCACGCCCAGCACCCACACCGACGGCCGCTGCCACCACGCCGGCGCCAGCGTGAACGCGAAGCGCAGGTTGCCTTCCGACCAGCGCTCGCCGTCGGCGGTGGCCTGGCTCTCGAAGACGTAGTCGCCCGGCGGCAGGTTGGTGTACTGGCGGCGGCGGTCGATCGCCGCGCTCTCGACCCAGTCCTCGTCGAAGCCCTCGAGGCGATGGCGGTAGCGCAGGCTGCCCGGCGAGCGGAAGGTCGGGCTGGCCACGGTGAACTCCAGGCGCTTCACGCCCGGCGGCAGCACCAGCCCCTGCGACAGCGCGACGACCTCGTCGTCGACCCACAGCGCCTCCAGCACCACGCCCGGCGGCGGCGCGACCCGCACCAGGTCGGCCAGGCGCACCCGGGCCACGCCGGCCGAGGTGCCGGCCCAGACCTCGCCGCCCGGCAGCGCCACCGCGGCGGACGACGCGCCGCCGCTGGCCTGGGGCACGTTCATGCCGGAGAACTCGTCGAGCGTCACCGCCTGCACGCGGGTCGCGCGGCCGTCCGCGACCGCCTCGAGGTCGGCGCGCGGCAGCCGGGTCATGCCCTGGTTGGAGGTGACCCAGAGGTCGCCGCCGGCGTCCTCGATCACGTCGAAGAGCTTGCTGTAGGGCAGCCCCGCCTCGGGCGGCACCTCGGCCACGTCCTCGCCGCGGACCCGGCGCAGGCCGCGGTCGGTGGCCACCCACAGCGCGCCATCGGCGACCTCGAGCAGGCCGAACACCTCGCGCGCGTCGCTGCGGCCGCGCAGCGGCACCTGCCCGAACACCTCGCCGTCGAACACCGCCAGCCCGCCGTCGGTGGCCACCCACAGCCGGCCGTCGCGGCCCAGCAGCAGGCGCATCACGAAGTCCGAGGGCAGCCCGTGCGGGCGCCCGAAGCGCTCCACGACGCCGCCGGCCACCCGGAACAGGCCGACGTTGCTGCCCACCCACAGCAGGCCCTCGTCCGGCTCGACCAGGCCGCGCGCCTCGGTGCCGCTGGGCAGGACGCCGGCGGGCAGCGCCAGCGTCTCGCCCTCGCCCTCGCGCCAGCGCCAGACCTCGCCGGCGTCGTTGCCCACCAGCAGGCTGCCGTCGTGGCCGCGCGCGAGCGCGAGCACGAGGCCGAAGCGGCGGCCGTCGGCGCGCAGCAGCGGGGTCGCGACGCCGTCGCGGGCGCGGAACACGCCCCCGGCGCCGCCGATGAAGACGCTGCCGTCGGGCCAGGCCAGCAGGGTGCGCACGCCCGGCTGGTCGAGCCCGTGGCGGGCGTCGAGCATGCCCACCGGCAGGTCGGCGAGCTGCTGCAGGCCGGCCGTGGTGCCGATCCACAGGTCGCCGTCGCGATCGTTGAGCAGCGCGGTGACGCGGTTGCTGAGCAGGCCGTTGGATTCGTCGAAGCGCTGCAGCTCGCCGCCCGGGGTCAGCCTGAGCAGGCCGTCGAGGCCGGTCGCGACCAGCACCGAGCCGTCCGGCCCGAGCGCGAGGTCGCGGCTGGCGACGCCGGCCAGACGCGGATCCAGCGGCCGGAACCCGACCTCGTCGCCGACGAAGACGCCGGCGCCGCTGGCGATCGCCATCCGGCCGTCGGGCAGCGGCAGCAGCGCGCGCACCAGGCCGCCCGGGAAGCCGTCCTCCGGCAGGAACGGCCGCGCCGCGTCGCCCTCCACGCGCACCAGCCCGAAGGCGCCGCCGACCCACATCCGGCCCTCGCCGTCCTCGCGCAGCGAGAACACGCGCCCGGCCGGCATGCCGCTGACCCGCACCAGCGCGCCGGCCGCGTCGACGCGGCCCAGGCCACGGCCGCGCGAGGCGATCCAGAGCCGGCCGGCGGCGTCGATCGCCGCGGCCTCGATGCGGTCGTCGCGGTCGGTGGCGATCGCGGGCAGCCCGATCCACTCGCCGCGCCGCCACAGCGCCAGCCCGCGGCCCGCGGTGGTCACCAGCAGGCCGCCGTCGGCGGTCACCGCCAGGCCGAGGATCGCGAAGTCCGGCAGCGCGCTGTCGGCGTCGTCGCGCAGCACCCGGAAGTCGGTGCCGCTGTAGCGCACCAGGCCCTCGAACGTGGCGATCCACAGGCTGCCGTCGGGGGTCTGGGCGAGGTCGTTGATGTGGTGGTGCGGCAGGCCCTCGCGGATCGCCCAGGTGTTGCTGGGCAGGTCGGAGAGCGGGCGGCGGGCGTCGAGGGTGTCGGCGGCGGCCGGGGCGGCCGTCGCCGCGACCGCGACCAGCATCGCGAGCAGCATCCCGCGCAGGGCCGCGAGCCGGCCGGCGGGCGCGCGGCCGTCTGCCTCGGCGGACGGGCCGGCGGCGATGGGGCGCGGTGCGGCGGGTTGTGCGGACAGCGCGGCGTGTTCGCGCATGCCACTCCCTCGTGCGGTGTGCCCCGACGCTAGCACAGCCGCCGCCGCGGCCGTCAACGCCGCGGCGGCCCGCCCCGCGGGCGCCGGCTCAGCCGAGCGACGGGAGGTCGAGCCCGCGCTCGCGCGCGCAGTCCGCGGCGATGGCGTAGCCGGCGTCGGCGTGGCGCATCACGCCGGTGCCCGGGTCGTTCCACAGCACCCGGCCGAGCCGCGCCGCGGCCTCGGGCGTGCCGTCGGCGACGATCACCACGCCGGAGTGCTGGCTGTAGCCCATGCCGACGCCGCCGCCGTGGTGCAGGCTCACCCAGGTCGCGCCGCCGGCGACGTTGAGCATCGCGTTGAGCAGCGGCCAGTCCGACACGGCGTCCGAGCCGTCGAGCATGGCCTCGGTCTCGCGGTTGGGGCTGGCGACGCTGCCGGAGTCGAGGTGGTCGCGGCCGATCACGATCGGCGCCTTGAGCTCGCCGGAGGCCACCATCTGGTTGAAGGCCAGCGCCAGCCGGTGGCGGTCGCCCAGGCCGACCCAGCAGATCCGCGCCGGCAGGCCCTGGAAGGCGATGCGCTCGGCGGCCATGTCCAGCCAGCGGTGCAGGTGCGGGTCGTCGGGGATGAGCTCCTTCACCTTCGCGTCGGTGCGCGCGATGTCCTCGGGGTCGCCGCTCAGCGCGACCCAGCGGAACGGGCCGACGCCGCGGCAGAACAGCGGCCGCACGTAGGCCGGCACGAAGCCCGGGAACGCGAACGCGTCGGCGCAGCCCACGTCCTGGGCCATCTGCCGCAGGTTGTTGCCGTAGTCGAAGGTGGGCACGCCCTGGCGGTGGAAGGCCAGCATCGCCTCGACGTGCGCGCGCATCGAGCGCTTCGCCGCGTCGCGCACGCCCTCGGGATCGCGCTGCTGCGCGGCCAGCCAGTCATCGACGCTCCAGCCGGCCGGCAGGTAGCCGTACACCGGGTCGTGGGCCGAGGTCTGGTCGGTGACCGCATCGGGGCGCACGCCGCGGCGCACCAGCTCGGGCAGCACCTCGGCGGCGTTGCCCAGCAGCGCGACCGAGCGCGCCTCGCCCGACGCCGCGTAGCGCGCGATGCGCGCCAGCGCGTCGTCGAGGTCGGTGGCCTGCTCGTCGACGTAGCGCGTGCGCAGGCGGAAGTCGATGCGGTCCTGGCGGCACTCGATGTTCAGCGAGCTCGCGCCGGCCAGCGACGCGGCCAGCGGCTGCGCGCCGCCCATCCCGCCCAGGCCCGCGGTGAGGATCCAGCGCCCGGCCAGCGAGCCGCCGTAGTGCTGGCGGCCCATCTCCACGAAGGTCTCGTAGGTGCCCTGCACGATGCCCTGCGAGCCGATGTAGATCCACGAGCCCGCGGTCATCTGGCCGTACATCGCCAGGCCCTTGCGGTCGAGTTCGTGGAAGTGCTCCCAGGTGGCCCAGTGCGGCACCAGGTTGGAGTTCGCGATCAGCACCCGCGGCGCGTCGGGATGGGTGGGGAACACGCCCACCGGCTTGCCCGACTGCACCAGCAGGGTCTGGTCGTCGCGCAGGCGCGTGAGCACCTCGACGATGCGGTCGAAGCTGGCCCAGTCGCGCGCCGCGCGGCCGATGCCGCCGTACACCACCAGCGCCTGCGGGTCCTCGGCGACCTCGGGGTCGAGGTTGTTGCACAGCATCCGCAGCGCGGCCTCGGCCTGCCAGCTCAGGCACGTGCGCTCGCCGCCGCGGGCCGCGCGGATCACGCGGGTGCGGTCGATGCGGGGGTCGGGGGCGGCGTGGCTCATGCGCTTCGGTCCTGGCGGCGTGTGCGAGGGGGTGATTGTCGTCGAATCGTGGGGAGGGCGCATGCGGCGGGGAGGGGGCGGGGGCCGCGGGAGCCATTCCGGGCGCCGGCCCGCCGCGCCGGGCCGGTCCCCTGCGGTGCTCGGTCGGAGGGGGCCGGACGACAACTCGCGCATCCATGCGCTCAAACAGTCGTCCTTGCTCCCCCTCCGCCCTGCGCTCCTCGGCGCCCTCCAAGCCTCCCGCGGCCCCCGCCCCCTCCCCACCGCCCCACCCTCCCCGCGCGTCGCGGGAAAGCGAGAAGCGAGGAGCGTCCACGCGAGACCACGGCGCGCGACAGCAGCGGGCAGCGAAGGCGAAAGGCACAAACGGGAAGCGGAGGCCTTGCCGCAGCAGCAACGGCGACGCCGCGCCGCGCTCCTGCTTTCCACCCTCCGCGGCGGCGTCGGTCGGCTCGTGCGCGGGCGCCCGGGCGGGTCCGGCCCTGGGGCCGTGCGCTGGCACTCGAAGGGCGCCGAGGAGCGCAGGGCGGCCGAGGGGAAAGCCACTTTGTTTGAGCGCATGGATGCGCGAGTTAAGTGGCGGCCTCGGTCGACCGAGCACCGCAGGGGACCCGGCCGCGCAGCGGCCGGGCGCCCGCAGTGGGCCAGCGCACGGCCCCAGGGCCGGACCCGCCCGGGCGCCCGCGCACGCGCCGGGCGAAGACCCCCACTCCGGCACCCCCCCCCGACAGGCGGTATTGACAGCCCCCGGGGCGGCTGTGTTTATCTCTCCATCGCGATGAATGCCCAGACCGCCACCCGCCGGAACGCCTGCCAGACCATGCCGATGTGCATGTGTGCCTGCATGTGTCCGCCGTCCGCGGCTCCCGGCATGTCTGATCGCAGCACGCAGTAAGCGAAGCACCCCACCAGACCCCCGGGATCCGCGACGGCCGCAGCCGGCGCGATCCCCTTCGCCATGCCCCCGCCCTGCGTCCGTCGCGGCTCCCCGGTCCCACCGACCCCGAGGAGAGACGACGATGAGCACCGCCAACGCCCCCCAGCAGCACCGCTTCGAGACCCTGCAGGTCCACGCCGGCCAGGCCCCGGCCCCGGGCACCAACGCCCGCGCCGTGCCGATCTACCAGACCACCAGCTACACCTTCGACTCCGCCGAGCACGGCGCCGAGCTGTTCGCGCTCAAGCAGTTCGGCAACATCTACTCGCGGATCATGAATCCCACCGTCGACGTCTTCGAGCAGCGCATCGCCGCGCTCGAGGGCGGCAAGGCCGCGGTGGCGACGAGCTCGGGCCAGAGCGCGCAGTTCCTGGCGCTCATCAACATCGCCCAGGCCGGCGACCGCATCCTGGCCACGCGCTACCTCTACGGCGGCACCACCAACCAGTTCAAGGTGCAGTTCCCGCGCCTGGGCATCCACGTCGACTTCGTCGACGGCGACGACCCCGAGGCCTTCCGCGCCGCGCTGCGGCCCGAGCACAAGGCGATCTACCTCGAGACCATCGGCAACCCGCGCTTCAACGTGCCCGACCTGCGCGCCATCGCCGACATCGCCCACGCCCATGGCATCCCGCTGGTGGTCGACAACACCTTCGGCGCCGCGGGCTACCTGGCGCGCCCGATCGAGCACGGCGCCGACATCGTGGTGGCCAGCGCCACCAAGTGGATCGGCGGCCACGGCACCTCGATCGGCGGCGTGATCGTCGACGCCGGCACCTTCGACTGGGGCAACGGCAAGTTCCCGCTGTTCACCGACCCGGCGCCGGGCTACCACGGCCTGAACTTCTGGGAGGCCTTCGGCAGCGCGAGCCCGTTCGGCAACATCGCCTTCGCCATCCGCGCCCGCGTCGAGGGCCTGCGCGACTACGGCGCCAGCCTCTCGCCGTTCAACGCCTTCCTGCTGCTGCAGGGCCTCGAGACCCTGAGCCTGCGCGTGCAGCGCCACGTCGACAACGCGCTCGCCCTGGCCACCTGGCTCGAGGCGCACCCGGACGTGGCGTGGGTGGACTACCCGGGCCTCGCGTCGCATGCCTACCACCAGCAGGCGAAGAAGGTGCTGCGGCACGGCTTCGGCGGCGTGCTCAGCTTCGGCCTGAAGACCGGCGCGCAGGGCGGCCGGCGCCTGATCGACGCGCTGCAGCTGGCCTCGCACCTGGCCAACGTCGGCGACGCCAAGACCCTGGTGATCCAGCCCGCGGCCACCACCCACCAGCAGCTCTCCGAGGCCGAGCAGCGCGCCTCGGGCGTGCGCCCGGAGCTGATCCGCGTCTCGGTGGGCATCGAGCACATCGACGACATCGTCGCGGACTTCGAGCAGGCCATCCGGCGCGCGCGCCTCGAGGTGGCGGCGTGAGCGCGGGCGACGACGCGCGCCTGCTGCGCTGGGAGGCCGACGCGCCGCTGCCGCTCGACGGCGGCGGCAGCCTGCCAGGCCTGGCGCTGGCCTACCGCACCTGGGGCCGGCTCAACGCCGCGCGCGACAACGCGGTGATCCTCTGCCACGCGCTGACCGGCGACGCGCACGCCGACGACTGGTGGGGCGAGCTGTTCGGCGAGGGCCGCGCGCTCGACCCCGACCGCGACTTCATCGTCTGCGCCAACGCCCTCGGCGGCTGCGCCGGCAGCACCGGGCCGACCTCGCCCGCGCCGGACGGCCGGCCCTGGGGCGCGCGCTTCCCGGCGATCTCGGTGCGCGACCAGGTCCGCGCCCAGGTGGCGCTGGCCGACCACCTCGGCGTGCGCGGCATCCGCGCCGTCGTCGGCGGCTCGATGGGCGGGCTGCAGGCGCTGGAGTGGGCGCTGCTCGACCCCGCGCGGGTGCGCGCGGTGGTGAGCATCGCCGCGGCGGCGCGGCATCCGGCATGGTGCATCGCCTTCAGCGAGGCGCAGCGCCTCGCGATCCAGGCCGACCCGGCCTATCGGGGCGGCGACTATCCGCCCGAGGCGCCGCCCGTGGCCGGCCTGGCGGCGGCGCGCGCGATCGCGATGGCCACCTACCGCAGCGCCGAGTCGCTGCAGCTGCGCTTCGACCGCCACCTCGGCCGCAGCGTGCACGGCGACGCCAGCCTCGCCCCGGACGAGTTCGCGGTGCGCGGCTGGCTGCGCCACCACGGCGCGCGGCTGGTGGAGCGCTTCGACGCCAACAGCTACCTCGCGCTGATCGGCGCGATGGACCGCCACGACCTCGGCGAGGGCCGCGGCGGGCTCGCCGCGGCGCTGGCGTCGCTCACCCAGCCGGTGCTGGTGGTGAGCATCCCCACCGACGCGCTGTACGTGCCGGCCGAGCAGTACGCGCTGGTCGAGGGCCTGCCCGAGGCGCGGCTGTCGGTGCTGCCCTCGGCCCACGGCCACGACGGCTTCCTGCTCGACGCCGCGCGGCTGGAGCCGCTGCTGCGGCGCTTCCTCGAGGGCCTCGGCGAGGACGCGCCGGCGGCGCGCGGGCCCGGCGCGGGCGGCGCCCGCGTGGCGCCGCCCCCCGCGGCGCCGGCGAGCGCGGCGGCGA
>JBHYGK010000029.1:0-27451 GCA_051859045.1 Lysobacteraceae bacterium | reverse complement strand
CCTCCGCGGCCGGCGCCGAGGCGGCCGTCGCCCCCGCCCCGCGCCTGCGCCTGCGCGCCGCGGCGATCACGTCCGGCCCCGCGCGGGCCGAGGGCGTCCAGCTGTCCCTGGCCTGGCCCGAGGGCGCGCCCAGCGGCGAGCTGGCGCTGCGCGCCGAGCGCGTCGACGCGCCGGGCCTCGGCCAGGCCTGGCGCGACGTGGCCTGGCGCTGCACGCTGCTGCGCCGCGAGGACGGCGGCTGGGACTGCGCCGGCGCGCTCGAGGCCGGCGGCGCGCGCGGCCCGGCCACCCTGGCGCTGGCCTGGCCCGCCGACGCCGCGGTGCCCGCGCTGGGCTTCGCCCGTGGCCGCGCCCGCATCGACCTCGACGCGGCGCCCGACGGCGCCTGGCAGGCCCGCCTCGCCGAGGTGCCGGTGGCCTGGCTCGAGGCCTTCGCGCGCACGCTCTGGGACGACGCCCGCCTCACCGGCGGCCGGCTCGGCGGCACGCTGGTGCTGCGCCAGCCCGACGACGGCGCCACCGCGCTCGACGCGCGGCTGGCGTTCGACGACCTCGGCCTCGACACCCCCGACGCCAGCATCGCGGCCGCCGGGCTCGACCTCGAGGCCGACCTCGCGCTGCGCCTCGACGGCGCGGCGACCGCGCTCGACGCGCGCCTGCGCCTGGCCGGCGGCGAGCTGCTGGTGGCGCCGCTGTACGTGCCGCTGCCCGCGCACGCGGTCGCGGTCGAGGTGCAGGCCCGCCAGGATGCGACGGGCGGCGACTGGCGGCTGCCGCGGCTGGCCTGGGACGACCCCGGCGCGCTCGCGCTGGAGGGCGAGGCCACGCTCGGCCCGGACGCCACGCTGCGCGCGCTGCGCCTGGCCGTGCGCAGCCCGGACCTCGCGCAGGCCGCCCCGCGCTACCTCGCGCCGCTGCTGGCCACCGCCGGCCTGCCCGGGCTGGTGCTGCAGGGCGGCGTCGCGCTCGAGGTCGCGCTGGACGCGGACGGGCTCGCGCGGCTGGGCGCGCGCCTCGACGACGTCGCGCTGGTGGATCCCGGTGCGCGCTTCGGCCTCGCGGGGCTGGCCGGGACGCTGGCGTGGTCGGCGTCCGGCGAGGCCGCCGGCGGCGAGCTGCGCTGGGCCAGCGGCTCGGTCTACGGGCTGGGCCTCGGGCCGGCGGCGCTGGGGCTGGCCTCGCGCGACGGCGTGCTGCGCCTCGTCGCGCCGGCCTCGGCCAGCCTGCTCGGCGGCGCGCTCGACCTCGACGTGCTGGAGTGGAGCCCGCCGCGCGGCGAGGCCGGCACCCGGATCGCGCTGGGGCTGTCGATGCGCGACATGGACCTCGGCCGGCTCGCCGCCACGCTGGGCTGGCCGCCGTTCGAGGGCACGCTGTCGGGGCGGCTGCCGGCCGCGCGCTACGCCGACAACCGCCTCGAGGTCGACGGCACGATCGACATGGCGCTGCTCGGCGGCCGCGTCGAGCTCGCGCGGCTGGCGATGGAGCGCCCGTTCGGCACCGCGCCCACGCTCGCGGCCGACGTCGCCATCGACGGCATCGACCTGCAGGCGGCGACCTCGGTGTTCGGGGTCGGCGAGATCACCGGCAGGCTCGACGGCCGCATCGACGGCCTGCGCCTGCTCGACTGGTCGCCGGTGGCGTTCGACGCCCGCTTCCTGACCGACCCGGCCTATCGCGGGCCGCGCCGGATCAGCCAGCGCGCCGTGCGCGAGCTCTCCAGCGTGGGCGGCTCGGGCCTGGTCGGCGGGCTGCAGGCCAGCGTGCTGCGGGTGTTCGAGGACTTCGGCTACGCGCGCATCGGGCTGGGCTGCCGGCTGCGCGACGACGTCTGCACGATGTCCGGCGCGGGGCCCGTGGACAGCACGGGTTCAGCCGCGCAGGGCGATACCGGCGGCCCCGCCGGCTACGTCATCGTCGAGGGCGCCGGCCTGCCGCGGATCACCGTGGTGGGCTTTCAGCAGCAGGTCGACTGGCCGGTGCTGCTGGAGCGCCTCGGCGGCATCGCCGACGGCCAGGTCCCGCAGTTCGACTGACGCCGGCGCGGCATGCGCGTAGGCTCGCCCCGTCCCCCCCGCCGCACCGCCCCAGCAGGAGTCCTCCCATGCGCAAGCTGCTCGCCCTCCCGGCCATCGCCGCCGCCATCACCCTCGCGGCCTGCGTCACCATCAACGTCTACTTCCCCGCGGCGCAGGCCCAGGAAGCCGCGCGCGAGTTCGTCGAGGACGTCATCGGCGACGGCGCGGCGCCGGCGGCCCCGCCCGCGGGCGAGGGGCAGGGCGGCGGCGCGGGCGGCGGCTTCGGCGGCGCGCTGCAGGCCGCGGCCGGCGCGGTGCTCGACGCCGTGGTCCCCAGCGCCCACGCGCAGGCGCCCGACATCACCCTCAACACCCCGCAGATCCAGCAGATCCAGGCGCGCATGACCCAGCGCTTCCAGGGCCAGCTGGCCCCGCACTTCGCGTCCGGCGCGCTGGGCTTCGGCCGCGACGGCATGATCGTCGTGCGCGATGCCGCCGCGCTGGGCCTGCGCGATCGCGCCGCGGTGCCGGCGCTGGTGGCCGAGGACAACCGCGACCGCGCGGCGGTCTACCGCGAGATCGCGGTCGCCAACGGCCACCCGGAGTGGGAGCCGCAGGTGCGCGAGACCTTCGCCCGCCAGTGGATCCAGAGCGCGCGCGCCGGCTGGTGGTACCAGGACGCCGCGGGCGCCTGGACGCAGAAGTAAGCCGCGTCGCCCGGCCCGTCCGCGAGGCGTCGATGTCCGCGCCCCCGCCGTCGCCCGGCCCGCTGCCGCCCGGCCCGCTGCCGCCCGGTGCCGACGCGCTGCAGGCCCGGCTCGCCTTCGCGCGCGGCGTGCTCGGCGCGCCGGAGGATCCGCTGCGCCGCGCCGACTGGGCGGCGCTGGCCTTCGACCGCGAGCGCCACGCCGAGGGCGCGCCGGGCCAAGCCTGGCACGCATGGCTGGCCATCGCGGCGCGCGCCGGCACCCGCCGCGTGCAGGCGATCGCCCGCGAGCGCCTGGCCGAGGGCGAGGGCCTGCGCCAGGCCGTGCTGCCGGCCGACTACGCCGCGGTGGGCGACTGGCTGCGCGAGCACCTGCGCTACGCCGAGGTGGCATGGCTGATGGACGCGCGGGCGGGCGAGGGCGACGGGCTGGGCGAGGGCTGGCTGGTGCGGATCGACCGCGAGCACGCGCTGCTGGCCGCCCCGGGGCCGCGGGTGGCCGACGTGCTGGAGCGCCTGGGCGGCCGCGACGCCGCGCTGGGCCTGATGTGCGAGGACTTCGAGGCCGAGGCCGGCAGCGGCGATCCGGTGGACCGCTGGCTGCGCGGCCTGCTGCGGGCCAGCCGGCGCGACTGAGCCCGGCGCGACTCGACGAGCCGGGCCACGCGCGCCCGGGCCCGGCGCGGCCGGCCGCGCCCGGGTAGAATGCCGCCCCCCTTCCCACCGCGAGCGCCCCGCCCCGTGGCACGCCCTTCCGCCCAGCGCGAGTTCGACGCCGAGATCCTTGACCTGACCCACGACGGCCGCGGCGTCGCCCGCCGCGAGGGCAAGGCCGTGTTCATCAGCGGCGCGCTGCCGGGCGAGGTCGTGCGCGCCCGCCAGACCGGACGCAACCGCAGCTTCGACGAGGCGGTCACCCTCGAGGTGCTCACCGCCAGCCCGCAGCGCATCCAGCCCGCCTGCCCGCACTTCGGCACCTGCGCCGGCTGCGTGCTGCAGCACCTCGCGCCGGCCGACCAGATCGCCGCCAAGCAGCGCGTGCTGCTCGACAACCTCCAGCGCATCGGCCACGTCACCCCGGAGCGCGTCATCGAGCCGCTCACCGACGCCGCCTGGGGCTACCGCCGCAAGGGCCGCTTCTCGGTGCGGTACGTCGCCAAGAAGGAGAAGACGGTGGTCGGCTTCCGCGAGCTCGACCCGCGCTTCGTGGCCGACCTGTCGGGCTGCGAGGTGGTGATCCCCGAGATCGGCCGCAAGGTCGAGGCCATCGGCCGGCTGGTGGACGGGCTCGAGGCCCGCCGCGAGATCCCGCAGATCGAGTTCATCGCCGGCGACGGCGTGGTGGCGCTGGTGTTCCGCCACCTCGCGCCGCTGTCGGAGGCCGACCGCGCCGCGCTGGTCGCGTTCGCGAAGGAGCACGCCTTCGCGGTGTTCCTGCAGCCCGGCGGCGTCGACTCGGTGCAGGCGCTGCACCCCGAGGCCGTCGACCTGCACTTCCGCCTGCCCGAGTGGGACATCACCTTCGGCTTCCGCCCGCTGGACTTCATCCAGGTCAATGCCGGCATCAACGTGAAGATGATCCAGCGCGCGCTGGAGCTGCTGGCGCCGACGCCGGGCCAGCGCGTGCTCGACCTGTTCTGCGGCCTGGGCAACTTCACCCTGCCGATCGCGCGCCTCGGCTGCGAGGTCGTGGGCGTGGAGGGCGACGCGAACCTCGTGGCCCGCGCGCGCGAGAACGCCGAGCGCAACGGCCTGCCGAACGCGCGCTTCTTCGCCGCCGACCTCACCACCGACCTCTCGAAGGAGGCGTGGATGAAGGACGGCTTCGACACCCTGCTGCTCGACCCGCCGCGCTCCGGCGCCGCCGAGGTCCTCGCCCAGCTGCCGCTGAAGAAGATCCCGCGCATCGTCTACGTCAGCTGCCATCCGGGCTCGCTGGCGCGCGACGCCGGCTTCCTGGTCAAGGAGCGCGGCTATGTGCTCAAGGCCGCGGGGGTGATGGACATGTTCCCGCACACCGCGCACGTCGAGTCGATCGCGCTGTTCGAGAAGGCCTGAGCCATGGGGATCGAGATCGAGCGCAAGTTCCTGCTGGCCTCCGACGCCTGGCGCGCCGAGGCCGTGCGCCCGGTGCGCATGGCCCAGGGCTACCTCAACGCCCCCGGCGCGGTGGCCTCCGGCGCCGAGCTGGCCTCGGTGCGGGTGCGCATCGCCGGCGACGCCGCGTTCCTCAACCTCAAATCGCGCGAACTCGGCCACACCCGCCAGGAGTTCGAGTACCCCATCCCGGTCGCCGACGCCGAGGCGCTGCTGGCGCTGTGCGTGGGCGGGCGGATCGAGAAGACCCGGCACCACGTCGAGCGCGGCCCGCACGTGTTCGAGATCGACGAGTTCGCCGGCGACAACCAGGGCCTCGTCGTCGCCGAGCTCGAACTCGCCGACGCCGACGAGCCCTTCGAGCGCCCGGCCTGGCTGGGGCGCGACGTCACCGGCGAACGCCGCTGGTTCAACCTGGCCCTGGCCGAGCATCCGTATGCCGCCTGGGCCCCCGAGGAGAAGGCCTGATGCTCGTCATCGGCATCGCCGGCACCACCCTGGCCGCGCACGAGCGCGCCTGGCTGCGGCACCCCGCCGTGGGCGGCGTGATCCTGTTCGCCCGCAACATCGTCGACCGCGCCCAGGTGGGCGCGTTGAACGCCGAGCTTCGCGCCGCCGCCGGCAAGCCGCTGCTGCTGTGCGTCGACCAGGAGGGCGGCCGCGTGGCGCGGCTGCGCGAGGGCTTCAGCGCGCTGCCGCCGCTGGCCGGTTTCGACGCGCTGTACGCGGTGGATCCCGACGGCGCGCTGGCGCTGGCCCACCAGCACGCCTGGCTGATCGCGCGCGAGGTCCGCGCCGCGGGCTTCGACCTCAGCTACACGCCCGTGGTCGACCTCGGCCGCGGCAACCGCGCCATCGGCGACCGCGCGTTCTCCGCCGAGCCGGCCGTGGTGGCCGCGTTCGCCGAGGCCTACGTCGGCGGCCTGCACGCCGGCGGGATGGCCGCCACCCTCAAGCACTTCCCGGGCCACGGCTCGGTGCTCGAGGACACCCACTTCGAGCACGCCATCGACCCGCGCGACCTCGCCACCCTGCGCGCCGAGGACCTGCTGCCCTTCGCGGCCGGCATCCGCGCCGGCGCCGAGGCGGTGATGATGGCGCACGTGACCTATCCGGCCGTGGCGCCCGAGGCCGCGGGCTATGCGCGGCCGTGGATCGACCTGCTGCGCGGCGAGCTGGGCTTCGCCGGCGTGGTGTTCAGCGACGACATCGGCATGGCCGCGGCGCACGGCGCCGGCGGCGTGGCCGGGCGCATCCACGCCCACTACGACGCGGGCTGCGACTCGGTGCTGGTCTGCCATCCCGAGCTGGTGGAGGCCTCGCTGGCGGCGATGGACGCGCGCACCGACCTGCGCCTCGACGCGCTGCACGCGCTCCTCGACCGCGCGCCGCTGGGCTGGGACGCGCTGGCCGGCGAGCCCGCGTACGCCGCCGCCCGCGCGGCGCTCGACGGCCGCCCGCTCGCGCTGGGCTGAGCCCCGCGCGCACTCCTTCCCCGCACACCGATCCCAGGCGACCCGCCCCGATGACCAGCCCCGACCGCAGCACCCTGGCCTACGCCCTCGCGCACGGCGACCTCCTCGTCGAGCGCGACGTCCTGCTGCGGGCCACCGCGCGGATGGCCGACGAGATCGCGCGCGATTTCGCCGGCAGCCGGCCGGTGTTCCTGACCGTCATGCACGGCGGCATGCTGTTCGCCGCCGACCTGGCGCTGGCGCTCGGCGCGCACGGGCTGGACCTCGAGTTCGACTACCTGCACGCCACCCGCTACCGCGGCGCCACCTCCGGCGGCACGCTGCACTGGCTGCGCCGCCCGCAGGTCGAGCTCGCCGGCAAGCGGGTGATCCTGGTCGACGACATCCTCGACGAGGGCCATACCCTGGCCGCCATCATCGACGAGGTGCGCGCCGCCGGCGCCGCCGAGGTGCGGATCGCCGCGATGAGCACCAAGGACCACGGCCGCGTGGTGCCGGGCCTGGCCGCGGACTACGTGGGCGTGGTGCTGCCCGACCGCTACGTGTTCGGCTACGGCATGGACTACCACGAGCAGGGCCGCAACCTGCCGGCGATCTGGGCCCTGAAGGAGGGCGCGTGAGCGCCGAGGCGCCGGTGCTGGCGGTGATCGGCGGCACCAGCGTGTACGCGCTGGAGGGCCTGGTCGAGGCGCGCGCGCACACCCTCGACACCCCGTACGGCGAGACCAGCGCGCCGGTCCGCACCGGCCGCCTCGACGGCGTGCCGGTGGCCTTCCTGGCCCGCCACGGCGAGGGCCACGCGCTGCCGCCGCACCGGGTCAACTACCGCGCCAACCTGTGGGCGCTGCACGCGCTCGGCGCCCGCCACGTGCTGGCGATCAACACCGTCGGCGGCATCACCGACCGCGCGCCGCCGCAGGCACTGGTGGTGCCCGACCAGGTCGTCGACTACACCCACGGCCGCGCGCACACCTTCTGGGACGCGCCGGGCGCGATGCTGCACGCCGAGTTCGGCGAGCCCTACGACGCGGCGCTGCGCGCGCAGCTGCTGGCGGCCGCGGCCGGGCTCGGCGTGGCCTGCGTCGACGGCGGCTGCTACGGCGCCACCAACGGCCCGCGCTTCGAGTCCGCGGCCGAGATCGCGCGGATGCGGCGCGACGGCTGCGACCTGGTCGGCATGACCGGCATGCCCGAGGCCGGGCTGGCGCGCGAACTGGCGCTGCCCTACGCCTGCCTGGCGCCGGTGGCGAACTGGGCGGCCGGTGCCGGCGACGGCCTGCCGATCACCCTCGAGGAGGTGTTCGCCAACCTCGCCGCCGCCACCGCGCCGATCCCGGCGATCGTGGCCGCGCTCGCGCGGCGCCTCGCCGCGGGCTGAGCCGGCCGACCGCGCCGGCGCGGCACGCGCCCCGCCTCGATCCGCCGGCTCGATCCGCCGGCTCAACCCGCTGGCTCAACCCGCCGGCGAAGCCTGCGCCGCGTGCCACGCGGCCAGCACCGCGGCCTCGCGCTCGGCGGCGATGCCGGCGCGCACGCTGGCGCGGCGCTCCGCGGGCTGCGCGTCGTACCACGCCAGCAGCGCCCGCACGGTGTCGTCGATCGGCCGGAAGGTCAGGCCGGCGGCCACCGCGCGCGCGTTGCGGTGGCGCGCGAAGCCCGCCGTCTCGCCGCTGCCCGGCACCCAGGCCGGCATGTCGCCCCAGGGCGAGACCTGCTGCGCCGCGAGGAAGGGCACCGGCACCCAGGTCAGCCGGGCGTCGCCGCCGGTGGCCGCCTGCACCTGGCCGAGCATGTCGCGCATCGCCAGCGGCGCCGCCGGGCCCATCGCGTTGAAGGTGCCGGTGGCGCGCGCCTCGACGAGGCGGATCGTCCATTCGGCCAGGTCGCGCGCGTCGATCACCTGCACCGGGTCGGTGCCGTCGCCCGGCGCCAGCACCTCGCCGCCGCGGCGCAGGCGCAGCGGCCAGTAGCTGAAGCGGTCGGTCTCGTCGCCGGGGCCCACGATCAGGCCCGGCCGCACGATCGTCGTGGCGTCGGCGCCGTACACGCGCAGCGCCTCGTCCTCGCAGGCGGCCTTCAGCGAGCCGTACAGGCCCATGTCGGCGATGAGGCTGGCGCGCGTCTCGGCCATGGCGTCGGGGCCGGCGTAGCTCGCGCGCGGCGCGGACTCGTCCTGGCCCGGGGTGGCGGTGTCGGCGTAGACCGAGAGGGTCGAGACGAACACGTAGTGGCCGATGTTCCCGCGCAGCACCGCGCCGGCGTCGCGCACCCAGTGCGGCACGCTGGTGGGGTTGTCGATGCAGGCGTCGAAGCTGCGGCCGGCGAGGGCGGCGACGTCGCCGGTCTCGCGGTCGCCGGTGAGCTCCTCGACCTCGGCCGGCCAGTCCTGCGGCCGGCGGCCGCGGTTGAACAGCGTGACGCGGTGGCCGCGCGCGAGCGCGTAGCGCACCTGGTGCGGGCCGATGAAGCCGGTGCCGCCGAGGATCAGCAGGTGCAGCGGGCGCGGGGCGGCGGGGGTGGGTGCGGGCGCGGCGTCCGCCAGCGCGTGGGCGAGGCCGCCGCGGGCGGCGAGGCCGAGGCCGGCGGCGAGGGCGCCGAGCTGCAGCAGGGTGCGGCGGGTGGTGGTCATGCGGGGCTCCGGCGGCGGGCGGGGAGGGCGGTCGCCCTCGCGGGGGCCAGACTGCACCCGGGGCGCGCTCCCGCTCAGGGCTGGAAGTCATGCCCGGCGGGCGACGCGACGACCGGCACGGGGACTTCCAGCCTATGGCCGCCGCGCGGCCGCCGGGGCGAGGATGCGGCCACGCCTCCTTCCGCCCCGGTGCCCCGCATGCTCACGATCCGCGCGCTCAGCAAGACCTACGCCAACGGCGTCCGCGCCCTCGACGACATCTCGCTCGACATCCCGACCGGGCTGTTCGGCCTGCTGGGCCCCAACGGCGCGGGCAAGAGCTCGCTGATGCGCACCATCGCCACGCTGCAGGAGCCCGACGCGGGCAGCGTCACCTTCGACGGCATCGACGTGCTGCGCGAGAAGGACGCGCTGCGCCGGCGCCTCGGCTACCTGCCGCAGGACTTCGGCGTCTACCCCAAGGTCAGCGCCGAGGACCTGCTGGAGCACTTCGCCATCCTCAAGGGCCTGGTGAAGCGCGGCGAGCGCCGCGAGGTGGTCGAGGCCCTGCTGCACAAGGTCAACCTGTGGGACGCGCGCAAGCGCAAGCTGGGCACCTATTCCGGCGGCATGCGCCAGCGCTTCGGCATCGCCCAGGCGCTGCTGGGCGACCCGCGCCTCGTCATCGTCGACGAGCCCACCGCCGGCCTCGACCCCGAGGAGCGCAACCGCTTCCTCAACCTGCTCAGCGAGATCGGCGAGAGCGTGGTGGTGATCCTCTCCACCCACATCGTCGAGGACGTCACCGACCTCTGCCCGCGGATGGCGATCATCAACCGCGGCCGCGTGCTGCTCAGCGGCGAACCGCTGGCCACGATCGCCGCGCTCGAGGGCCGGGTGTGGCGCAAGCACGTCGACAAGGACCAGCTCGCCGACCACCAGGCGCGCTTCGAGGTGCTCTCCACCCGCCTGGTCGGCGGCCGCCCGCGCATCCACGTCTACGCCGAGGCGGATCCCGGCGAGGGCTTCGCGCCGGTCGAGCCGGGCCTGGAGGACGTGTACTTCCAGCGCCTCGCCCAGCACGCGCGCGTCGCCTGAGGCCGCGCCCATGCATATCCGCGAGTTCTTCCGCTTCGAGCTGCGCGAACAGCTGCGCTCGCCCCTGCTGTGGCTGATCGCCGGCCTGTTCGGCCTGTTCGCGTTCGCGCTGGGCTCCTCCGACGCCGTGCAGCTCGGCGGCACGGTGGGCAACGTGCACCGCAACGCGCCGCTGGTGCTGATCCAGTTCCTGGGCCTGGCCTCGGTGCTGGGCCTGTTCGTCATCTGCATCTTCATCGCCGCGGCCCTGCTGCGCGACTTCGAGGCCGGCACCGCCGACCTGCTGTTCTCGCATCCGATCCGCAAGCGCGACTTCCTGGTCGGCCGCTTCGGCGCCGGCCTCGCCGGCAGCCTGATGGTCTACGTGCTGTTCGGGCTGGGCCTGTTCGTCGCCGGCTTCATGCCCTGGATCGACCCCGAGCGGCTGGGCCCGCATTCGGGCTGGCCCTACCTGTGGGCGTTCGCGGTGATCGTGCTGCCGAACCTGCTGCTCACCGGCGCGCTGCTGGCCCTGCTCGCGGTGACCACGCGCAGCCTGCTCGCGGTGTACGTGGGCATCATCGCGTTCTTCGTGCTCTACATCATGAGCGGCGTGCTGCTGCGCGACCTCGACAACCTGTGGGTGGCGGTGCTGGCCGATCCCTTCGGCCTGCGCGCGCTGAGCCGGGCCACGCGCTACTGGTCGGCGGAGGACCGCAACACCCGCCTGCCCGAGCTGGCCGGCTACATCATCGCCAACCGCGCGCTGTGGATCGCGGTGGGCCTGGGCCTGGCGGCCGCGGCGTTCCGCTTCTTCCGCACCGACCGCGCCGGCACCGGCAAGGCCTGGTGGCGGCGCGGCGCGGCGGCGGCGACCCCCGCCGCCGCGCGCCCCGCGCCCCGCGCGGGCGCCGGCGCGCCGCTGCGCCGCGTGGCCCCGGCCACCGGCCTGGCGCTGGCGTTCGCCCAGTACCGCCGCCTGCTGGGCTTCGACCTGCGCGCGGTGTTCACCAGCGTGCCCTTCCTGGTGATGCTGCTGTTCGGCCTCACCAACTTCCTCGGCGCCGCCTCCGACATGGGCGCGGTGTACGGCACGCCCTCGCGGCCGGTCACCTCGCAGATGCTGGTGATGCTCGAGGGCGCCTACGGCTGGCTGATCTACGTCATCGTGATGTTCTACGCCGGCGAGCTGGTGTGGCGCGAGCGCCAGGCCAAGCTGGCCGACGTCGTCGACGCGATGCCGGTGCCCGACCACCTGCCGCTGCTGGCCAAGCTGACCACGCTGGTGGCGGTGGTGCTGGCCTTCCTCGGCCTCGGCGTGCTGGCGGCGATGGGCCTGCAGCTGGCGTCGGGCGAGGTCGCGCTGGAGCCGCTGCTGTACCTCAAGGGCCTGGGCGCGATGGCGGTCCCGGCGCTGCTGGTGGGCGGGCTGGCGCTGGTGCTGCAGGTGCTGGCGAACAACAAGTTCATCGGCTACGGCCTGCTGATCGCCGGCCTGGTGCTGATGCCGCTGCTGGCCTACTTCGACTTCTCCGACAACCTCTACACCTACGCCGGCGGCCCGGGCCTGCCGTACTCCGACCTCAACGGCTACGGCCACTTCTGGATCGGCTGGGCCTGGTTCCGCGCCTACTGGGGCCTGTTCCTGGCCGCGGCGCTGGTGCTGGCCACCGCGTTCTGGGTGCGCGGCACCTCCACCACCCGGCGCGAGCGCATGGCGCTGGCGCGGGCGCGCCTGCGCGGCCCGCTGGGTGCGATGCTGGCCGCGTTCGCGCTGGCCTGGGTCGGGGTGGGCGCGTTCCTCTACTGGAACACCCACGTGCTCAACGACTACCGCAGCGCGGACGAGCAGATCGCGCTGCAGGTGCGCTACGAGCGCGACTACGCCCGCTACGCCGACACCCCGCAGCCGCTGGTCACCGCGCAGTCGATCGAGGTCGACCTGGATCCGGCCGAGCGCCGGCTCGAGATCCGCGGCGAGGTGGCCTACACCAATCCGCACGCCGAGCCGCTGGCCGAGATCCACGTGCAGCTGACCCCGGAGGCCGAGCACCCGGTGCTGGACCTGGGCGAGGCGACGCTGGCGCACGACGACGCCGAGCTGGGCTACCGCATCTACCGCCTGGCCGAGCCGCTGGCGCCCGGCGCCACCGGCACGCTGCGCTACACCATGCGCATGCACGACCGCGGCTTCGGCAATGCCACCGGCCAGACCCAGGTGGTCGAGAACGGCAGCTTCTTCAACAGCTTCCTGATGCCGTCGTTCGGCTACTCGGTGCAGCGCACGGTGCAGGACCGCAACGAGCGCCGCGAGCAGGGCCTCGAGCCCGCCCCGCGGATGCGCGACCTCGACGACCCGGTCGGCCGCGAGCACCACTACATCAGCGACGACGGCCACTGGATCGACTTCGAGGCCACCTTCTGCACCGCGCCCGACCAGATCGGCCTGGCCCCGGGCTACCTGGTGCGCGAGTTCGAGCGCGACGGCCGGCGCTGCTTCGAGTACGCGATGGACCGCAAGATCCTGCCGTTCTACGCCTTCCTGTCGGCGCGCTGGGAGGTCACCCGCGGCGAGTACAACGGCCTGCCGATCGAGGTCTACCACCACCCGGCGCACCACTGGAACGTGGCGCGCATGATCGAGTCGGTGCGCGACTCGCTGGCCTACTACGAGGCGAACTTCAGCCCCTACCAGCACCGCCAGGTGCGGATCATCGAGTTCCCGGGCTATTCCAGCTTCGCCCAGGCCTTCCCCAACACCATCCCGTACTCCGAGTCGATCGGCTTCATCGCCGACCTGCGCGACCCCGAGGACATCGACTACGTCTACTACGTCACCGCGCACGAGATCGCGCACCAGTGGTGGGCGCACCAGGTGATCTCGGCCGACGTGCAGGGCTCGACGGTGATGGTGGAGTCGCTGGCGCAGTACTCGGCGCTGATGGTGATGGAGCGCGAGTACGGCCGCGAGCACATGCGCCGCTTCCTGCGCGCCGAGCTCGATCGTTACCTGGGCGACCGCGGCGGCGAGTCGCGCGAGGAGCTGCCGCTGTACCGGGTCGAGAACCAGCCCTACATCCACTACCGCAAGGGCTCGCTGGTGTTCTACCGGCTGCGCGAGGAGATGGGCGAGGAGGCGTTGAACCGCGCGCTGGCGCGCTACATCGCCGACAAGGCCTACCAGTCGCCGCCCTTCACCACCACCCGCGAGCTGCTGGCCTACCTGCGCGCCGAGGCCGGCGAGACCCAGCAGCAGGTGATCACGGACCTGTTCGAACGCATCACCTTCTACGACAACCGCGTCGTCGAGGCCACCGCGCGCCGCGGCGAAGGCCAGCGCCACGTGGTCACCGCCACCGTGCACGCGGCGAAGTTCAGCGCCGACGGCGTGGGCCGCGAGACCGCGGAGCCGGTGGACGACTGGATGGACGTGGTGGTGTACGGCCGCACCGGCGACGGCAGCGAGCGCGAGCTGCTGCGCGAGCGCCGGCACGTGGTGCTGGCGCCGGGCGCGTCGCTGGCGCTGGAGCTCGAGGTCGACGGCCGCCCGTACGCGATCGGCATCGACCCCGACAACGTGCTGATCGACCGGGTGCCGGCCGACAACCGCCGCGACGTGACGCTCGCCCGCGACTGAGGCCCGCCGCCGCGGCGCCCCGCCGGCGCGCGTGGCGCTCCCGGCCGCCCCTTGACCGGGCGCCGGGGCCGGGGCCACTGTCGCCCGGCGGCGGCCTCGGGTGGGCCGCGGGGCGAGGGCATGCGCGACGGCGCCGGGGACGAGGGCCATGACGACGGGCGCGGCGGCGGCGAGGGCCTCGAGGCCTGGGGCCTGTCCGCGCCCGACGCGTCCAGGCCGGGCTGGCGCCTCGCGCTGGCCCGGGCCAGCCACCGGGTCCGGCATGACGCCCAGCTCGGCGCGGTGATGCTGTTCGGCGGGGCCACCCTGGTCGCGCTGGCGCCCTTCGCGGTGTTCCGCCTGCTCAACGGCGACCACGCCCAAGGCCTGCTGAACCTGTTCGTGATGTCGGGCGTGGCGACGGTGATGGCGTGGGCGTGGCGCAGCGCCAGCGCCCGCCGGCCCGCGCTCGCCGCCACCGTGTTCCACACCACCGTCGCGGTGTTCATGGCCTGGCGCTTCGGCCACGACGTGCTCATGTGGATGCCGCCGATCGTCATCGGCAACTTCGTGCTGGCGGGCCGCGGCCGCGCCACCGTCGTCAACCTGCTGGCCCTGCTCGCCCTCGCGGGCCCGGGCCCGCATCCCGCCCTGTTCTCCAGCGTCGGCCAGTACGGCGCCTTCATCGCGAGCTTCCTGCTGGTGTGCATGCTGTCCTGGGTCTTCGCCACGCTGACCCGGCACCAGCGCGACCAGCTCGAGGCCCAGACCCTGCTCGACCCGATGACCGGGGCCTTCAACCGCCGCGCCCTGGCGCGCGAGCTCGACCTCGTCCAGGCCCGGCACGCGCGCCTGCGCGAGCCCTGGGGCTGCCTCGTGCTCGACCTCGACCACTTCAAGGCGGTCAACGACCGCTTCGGGCACGACGTCGGCGACCAGGTGCTGGTGGCGTTCACCCGCCTCGTCCAGCAGCGCACGCGCCCCACCGACCGCCTGTTCCGGCTGGGCGGCGAGGAGTTCCTGCTGCTGGTGCCCGGGGGCGACGCCACGTCGCTGGCCGCGCTGGGCGGGAAGCTCTGCGATGCCGTCCGGGCCGGGCTGCCGCTGCCGGGCGTCGCGGTGACGGTGTCGGTCGGCGTGGCGATGCTGGGCGCGGGCGAGGCGCCGCGCGCCTGGCTGGCGCGCGCGGACGCCGCGGCCTACCGCGCGAAGGCGGAGGGCCGCGATCGCGTCGCCGCCGCGGACGCGCCGGCCGGTTGAGTCCCGGACCCCGGTCCCCGCGGGGCGTCCCCGATTGACGCGCCGGCGCCGGCACCGCAGGGTCGGGGCAGGCGCGAGGGGCATGCATGCAGCGAGGCGAGGGCGGGACGGAGGCGGAGCGCGGGGCGGAGGCGCGGCGGGAGGGCGCCGGCGCCACGGGCGTGCGTGCCGCGCTGGCCACCAGCCGGCGCAGGCTGCGCCGCCGGATCCAGCGCGACTTCCAGTTCGCGGCGATGCTGCTGTTCGCCACGGCGACCGTGGTCGCGCTGGCCCCGTTCGCGGTGTGGCGGATGCTCGGCGACGCGCCCTGGCGCGGCGCCATGAACGGCGCGGTCGTGCTGGGCATGGTGCTGCTGTGCGTCTGGGCCTGGCGCAGCCGCGACGCGCGCCGGCCGGCCCTCGTGGTCACCTGCTTCCACACGGCGATGGCGGTCGCCACGGCCTGGCGCTTCGGGCCCGAGGTGCTGCTGTGGATGTACCCGATCGCGATCGCCAACTACGTGCTGGTGGGGCGGCGCCTGGCGACGGCGGTGAACCTGTTCGCGCTGCTCGGGCTGTGCGCGCTCGGCCCCGATCCCCGCGTGTTCGGCGCGGGCGGCGGGTTCTTCGCCGGCTTCTTCGCCAGCTACCTGCTGGTGTGCATGCTGGCGCTGGTGTTCGCGACGCTCAATGCGCAGCAGCGCCGGCAGATGGAGGCCCAGGCGCTGCTCGACCCGCTCACGGGCGCGGCGAACCGGCGCGCGCTGGCCCGCGAGCTCGAGGTGGTCGAGGCCCGGCGCAGCCGGCTCCGCGAGCCCTGGGGCGCCGCGGTGTTCGACCTCGACCACTTCAAGCGGATCAACGACCGCCTCGGCCACGAGGTCGGCGACCAGGTGCTGGTGGCCTTCGCCGAGCTGCTGCGCCGGCGTACCCGCCCGACCGACCGCGTGTTCCGGCTCGGCGGCGAGGAGTTCCTGCTGCTCGCGCCCGGCGGCGATGCCGCGACCCTGCAGGCGCTCGCGAACAAGCTCTGCGACGCGGTCCGCGCCTCGCTGGCGCTGCCCGAGATGCCGGTGACGGTGTCGATCGGCGTGGCGATGCTGGGCGAGGGCGAGGCGGCGAAGGACTGGCTGGGCCGCGCGGACGCGGCGACCTACCGCGCCAAGGCGCTGGGCCGCGACCGCGTCGAGGTCGCCGACCCGCCTGCCTGAGCGCGGCTCAGCCGCGCCCCGCCCGCACCGCCACCACCGCGCCCGGCGCGCAGGCGTAGAGCGCGCGCGGCCCGCCTGCCGCCAGCGCCACGCCGCCGGTGAACGCCGAGAACGCCGGCAGCAGGCCCGCGCGCGCCCCCAGCGCGAACGCCGGCAGCCGGCCGACGCCGGGCAGCCGCACCACCGGGTGCAGGTGGCCGGCGAGGACGTAGCCCGCGGCGCCGGCGGCGTCGTCCTCGTCGTGCACGAACACGAACGGCCCCTCGTCCACGCGCGCCGGCAGCGCCTCGATGCCCAGCGCCGCGGGGTCGAGCCGGCGGTCGTGGTTGCCGGCGATCGCCTGCAGCCGCAGCCCGGGCCGCGCGTCCCGCCACGCGGCCCAGTCGGCCAGCCAGGCCGCGTCGCGGTGCACCGCGCCGTGCACCAGGTCGCCGAGCACCAGCAGGCGGCGCGCGCCGCTGGCGTCGAGCAGCGCGCCCAGCCGGGCGAGGTCGTCGGCGGTGCCGCCGCGCGGCACCGCGAGGCCGGCGCGGCGGAAGGCGTCGCCCTTGCCGAGGTGGAGGTCGGCGATCACCAGCGCGTCGCCGCCGGGCCAGTGCAGCGCGCGCCCGGCGAGCAGGCGCAGCGGCTCGCCGGCCAGCGTGATCGCCAGCCCGGCGGCCGCCGCCGGGAGGCCGTCAGCGCCGCGCATGCCGCGCCTCGAGCTGCGCCGCGGCGCGCGTGATCCGGGCCTGCCAGTCCTCGCTGCTCAGCGTCTCGCGCAGCCGGTCGGCCCACAGCCCGAAGGCCAGCGGCGTCAGCGAGGCCGGGGCGTGGGCCTCCAGCGGCTGCCCGGCGAGGCGCGCGAGCAGCGCGCGCAGGCCGGGCAGGGCGAGCTGGCGGGCCAGCACCTCGCGCTCGGCCTGCGCCAGCAGCACGTGCCCGGGGTCGTGCTGGCGCAGCACGTCGTAGAGCAGCGCCGCGGAGGCCTGCACCGCGCGCAGGCTGCGCGGCGCGCGGCCGGGCAGGCTGGGCGGCAGCAGCCCCGCGACGCGCGCGATCTCGCGGAACTGGCGGCGGCCGAGCTCGGCCAGGTTGAGGCTGGCGCGCAGGTCGTCCTCGAGCCCGTCGGGCGCGAGCAGCGCGCGCAGCGTGGCCTCGTCGGGCGCCGGCGTGCCCGCGGCGGCGGCGCACACCAGCAGGCCGTGGTCGTTGGCGGCGAAGGTGAGGGTGTTGGGCGCCAGCCGCGACCAGCGCAGCGCCAGCAGCGCGGCGAGGCCCTCGTGCAGCGTGCGCCCGGCGAAGGGGTACAGGCACAGCAGGCGGCCGTCGCGGGTGGCGTGGTGCTCCACCAGCAGGCGCCCGGGGCGGGGCAGCGCCGAGAGTCCGCGCTGCAGGGCCAGCAGCGGCGCCAGCGCGGCGAGCTCGGGGCCCAGCGCGGCCAGCGCGCCGGGCGCGCCGTCCGCGGCCAGCGCGTCGTCGGCGCGCGCGTACAGGTCGAGCACGCCCGCGGCGAGCTCGCCGCCCAGCGGCAGCCGGCCGCCGGCGTAGCGCGGCACGCTGGCGCTCGCCGCGCCGTCCTTCGCCAGCCGGGTCCACGCGACCATCGCCTCGAGCCGGATCAGCTGCAGCGTGCGCCCGGCGAAGTGGAAGCGGTCGCCGGGCGCGAGCCGGCCGATGAAGGCCTCGTCCACCGAGCCCAGCGCGCCGCCGCGGGCCAGGCGCACCGCCACCTGGCCATCGGCGACGATGGTGCCGATCGAGAGCCGGTGGCGCAGGGCCTGGCGGCGGTCGGGCAGGCGCAGCAGGCCGTCCTCGCCGAGGACCACGCGCTGGAACTCGGGGTAGTGGCGCAGCGCCTCGCCGCCGTGCACCACGAAGGCCATCACGCGCGCCCAGTCGGCGTCCGCCAGCCCGCGGAAGGCATGCGTGCCGCGGACCTCGGCCAGCAGCGCATCGGGCGCGACGCCGCCGCCCAGCGCCAGCGTCACCACGTGCTGCGCCAGGACGTCGAGGCAGCCGGCGAGCGGCTCGCGCGCCTCGATCGCGCCGCGCGCCAGCGCCTCGCGGGCCGCGGCGTACTCCAGCAGCTCCAGCGCGTGGCCGGGCACGCCGAGCACGCGGCCCGCGCCGCCGGGGCGGTGCTCGGCGCGGCCGGCGCGCTGCAGCAGCCGGCCCAGGCCCTTGGGCCCGCCCAGCTGCAGCACCTGCTCCACCGCGGGCAGGTCGACGCCCAGCTCGAGGCTGCTGGTGGCGACCACGCAGCGCAGCGCGCCGGCGCGCAGGCCGTCCTCGACCGCGCCGCGCAGCCGCGCGTCGAGCGAGCCGTGGTGCAGGGCGAGGGTGCCGGCGTCCTCGGGCCACACCGCCGCCAGCGCGCGGTGCCACAGCTCGGCCTGGCCGCGGGTGTGGGCGAACAGCAGGCTGGTGCGGGCCTGGAACAGGCGCGCGAGCACCGGCGCCAGCAGGGCCAGGCCGAGGTGGCCCGACCACGCGTAGCGGCCGCCCCCGGGCAGCGGCAGGGTCTCGATGGCGGTGGGCCGCGGCGCGCCGGCGTGCACCAGCGGCGCCTCCTCGGCGGAGGCGTGCGGCAGCAGCACGTCGCGGGCCTGGGCGAGGTTGCCCAGCGTGGCGCTGAGCCCCCACAGCGACAGCGCCGGCGCGCGCGCGCGCAGCCGCGCCAGGCCGAGTTCGAGCAGCACGCCGCGCTTGCCGCCCAGCAGCTCGTGCCACTCGTCCACCACCACCCAGCGCAGGCCGGCCAGGCGCGCCTGCGCCTCGGGGTCGGCGAGCATCTGGGCCAGGCTCTCGGGCGTGGTGACCAGCGCGTCCACCGCGCCCTGCTTCGCCAGCCGTTTCTCGCGCGCGCTGGCATCGCCGGTGCGCAGGCCGATCGTCCAGTCCAGCCCGACCGCCGCCGCGCTCTCGCGCAGCGCGATCGCGCTGTCGGCGGCCAGCGCCTTGAGCGGGGTGATCCACAGCGCGCGCAGGCGCGGACGCGGCGCGCCGCCGGCGGCCTCGCGCTCGGCCAGCCCGCCGAGCAGCGCGCCGCCCCAGGCCGCGAGAGTCTTGCCGCTGCCGGTGGGCGCATGCAGCAGGCCGCTGCGGCCGGCGGCCTGCAGGGCCCAGACCTCGCGCTGGAAGGGCGCCGGCGTCCAGCCGCGCGCCGCGAACCAGGCCTCGAGCGGCGCGGCGTGCGACGCCGCCGCTTCCGCCGCCGCCGCGCGCGGCGCGCGCCGGCCGCTCATCGCGCGAGCGCCCACAGCGCCTCCAGCGTGTCGGCCTCGGCGGCGGGCTTGTCGTGGCGCCAGCGCAGCACGCGCGGGAAGCGCACCGCCACGCCGCTGCGGTGGCGCGCGCTGCGGTTCACGCCCTCGAAGCCCAGCTCGAACACCTGCAGCGGCTGCACCTGGCGCACCGGCCCGAAGCGCTCGGTGGTGTGGGCGCGGATCCAGGCGTCGAGCGCCTTCATCTCGGCGTCGTCGAGGCCCGAGTAGGCCTTGGCCACCGGCACCAGCGCGCCGTCGCGCCAGACGCCGAAGGTCCAGTCGGTGTGCAGGCCGCTGCGGCGCCCGTGGCCGGCCTGGGCGTAGAGCAGCACCGCGTCGATCACCAGCGGGTCGAGCTTCCACTTCCACCACGCGCCGCGGCGCCGGCCCTCGCCGTAGGCGCTGTCGGCGCGCTTGAGCATCAGGCCCTCGACGCCGCGCGCGCGGGCGTCCTCGCGAAGCGCGGCCGCGGCGGCCCAGTCGGCCGCGTGCAGCAGCGGCGGCGCCGCGATGCGCGGGTCGGCGTGCGCGGCGAGCAGCGCCTCGAGCCGGGCGCGGCGCGCGCGCAGCGGCCGTGCGCGCAGGTCCACGCCGTCGGCCTCCAGCAGGTCGTAGGCCAGCATCCGCACCGGGGTGGCGGCCAGCGTCTTCGCGCCGGGCTTCAGGCGGCCGATCCGCGCCTGCAGCCGGGTGAACGGGGCCGGCGCGCCGGCGTCGGCGTCCCAGGCCACCAGCTCGCCGTCGAGCACGCAGCCCTCGGGCAGGCCGCGCGCGGCGTCCTCGAGCTCGGGGAAGCGGCCGTCCAGGCGCTCCTCGCCGCGCGACCACAGCGCCACGCCGCCCTCGCGCCGCAGCAGCTGCAGGCGGATGCCGTCCCACTTCCACTCCAGCTGCCAGTCCGCGGTGGCGCCGAGCGCCTCGGGCCCGCCCTCGAGCGGCGCGGCGAGGAAGAACGGGTAGGGCTGGCGCGCGTCCTCGGCGTGCTCGGCGGGGCTGAGCAGGCGGGCCAGGAAGGCCGGCGTGGGCGCCCAGTCGCCGAGCATGCGCTGGGCGATCCGCGCGATGTCGATGCCGGTCATGGCGGCGATGGCCTGCTGCACCGCGCGGGTGGACACGCCCACCCGCAGCGCGCCGGTGAGCAGCTTGTTGAGCAGGTAGCGCTGGTCCTCGGGCAGCCCGGCCCAGGCCGCGCGCAGGGTGGCCTCGCGGGTGGCGGCGTCGGCGCGCGCCAGCGGGCGCAGGTGGGCCTCGATCCAGGCGTGCAGCGGGCGGTCGTCGAGGCCGGCCGCGCGCACGGCCAAGGCGTCGGGCTCGGGGTGCAGCAGGGTGATCGTCTCGGCCAGGTCGCCCACGTGCGCGTACGAGGCCTCCACCAGCCAGTCCGGATGCCCGCCCGCCGCGCCGACCCAGGCGCGCAGCTCGGCGCCGCTGGCCACCCGCGCCAGCCGGCCGCCGCACAGGCACCACAGCGCCCACGCGGCGTCCTCCGGCGGGGCCTCGCGCAGGTAGGCCTGCAGCGCGGCGCGCTTGTCGAGCGCCGAGGTGGACTCGTCGAGCGCGCGGTAGAGCGCGGCGAAGCGCCTCACGCGTCGGTCCTCGGCGCGCCGGGCAGCGCCGAGGCCTCGACTCCGCGCGCGGCCAGCGCCTGGACGATGGCGTCGGTGGCGCCGTGGATCGCGAACACCCGGCGCGCCCCGGTCTCCTCGACCGTGCGCAGCAGCGCCGGCCAGTCGGCGTGGTCGCTGATCACGAAGCCGCGGTCCAGGCCCTGCCGGCGGCGCTGGCCGCGCACCCGCATCCAGCCCGAGGCGAAGCCCAGCCGGGCGCGCGGGAAGCGCTTCATCCACGGCGTGCCGGCGGCCGAGGGCGGGGCCAGCACCAGCCGGCCCGCCACGTCCTCGCCCTTGGCGAGGTCCGCCACCGCGCGGGTCGGCGGCAGCGCCACGCCGGCCTCGCGGTAGGCCTCGACGCCGCCCACCATCGCCCCGTGCAGCAGCGCCTCGAGCGGGGGCCGCCCGGCGCGCGCGCAGGCCAGCCCGAGCTCCGCCAGCACGCGCTGCGCCTTGCCCAGCGCGTAGCACAGCAGCACCGCGGCCTCGCCGGTCGCGGCGCAGGCGTCGACCCAGGCGAGGAGGTCGTCGGCGACGGCCGCGGTGTCGGGCCAGCGGTAGACCGGCAGGCCGAACGTGGCCTCGGTGATGAACGCGTCGCAGGGCACCACCTCGAAGGGCGCGCAGGTGGGGTCGGGCTGGCGCTTGTAGTCGCCGCTGGCCACCCAGGTGCGGCCGTCGACCTCGATCCGCACCTGGGCCGAGCCCAGCACGTGGCCGGCGGGATGCAGCGAGATCCGCGCGCGGCCCAGCCGCAGCGGCTCGCCGTGCTCGAGCGCGGTCACGCGCTGCTCGCCCAGCCGCCAGCGCAGCAGGCCCAGGCCGGCGCGGGTGGCGACGTACTCGCCCATGCCGGGGCGGGCGTGGTCGGCATGCGCGTGGGTGAGGATCGCGCGCTGCACCGGGCGCAGCGGGTCGATCCAGGCCTCGGCCGCGGGCACGTAGAGGCCCTCGCGGGTGGCGACCACGAGCGGGGCGTCGGACGCGGCGGGGGCGCTGGCGGTGGCGGGGTCGGGCGGGGGCATCGGGGCCTGGGGGCGCGCGGCGAGGACGGAGCGTGGCCGCCGGCCAGTCAAGGCGGCGGGAATGCCCCGGCGCGGACGAGCCGTTTGCCGACACGGCGCCGGGGCGATGGATGCTCGACCCGGCGCGTCTCGCGGGCTGAGAATGGCCGCATGCCCCCGCGTCCCCTGCACATCGCCATCGTCGGCTACGGCACCGCCGGCCAGGCCGCCGCCGTGCTGCTCGCGCGCGACGGCCACCGGGTGGAGGTGTTCGAGCGCGCCGCGGCGCCCGGTCCCGTGGGCGCGGGCTTCCTGCTCCAGCCCACCGGGCTGTCGGTGCTGCACGCCATGGGCCTGCTCAAGGAGGCCCTGCGCTTCGGCATGCCGGTGCACCAGCTCTTCGGCGACACGCCCGAGGGCCGGGTGGTCATGGACATGCGCTACGCCGACCTCGACCCGCGCCTGTTCGGGCTGGGCCTGCAGCGCGGCGCGCTGTTCGAGGTGCTGCACGCGGCCGGGCACGGGCTGTTCGCGCTGCACCCCGGGGCCGAGGTCGCCGAGGTGGACGCCGAGGCCGGGCGCGTGTCGACGCTGGAGGGCGCGCGCCACGGCCCGTTCGACCTCGTGCTCGCCGCCGACGGCTCGGCCTCGCGGCTGCGCGCGGCGCTGGGCCGTCCGCGCTTCGACGCGCCCTATCCCTGGGGCGCGCTGTGGTGCCTGCTGCCGGCGGGCGCCTGGGCGCATCCCAATGCGCTGCGCCAGCGCTACCGCGGCGCGCGCCGGATGATCGGCCTGCTGCCGGCCGGCACCCGCCCCGGCGATCCGCTACCCCGGCTGAGCTTCTTCTGGAGCCTGCGGCGCGACGAGATGGACGCCTGGGAGGCGCGCGGCATGGAGGCCTGGCGCGCCGAGCTGGCCGCGCTGTGGCCCGAGGCCCGCGACGTGCTCGTGGCGCTGCCGGGCGCCGCGGCCGGGCTGGCCCGCGCCAGCTACCGCGACGCCGCGCCGGCGCGCTGGCACCGCGGACGGCTGGTGGCGCTGGGCGACTGCGCGCACGCGATGAGCCCGCAGCTGGGGCAGGGCGTCAACATGGCCCTGCTCGACGCGCTGGCGCTGCGCGACGCGCTGCGCGCCGCGCCGTCCACCGGCGCGGCGCTGGCGCGCTACGCCGCGCAGCGCGCGGCCCACGTGGCGGTCTACCAGCGCTTCTCGCGCTGGCTCACGCCGCTGTTCCAGTCCAACGCCGACGCCATCGCCTGGCTGCGTGACCGCGGCTTCCTCGCCCTCGGCCGGCTCCCGGGCGGGCGCGGCCCGATGCTGCGCACGCTGGCGGGCACCCAGCGCGGCTTCTTCGGCGAGCAGCCGCTGCCCGAGGGCTTCGCCGAGGTGCTCGGCGGGATCGGCGCGCGGCCGCCGCTGGCGCTGGCCTAGCGGCGGCGGGCCGCGGCGTGGGTCAGTCGCCCGCGCCGGCGAGCTCGCGCAGCGCCACCAGCGCCGCGTCCACGTCGGCGGGCTGGAACCCGCAGTGGCCCACGCCCACCGGCGGCAGCTCGAGCACCCGCGCGCCGAGGCCGTTGGCGCGGGCCAGCTCGCCGTAGCGGCCCCCGAAGCGGGCCGGGATGGCGGGGTCCACGGCGTTGTTGAGCACCACCACCGGCCGGGCGGGCTCGCCGCGCAGCGGCGCGCGCGCGGCGATCCAGGCCATCGCCGGCGGATGCCCGGCGTAGCGCGGCACCGCGGCATTGAAGGCTTCGTCGTCGCCGAAGCCCGCGTAGCGGGTCGCGGTGTTGTCCACGGGATGCCCGCCGGCCGCGGACTGGACGTCGTGCAGCACCAGGGCCAGCAGGCCCAGCGCCGGCGCGAGCCCCTCGCGCGGGATGCCGGTGGCCGCGGCCAGCCGGGCCGCGCTCGCCTCGTCGGCGGCGAAGCGCGCCTCCAGCGCCCCGGCGTCGGGCACCGCGATCCGCGGCCCCGGCGTCACGCCCAGCGGCCGCACGTCCAGCGCGCCGGGGAACAGCACCATCGTCGCCAGCAGCGGGCGCAGCACGCCCTCGCCGATCATCTCGACGCCCGGCGTGTTCACGCCGCAGGCGCTGACCACGCCGTCCCAGGCCTCGGGATGGCGCTCCAGGGAGGCCAGCGCCGCCAGCCCGCCCATCGAGAAGCCCACGGCCCAGGTGTGGCGGGGGGCCGCGTAGGCCTGCACGAAGTAGCGGCGCAGCCGCTCGCTGTCGACGATGGCCTCGTCCACCGCCCAGCCCTGGGCCGAATACCAGCTGGCCGCCACCGCGTAGCCGCGGGCCAGGAACGATTCGGCCGCGCCGATCGTCATCGGGCCCTCGCGCGGCGAGCCGGCGGGCTCGAAGCCGTGCATCACCACGACCAGCTCGCCGTTCCAGTTCGGCGGGACGTCGATGCGCCAGGGCGCGCCGTCGATCAGGCCGTGGTCGGTGCCGGGCTCCAGCGCGAGCGCCGGGGCGGGCGCGGCGGCGGGCGCCGTCGCGGCCGTCGCGCCGTCGCGCGGGGCGCTCGCGCAGCCGGCGGCGGCCAGCGCGAGGGCGAGGGCGGCGGCGAGCGCTGCCGGGCGGGCGCGGCGGGCGCGCGGGGGCATGGCGGGCGAGGGCGTGCGCGGGAGCTGGGGCATGGCGGGCACCGGGCGGGATCGGGAGTTGGCCGAGGCTAGCAGCCCGCGCCCCGCCCGCGCGCGCTCAGCCGGCGACCCCGGCCCCGGCCCCGGCGCCGGTCGCCGACGCCGACGCCGACGCCGGCGCCGCGGCGTCCAGCCCGGCGCCGAACTGCAGCCGCGCCAGCTCGGCGTACAGCCCGCCGGCGGCCATCAGCTCGGCGTGGGTGCCGGTGGCGGCCACCCGGCCGTGCTCCATCACCACGATGCGGTCGGCGTCGAGCACGGTGGCCAGGCGGTGCGCGATCACCAGCGTGGTGCGGCCGCGCGAGGCGCGCTCCAGCGCCTGCTGGATCAGCCGCTCGCTCTGCGCGTCGAGGGCCGAGGTGGCCTCGTCGAGCAGCAGCACCGGCGCGTCCTTGAGGATCGCGCGGGCGATCGCGAGGCGCTGCTGCTGGCCGCCCGACAGGCGCAGCCCGCGCTCGCCGAGGTAGCTGCGGTAGCCCTCGGGCAGCGCGCGCAGGAACTCGTCGGCCTCGGCCTGGCGGGCGGCGTCGGCGACCTCGCCCTCGCTGGCCTCGAGCCGGCCGTAGCGCAGGTTCTCCAGCGCGTCCGCGCCGAACACCACCGGATCCTGCGGCACCAGCGCGATCGCGCCGCGCAGCGTCGCCGGGGCGAGCGCGTCCAGCCGCACGCCGTCCAGCGTGATCGCGCCCGCCTGCGGGTCGAAGAAGCGCAGCAGCAGCTGGAACACGGTGCTCTTGCCGGCGCCCGAGGGGCCCACCAGGGCGATCGTCTCGCCGGGGCGGATGTCGAGGCTGAAGCCGTCGAGCGCGGCGGTGTCGGGCCGCGAGGGATAGTGGAAGGTGACGGCGTCGAAGCGGATCGCGCCGCGCACCGGCGACGGCAGCGCGGCCGGCGCGGCCGGCGCCGCGATCGACGGGCGCTCGGCGAGCAGCTCGCCGATCCGCGCCATGCCGCCGGAGGCGCGCTGCACCTCGCTCCAGACCTCGGTCAGCGCGCCCACCGAGCCCGCGCCCAGCAGCGCGTAGAGCACGAACTGGCCGAGCACGCCGGCGCTCATCCCGCCGTCGATCACCTGGCGCGCGCCGACCCACAGCACCGCGGTGATCGCGCCGAAGAACAGCACGATCACCACCGCCGTCAGCAGGGCCTGGCCGCGGATGCGGCGGCGCGCCGCGTCGAGCGCGCGGCCCACGGCGTCGGCGAAGCGCGCCGACTCGTAGTCCTCGCGGGCGTAGCTCTGCACGGTGTGCATGGCGTTGAGGGTCTCGCCGGCGCGGGCGTTGGCGTCGGCCAGCCGGTCCTGCGCGTCCTGGCTGAGCTTGCGCACGCGCCGGCCGCTGAGCGCGATCGGCAGCACCGCCAGCGGGATCCCGATCGCCGCCAGCGCGGCGAGCTTGGGGCTGGTGATCGCCAGCATCACCGCGCTGCCGAGGAAGGTCACGATGCTGCGCAGCGCCACCGAGGCGCTCGAGCCCACCACGGTGCGCAGCAGCTCGGAGTCCGCCGACAGCCGCGAGAGCAGCTCGCCGGTGCGGGTGCGCTCGAAGAAGGCCTGGTCGAGCGTGAGCAGGTGCGCGTACACGCGCCGGCGCAGGTCGGCCACCACCCGCTCGCCCAGCAGCGAGACGAAGAAGAAGCGCGCGGCGGTCGCCACGGCCAGCACCACCGCCACCAGCATCAGGCCGGCGAACGCGCGGTCGACCTCGCCGCTGCCGCCGCTGAAGCCGTGGTCGATCATGTAGCGCACCGCCAGCGGCAGCACGAGCGTGGCGCAGGAGCTGAGCACCAGGAAGCCGAGCCAGCCCGCGATCAGCCCGCGGTAGGGGCGCACGAACGGCCACAGCCCACGCAGCGCGGCGAGGCGCTGGCGCAGCGGCGGGGCGGGGGCGCCGGGGGCGGCGTCGGGGCTGGGGCGCATGCGGGGGCTCGTGCGTAGGGGCGCGGAAGGGGCTCAGGCCGCGCCGGCGGGCGCGAGGTCGAGGTCGAGGCGGGCCTGGCCGCGGGTGGCGTCGCGCAGGGCGTCGGCGAGCGCGCCGACGGCGTCGAGGGGCAGGCGCAGGTGCAGGCGCAGGCCGTCGGCGTCGAAGGCCTCCTCCAGCTTGTGGGCGCCATGCTGCGCGATCAAGGCGTGCACGCTGCCGGCGTGGGCGAAGCCGCAGCGCAGCCAGGCCTCGCGCCGGGGCACCACCTCGCGGCGCGCGGCGGTGCGCAGGCACTCGGCGGCCGCGCCGCCATAAGCGCGCACCAGCCCGCCGGCGCCGAGCTTGATCCCGCCGTACCAGCGCACCACCAGCACGGCCACGCCGTCGAGGCCCTGGCCGTCGATCGCGGCCAGGATCGGCCGCCCCGCGGTGCCGCCGGGCTCGCCGTCGTCGTTGAAGCGGTACTGCGCGCCGATCCGGTAGGCCCAGCAGTTGTGCGTGGCGGCCGGGTCGCCGGCGCGGGCGACGAAGGCCAGCGCCTGCTCCGGCGCCTCGACCGGCTCGGCGATCGCCACGAAGCGCGACTTCTTCACCTCCAGCGCCAGCTGCGCCGGGCCGGCGAGGGTGGCGCTCATTCGCGCAGCGGCTCGAGGTCGTCGGGCACGGCGATGCGGGGATGCGCCTGCTCGAACAGGTCGAGGCTCTCGCGGGCGCCGGCGAGGTCGCCGCCGTCGCGACGGTCGCGGATGCGGTGGATCCAGGCCAGCGGGTCGAGCCGGGCGTCGTCCGCCACCGGCGCGTCGAGCGGGATCCCGGTGCGCGCGATCCGCGAGCCGGTCACGGTGACCCGGTCGAGGTCCTGGGTCTCGTCGATGGAGGCCTCGGCGGCGGCGTCGGCGTCGGCGAGCGCGGCCGGGGCGGGGGCCGCCGGCGGCGGCGGGGGAGGCGGCGGGGGCGGTGCGGCGGCGGC
>JBHYGK010000028.1:0-27793 GCA_051859045.1 Lysobacteraceae bacterium | reverse complement strand
CGCGGCGGCGGGCGCGGCGGCGTCCGGGACCGCCGAAGCGGCGGAGGCGGCCGGCGACGGCGCCGCGCCGGGGTCCGGCTGGCCCCGCCGGCCCCTGGCCGAGCGCGACGGCGGCCTGCTCGGCCTGCGCTTCACGCCCGAGGCCGACCCGGCCCTGCTCGACGCCGCGCGCCGCCACCTGGTCCGCGCCATGCCCGGCGCGACCCTCCTCGCCGACCCGGCCGGCGGCCGCCTGCTGCTCGAGGTCCCCGGCGACGAGGCGGCGCTGCTCGACCACGCCGACGCGCTGCAGGCCCAGCTGCGCGCGCTCGGCGCGCTGGCCTGGCGGGTCGCGGGCGCGACCGGCGTGTTCGCCGCCGCCACCCCGTGGCCGAAGGGCGAGTCGGCGCAGCGCGCCTCGGCCCGCCTCGACGGCGGCCTGGCCGAGGCGCTCGCGCGCGGCGCGCCGCGGGTGTTCGTGCAGCCGCTGCGGCGCGCGCTCGAGCACGCCGTGATGCTGGCCCCGCGCTACCGGCCGGTCAGCGACCGGCACGGCCGCGGCGTCGCGCTGGTGGTGGCCGAGATGCCGCTGCCGGCCGACCTCGCCGCGCCCACCGGCGAGGCGCTGGACGCCCTGCTCGCCGGCCTGCTGGCCGCGGCCACCGCCGGGCGCCGCCCCGGCGCCGCGTCCACGCCGCTGCTGCTGCCGGCGGATCGCGGCAGCGGCGCCCCGGCGGACTGGGGGCCGCGCCTGGTCGAGCTGCTCGCCCGGCTGGCCCCGTCCGACCGGGCCGGCCTCGGCCTGCTGGTCCAGGCCCGCGAGGCGGAGCGCTGGCCGGAGGCCACCCGCGCGTCGCTGGCGACGCTCGCCACCGACGGCCTGCTGCTCGCCCTGGCCCTGCCGCCGGAGGGCGGCGGCGAGGACGCGCTGCGGCCCGCCGAGCCCGGCCTGGTGGCCTTCGATCTGCGCGAGTGGGCGGCGTTCGAGCGCGACCCGGTCGTGCAGGCCGCGCTGCGGGTGCAGGTGGCGCGCGCCCGCCGGCGCGGGCGCGCCTGCCTCGCCACCGGCGAAGGCGGCACGCTGCAGCGGCTGGGCTTCGAGCTCGCCGGGGTGACCCTGCAGGCCGATGCCGACACCCTCGGCGCGCTCGACGGCCTCGACGCGCGGCCCACCGCCGGGGGCACGCCATGACGGCGCCGGCCGCGCCCCCCGCGCTGCCCACGCTGCGCGCCTACCTCACCCGCCAGCTGGTGCTGGTGGCGCTGGTCCAGGCCGGCCTGGCCGCGGTGGTCCTGCTGGCGCTGCTGGCCTGGGCGCAGGACCGCGCCAGCCGCGAGGACGGCGCGCGGATCGCCGCCGGCCTCGGCGTCGCCAGCGAGCGCCTGCTGCAGCCCTCGATCGCCGCGATCGACCAGCTCGCCCGCCTCGCCTCGGGCCCCGGCGGGCGCGACCCGCGGGCGCTGGGCGAGGCCATGGACGCCACCCTCGGGGCGAACCCCGCGTTCCTGACCCTGATGGCGATCGACGCCGAAGGCGCGATCCAGCTCGGCCGCCCGGAGCAGCGCGGCGCCGACGGGCGCAGCGCCTGGGCGGGGCGCTACGTCGGCGACCGGCCCTACTTCCTGCGCGCGCTCGAGCGCGGCGCGCCCGGGCCCAGCCCCGCGTTCCAGGGCCGCGGCTTCGGGCGCGACCTGATCGTCGGCGTGTCCGCGCCGGTGCCGGCCGCCGCGGACGGGTCGGCGCCCCGCGTCGCGGTGGTCCAGGGCTCGCTGGCGGTGGCCGCGTTCGAGGCCGCCCTGCGCGAGGTGCCGCTGGCGCCCGGCGTGCAGTGGGTGCTGGCCGACGACGCGGGGATGGTCGTGGCGCGCAGCGAGGGCATGGCGCTGCCGACGCTCGAGCCGCTGCCCGAGGCGCTGCGCGGCGACGCCGACGGCCTGGCCGGCCAGGCCGGGATCGAGCTGCCCGAGGTGCTGGGCCGCGGCACCCACATCCGCACCACCCACGCCACGGCCCACGGCTGGACGGTGGTGGCGCTGGTGCCGGTGACACGCGCGCTGGCGGGCCTCGGCACGGCCAGCCTGGTCGCGCTGGCGATGGTGGCGCTGGTGGCGGCGGTGTTCCTCGCCGTCGCCTGGCAGCTGGGCCGGCGGATCGGCGAGGAGGGCCGGCGGATGGCGCAGCGCCTGGCCCGGCTCGACCTGCAGGGCGAGTCCGGCGCGCCGCCGCTGGGCGAGCCGCGCTTCGCCGAGGCCGCAGACCTGCGCGACGCCCAGGTCGCGCTGGCCGAGCGCCTGCGCGCGGGCTACCGCGCGCTCAAGGAGACCGAGCGCCGCCAGGCCGACCTGCAGGCGTCGCTGGCGAGCGCGATGGAGCGCAAGGAAGACGAGGTCCAGGCGCGCACCAGCCTGCTGGAGACCAGCGCGCGCGAGCTGCGCCGGCTGCAGCAGCGCCTGCAGGACGCCGAGCGCATCGGCGGCGTGGGCACCTGGCGCTGGGACCGCGAGTCCAACGCGATGCGGGTGTCGGGCAGCGCCCAGCGCCTGCTCGACGCGCAGTGGCTCGACGACGCCGTCGGCCTCGACGCCCTGCTCGCGCGGATCGACGCCGGCCACCGCGAGCGGGTCGGGCGCGCGCTGCGCGAGGCGATCGCCGGGCAAGGCCCGCTGGCGCTGGAGTTCCCGATCGAGGGCCATCCCGGCCGCTGGCTGCTGATGCGCGGCGCCCACGGCAGCTTCGGCGGCGCCGACGACTGGGCCTTCCGCGGCACCCTGCTCGACATCAGCGAGCGGCGCGCCGGCGAGCAGCGCCTGGCGGCGCTGGCCTCGCGGCTGCGCGACGTGGCCGACCTCAGCGCGGCCAACGCCGGCGCCGAGGACCGCATCGACGGCTTCCGCGCGCTGGCCGGCCGCCTGCTCGGCGCCCCGGGCGCCGCCACGCTGCTGCTCGAGGACGCCGACGACGGTTGGCAGGCCTGGGGCGCGGGCGGCGAGCTCGCCGACGCCGAGGCCCCCGCCTTCGCCACGGGGCTGCCGCTCGACGGCGTGCCCCAGCTCGACGCCGGCGGCGCGCAGACCGCGGTGTGGCTGGGGCTGGCGCACGGCGGCCAGCGCATCGCGCTGGGCGTCGAGGGCCTGCCGGGCACCTTCCGCCTCGACGCCGAGCGCGTCGACATGCTGCGCACGCTCGCCCGGCTCATCAACGCCGAGCTCGAGCAGGCCTCCTCGACCCGGCAGCTCGAGGCCGCGCGCGACGACGCCACCGCCGCCAACCGCACCAAGTCGCAGGTGCTCGCCGCGCTGAGCCACGAGATCTGGAGCCCGCTGGCGGGCATGACCGGCGCCATCGAGGCGCTGGTGCAGGGCATGGGCGGCCCGCTCACGCCCGCGCAGGCGCGGCTGCTGGGCGGCTGCCTCGACACCGGCCGCGGCATCTCCGGGATGATCGGCGAGCTGATCGAGGCGGCGAAGATGGAGTCGGGCGTGGTGCCGATGCGCTTCGTCGACGCCCGCGCCTCGAGCCTGTGCGAGGCCGCGATCGCCCGCGTCGCCGCCGGCGCCGCCGCCCGCCGGCACGACCTGCGCCTGCGCGTCGACCTCGACCCGGTGCTCAGCGTCGACCGCGAGCGCATGGTCCAGGTGCTGGCCAACCTGCTCGGCAACGCCGTGAAGTACACCCCCGAGGGCGGCATCGTGCGCCTGCGCGTGGGCCGCTCGCCACGCCGCGGCCACCTGCGCTTCGCGGTGCTCGACAATGGCCCCGGCATCGGCCCGGCCGAGCGCCAGCGCCTGCTGCAGCCCTTCACCCGCGGCACCTCGGCGGGCTCGCGCCCGGGCTGGGGCCTCGGGCTGAGCACCGTCGAGATGCTCGTGCGCCTGCACGACGCCCACCTGTCCATCCACGGCCGCGAGGGCCGGGGCTCGCGCTTCTGCGTCGACGTCCCGGTGTCCCCGCGCGGCCAGCCCGCCGGCGCGGGCGACGACGCCCCGCGCGCCACCGGCCCCCTCCCCACCGACGCTCCCACGAGGCCCCAGCCATGACCCGACCCGACGCCGAGACCCCCTGGCGCGCCCTGCTCGTCGACGACCACCAGATCATCCGCGACGGCCTGCGCCTGTGCCTGGAGGCCGATGGCGCGGTGGTGGTGGCGGGCGAGGCCGCCGACGGCCTGGCCGCGCTGGAGCGCGCGCGCGAGCTGCGCCCCGACCTCGTCGTGCTCGACGTCGACCTGCCCGGCCTCAACGGCGTGGAGGTGCTGCGCGAGCTGCTCTCGCAGGTGCCGGCGCCGAAGGTGCTGATGCTCTCGATGTACCAGGACTCCACCTTCGCCGCCGAGATGCTGCGCGCGGGCGCCAGCGGCTTCGTCAGCAAGTCCTCGGGCTTCCTCGAGGTGCGCCGCGGCGTCGAGACGCTGCGCGAGGGCCGCAAGTTCGTCTGCCACCAGATCATGGAGGCGATGGCGGGGCACAACCCCGAGGACGACCGCTTCCGGCGCCTGTCGCCGCGCGAGCGCGAGGTGCTGGGGCTGCTCGCCCGCGGCGCCAGCGCGAAGGTCACCGCCAACGCGCTGGGCATCTCCAGCGCGACGGTGCACGTCTTCCGCAGCAAGATCCGCGAGAAGCTCGGGGTGAAGAGCCTGGCCGAGCTGGCCCGGCTGGCCACCCAGCACGGCTTCGCGGCGATGCCGCAGGACGTCGGCGGCGGCGGCGATTGACGCCGCGCGCGCCCGCCCGGCTCAGGCCGGCGGGCGCTCGAAGTCGGCCATCTCGGGGCGGTGCAGCACGAAGCCCTGCAGCAGGTCCACGCCGACCTCGTCGAGCGCGCTGCGGATCTCCTCGCTCGACACCCACTCCGCGACCACCTCCAGCCCCATGCCGTGGCCGATGTCGGTGATGGCCTGGACGATGCGCCGGCTCAGCGCGCTGCGGGTGATGTCGCGCACGAAGCTGCCGTCGATCTTCACGTAGTCGGCCGGCACCTGGACCAGGTACTGGAACGAGGCGAGGCCGACGCCGAAGTCGTCGATCGCGATCCGGAAGCCGCGCGCGCGCAGCTCGCCCACCAGCTCGACGGTGCGCTGCAGGTCGACCAGCGCCGCGGTCTCGGTGATCTCCAGGCACAGCCGGCGCGGATCGGCGCCGGTGCGCGCCACCAGCGCCGAGAGGAAGCCGGCCAGCCCGCGGTCGGACAGCGAGCGCGCCGAGAGGTTGACCGCGATGACGCCGTTCGCGGCGTCGCCGGTGAACTGCTCGAGCAGCGCCGGGAGCCGCTCGCACACGCGCTCGAGCACGTAGCGGTCGATCTCGCGGATGAGTTCGTAGCGCTCGGCGATGCCCAGGAAGGCGCCCGGCGGGACGATGCCCCCGTCGCGCGTGCGCAGCCGCAGCAGCACCTCGGCGTGCGGCTCGCGTCCGCCGCCCAGGCGCTGGGCGAACAGCACCAGCCGCTCCTCGGCCATCGCCTCGCGCAGGTCCGACAGCCAGGCCGCGTCGGCGGCGCGGCCGCCCGGGTCCTCGCCGTCGAGGCGCACGTAGACCGGGCTGGCGAGGTCGCGCTTGGCCTGGCCGAGCGCGTCGGCGAGCAGGGGCAGCAGGTCGGCGTCGGCGCGGGTGGCCTGCGGCGAGAGCCAGCCCGCGGCCACCCACAGCGGCAGCGGCGATCCGCCGGTGGGGCGCAGGCGCTCGCAGGCGTGCAGGCGCTCGAGCAGCGCGGCGACGCGGTCGGCCAGCGCGTCGGGCGTGGGCACGCGCAGCAGCACCGCGAAGGCGTCGTCCTCGATCCGCGCCGCGTGCTCGCCGTCGCCGAGGCCGGCGAGCAGGCGGCCGGCGAGGCCCGCCAGCAGCGCGTCGCCCTCGGCGCTGCCGTGCACGGCGTTGAGCATGCCCAGCCCGGCGACGTCCAGCGCGACCACGGCGAGGCCCTCGCGGCCGGGCCGGGCCAGCGCGGCGGCCAGGGTGGTGCCGAAGGCGAGGCGGCCGGGCAACCCGGTCAGCGGATCGGGCGCCAGCCGCTCGACGGCCGGTGCGTCCGCGCCCCCGGCGGCGGGCCGCGCCTCGCGCAGCAGCCAGTGCGCGAGCGCCGGGCGGCCGAGCGGCAGCAGCGCGACGTCGAACACGCGGCCGCTGCTGCCGGCCAGGCGGCGGCCGCCCGGCGGCCAGTCGGTCGCCGCAGCCGGGTCGAGGCCGGGCACGAGGGCGTCGAGCGCGGCGGCCTGGCGCACGGCCTCGCCGCCCACCGCCGCGCACAGCCGGCCGTCGTCGACCCGCGCCAGCCAGGCGTCGCCGCCCCCGGGGCCCTCGAGCAGGGCGCGGGCGAGGCGCTCGCCGTCGGCGCGGTGCACCGCCATCGCCCGCCCGCGCGCGGAGGCCGCGGCCAACCGCGCCAGCAGCACGGACGCGCCCGCGGCGGCGGCGGCGACCGCCAGCGCCAGCACGGCCCAGGCCAGCCAGCGCACCGGCGCGGGCGGCGTGGCCGCGCAGGCCTGCAGCGTGATGCCTCCATTCGGCGCGAGGGTGCAGGCCGCCCCCGCGGGGACGTCGGTGGCGCCGGGCCAGTGCAGGCTGAGGCGCACGCCGCGCGGCACCGCCATCTCGGCGATGCGCTGCAGCGCCGCTTCGTCGGCGACCAGCCAGCTCCAGGCCCGGTCGCGGCCGACGTCCTCGGACGGGGCCAGCAGCAGCAGCTGGTGCTGCCCGTCGACGATCCGGTGCACCTGCAGCAGGCGCCCCACTCGCGCGGCCTCGGCCAGGGCCGCCGCGTCGGGCAGCCCGTCGAACGCTTCCGGCGCACCGGCCTCGGGCGTCCTTGATTCCTGCACCAGGCGTTCCGGCGGCGCGCCGTCGCGCAGCCGCACCTTGCCCCAGCGCAGCACGGCCTCGGCGCCGTCGCGCAGCCCGAGCGCGCGGCTGCGCGCGGCGAAGGCGGCGAGGTCGCGGGCGTCGCCACCAGCCAGGCCGCGGACCTGCTGCTGCATGATCCCGACGTCGCGCCAGACGGTGGCCGCGGCGATCTGCGCCGCGGCCTGCGCCTCGACGCCGCGGGCGATCCCCGCCTCCTCCTCGGCCTGGCGCACCAGCCAGGCGCCCGGCAGGGCCAGCACCAGCGCGGCGAGCGCGGCCCACGGCCAACGCCACGGCGGCGCGCCCCGGTCGACCGGCGCGCGGTAAGCATGCAGCGGAGGAAGGACGGCAGTCACTGGCCCAGTGTCACCCGATCACGGTGGACGCGCCGATCCGCGCGACCTTGCGCTCGCGCGACGCAGGTCACGAGATTCGCACGCCGCGGGGCGCGCGTGGGCGCCGCGGGGGCATGCCGGGCGCGCCTAGGCGGCGCGGTCGGCGCGGCCGACGCGCGCGGGCACCGGCAGCAGGGCCGCCGCGGCCTCGCGGGTGGGCGCATGGCCGAGCAGGCGCCCGGCGCGGGGGTCCTCGGCGTGCCAGCGACCGGCGCGCCCCCACACGTAGCCCAGCGCCACGAAGGCGCCCCCGGTGCAGGCGGCCTTGACCAGGTAGCGGCCGGCCACCAGCTCTTCGAAACTGCGCAGCATCGTCTCCATCGCCTTCCTCCCTCGCGCCCGCCCTCGGGCCTGCCGGGATAGCGGCCGGGCGGGGCCGGGCTTCAGCGGCCGCGCGTGACGCGGCTCACGCTCCCGCGATCGCGCGCGCGCCCGACCCCGGAAACAGCGACGCCCCGCACGGGGCGGGGCGTCGGTGTCGCGCGCGGGAGCGCAGCGTGAGGCGGGTGTGGCGGAAGACGGTGGCGCGCCCGGAGGGATTCGAACCCCCGACCAATGGCTTCGGAAGCCACTACTCTATCCGGCTGAGCTACGGGCGCACGCGGCGCAGAGCGATCTGCGGCGCGCAGTGTAGCCCAAGCCACCGCCCGGCGCACCGGGGCGGGCATCGCCCGACCCGGGCGCGCGGGCCGGCTGCCGGGTCGCGGCCGCCCCGCGGCCCCCGCTCAGTCGCCCTCGGCGCCGAAGCGGGCCACGATCTCGCGCACCCGGTCCTGGGAGGACCCCACCAGCGACACGATCTCCTTCGAAGCCACGCTCGAGCCCTGGGCCAGCCGCCGTACTTCCTCGGCCACGACGGCGAAGCCGCGCCCGTGCTCGCCGGCGCGGGCGGCCTCGACCGCGGCGTTGAGCGAGAGCAGGTGGGTCTGCTGGGCGATGCGGTTGATCGTGCCGACGATGCCGCTGACGCTGCCGTTGATCTCCAGCACCTCCTGCATCGCCTCGCGGGCCTGGTCGACGGCGCGACGGCGCGCCGTGGCATCGGCGGCGTAGAGCACCATCCGGGTCACGCGTCCCTCCGCGTCGCGGATCGGGTACAGCGCACCCGCCAGCCACCGGGCCTCGCCGCCCGGGCCGTCCAGCCGGAGTTCCAGCTGCACGCCCTGGCCGGCCGCCAGCGCCTTGGACTGCTCGGGCGCGAGCAGCTTCGCCAGCGGCGGCAGGCGCCCGGCGATCGCGGCCACCTCCACGCCCAGCAGCGAGCCCAGCACCGCGTTGCCGGTGACCGGTTCGCCCGCGGCGTCCCATTCGGCCACGGCATTGGCCTGGGCGATGGCGTCGAGGCGCACGTTGAACTCCAGCGCGCGCTGCTTGGTCTCGGTGATGTTGGCCTGGATGGAGATGTACTTCTCGAGCGTCCCGTCCGCGCCGAACACGGGGTTGATCGCCAGCGAGATCCAGTAGGCGCGGCCGTGCCGGTCGTAGTTGAGGATCTCGTCGTAGAAGGGCTTGCGCTCCTGGATCTTCCTGCGCAGCGCCGCGACCGTGGCGGCATCGGTGTGCGGGCCCTGCAGGACGTGGCCGGGCTTGCGGCCGACGACCTCGTCCAGCCCGTAGCCGGTGAGGCGGGTGAAGCCGGGGTTGACGTATTCGATCAGTCCGTTGGCGTCGGTGATGATCACCGAGTTGTCGGTCTCGTCGGCCACCAGCGACAGCAGGCGGAACTGCTCGCGGCGGCGGACCTCCTCGGTGACGTCCTGCACGAACGCGGTGTAGAGGATGCGGCCCTCGAGCCGGATCTTCGACAGCGACAGCTTGCCCCACACGATGCTGCCGTCCTTGCGGTGGATCTCGACCTCGCGCGAGGTGCCGACGATCTTGTCGCGCCCGGTGCGGCGGTTGGCGTCGACGAGGCCGTCGTGGCGGCCGCGGAGGTCGCCGGGCACCAGCATCTTCACGTTCTTCCCGATCACCTCCGCGCGCGCATAGCCCCACAGGCGCTCGGCGGACGCGTTGTAGAACGTGACGTTGTTGTGCTCGTCGATGGTCACCACCGCGTCCAGCGCCTGCTCCAGCGTCTGGTCGATCACCGCGCGCGCCTCGCGCTCGGCGGTCACGTCCTTCACGAACGCGGTGTAGAGGATGGCGTCGTCGAGGCGGATCTTCGACAGCGACAGGTTGCCCCACACCACGCTGCCGTCCTTGCGGTGGATCGGCACGTCGCGCGAGGTGCCCACGATCTTGTCCTGGCCGGTGTGGCGGTTGGCGTCGACCAGGCCGTCGTGGCCGGCGCGCAGGTCGGCGGGCACCAGCATCTTCACGTTCTGGCCGATCACCTCGGCGCGGGGATAGCCCCACAGCCGCTCGGCGGCGGCGTTGAAGAAGGTCACTCGGTTGTGGGCGTCGATGGTCACCACCGCGTCCAGCGCCTGCTCCAGGGTCTGGTCGATCACCGCGCGGGCGGCGCGCTCGGCGGTGACGTCCTTGACGAACGCGGTGTAGAGGATGCGGCCCTCGAGCCGGATCTTCGACAGCGAGAGGTTGCCCCACACCACGCTGCCGTCCTTGCGATGGATCGGCACGTCGCGCGACGTGCCCACGATCTTGTCCTGGCCGGTGCTGCGGTTGGCGCCCACCAGCGCGTCGTGGCGCGGCTGGATCTCGGCGGGCACGAGCATCTTCACGTTCTGGCCGACCACCTCGGCGCGGGGATAGCCCCACAGGCGCTCGGCGGCGGCGTTGAAGAACGTCACGCGGTTGTGCTCGTCGATCGTCACCACCGCGTCCAGCGCCTGCTCCAGGGTCTGGTCGATCACCGCGCGCGCCTCGCGCTCGGCGGTCACGTCCTTCACGAACGCGGTGTAGAGGATGGCGTCGTCGAGGCGGATCTTCGACAGCGACAGGTTGCCCCACACCACGCTGCCGTCCTTGCGGTGGATCGGCACGTCGCGCGAGGTGCCCACGATCTTGTCCTGGCCGGTGTGGCGGTTGGCGTCGACCAGGCCGTCGTGGCCGGCGCGCAGGTCGGCGGGCACCAGCATCTTCACGTTCTGCCCGATGACTTCGTCGCGCGCATAGCCCCACAGGCGCTCGGCGGCGGCGTTGAAGTAGGTGACGCGGTTGTGCTCGTCGATGGTCACCACCGCGTCCAGCGCCTGGTCGAGCACGCTGCGGTAGTAGTCGGTGCGGCTGCGCGCCAGCAAGGCGCGCACGGTGGTCAGGAAGGGCATGGGCGGGATGTCCTGGGGCCGGGCCCGCCGCGTCGCGACGGGAGATCGACGCGCGGTCATCGGCCGGCGCCGCGCCGCGTTGAGGTGCGGCCGACAGGCGGTCGCGTCGCGTGAGGACCGCGTGCAGAGCGGATGACAGCCGGGGCGCTCAGCCCGCGCGCCACGCCCGCACGTCGGCGCGCAGCGGCGGCCAGGCCGCCGCGCCCAGCATCAGCGCCAGGATCGCCGCGCAGGCGAAGCCCAGGGTCTGGAAGCCGAGCGCGCCCAGCAGGCCGCCGGCCACGAACATTCCCAGCACCGCGCCCTGCTGGCGCAGGCGGTCGCGGTCGGCGCGCACGCGGGCCTCGAGGGCGTGGTCGTGCGAGCGGTTCCAGTACACCAGCCGGCCGAGCTCGATGCCGAGGTCGGTGACGATGCCGGTCATGTGGGTGGTGCGCAGGTTGTAGCCGGAGGCGGCGGTGATCAGCGCGTTCTGCAGGCCCATCAGGAACGCCAGCAGCAGCGCGGTCACCGGCAGCAGCGCGCGCAGCGGGGTCTCGGCCGCGGTGAGCTCGCCGCCGAGGGCCGCGAAGCCCGCCAGCAGCAGCGCCTCGAGCGCCACCGGCAGCGCGAACACCGATGCCAGCCCCTGGCGCCGCGCCCAGTGGGTGAGCACGGCGGTGCACATCGCGCCGGCGACGAAGCTCGCCACCATCGCCAGCCCCACCAGCGCCAGCGTCCACTGCCCCAGCACCACCTGGTCGGCGAAGGCCGAGATCACGCCGGTGGCGTGCGAGGTGTAGACGCCGACGACCAGGAAGCCGCCGGCGTTGACCGCGCCGGCGACGAAGGCCAGCAGCCGCGCCAGGTGGTGGTTGGCCTCCGGGGTGCGCTCGCGCGCCAGCAGCTGGCGCCAGCGCGGCATCAGGCGGTCTCGAACACGATCTCGTGCCGGGTGCCGCCGGGGCCGCTCTCGAGCACGTAGTCGCCGCCCAGCGCCAGCACGCGGTCGCGGATGCCGGTGAGGCCCTGGCCGCCGGTGACCTGGGCGTCGGGATCCATGCCGTGGCCGTCGTCGCTGACCACCAGCCGGACCAGCCGGCGCCCGCCGTCGAGCGCGCGCACCGCCACCTCCAGGCGCACGGTCTCGGCGCGCGAGTACTTCGCGGCGTTGAACACCGCCTCCTGGCAGATCCGGTAGATCGCGGTGGTGGCGTCCTCGTCGAGGGTGTTCACCTCGCCCTCGAACGCGGGCATGAAGGCGATGCCGGCGTCCTCGAGCACTTCGCGCAGCGGGCCGTCGGCCAGCGTCATCTCGAGCCCATAGGCGTCGAGCACCGCGGGGCGCAGCTGGCGCAGCGCGCGGCGCAGGCTGTCGTGGACCTCGAACACCTGCTCGCGCAGCGACTCGAGCATGCGCTGGGTGCGGGTGTCGCGCGCCTCGCGCAGGGCCAGGCTGACCCGGGTGGCGAGCGCGGTCACCGACTGGCCGAGCGCGTCGTGGAGCTCGCTGGCGGCGTCGCGCTGGCCCTTCTCCTGCAGGCGCACCAGCCGCTGGCTGACCTCGCGCAGTTCGTTGGCGGTCTCCTCGAGCTGGCGGTTCTGGCGGGCGTACTCCGCGGAGCGGCGCGCGAGTTCGGCGTGGCTGGTGCGCAGCGCCGAGGACGCGGCGCCCAGCAGCAGGGTGCCCAGGCCGAGCAGGGCGAGGGTGAGCTGCAGCGTGGGCAGCGAGATCGCCAGCCCGGAGCGGAACGCCACCTCGGTGGCGATGCCGGTGACCAGCACGCCGGCCGCGGCGCCCACCCAGCCGTGGGTGAAGGCCAGCAGCAGCTGCGGGGCGAACGCCAGCAGGTAGGCGTAGGGCGCGGCCGCGGGATCGTCCCGGCCCGACCACAGCAGCAGCAGCATCGAGGGCACCTGCACGAACACCACCAGCGCCCACATCCGCCCGTTGAGCACCACCTGCCGGCCCATCATCACCAGCGCCACCAGCAGCGGCGCGATGGCGATCTGGCCGATCACGTCGCCGTAGAAGAACGCGAACATCTGCGCGATCGACGCGCGGGCCTCGGCACCGGGCACCGGGAACACCCAGTTGATCAGGGGCGCGAACGCGGCCGCGGCCAGCATGCCCGCGGCCAGCATCAGCGCCATCGTGCCGGGCGTGGCGGGCAGGCGCGGCGCGCGCGAGCCGCGCAGCAGCAGCACCGCGCCGGCGTAGAGCAGCCACGGCGCGATGGCGATCGCGACCCAGCGCATCGGGTCGGCGGCGGGCGACTCGAGCGAGCCGATGCCCAGCGTGGCGATCCACTCCGCGGCGGCCAGGATGGGCCAGCGCCGCACCGGCGTCGCCCACAGCACGCCCAGGCGCAGGCCCGCCGGCAGGAACCACAGGTCGCGCGACACCGACCACAGCGCCGCCCACAGCAGCGCGTAGGCCAGCACGAGGAGCGCGCCCTTGACGAACACCGCGGTGGAGACGAATCCTCCGCCCTCCTGCCGCGCCGTTTCCACTTGCCCCACTGCCTGCTCCCCTGCGCCTCGCCCCGGCGAGCGCGCCCCGATGGACGCCCCGCCGCATGAACATCCCCGTGCCCGGCCCGTCGGCCCAGCGCCTCGCGATCTGCGACGACCACCCGATCGTACGGCAAGGCTTCCGCCAGCTGATCGAGGCCGGGGGCCAGCATCGCATCGATCGCGAGTTCGGGAGCGCGGCCGAGGTCACCGCCCCGGGCGCCCTCGTGGATATCGACCTGCTGGTGCTCGACTTGACCCTGGCCGACGGCGACGGCCTCGAGGTGATCGACCGCGTCCGCGCCGCGCACCCGGCGCTGCGGATCGTGGTGCTGACCATGCACGAGGCGCCGGCCTTCGCCCGCGATGCGCTGGCGCGCGGGGCGCTGGGCTTCCTGACCAAGCGCTCGGCGCCGGAGGAGCTGCCCGAGGCGCTCGCGGCGGCCGCGCGCGGCGAGCGCTACGTCAGCCGCGTGCTGCGCATGCGCATCGACGGCGGCGAGGCCAGCCTGCCGGCGCTGACCGCCCGCGAGTTCGCGGTGTTCGTGCGCCTGGCCCGCGGCGAGACCCCGCAGGCCATCGCCGACGCGCTGGGGATCTCGTCGAAGACCATCTACGTGCACCGCACCAGCCTGATGGGCAAGCTCGGCGCGCGCACCACGCTCGACCTGCACCGGCTGGCGAAGGCGCAGGGGCTGGCGCCCTAGGGCGGGCCCGTCGGGGGCCGGTCGGACGGTGATCGGGGGACGGGAGCAGCGGGCCGGGCGGTTCACGGCGGTCGCGGGGAGGGGGGGGAAGGCGCCATCCATGGCGCGTGGGGCTCTCGCCCCGGTCCAGTGCCGGTTCCGGGCCACGCATCCCATTCCCGGCACGACGGACACTAAGCACTTCCTTTACGCGGCGGTATTGGAAAAAGTCCTAGGGCCGGCCGCCCCGCCCGGACCGGCGCCGGGGCGCCCCGCGGGGCGCGGTTCCCCGGCCCGCGGGGGGCCGCTATACTCCGCGCCCTCAGGCCCAGGTTCCCCGGGCCCCCAGCTCGCAGGTGCGCCGTGCAGAACCACGATCTGACCTTCCTCAAGAAGTTCTCGCTGATCATCCTGTTCCTGGTCGTCGTGACCGTGGGCCTGATCGCGCTGGCGCTGACCTTCCACTACAGCGGCGAGCAGGCCACCGACCCGGCGATCACCGCCCGCGTCGACGACCGCCTCGCGCCCTACGGCGGCGTCTACGCCGGCGAGACCGGCGCCGCGGCCCAGGCCGCCGCGCAGGCCGCCGCGCTCGCCGCCGCCGCGTCCCAGGTGGCCTACGGCGGCACCCTCGACGGCGCCGTGATCTACCAGAACCTCTGCGGCGCCTGCCACACCGCCGGCGCCGGCGGCGCCCCGAAGATGGAGCGCGCGGCCTGGGCCGGCCGCGTCGACCAGGGCATCGACACCCTCGTGACCCACGCCATCCAGGGCTACGACGGCCCGGGCGAGGGCGTGATGCCGGCCAAGGGCGGCAACCCCGGCCTGACCGACGAGCAGGTGCGCGCCTCGGTGCAGTGGATGGTCGACAACCTGCAGTAAGCTCGGCCCCGCCCGCGCCTCCCGCCGACGCCGCCTCCGGGCGGCGTCGTGCTGTCCGGCCTCCGCCGCGAGGCCCGCCCTCCCGCCTGCCTGCCCCCCCGAGCCCCCGATGACCCCTGCCCCGCACCGCTCCTCCGTGTCGCCCCGTCGCCTGCTCTCCGGCGCCGTCGCCCTCGCCCTGGCCGCCTGCGCGGGCGGCGAGGCCGGCCAGGACGCCGCCCCCGCGGCGGCACCCGCCGCCACCCCGATCGCCGCCGTGCAGGGCGCCGGCGCGCGCAGCCCGCTCGAGGGCCGCGAGGTGGTGGTGGAGGGCGTGGTGACCCGGCGCATGGTCGGCCTGGACGGCCTGTTCGTGCAGGACCCGACCGGCGACGGCGATCCCGCCACCTCCGAGGGCCTGTGGGTCGAGTACCCGCGCGGGTCCCGCCCGGTGCTGCGCAGCGGCGACCGCGTGCGGCTGGCGGGCACCGTCGCCGAGAACGGCCCGCCCGAGCGCGGCATGACCACGCTGCGCGGCGTGCGCGCCGAGGTGCTCGAGCGCGGCCTGGCCCTGCCGGCGCCCGTGGCGCTGGCCGAGGGCGGCGCGCGCGAGGCCATCGAGGGCATGCGGGTGCGCGTGGAGGGCACGCTCACGGTCTCGGGCAACGACGGCCTGCTGCGCTTCGGCGAGCTGGCCACCGCCTTCGGCGGCCGCCTCTACGCGCCGACCGAGCGCCACGCGCCCGGCGCCGAGGCGCAGGCGCTGGCCGACGCCAACGCCGCGCGCGCGCTGGTGCTCGACGACCGCGACCAGCGCCAGTACCCCGAGGGCGTGCGCTACCTCGCCCAGCCGCAGGACGCGACCCGGCCGCTGCGCGCGGGCAGCACGCTCGAGGGCGTCGAGGGCCTGCTCGAGCAGCGCTTCGGCGGCTGGCGGGTGCAGCTCACCGACGCGATCGGCGCGATCGCCGAGGCCCCGCGCCCGGCGCCGCCGGTGGTGGAGGGCGACGTGCGCATCGTCGGGCTGAACATGCTCAACCTGTTCAACGGCGACGGCCTCGGCGTGGGCTTCCCGACCGAGCGCGGCGCGGCCTCGGCCGAGGCCTACGCCCGCCAGCAGGCCAAGCTGGTGGCGACGCTGCGCGCGCTGGATCCGGCGATCGCCGCGCTGCAGGAAGTCGAGAACGACGGCGACGGCGAGCACTCCGCGCTGGCCCAGCTGGTGGACGCGCTCAATGCCGCCGAGGCCGACGAGGCCGCGCGCGACTGGCGCTTCGTGCCGTCCGCGGCCCTCGCCGGCGGCGACGCCATCCGCGTGGCGATCCTCTACCGCGCCCAGCGCGTGCGCGCCGTCGGCGCCCCGGCCAGCACGGCCGAGGGCCCGTTCGCGCGCGGCAGCCGGCCGCCGCTGCTGCAGGCCTTCCGCGCCGGCGACGGCCCGGTGTTCGCGGTCGCCAGCAACCACTTCAAGTCCAAGGGCGGCTGCGAGGACGCCGAGGGCGGCAACCGCGACCTGCGCGACTTCCAGGGCTGCTGGAACGCCGCCCGCGTCGAGGCCGCGCGCGCGCTGGCGGACTGGCTGGCGTCCGACCCCACCGGCCAGGGCGCCGGCGCCGCGATGACGCTGGTGCTCGGCGACCTCAACGCCCACGCCGAGGAGGACCCGCTGCGCCTGCTGCGCGAGGCCGGCTGGCGCGACGCGTTCGCGGTGGCCGCCGCCGATCCCGACGGCGCGCCGCCGCACAGCTTCGTGTTCCGCGGCGAGGCCGCGCGCCTCGACCACGCCCTGCTCGGCGCCGGGCTCGCCGAGCGCCTGCGCGGCGCGGCCGAGTGGCACGCCAACGCCGACGAGGGCGAGGCCTTCCACTACAGCCGCGACGCCAGCGCCGAGGGCGCGGCCAGCCCGTGGCGCGCGTCCGACCACGATCCGATGCTGCTGGGCCTCGACCTCCGCCGCTGAGGCCCTCGGCTATCATCCCCGCCATGACCACGCTCGCCCCCGCCCCGACCGCCTTCCCCGCCGCCGCCTGCAGCTTCGCGCTGCCGGGCCCCGCGGGCGTGCTCGAGGTGGCGGTGGACGTGCCCGAGCCCGGCGAGGCCCGGCGCGGCGTCGCGATCGTCTGCCATCCGCTGCCCACCGAGGGCGGCACGATGCACAACAAGGTGGTGACGATCACCGAGCGCTCGCTGCGCGAGCTCGGCCTGTCGACGGTGCGCTTCAACTTCCGCGGCGTGGGCGCCTCCACCGGCGCCTGGGACAACGGCCGCGGCGAGGCGCTCGACCTGCAGGCCGTCGCGGCCTGGGTGGCCAAGGCCGCCCCGGACGCCGAGCTGTGGCTGGCGGGCTTCAGCTTCGGCGCCTACGTGGCGCTGCTCGGCGCGCGCCACCTGCCGGCGCGCCAGCTCATCGCGATCGCGCCGCCGGCCGGGCGCTGGGACTTCGCCGCGGTGCTGCCGCCGGCCTGCCCGTGGCTGGTGGTGCAGGGCGAGGCCGACGAGATCGTCGACCCGGCGGCGGTGTACGCCTGGGTCGAGTCGCTCGAGCCGCGGCCCTCGCTGGTGCGCATGCCCGAGGCCGACCACTTCTTCCACCGCCGCCTGATGGACCTGCGCGGGCTGATCAAGAACGGCGTGCGCCGCCAGCTGCCGCCGCCCGTCCAGGGCTGAGCGGGCGCGATGCTCGACGACGCCGCGCGCGCCCCGCTGCCCTCCGCCGTGCACGCCGCCGGCGTCGCGGAAGGGCGCTGGCTCGACGATCCGGCCCAGGCCCCCGCGCTGGCCGAGCTCGACCGCATCCAGCGCGAGCTGATCGCGCGCGCCGACCGCGGCGCCTTCGCCCGCCTGCGCGCGCGCTTCGGCGACGACCCGCCGGTGCGCGGGCTCTACCTCTGGGGCGGCGTCGGCCGCGGCAAGACCTTCCTGGTCGACCTGTTCTTCGACGCGCTGCCCACGCGGCGCAAGGCGCGCCGGCATTTCCACCGCTTCATGGCCGAGGTGCACCAGCGCCTGAAGGGCCACGCCGGCGAGGCCGACCGCGTGGCCGAGGTGGCGCGCGAGCTGGCCGGCGAGCTGCGGCTGCTGGTGCTCGACGAGTTCTTCGTCACCGACATCGGCGACGCGATGATCCTCGGCCGCCTGCTCGACCGCCTGTTCGCCCACGGCTGCACCGTGGTGACGACGTCCAACATCGCGCCCGCCGGGCTCTACCGCGACGGCCTGCAGCGCCAGGCCTTCCTGCCGGCGATCGCGCTGCTCGAGCGGCACACCGCCGTGGTCGAGCTGGTGAGCCCCAACGACTACCGCCTGCGCCAGCTCACCCGGGCCAGCCTGTGGCAGCAGCCGCTGGGCGAGGCCGCCGAGGCCGCGCTGCGCGCCACCTGGGCCCGCCTGAGCGCGGACTGCCCCGGTGATCCCGGCCCGCTCGAGATCCTCGGCCGCACGCTGGAGGTGCGCGCGATCGCCGAGGGCCTGGTGTGGTTCGCGTTCGCCGAGCTCTGCGAGGGCCCGCGCTCGGTGGCCGACTACATCGAGGTCGCGCGCGACTTCCACACCGTCTTCCTCAGCGGCGTGCCGGCCTTCGACGCCACCAACGAGAACGCCGCGCGGCGCTTCGTGCACCTGGTGGACGAGCTCTACGACCGCGGCGTGAACCTGGTGCTGAGCGCGGCGACCGGCCCCGCCGCGCTGTACGCCGGCGAGCGCCTGTCGCTGGAGTTCGAGCGCACGTCCTCGCGCCTGATCGAGATGCAGAGCGCGGAGTACCTGGCCCGCGCGCACCGCGCCTAGCGCGCGGCGGCCGCGGCGGCCGCGGCTTTGCTAGGCTCGGCCGATCCCCTGGAGACCGCCCATGCGCCCGCGCCCGCTCGACCGATCCGCCGTCGTCCTCCGCCGCGCGCTCGCAGGCGCCCTGGCCCTCGCGCTGCCGCTGCTGGCCGCGCCCGCCGCGCTCGCCCAGGCCCCCGCCGCGGCGCCGCCCGCCGCCAGCCTGCTCGACGACGCCCTGCTCGGGCGCATCCAGGCCTGGCGCCGCGACTTCCACCAGCACCCCGAACTCGGCAACCGCGAGGTCCGCACCGCCGGCGTGGTCGCCGCCCACCTCGAGGCGCTCGGCCTGGAGGTGCGCACCGGCGTCGCGCACACCGGCGTCATCGCGATCCTGCGCGGCGGCCGGCCCGGCCCGCGGATCGCGCTGCGCGCCGACATGGACGCGCTTCCGGTCGAGGAGCGCAACGACCTGCCGTTCCGCTCCATGGCCACGACCGAGTACCGCGGCCAGCGCACCGGCGTGATGCACGCCTGCGGCCACGACGCCCACACCGCGATCCTGATGGGCGTGGCCGAGGCGCTGGCGGCGCGCCGCGACGAGCTGCCGGGCGAGGTGATGTTCATCTTCCAGCCCGCCGAGGAGGGCCCGCCCGAGGGCGAGGACGGCGGCGCGCGGATGCTCGTGCGCGGCGGGCTGTTCGAGGGCTTCCGGCCCGAGGCCGTGTTCGGCCTGCACGTGATCGCGGGCATCCCCAGCGACACCATCGCGGTGCGCGAGGGCCCGTTCATGGCCGCGTCCGACCGCTTCCGCATCCTGGTGAAGGGCCGCCAGACCCACGGCTCGCGGCCGTGGAGCGGCGTCGACCCGATCGTCGCCGCGGCCGACATCGTCTCCACCTCGCAGACCATCGTCAGCCGCCGCTCCGAGCTCACGCGCGCGCCGGTGGTGGTGAGCTTCGGCGCGATCAACGGCGGCATCCGCAACAACATCATCCCCGAGCAGGTGGAGCTGATCGGCACCATCCGCAGCTTCGAGCCCGACATGCGCCAGACCGCGATCGATGGGCTGGCCCAGGTCGCCGAGCACGTCGCGGCCGCGCACGGCGCCACCGTCGAGCACCAGATCCCGGCCGAGGAGGGCAATCCGGTGGTGGTCAACCAGCCCGACCTGACCCGGCGCATGCGGCCCAGCCTCGAGGCCGCCGCGGCGGGCAAGGTGATCGAGATCGATCCGATCACCGGCGCCGAGGACTTCGCCTACTACGGCCGCGAGGCCCCGGCGCTGTTCTTCTTCGTCGGCGCCACCGCGCCCGGGCCGGACGTGCGCCAGGCGGCGTCCAACCACTCCCCGGAGTTCATGCTCGACGAGGCCGCCCTGCCGCTGGGCGCCCGCGCGATGCTGCAGGTGGCGCTGGACTACCTCCACCAGGGCGGTTGAACCGGTCCGGGCCGGCGGCCTTCCCGCGTAGAATGGGCGCATGACCTCCGCCCACGATTCCCTGCTCGGGAAGGCCACGGCCTACCCCACCGCCTACGACCCCGGCCTGCTGTTCCCGATCCCGCGCGCGCCCAAGCGCGCCGAGCTCGGCCTCGATGGCGCGCCGCCCTTCCACGGCGTCGACGTCTGGAACGCCTACGAACTGTCCTGGCTCGACCCGCGCGGCAAGCCGCGCGTGGCCATGGCCGAGCTGCGGGTGCCGGCCGACGCGCCCCACCTCATCGAGTCCAAGAGCCTCAAGCTCTACCTCAACTCCTTCGGCCAGCACCGGATGGACTCCTCCGACGCGCTGCGCCAGCAGCTGGTGGCCGACCTCGGCGCGGCCGCCGGCGCGCCGGTGCAGGTGGTGCTGACCCAGGTCTCGGCCACCGACCTGCACCGCATCGACGGCCTCGAGGGCGAGTGCATCGACGACGCGCCGGTGGCCTGCGAGCACTACGGGCCGCCGCGGCCCGAGCTGCTGGTGGCCGACGACGAGCGCGTGGTCGAGGAGGTGCTGGTGTCGCACCTGCTGAAGTCCAACTGCCCGGTCACCGGCCAGCCCGACTGGGCCAGCGTGCAGATCCGCTACCAGGGCCCGCGCATCGACCGCGCCGGCCTGCTGCGCTACCTGGTGAGCTTCCGCGAGCACAGCGATTTCCACGAGCAGTGCGTGGAGCGGATCTTCCTCGACCTGCGCGCGCGCTGCCGCACCCGCCGGCTGAGCGTGTACGCGCGCTACACCCGGCGCGGCGGGCTCGACATCAACCCCTTCCGCAGCGACGTCCCGGGCACCGGCGCGGGCAACCCGCGCACCGCGCGCCAGTAAGCGCGGCGCCGCGCGGCGGCGCCGGCCTCAGGGCCAGCGCCGCTCCAGCCCCACGAACCACTGCCGCCCCGCGCCGGGAAAGCTGCGCACGCCGCCGAAGGCGAGGTCGGCGCGCTCGGCGTAGCGGGCGTCAGCCAAGTTCATCACCCGGAGGCTCAGCCGCCAGCCGGCGTTCCCGAGCGGCCGGGCATGGCGCAGGTGCAGCAGGTCGTGGCCGCCGTAGGACGCGGTGTTGGCGGCGTCCATCCAGTAGCCGCCCTGGTGCACCCATTCGAGCTCGGTGTCGGCGCCGCCCGCGCCGGCGTGCGCCAGGCGCAGGCCGCCGAGCCAGCGCGGCGCGGTATCGATGAGGTTGCCGCGCACGATCCGCTCGCCGGCCGCGGCGTCGCGGTCGAAGGCGTAGCGCTGGTCGCTCCAGGCCAGCTGGCCGGCCAGGCGCCAGCCTGCGCCCAGCGCGCGCGTGGCCTCCAGCTCGAGCCCGCGGTGGCGGGTGCGGCCGTCGTTGAGGGTGAAGCCCTGGGCGTCGCGCAGGATCACCGCGCGCTTGCGGTAGGCGTAGCCGTCCAGCGCCAGCGTCCAGCCCTCGCCGCCGCCGCGCAGGCCCAGCTCCGCGCCCTCGAGCACCTCGTCGCGCAGCGCCGCCACGTCCTGGCCGCGCTGCAGGCGGTAGAGCTCGCCGGCCTGCGGCACCCGGAACGCGCGCGCCAGCCGGCCCACCAGCCGCCAGTCGTCGTCCAGCGCGTGGCGCAGGCCGAGCTGGGCGGCGACGTCGTCGAAGGCGTCGCGGCGGTCGCCGGGCCGGTTGAACAGGCAGCCGCCGAAGCCGCAGGGCGTGCCGTCCGGGCGCAGGTTGCCGTCGGCGGCGCGGTTGTCGTGGCGGTAGCCCAGCCACTCCGCGCGCACGCCGGCCAGCAGCACGGTGCGCTCGCCCAGCGCCTGCTCGCGCTCGGCCGACAGCGCGGCCTGGGTGCTGCGCACGCGGTAGTCGTAGTGCACGCCGGCCGGGCGGATCGCGTTCTGGGCCGGGGTGCCGGTGGTGAGCGGGCGGTCCTGCACCTCGCGCAGGTCGCCGGTGGCGCGCTCGAGGTCGGCGCCCAGGCGCCAGGCGCCGCGGGCGTCCTCGCGCGCCCAGGCCAGCTGCACGCCGGCGCTGTGGCCGTCGGCCTCCTCGCGCGGCTGGCCCAGGTTGAAGTGCTGCAGGAAGGCCTGCTGGTCGCGGCGCAGGTAGGGCACCACGTCGAGGCTGGCGCCGGAGGCCAGCGCGAAGCTCCAGCGGCCCTGCAGCCGTGCGGCGCGGGCGTCGCGCCAGGCCTCGGGGTTGGCGTTGGCGAAGCGGCGGTCGTCGCGCCAGGCGCCGTCGCCGGCGACGAAGCCGGCGGTGTCCTGGGCCAGGTCGGCCAGCGACAGCATCAGCCGCGGCGCGCCCGGGGCGTCGGGCGCGGCCACCTGCAGGCGCGCGCGGCGCTGGCGATAGCCCTCGTCGACGCGCTCGCTGCCGGCGTCCACCCACTCCGCGTCCAGCCGGGCCTCGAGGGCGCGCGGCGGGGTGCCGTCGGGGCCAGGCGCGGCGGGGGCGTCGAGCGCCACCCGCAGCCGGGCCAGGTCGGCGCCGCCGAGCTCCAGGCCGATCCCGCCGCCGCTGCCGATCGCGCGCGGCACCAGGTTGATCACGCCGTGCAGCGCGTTGCTGCCGTGCACCGCGGTGCCGGGGCCGCGCAGCACCTCGAGCGCGCCCGAGCCGGTGTCGAGCTCGAAGAGCTGGTTGACGTTGCACAGCCCCGCCGGGCGGATCGGCACCCCGTCCTCGAGCATGGCGAAGGCGCCGCAGGCGCCGGTGCCGGCGAGCACCGGCGAGCGGATCGCGGTGAGCTGCTCCTGGCCGGAGCCGCGGCTGGCCCAGGCGCCGGGGACCCGGGCCAGGGCCTCGTTGGGATGCGTCGCGGCCAGCGCGGCGTTGGCCTCCGGGGCGATCCGGCCGACCGCCTCCGGCCGCGCGGCGGCGGCCTGCGGGCGGCGCCCGGTGACCTGGATGGCATCGAGGGTGGCGGCGTCGAGGGCGGCGGCGGGCGGGCCGCCCTCGGCGCCGGACGCCGGCGCGGCGGCCGCGGCGGGGAGCGCGGGCGGGAGGGCGAGCAGCAGGGCGACGGCGAGGCGGGTGGGGGTCACGGCGGGGGCGTCATGGCGAGGCGGGCGGGGCGCCGGGGCGGCGCGGGTCGGGTCATGCCCGACTACAGGAAGGCGTGATGCAGTCGCTACTATGCCGTTCCCTCCCGTCACGCCCGCGTGCCGGCGCCCTGCCCCCCCACAGACGCAACGGAGTGCCCCCCGTGTTCCTGATCATCGGCTCGATCATCATCGTCGTCAGCTTGGTCACCGGCTTCATGATGGTGGGCGGACAGCTCCTCACGCTGTGGCACCCCAACGAGATCATCATCATCTGCGGCTGCGCGCTCGGCGCGTACGTCATCGCCACGCCGATGAAGGTCATCAAGGCCTCGGTCTCCGGCACGCTCGGCCTGCTCAAGGGCCCGAAGTACACCAAGGCCGACTACGTCGATCTTCTGAAGCTGATCTACGAGATCCTGATGAAGATGCGCAAGGAAGGCATGATGGCCATCGAGGACCACGTGGAGAACCCGCAGTCCTCGACGATCTTCCAGAAGTACCCGAAGGTCCTGGCCGACCACCACATGCTCGACTTCATCACCGACTGCCTGCGCCTGATGGTCGGCGGCAACCTCAACCCGCACGAGCTCGAGAGCCTGCTCGAGTACGAGCTGGAGACCCACCACCACGAGGCCGCCGAGCCGGCGCACTCGATCCAGAAGGTGTCCGACGCGCTGCCGGCGTTCGGCATCGTCGCGGCGGTGCTGGGCATCATCAACACCATGTCGATCGTGGGCTCGGCGCCGCCGGCCGAGATCGGCATGAAGGTGGCCTCGGCGCTGGTCGGCACCTTCCTCGGCATCTTCCTGGCCTACGGCTACGTGGGCCCCGTCGCCAGCGCCATGGAGAACCGCGCGCACGAGGACGGCAAGGCCTTCGAGGTGGTGAAGATGGCGCTGGTGGCCTCGGTGCGCGGCTACGCGCCGCCGGTGGCGATCGAGTTCGCGCGCAAGCTGCTGTTCTCCGACCTGCGCCCCAGCTTCCAGGACCTCGAGGCCGACCTCAAGGCCGCGAAGGGCTGATGCCCACCGACCCCGACACGCACGGAGCGCGCCATGGCCGGTGAAGAACAGCCGATCATCATCATCAAGAAGAAGAAGAAGGGCGGCGGCGGCCACCACGGCGGCGCCTGGAAGGTCGCGTACGCCGACTTCGTGACCGCGATGATGGCGTTCTTCATGGTGATGTGGCTGGTGGCCACGATGCCGCAGGAACAGCTCGGCGGCGTCGCGGAGTTCTTCAAGAACCCCAGCGCCGTGCGCGGCCGCGCGGCCGAGATGGCGCCGGGCTCGATGGGCCCCGGCGGCGCGGGCAACGCGCCGATCGAGATGTTCCGCGCGGTGCGGCCGGGCGAGGGCGACGGCACCACCGGGCGCGCGGAGGGCGGCGAGTCCGACGACGAGGACACCGCGCGCGGCGGCAACGGCGAGGCCGAGGTCGATCCCGAGGAGGCGCGCCGGATCGCCCAGGAGTCCGACCGCCGCGAGCTCGAGGACCTGCAGCAGCTGCTCGAGGAGGCGATCGCCAACTCGCTGGCGCTGGCGCCGTTCAAGGACCAGCTGCTGATCGACCTCACCCCCGAGGGCCTGCGCATCCAGATCGTCGACGCGCAGAACCGGCCGATGTTCGACCTCGGCTCCACCCGCCTGCAGCCCTACACGCAGGAGATCCTGGGCGAGCTGGCCACCTACCTCAACCGGGTCGACAACCGCATCGCGCTGACCGGGCACACCGACATCGCGCCCTTCATCGGCGGCGCGGCGGGCTACACCAACTGGGAGCTCTCGGCCGAGCGCGCGAACGCCGCGCGCCGCGCCCTGGTGGCCGGCGGCCTCGAGGAGGAGAAGGTGGCCCGCGTGGTCGGCCTGTCGTCCTCGGCGCTGTTCGACCGCGAGAACCCGCGCAACCCGATCAACCGCCGCATCAGCATCGTCGTGCTCAACCAGGCGGCCGAGGAGGCCGCGGCCCGCACCGACACGCCGCAGGACGACGCCGCGCCGAGCGCGGTGGACGAGGCCGCCGCCGGCAGCGACCTGGCGCCGGCCGCCGCGGACGGCGCGACGCCGGACCCCGCGACGCCCGCCGGCGGCGCCACCCCCGGCCCGATCGCGCTGCCGCCGGTGCCCGCCGGCGAGGCCGCGCCGGCCGAGGCGCCCGCCGACGAGGCCGGCGACGACGCCGAGGTCCCGCCGCCGGCGACCTTCAGCGTCCTCCCCGAAGACTGAGCCCGCGCCGCCGATGCATCCCTGCCTGCGCTGCGGCGCCTGCTGCGCGAGCTACCGCGTGGCCTTCCACTGGTCCGAGGCCGATCCCGCCGCGGGCGGCGTGACGCCGCCCGCGCTGGTGGAGGCGCTCGACCCGCACCGCGTGAACATGCGCGGCACCCAGGCCTACCAGCCACGCTGCGTGGCGCTGGTGGGCACGATCGGCGAGGCCGCGCACTGCGGCATCTACGCCCGCCGCCCCTCGCCCTGCCATGCGCTGCAGGCCAGCTGGGAGGACGGCGCGCCCAGCGACCAGTGCGACCGCGCGCGCGCGCGCCACGGCCTGCCGCCGCTGGCGCCGGCGGACTTCGACGCCTGGCGCGCGGCGGGCGCGCCCGGCGCCCCGGTCGAGGCCTGAGCCGGCCGCGCGCGCCTCAGCCGGCGCGCGCCTTCGGCGGCTGCGGCGCGATGTAGCCCACGCCCACCAGCAGCAGGCCCACGGCCATGAAGCTGATGATCCCGGGCAGGTTGCCCATGTGGCCGCGATCGACCAGCAGCAGCTTCAGCAGCACCACGCCCATCAGCGCCGCACCGGCGTTCCACAGCACGCGGCGACCCTGGCGGCTGCCGACGATCCACGCGGCGACGCCGGCGAGGCTCCAGGCCACGGTGAGCGCCGACTGCGCCACGCCCTCCGACAGCAGCGACGGCGACCACGGCAGGTCGGCCAGGTGGTGCACCCCGCGCAGCACCGCCAGGCTGCCCAGGCCGAAGCCCGCGATCGCCAGCAGCCCGCGCAGGCTCATCGCGTCGAAGCCGGCCCGCGACGCAGCCCAGGCCAGGCCGGCCACGATCGCCAGCTGGGTCAGCTCGAGCGGGTTGAACACCGGCAGGAAGACCAGCGGATCGGCGTCGCCCGCCAGCGGCAGCGTGACCAGCAGCCCGAGCCCCAGCGCCAGCGCGCCGAGCAGCCCGACGACCGGCTGGATCCGGCGGAAGCCGGCCTCGTCGAGCGCCGCCGGCACGGCCCCGCCGCGCAGGCAGGCCCACCACAGCGCGCCCGCGGGCGCGAGCGTGGCGGCCACCCACCAGCCGTTGCCCATCGACGCGGCGAGGCTGCGCTGCAGCAGCTCCGCGCCGAACAGCCAGGCCGGGTAGGCGATCGCCGCCAGCCACGCGAGCGGGCGCAGCAGCGCCTGCCACGTCGTCGAGCCCTGGCCGGCCTGCAGGCGCAGCAGGCCCGCCAGCGCCAGCGCGATCGCCAGCCAGGTCAGCGGCGCGCCGTGGCGGCCGTCGCCCAGCGGGCCGAGGCCGAACACGCGGCCGTCGTAGTGCGCGGCCACCAGCACCAGCAGCCAGCCGAAGGCCGGCGCGCCGAGCCACAGCAGGCGCTCCCAGCGCAGCGCCCGCGCGGCCAGCGCGGGCAGCAGCAGCCCGGCCACCACGCTCCAGGCGAGCGGCGCCAGCGCCTGGTCGCGGGGCAGGTCCAGGCCGGCCACGAGCATCCAGCGCAGGTGCAGCACCTGCCACCAGGCCACCGCGAGCAGCATGGCCACGCGGGCGATGCCGCGCTTGGCGTCGCGGTCGGCCAGCCAGGCGATCGCCAGCGCGCTGCCGAAGAGCACCAGCGCGGCCAGCGTCAGCGGCGGCAGCAGGCCATCGCCGGCGCGCAGCTGCCAGCCCTCGTCGAGGCCCGCCACGATCCAGGCCGCGGCAGCCATCGCCTGCAGCAGGTAGCCGGTCCAGCGCGGCAGGCGGCGCTGCTGGCGCAGGCCCAGCCACACCAGCGCCACGCCCTCCAGCGCCCAGGCCGGCGCGGTCCACTGCGCCGAGCTGGCCAGCGGGACGGCGAGGGTGGCGAAGCCCACCGCGAGCGCGGCGTAGCTGCCCTTGAGCAGCGGCGCCAGGTCGCGGCGGTGCAGCAGCAGCGCGAAGCTGGCGTAGATCGCGGCCACCGCGATCGCGCTCAGCGCCAGCGCGTTGTCGTCACCCTGCAGCAGCGCCGCCTGCAGCGGGAAGGCCAGCAGCGGCAGGCCGAACACCAGGGTGCCGTCGACCCGGCCCGAGCCGGTGCCGCGCAGCGCGTGCAGCAGCGGGATCAGGGCGTAGAACGCGAAGAAGCCGACCAGGAAGGGCTCGGTGCTGGCGAACTTCGAGGGGTCGTAGTCGAGCACGCCCCAGGCGCTGCCGATCGCGAAGGTGGCGAAGAAGCCCACCAGGTCGAGCAAGCGCCAGTGGCGGAACCACGCGATCGCGAACACCGCGGCGTTGAGCACCGCGAAGTAGGAGAACAGCGCCACGTGGTCGCCGCTGCCGGTGTTCACCAGCACCGGGCCGAGGTAGCCGCCGAGGAAGCCGAGCACCGCCAGCACCATCGCGTCCTGGCGCAGCGCCAGCACCGTGGCCAGCGCCACCACCGCGACCACGCCGGCCAGGGCCCAGGCCGCGGGGAACAGCGCGAACATCCGGTAGCCCACGAACAGCACCAGCAGCAGCACGCCCAGCGCGCCGCCCTGCAGCGCGAGGCCGAAGGCCGGGCGCCGCGTGCGCTCGCGCCAGCCGAAGGCCAGCGCGGCCAGCGCGGCGGCCGCGACGCCGGCGAAGCGCACGCCGATCGGCACGTTGAACAGCCCGGCGTCCGCGAACCACTTCAGCGTGGCCGCGACGCCGACGAACAGCACCACGATGCCGACCTTCACCGGGACGTTGCCCTCGGTGAACCAGCCGATCACGGTCTTCAGCGCGCGGGTGACGATGTCGTCCTCCTGCGGGGCCGGCGCGCGCGGGGGCGGGCGCTGCGGCCGCGGCGCGGCGTCGCGCCAGTCGGCCGGGCCAGCGGCGGCGGCGGGCGGCACGACCGCCTCCGGCTCG
>JBHYGK010000027.1:0-30292 GCA_051859045.1 Lysobacteraceae bacterium | reverse complement strand
CCCCCCGCGGCGCCGGCGAGCGCGGCGGCGAGGCGCCGCGCGCGCTGTTCGGCCCGCGCCGCTCGGCCACCCGCCGCCGCAGCGGCGACGCCGAGCCGCTGAAGCTGCGCGGCGTCGCGGCGGAGGGGCACGCGTGAGCGCCGTGCTCGAGGCCCGCCCCGCGGCGACGCCGCCGGCCCCGGACGGCGACGCGATCCCGGTGGTCGACCTGGTGCTGGTGGGCGCGCGCGGCCAGGTCGGCAGCGCGCTGCGCGCCCTGCTCGCGCGCGAGGCCGCCGCCCTGCCCGCCCGCCTCGGCCTGCGGCTGCGGCTGCGCGCGGCCTTCGACCGCCGCGGCCTCGCCGAGGATCCGGCCGGCCTCGACCCGCTGGCGCCGGCCTTCGCCGCCCGCCGCGACGGCGACTGGCCCGCGCTGCGCGCCCGCCTCGCGGCGTCGGGCCGGCCCACGCTGCTGCTCGACTGCACCGCCAGCGACGCCATCGCCGACGAGGTGCCCGGCCTGCTCGCGGCCGGGATCGGCGTGGTGGCCGCGAACAAACGCGCGAACGCCCGCCGCCACGCCGACTGGGCCGCGCTGCAGGCGCTCGCCCGCCTGCACCGGGTGCCCTGGCGCTACGAGACCACCGCGGGCGCGGCGATCCCGGTGCTGGGCCCGCTGCGCGCGCTGCGCGAGCGCGGCGAGCGCGTGCTGCGGCTGGAGGGCGTGCTGTCGGGCTCGCTGAGCCACGTGCTCGGCCGGCTGCAGGCCGGCGCGCGCTTCAGCGAGGCGGTAGCGGAGGCGCGCGCGCTGGGCCTGACCGAGCCCGATCCGCGCGAGGACCTCGGCGGGCAGGACCTGGCCCGCAAGCTGCTGGTGCTGGCGCGCGAGGCCGGCTTCGCGACCGAGCCCGAGGACGTGCGGATCCGGCCGCTGGCCGCCATCGACGACCGCCCGCTGGACGAGGCGCTGGCCGCCCTCCCGCGCGACGACGCCGGCTGGGCCGAGTGGGCCGCGCGCGCCGCCGCGACGGGCCGGCGCCTGGTGGCGCTGGCGCGGGTGGACGCCGCGGGCGGCGAAGTGGGCGTGGTGGCGCTGGAGGCCGACGATCCGCTGGCGCGGCTGGCCCCGGGCGAGAACCGGCTGCGGGTGGTGACCGAGTTCCAGCAGGCGCCGCCGCTGCTGCTCGGCGGTCCCGGCGCGGGGCCGCAGGTGACCGCCGCCGGCGTGCTCGGCGACGCGGTGGCCGCGGCGATGGCGCTGCTGGCCGCGCGCGGCGGCTGAGGCGGCCCGCGCCGCGCGGCCCGCGGCCGGCGTCACCGCGACCGCGGTCACCCCGCGGCCACGCCCATCGGCGAGAATGCGCGCATGACCCCACGATCCCCCGCCCCGGGCGCGCGCCGCCCGCTCGCCGCGCTCGTCCTCTGCGCCCTGCTCGCCGCCTGCCTGCCCACCCCGCGCGCCCCCGCCCCGGCGGCGCCCGCGCCGGACGCCGCCGGCCCCGCCGCGCCGGTCGCGCTGCCGGACGGCGACGCGCTGGTGCTGGTGTCGCTCGACGGCGTGCATCCCGACGCCCTCGGCCGCGGCCACACGCCCACCCTCGACCGCCTCGCGGCCGGCGGCGTGCGCGCGGAGGCGATGCGCCCCAGCTTCCCCTCGCTGACCTTCCCCAACCACTACACCCTGGTCACCGGCCTGCGCCCGGACCGCCACGGCATCGTCGACAACCGGATGCTCGACCCGGCGCTCGGGCGCTTCGCGCTGTCCAACCGCGACGCGGTCGGGGATGCGCGCTGGTGGGGCGGCGAGCCGCTGTGGCTGGGCGTGCAGCGCGCCGGCGGCCGCGCCGCGACGATGTTCTGGCCCGGCTCGGAGGCCCCGATCGGCGGCGAGCGGCCGCGCTGGTGGTTCCCCTTCGACAGCGCGATGGCCCCCGAGGCGCGGGTCGACCAGGTGCTGGCCTGGCTCGACCTGCCGGCCGCCGAGCGGCCGCGCTTCATCACGCTGTACTTCGAGCACACCGACGAGGCCGGGCACGACCATGGGCCCGACTCGCCCGAGGCGATCGCCGCGCTGCAGCGCCTCGACGAGGTCCTCGGCCGCCTGCTCGACGGCATCGACGCGCGCGGCGCCGCCGGGCGCACCCACCTGGTGGTCGTCTCCGACCACGGCATGGCCGCGGTGCCCCCGGGGCAGGTGATGGCGCTGGACGACTGGGTCGACCTCGAGGCGGTGGACGTGGTCACGATGGGCCAGCTGCTGGGCGTGAACCCGCGCCGCGGCCGCCGCGCCGAGGTCGAGCGCGCCCTGCTGCAGCCGCGCCCGCACGTGGCCTGCCACCGCCGCGACGAGACGCCGGCCGGGTGGCGCTACGGCGCGCACCCGCGCGTGCCGCGGATCCTGTGCCTGGCCGAGCCGGGCTGGCGCATCGCCACCCGCAGCGCGCTGGCGCGCTGGGCCGACCAGGCCCACGCCACCGGCGCGCACGGCTACGACCCGGCGCACCCCACGATGCAGGCGCTGTTCCTCGCGCGCGGCCCGGCCTTCGCCGAGGGCGTGGTGCTGCCGGCGTTCGACAACGTGCACGTGTACCCGCTGCTGGCGGCGCTGCTGGGCATCGCGCCCGCCGACCACGACGGTGATCCGGCGGTGCTGCGCCCCGCGCTGCGCGCCGCCGCGCCGGTGCAGGCCGCGACGCCGGGCGCCGCGGCCGACTGAGCGCGCGGCGCCCTCAGCCCGCGACGCGCGCCATCGCCGCGCGGAACGCGCGGCCGATGGCCTCGCCGCGCACGTGGCGGCCCTCGAGCACCAGCGCGCGGCCGCCGCGCCAGGCCTCGCGCACGCCGGGCCGGCGGCGGCCGAACAGCCACGCGTCCACCAGGCCGTCCTCGGCCACGCCGGCGAAGGCCGGATCGTCGCCGTGCAGCACGACGAGGTCGCCCTCGCCGCCCGCGGCCAGCGCGCTGGGCGCGCGCCCGCAGGCCGCGGCGCCGCCGGCCAGCGCGCCGGCCAGCAGGGTCTCGCCGCTGCTCGCGCCGGGCGCCAGCGCCGCGCGGTTGCGCCGCAGGCTGCCCAGGCGGGCGCCGTGCTCCAGCCAGCGCAGCTCCTCCACCGGATCCACCGACACCTGCGAGTCGCTGCCGATGCCGAACGCGCCGCCCGCGGCAAGGTAGGCGCGCAGCGGGAACAGGCCGTCGCCGAGGTTGGCCTCGGTCACCGGGCACAGCGCGACGGTGGCGCCGCTGGCGGCGACGCCCGCGAGTTCGCCGTCGTCGAGATGCGTGGCGTGCACCAGGGTCCAGCGCGCGTCGATCGCGAAGCGGTCGAGCAGCCAGCGCACCGGGCGCTGGCCGTGCACGGCCAGGCAGTCCTCCACCTCGCCCACCTGTTCGGCGACGTGCAAGTGCACCGGCATGGTCGGATCCGGCAGCGCGGCGAGCACGTCGCGCATCGCCGCCTCGTCCACCGCGCGCAGGCTGTGGAAAGCCAGGCCCACGCGCAGGTCGGGGTCGCGCGCCTCCTCGCGCTTGAGCCGCGCGAGCAGGCCCAGGAAGGCATCGCGGTCGTGCGCGAAGCGGCGCTGGCGCTCGCCCAGCGCGCGGCCGTCGAAGCCGCCGCGCTGGTAGAGCACCGGCAGCAGGGTCAGGCCGATGCCGGCCTCGCGCGCGGCCTCCACGAGCGCCAGCGACATCGCCGCGGGCTCGGCGTAAGGCAGGCCGCCGGGCGCGTGGTGCAGGTAGTGGAACTCGCAGACCCGGGTGTAGCCGGCCTCGAGCATCTCGGCGTAGAGCTGCGCGGCGACCGCGCGCAGCACGTCGGGATCGAAGCGCGCGGCGACCTGGTACATCGCCTCGCGCCAGCTCCAGAAGCTGTCCTCGCCGGGGCCGGCGCGCTCCACGCGCCCGAGCAGCGCGCGCTGGAAGGCATGCGAATGCAGGTTGGGCATGCCCGGCAGCACCGGCCCGCCGGACAGGCTGGGCGCGGGGCCGTCGGTGGCGGCGGCGGCGAAGCGGCCGCTGGTGGCCAGCGCGAGGCGCTGGTGCGTGCGCCAGCCGGACGGGGTCCAGGCGAGCGGGGCGTGGAAGGTGGCGGTGGGCATGCGCGAAGGGTAGCGCGGCGGGCGCGCGCCGCGCAGTCGGCCGCCTCGGCTCAGGCCGCGCGCGCGGTCGGCAGGCGCACGTCCACCCGCAGGCCGCCGAGCGCCGGCGAGTCCTCCAGCACCAGCCCGCCGCCGTGGCGCTCGACGATCCGCTGCACGATCGACAGGCCGAGCCCGCTGCCGCTGGCGGCGTGCCCGAGCCCGCGGTGGAAGCGCGCCAGCGCCGCGGCGCGCGCCTCGACCGGGATGCCGGGCCCCGAGTCCTCCACCCGCAGCCGCACCACGACGCCCTCGCCGGCCAGCGACACCCGCACCCGGCCGCCCTCGGGCGTGTAGCGCAGCGCGTTGTCCACCAGGTTGCGCACCAGCACGCCCAGCGCCAGCTCGTCGCCGGCGACGACGAGGCCGTCGGGCGCGTCGACCTCGAGGTCGATGCCGCGGTCCATCCCGGCCAGCGCGATCTCGGCCACCGCCCGGCGCACGCAGGCGCCGAACGCCACCGGCGCGTGCGGCGCGGCGTCGGCCGGCTGCGCGCCGGGCTCCTGGCGCGCGAGCTCCAGCAGCTGGGTCACCAGCCGCTCCATCCGGCGCATGCCGGCCTCGAGCTGGGCCTGGGAGGCCTCGCGCTCGGCGGCGTCGCGCGCATCGCGCAGGTTCGAGGCATGCACGCGCAGCGCCGCCAGCGGCGTGCGCAGCTCGTGGGCGGCGTCGGCGGTGAACCGGCGCTCGCGCTCCAGCGCCTCGCCGAGCCGGCCGAGCAGCCCGTTGAGCGCCAGCACCAGCCCGCGCAGCTCCTCGGGCACGTCGGAGGGCGCCAGCGGCGCCAGCGCGTCGGCCGCGCGCCGCTCGAGCTGGCCCGAGAGCCGCGCCAGCGCGCGGCTGGCCCAGGCCACGACGCCCCACACCAGCAGCGCCAGCACCGGCAGCGCCAGCAGCATCGGCGCCATCGTGCCGAACGCGATCTCGGCGGCCATCTCGGCGCGGATGTCGCCGCGCTCGCCGGCCTGCACCCACAGCCCGCGCGGGGTGCGCAGCGTGAACACCCGCCAGGCCTCGCCGTCGATGGAGACGTCGTCGAAGCCGGGCTCCAGCGCCGCCAGGCGCCCGTCCGGCCCGCTGTCGGAGCGCAGCACGATGCGGCCCTCGCCATCGAGCACCTCGAAGGCGAGCTTGGTCTCGTAGGCGTGCCCGTCGGCGCTGACCAGCGCGTCGCCGACGCCCTCGCGCGGCCCGCCCTGCCACACCTGCACCACCAGCGGCTCGCCCGCGGCCACCGGCGCGTCGGCCAGCGGCTGGTCGACCAGCGCGGCCAGCACCCGCGCGGAATGCGCGAGCTTGGCGTCGAAGAGTTCGCCGGACTCGACCAGGCCGGCGCGGTAGCTGAAGCCCGCGGCCACGGCCGACACCGCGCAGACCACCAGCACCAGCGCGAGGATCAGCAGGCGGCGGGCGGAGAACGGCTGCAGGGTCACGGCGCGGGGTCCACCGGGGGCGCGTCGGCCGGCGCCGCGGCCAGCAGCTCGGCCGCCGGGGCCAGCGCGTAGCCCACGCCGCGCACGGTGCGGATCAGGGCCGGATCGAGCTTGCGCCGCAGGTGGTGGACATGGACCTCGAGCGCGTTGCTGGCGACGTCCTCGTCCCAGCCGTAGAGGGTCTGCTGCAGCGCCTCGCGGCTGGCGACCCGGCCGGCGTGGTCGAGCAGCGCGCGCAGCAGCGCGAACTCGCGCCGCGGCAGGTCGACGCCGCGGCCGCGCCAGCGCACCTCCAGCGCGGCCGGGTCGAGCTCGAGCGGCCCGTGCGCCAGGCAGGCCTGGGCCTGGCCCTGGCCGCGCCGGTGCAGCGCGCGGATCCGGGCCAGCAGCTCGGTGGTGTCGAAGGGCTTGCCGAGGAAATCGTCCGCGCCGAGGTCGAGCGCCTCGACGCGATCGGCCACGCGGTCGCGCGCGGTGAGCACGAGGATCGGCGTGGTGCTGCGCGCGGCGCGCGCGGCGCGGATCACCTGCATGCCGTCGAGCCTCGGCAGGCCGAGGTCGAGCACGACCACGTCGATGCCGCCGTCGCGGATCGCCGCCAGCGCGCTGGCGCCGTCGCGCAGCCAGTCCACCGTCAGCGCGGCGCGCTTGAGGGCGGTCTGGATGCCCTCGCCGAGCAGGGCGTCGTCTTCCACGAGCAGGATGCGCATGCGTGGAGTCTAGCCCTGGCGCGGGCGCGCGTCGCGGCGGTGCGGCCTCACTCGCGCAGCTGCGCGAGCAGGGCCTCGACCTCGGCGCGGCGGCCGGCGTCGGCGGCCTCGCGGCCCGGGCGCGGCGCGGCGCGCAGCGCCTTCTCGAGCGCGTCGATCGCCGACACCGGGTCGCCCTGGTCGCGCAGGAAGTCGCCCCAGAAGTACAGGCTGTCGATGCCGTCGGGGTTCAAGGCGAGGCCGGCCTGCAGGTGCTCGCGGGCCTGGTCCTCGTCGCCGAAGCCGACCGGCCAGCCCGGCACCTGGTAGTACAGGCTGCCGAGGCTGGTGTGGGCGGAGCCGTCGAGCGCGCCGGGGTCGATGCCGATGGCGGCCTCGAAGTCGGCCTTCGCGCGCCGCGCCAGCGACAGCGCGCCCAGCCCGCCCTTCGCGCCGGCCCAGCTGGCCAGCACGATGCCGCGCCAGGTCAGCAGCGCGGCGTCGCGCGGATGCAGCGCGACGGCGGCGTCGGCCTCGGTGGCGAGCGCCTCGAACGCGTCGGCGCGGCGGTCCTCGGGGGTGGCGTACTTGATCTCGGCCCAGCGCGCCTGCAGCGCGAGGTGGGGCGCGGCCTCGGCGGCCGGCGCGGCGGCCTCGGCGGCGGGCGCGGCGGCGTCCTGGGCGAACGCGAAGGCGGGGGCGGCGGCGAGGCCGAGGGCGAGCAGCGCGGCGGCGAGCGGGGACGGGCGGACGGTCATGGCGGACTCCAGGGGACGATGGCGAGGACGAAGGCGGGGCCGGCGCGCGGGTCAGCGCGCGGGCGGCGGGACGGCCGCGGGCGCGGGCCCGGCGGCGGAGGGATGGACGATCGACACCCGCGACGTGGCGTGCGCCCGGATGGTCGGGAGCTGGCCGGCGAGCGCGCGGTCGACGAGCTCGGGCAGCAGGCCGTTGAGGCGGGCGAACAGGCGCTCGGGCCAACCGAGCTGGCGCCGGCGGGTGCCGCGCGCGATGTCGGCCACCAGCTGCGCGGCGACGTCGGAGGGTGCGTCCACGGCGGTGCCGAGCGCGGCGTTGAGCGCGTCGACGGCCGGGCTGTTGAAGGCGGTGCGGGTGGCGCGCGGGGCGAGATACTGCCAGCGCACCGGCCCGTCGGCGTGTTCGCGCCCCATCGCCTCGATGAAGCCGCGCAGGCCGAACTTGCTGGCGCTGTAGGCGCCGAAGCCCGGGTAGCCGAGGCTGCCGAAGGTCGAGCCGATCGCCACCACCGCCGGCGCCGGCGCGCCCGGGCCCGCGGCGGCGGCGAGCATCGGCAGCAGCGCGTGGGCCAGGCGCATCGGCGCGAGCAGGTTGGTCTCGACCTGCTCGCGCAGCGCGCTCTCGCTGGCGTCGGCGAACAGCCCGAAGTGCGACACCGCCGCGCCCAGCACCAGCACCGAGGGCGCGGGCTCGCCGGGGCCGCGGGCGGCGGCGGAGAGCGCGTCGCGCACCCGCGCGGGGCCGTCGGCGGCGGCGAGGTCGGCGACCACCGGCGTGAACCCGCCGGGCGCGGCCTGCGCGGCCAGCGCGAGCAGCCGCGCGGGATCGCGGCCCACCGCGTAGACGTGCGCGCCGGCGGCGCGCAGCGCCGCGCACAGCGCGCTGCCGATGCCGCCGCTGGCGCCGGTCAGCACCACGCCGCGGCCGGCCAGCGGCGAGGCCTGGGCCGCGCTCATGCCGCGCGCTCCGCGGGCTCGCGCAGCGTCGCGAACACCTGCGCGTAGAGCCGGTAGAACATCCGCGCGGCGTGCACCACCGCCTCGCGGTCGGCGGGCTCGACCAGGCGGTCCATCAGGCCGGCGAAGAAGGCCGTGTGGCCCTGGTCGAGGTCGCCGTGCGAGCGCAGGTAGCTGAAGGCGGTGCGCGGCAGGCCCAGCGTGGTCTCGATCGTCTCGGCGGCATGCGTGGCCAGCGCCACGCTGGTGCCCTCGAGCACCAGCACCATGCCGAAGAAGCCCAGCGGATCCACGCGCTGGATGGTGTCCCAGGCGTAGCTGACCATCAGCTCGGTGGCCGGCGAGGGCCGCGACGCGGCGATCGCGTGGCGGTCGAGGCCCATCGCCTCGAGGTCGTCGAGCACCCACTCCTGGTGGCCGAGCTCCTCCTCGATGTACTCCGCCACCGCTTCGCGCAGCCATTCCAGCCGCGCCGGCAGGCGCGCGCCGCAGGCCATCAGCAGGGGCACGGTGTGGCGGACGTGGTGGAAGGCCTGGGTCAGGAAGGCGGCGTAGTCCTCGCGGGTGACCCGGCCGGCGGCGGCGTCGGCCAGGATCGGCAGGCCGAGCAGGCGCGCGCGGGCGTCGGCGGTGGCGGCGAGCAGGGCGTCGTGGAAGCCGGCGGTGGCGGGCTGCGCGGGGGCGGCGTGGGAGGCGTCGGGCGTCATGGGGGCGGGCACTCGTGGGGAAGGAGAAGGACAGAAGGCTCAGGCCGCGTCGTGGCGGGCGGCGGTGCCGGCGTCGGCGCGGGCGGCGGCGGCCAGCGCATCGGCGTGGCGGGCCAGCACGGCCTCGCGGCGGACCCGGCCGTTGCCGGTCAGCAGGCCGTTGGCGGTGGAGAAGGGCGCGTCGGCCACCAGCACCGGGCCGATCCGCGCGTACTCGGGCAGGCCGGCGTTGACCTCGGCCACCGCGCGCTCCAGCGCCGCGGGCGCGAGGTCCGCGCGGCGCGGGACCACGATCGCGACGGCGCGCGCGAGGCCCTCGCCCCAGGCCACGGCCTGCGCGATCGCCGGATGCTGGGCCAGCTCGGCCTCGATCCACTCGGGGCTGACGTTGCGGCCCCAGGCGGTGATGTACATGGCCTTGCGCCGGCCCTCGACGACGACGAAGCCCTCGTCGTCGACGCGACCGAGGTCGCCGGTGCGCAGCGGCCCGGCGGGCGGCGCGGGCTCGCCGGCGTAGCCGAGGAAGCGCGGGCCGTCGACCAGCAGCTCGCCGTCGGCGTCGGCGCGCAGCGCGGTGTGGCCGAGCACGCGGCCGACGCTGCCGGCGCGGCTGGCGCCGGGCCGGTTGAGGCAGACCACCGAGGCGCACTCGCTCAGGCCGTAGCCCTCGAACACCGGCAGGCCCAGCGCCGCGGCGCGCGCCAGCAGCGAGGCCGGCACGCGCGCGCCGCCGACCGCGATCATCCGCAGCGAGGCCGGCAGCGCGGCGCCCTGCTCCGCCGCCGCGACCAGCGCCTGCAGCAGCTGCGGCACGAGGATCAGCGAGTCCGGCGCATACGCGCGCAGCGTGGCGATGAAGCGCGCCACGTCGAGCCCGCCGCTGCCGCCGTGGCCGAGCGCGGCCAGCCCGGGCAGCACGATCTCGCCGCCCTGCAGCAGCGGCGCGTAGACGCCGCCGACGGTCTCCAGCAGCACGCCCAGCGGCAGCGCGCACAGGTGGCGGCGCACGCCCAGCGGCGCCATCGCCTCGCCCAGCGAGGCCGCGACGGCCTCGGGCAGCGCGGCGTCGAGGCAGGCGCCCTTGGGCAGCCCGGTGGAGCCCGAGGTGTAGGTGAGCAGCGCGGTGCCCGCGGGCACGCCGCGGGTGGGCGCCGGCAGCACGCGCAGCGCGAGCGCGCCGCCGGGCAGCGCGGGCAGGCCCGGGGCGGCCGCGGCGGGCAGCACCAGCGCGACGGCGGCCTCGAGCGCATGCGCCACCTGGGCGTCGGAGAAGAACGGCGGCAGCGCGACGTGGGCGCGGCCGAGGCGCTTGAGCGCGAGCTCCAGCACCACCGCGTCGGGGCCGTTGTCGAGGCGGCTGGCGACCGGGCCGGCCGGGAGCGCGTCGAGGGCGGCCGCGAGCGCATCGATGCGCCCGCGCAGCGTGGCCGCGTCGAGCGCACCGGCGTCGCCGCGCAGCACGGCGTCGGCGGCGGGACGCGCGTCGAGGGCGGCGAGCACCCGGCTCATGCGCAGGCCCCGGCCGGCGCGGGCCGCGCCGCGGCGGGCGCGGCGGCGGCGAGGAACGCGGCGCCGGCGGCGAGGTCGCCGCAGAGCAGCATCGGCTGGGTCTCGTAGTAGCGGCCCCAGTCGGTGGACGAGGGACGCAGGCGCGCGGGATCGGCCGGGGCCAGCGCGACCGTGCGCAGGCCGAGGCGGTCGAAGGCGTTGCGCAGCTGGCGGGTGGCGCTGAACAGCACCCAGCGCAGCCCCGCGGCGTGCAGGCCGCGGGTGAGGCACAGGATCAGGCGGCGCGCGTCGCCGGGGCGGCGGGCGGCCAGCCCGCCGACCTCGACCATCAGGTCGCGGTCGCTGGCCTGGCCCAGCGCCGCGGAGACGGCCTGCTCGGCCGGCGCGTCGAGGTACTGCTCGACGAACAGCGCGCCGGTGCCCGCGGGGCGCAGGCCCACGACCGCCAGCAGCGTGCCTTCGCGGTCGCGGAAGGCCAGCAGCCAGGGCAGGAAGGCGTGCAGCGTGGCGCCGTAGCGCTCGCGGTAGACCGCCGCGACGAAGGCCTCGGCCTCCTGGCGGGCGGGGGCGTCGGCGGGCTCCGGGCCGAGCAGGCTGGCGCGCCAGTCGGGCGCGGCCTCGGCGACGAGGCGCGGGGCGTGGAGGTCGAAGGCGGCGCGGAAGGAGGGCGTGGGCATGGGACGCATGCTCGGCCGCTTCGATTAAGTCACCATTGGGCGCGTGTTAGCCGTCCGTTAGCGCCCCGCAAAGGATTCGTCAGGCCATGCCCACCCACCCCGCCCCGACCGCCGACTGGGACGAGCTCATCGTCGACGCCCGCCTGTGCACGCTCGAGGGCGAGGACGGCTGGGGCGTGGTCGAGGCCGGCGCGATCGGCTGGCGCGGCGACGCGATCACCTTCGCCGGGCCGATGGCCGCCCTGCCCAGCCCGCCGGCCGCGCTGGCCGCGCGCGTGTCCAGCGCCGGCGGCGCGCTGGTGACGCCGGGCCTGGTCGACGCGCACACCCACGCGGTGTTCGCCGGCGACCGCAGCGACGAGGCCGCGCGCCGCCTGGCCGGCGAGACCTACGCCGACATCGCGCGCGCCGGCGGCGGCATCCTCGCCACGATGCGCGCCACCCGCGAGGCCGATGTCGACGCGCTGGTGGCCTCGGCGCTGCCGCGCGTGCGCGCGCTGGTCGGCGACGGCAGCACCACGCTCGAGATCAAGTCCGGCTACGGGCTCACCCTGGAGAGCGAGCGCCGGATGCTGCTGGCCGCCCGCGCGCTCGGCGAGCGCCTGGGCGTGACCGTGTGCACCAGCTTCCTCGGCGCGCACGCGCTGCCGCCGGAGTTCGCCGGGCGGCCCGACGACTACATCGCCACGCTGTGCAACGACTGGCTGCCGCGGCTGGCCCGCGAGGGCCTGGTGGACGCGGTGGACGCCTACTGCGAGGGCGTGGGCTTCAGCCCCGCGCAGGTGCGCACGCTGTTCGAGGCCGCGCGCGGGCTGGGCCTGCCGGTGAAGCTGCACGCCGACCAGCTCTCCGACCTCGGCGGCGCGCGCCTGGCCGCGAGCTTCCGCGCGCTCAGCGCCGACCACGTCGAATACACCGACGAGGCCGGGGTGCGCGCGATGGCCGAGGCCGGCACGGTGGCGATGCTGCTGCCCGGGGCCTTCCTGTGCCTCGGCGAGACCCGCAGGCCGCCGATCGACGCGTTCCGCGCCCATGGCGTGCCGATGGCGGTGGCCACCGACCTCAACCCGGGCACCTCGCCGCTGGCCTCGCAGCGGCTGGCGATCGGGCTGGCGTCGCTGCTGTTCGGCCTGCGCGCGGACGAGGCGCTGCGCGGCGCCACGCACGTCGGCGCCCGCGCGCTCGGCCTGCACGACCGCGGCCGGCTGCGCGCGGGGCTGCGCGCCGACCTCGTGGTCTGGGACGCGGCGCAGCCCGCGGCGCTGGGCTACTGGCTGGGCGGCCCGCTGGCGCGCCGGGTGGTGGCCGGCGGGCGCACGGTGGCCGGCGCCTGAGCGCACCGGCCCCGGAAACGACGAAGGCCCCGCGCTGCGGGGCCTTCGCGTGGACCTCTTGGCGCTCTCGCGCCTCGGGCCGGAACCCCAGGCGCTCTCGCGCCTCGGGCCTCAGGCCTTCTTCTTGGCCGCGGTCTTCTTCGCCGCGGCGGCCGGCGCCTTGGTCACGACCGGCGCCTTGATCGCGGTGGCGCTCGCGCCGTGCGGACGCGAATTGCCGTAGCTCGACGAGTAGCGCTTGCCCTTGGCGGTCCGCCTGTCACCCTTGCCCATGATGGCTCCTGAATTGGTTGTGGTTGGATCGCCCGGGGCGATCGGAATGGTCATCCGCCCGGCCGTGCGGCCTGGCGGGGCATGAAACGGGTCGCGCAGCTTACCACCGGGGCGACGCCCGGCCAAACCGGGCCCGGCGCGGCGGCCGGGGGGCTCCGGCTCAGGGCTCCGGCTCAGGGCTCCGGATCGGGCGCCGTGGCGGCCGACGAGGCGCGATGGCCGAGGCGCAGGTTGGCCAGGTGCCCGGCGGCGATCGCCAGGCCGCCGACCACCATCAGCGCCGCGTGGCCCAGCGAGTGGGTGTGCAGCGGGGTGAAAGTGGCCAGCCACACGAGCACCAGGCCGGGCAGCAGCCAGGCCAGCGCGGCGAACGCGCGGTGCCGGCGGTAGCCCACGCCCAGCGTGGTCAGGCCCAGCACGGTCGCGAACACCACGAAGGCCTGGTCGAGGTCGGCCCCGAACACGCCCGCGCCGAGGGTCGGCAGCACGGCCAGCGCCAGCGGCAGCAGCGCGCAGTGGATCGCGCACAGCAGCGAGCCCGCGAAGCCGAGGCGGTCGGCGAAGGCGATGGCGGAGGGACGCTCGGGGGCGGGCACGCAGGTGGCCATGTCGGAAGGTGGGGTTGCGGCGTTGGGCGAACAGTATAACATCGCCCGCTTGTCGCGCCCCGCATTCTGCACTGGAGAGTCACCGAGATGAAGCCCGTCCTGCGTCGCCACCCCCTGGCCCTGGCCCTGCTCGCCGCCACCGCCGCCCTGCCGGGCCTCGCGCTGGCCCAGTCCGCCGCCACCCAGCACGCCGGCGACACCCGCCACGAGGAGACCCCGGCCGAGCTCGACCGCGTGATCGTCACGGCCAGCCCGCTGCAGCTCACCGCCGAGGACCTGACCCGCCCGGTCGCCGTGCTCGCCGGCGAGGCGCTCGACGCCCAGCGCGCCGCCACCCTCGGCCAGACCGTCGAGCGCGTGCCCGGCGTGCAGTCCTCCAGCTTCGGCCCCGGCGTCGGCCGGCCGATCATCCGCGGCCTCGACGGCCCGCGCGTGCAGGTGCTCACCGGCGGCCTGTCGTCGATGGACGCCTCCACGGTCAGCGTCGACCACGCGGTCAGCATCGAGCCCTTCCTCGCCGACCAGATCGAAGTGCTCAAGGGCCCGGCCACCCTGCTCTACGGCTCGGGCGCGATCGGCGGCGCGGTGAACGTCGTCGACGGCCGCATCCCCGAGGCCCTGCCCGGCCGCCCGGTCGAGGGCCGCGCCGAGTTCCGCACCGATTCCGCCACCAGCGGCCGCACCGGCGCCGCCCGCCTCGACTCCGCGCTCGGCCAGGTCGCCGTGCACGTGGACGTGTTCGGCCGCGACATGGACGACCTGCGCATCCCGGGCTACCCGGAGAGCGCCGCGCTGATGGCCGAGGAAGGCGAGGAGCCGGATCCGGCCGAGTTCGGCCGCCTCGGCAACAGCGCCGTGACCGCCTCGGGCGGCGCGCTGGGCCTGAGCTGGATCGGCGAGCGCGGCTTCATCGGCGCCTCGGTCTCCGGCTACGACACCCGCTACGGCATCCCCGGCCACGCCCACGAGCACGAGGAGGCCGGCCCGCTGGGCCTCGGCCGCGCCGACGCCGGGCTGTTCGCCGAGGGCGACGAGGAGGCCGTGCGCATCGACCTCGAGCAGCGCCGCCTCGACGTCAAGGGCGGCCTGCGCGACCCGTTCGCGGGCCACGAGAACCTCACCGTCCGCCTCGGCCGCGCCGACTACACCCACACCGAGTTCGAGGGCGAGGAGGTCGGCACGGTGTTCGAGAACGACCAGACCGAGGGCCGCGTCGAGCTCGTGCACGGCCCGATCGCCGGCTGGCGCGGCGCCTACGGCCTGCAGTACGGCCGCCGCGACTTCGTCGCGATCGGCGACGAGGCCTTCGTGCCGGCGTCGCTGAGCCGCGACACCGGCCTGTTCCTGGTCGAGACCCGCTCCTTCGGCGACGTCGACGTGGAGCTGGGCCTGCGCGGCGAGCGCGTGGAGATCGAGGCCGAGGGCTTCGACGACTACGCCACCAGCGCCTTCAGCGTCGCCGCCGGCCTCAACTGGCACTTCAGCGAGGACTGGCACCTGCAGGCCGGCCTCGACCGCGCCGAGCGCGCGCCGAGCGTCGAGGAGCTGTTCTCCGACGGCCCGCACATCGCCACCCAGAGCTACGAGATCGGCGACCCGACCCTGGCCGACGAAGTGGCCAACCGCGTCGAGGTCGGGCTGGCCTGGCACCCGGGCGCGGTGCGGGTGAAGGGCTCGGTGTACTACGCGCGCTTCCAGGACTTCATCTACCTCGCCGAGACCGGCCTGGTGGAAGACGACCTGCCGGTGCGCCAGTGGACCCAGGGCGACGCCGACTTCCTCGGCGCCGAGCTCGAGGCCAGCGTGCAGCTGGCCGACAACGCCAGCGGCACCTGGGAGCTCGCGGGCTTCGCCGACACCGTGCGCGCCGAGCTGCGCGACGGCGGCGGCGACCTGCCGCGCATCCCGGCCACGCGCGTGGGCGCGGACCTGCGCTGGAGCCAGGGCCCGTGGCGCGGCGAGGTGGGCGCGGTGCGCTACGCCCGCCAGGACCGCGTCGCCGACGGCGAGTCCGAGACCCCGGGCTACACCCTGGTGCACGCCCAGATGGCCTACCACTGGGATGTCGGCCCGTTCGGCTGGGAGCTGTTCGTGGACGGCCGCAACCTGACCGACGAGGAGGTGCGCCCGCACACCTCGTTCCTGAAGGACCTGGCCCCGCTGGCCGGGCGCTCGATCGGCCTCGGCGCCCGCGTGTTCTTCTGATCCGCCGCGCCCCGGCCCCCGCGCCCGGGGCGCGTTGCAGGCGCACCAACGACGAAGGGCCGGCAGCGATGCCGGCCCTTCGTGCGTCCGGGGCGCGCGCTGGCGCGCCGCCGCGGGGCCTCAGCCGTCGCCCTCCTCGGGCTCCAGCGACGCGCTGCCGTCCTCCTCGCCCGGGTCGTCGGCGCCGGCCGGCGGGGCGGTGCCCGCCTCCTCGACCGCGCGCGCCTCGGAGGTCTCCTCGCCCAGGTGGTAGGCGGCGAAGCCCGGCAGCACCTGCTGGTTCTGCGCCATGCCGATGACGCGGCCGAAGAACGGCGCGCGGATGTCGGTCTGGCGGTTGTTCATCGGGTCGATCACGCGGCCCAGCACCTCGCCGGGCCGCACGCGCTGCCCGAGCTCGACGTGGCTGACCAGCAGGCCGCCGTCGTTGGCGCGGACCCAGCGCGACTCGAAGAAGATCGGCTGCGAGGCCGAGGCCTCGACGGCGGCGCCGAGCGGGTCGTGCGGGACGTCCGCGGCGGGGACGGCGTCGAGCGGCGCCGGCGCGGCGTCGCCCAGCGCGCCGGCGGCGGTGCCGGCGCCAGTGCCGACCGCCGCGGCCCCGGGGGCCTCGCCGGTGGGCACGCCGTCGGCCGGCGCGGCCACGCCCCCATCGGCGCCCGCGACGTCCACCGCGGCGTCGGCCTCGGGCAGCGCACCGGTCAGGCCCTGGTGCTCGAGCAGGCGCTCGATCGCGGCCACGGCGACCTCGATCTCGGCCGGCTGCAGCCGGGCCGGGCCGCCGACCTCGAAGGTGACCGCCGGGATGCCGGCGTCGACCGCCGCGGTGCGCAGCATCCCGCGGCTGCCGGGGCTGTGCAGCACGACGGTGTCGCTGAAGCCGCGGGTGAAGGCGAGCACGCCGGCGTCGGTGAGGTCGGCGCGCAGCTGCGGCAGGTTCATGCGGTCGAAGCTGCCGGTGTGCAGGTCGACCAGGCTGTCGCAGTGGCGCACCACGCCGTCGAAGAAGGCGTAGGCGATGCGCGAGGCGACCGAGCCGAAGCGGCTGCCCGGGAAGAAGCGGTTGAGGTCGCGCCGGTCGGGCAGGTAGCGCGAGCCGCGGGTGTAGCCGAACACGTTCACCACCGGCACCGAGATCACGGTGCCGCGCAGGCGCTCGGCGTCGAGGTCGTAGGCCACCCGGCGCGCGATCTCGATGCCGTTGATCTCGTCGCCGTGGATGCCCGCGGTGATGCACACCACCGGGCCCGGCAGCGCGCCGTGCACGATCACCACCGGCGACTCGGCCTCGCCGCCCGAGAAGCCCTCGCCGGGGCTCCACGTCAGGCGCACGCGGGTGCCGGGCAGGACCAGGCGGTCGAGGATCGGCAGCGGCGTGGCCGGCGGCGGCGCGGCGGGGTCGAGGGCCTCGCCGGGCGCCGGCACCGGCACGCCGGGTCCCACCTCGGGCGGGATCGGCGCCGGCATCGGCGGCAGCGCGGCGGCCGTGGCCGCCGGCGCCTGGGCCGGCACCTCGCCGTCGGCGGGGAAGTCCTGGGCGACGCCGTGGCCGGCCGCGAGGGCCAGCAGCAGCGCGCCGAGCGCGGGACGCCGCACCGGGCTCAGGCGCTGCAGCGCGCGCACAGGCCGTGCACCTCGAGGGTCTGGGCGGCGGGCTGGAAGCCGAGCGCGCGGGCCTGCGCCTCGAGCTGCGCGGCGATGGTGGGGTCTTCCAGCTCGACCGCGGTCTGGCAGCCGTCGCAGATCAGGAACGGCGCCTGGTGCTGGGCCTCGCGCGGGTGATGGCAGCCGACGAAGGCGTTGATCGAGGCCAGCCGGTGCACGAAGCCCTGCTCGACGAGGAAGTCGAGCGCGCGGTAGACCGTCGGCGGCGCGGCGCCCTCGCGGGTGAGCTTCATCCGGTCGAGCAGGTCGTAGGCCTTCACCGGGCGGCCCGCGTCGGCGACCAGGCGCAGCACCTGGGCGCGGATCGGGGTCAGCCGCAGGCCGCGCTCGGCGCAGGCGCGCTCGACCTCGCGGACGTACTGGTCGGGGCCATGCACGTGGTGCTCGGGGTGCTGGCAGGCGTGGGGGTCGTGCGTGGGGGTGATCCGGGGCATGCCCGCAGCTTAAGCGATGCCCGCGCCGCGGTCAGCCCGGGCGGGCCGGGGCCGCCCGGGCGCCGGGGGCGCGGTTCAGCGTGGCGGCGCGGGCGCGGCGTCCGGGCGCGGGCGCCAGCCGTGGTGGCGCACGTCGAGGTACAGGCTGTAGGCGGCGGTGAAGGCCGGGAACAGGTTCTGCAGCACGCCCACCGCGTCCTGCTTCTGCGAGAACAGGAAGTAGGCCAGCGTCATCGCGCTGCCCACCAGGCTCATGTACCAGAACAGCCGCGGGATGACCGGGCGGCCGGCGCGGCGCGAGGCCAGGAACTGCACCACCCAGCGGGTGCCGAACATCAGCGCGCCGGTGAGCCCGATGATCTTCCACGGGCTCATGTGCAGGCCGGTCCACGCCAGCGCCTGCAGCTCGGTGTTCATCCAGTCCGCGGCCATCGCGGCGCCCTCAGCCCGGGATCCGGGCCAGCGCGGCCTCGATGCGGGCCAGGGCCTGGCCGCGGCCGGCGAGGTAGACGGTGTGCTCGATCGCCGGCGAGACCTGGGTGCCGGTCATCGCCACGCGCAGCGGCTGGGCCACCTTGCCCATGCCGAGGCCGAGCCCCGCGGCCACCTCGCCCAGCGCCGCCCCGATCGCGTCCGGGGTCCAGGCCGGCAGCGCCGCGAAGCCCGCGTGCGCGGCCTCGAGGGCCGGGCGCGCGGCGGCGGTGAGGTGCTTGGCCACCGCGGCCTCGTCCCAGGCTTGGATCGGGCGGTACCAGACCGCCGCGCGCTCGGCCATCTCCTTGAGCGTCTGCACGCGGTCGCGCAGGGCCACCACCACGTCGGCCGGGGCCGGGCCGCTGGCGAGGTCGTAGCCGGCCTGCTCGAGGTGCCAGGCGAAATGGCGGGCCACCTCGGCGGGGTCGTCGTTCTTCAGGTACTGCTGGTTGAGCCAGCCGAGCTTGTCGAGGTCGAAGCGCGCCGCGGACTGGTTGGCGTCGGCGATGTCGAACAGCGCCACCATCTGCTCGCGCGAGAAGATCTCCTGGTCGCCGTGCGACCAGCCCAGCCGCACCAGGTAGTTGAGCAGCGCGTGCGGCAGGTAGCCGTCGTCGCGGTACTGCATGACGCTGACCGCGCCGTGGCGCTTGCTGAGCTTGGTGCCGTCGGCGCCGAGGATCATCGGCAGGTGCGCGAAGCGCGGCACCGGCGCGTTGAGCGCGTGGTAGAGGTTGATCTGGCGCGGGGTGTTGTTGACGTGGTCGTCGCCGCGGATGACCTCGGTGATGCGCATGTCGAGGTCGTCGACGACGACGGCGAAGTTGTAGGTCGGGTAGTCGTCGCTGCGGATCATCACCAGGTCGTCGAGCTCGGCGTTGGCCCACTCGATCCGGCCCTTGACCGCGTCGTCGAACACCACCGCGCCCTCGCGCGGGTTCTTGAAGCGCACCACCCGGTGGGGGTCGTCGCGGCGCTCGAGGCCGAGGTCGCGGGCGCGGCCGTCGTAGCGCGGCTTCAGGCCGGCGGCCATCGCGGCCTCGCGCATCGCCTCGATCTCCTCCTTGCTCTCGTAGGCGTAGTAGGCCTTGCCGGCCTGCACCAGCTCGGAGGCCACCTGGTGGTAGCGCTCCATCCGGTGGGTCTGGCAGATCGGGCCCTCGTCGGCGTCGAGGCCCAGCCAGGCCATGCCGTCGAGGATCGCCTGCACCGCGGCCTGGGTGCTGCGCTCGCGGTCGGTGTCCTCGATCCGCAGCACGAAGTCGCCGCCCCGGCGGCGGGCCTCCAGCCAGCAGTACAGCGCGGTGCGCGCGCCGCCGATGTGCAGGTAACCGGTGGGGCTGGGGGCGAAGCGGGTGCGGACGGCCATGGCGCGGGATCGCTGCAGGGAAGGCGGGGCGCGGATTCTAGTCGCTGCGCGGCCCCGCGTCGTGCCCCGCGGCCCCGCGGCGGGGCACGCCGCCGCGCCGCCCGCCCCGCCGCGCTTGGCCGGCCGGGCCGCGCCCCGTACGATGGGCGCTCCCCGTAACGACCCCGGAGTGCCGCGATGTTCGCGCGCCTGTGCCTTGCTGCCGCCCTCGTGACCACCGCCCTCGCCGCCGCCGCGCCCTCCGCGCGCGCCCAGGTGGCCGAGGACCGCCCCGCCGCCGGCCTCGGCCAGCCGGTGATCGACCCGGCGCTGCCGCGGGTGGCGCTGCGCACCAACCAGGGCGACATCGTGCTGCAGCTGCGCCCCGACCGCGCGCCGGCCACGGTCGAGAACGTCCTGCAGTACGTCCGCGACGGCCACTACAACGGCACCATCCTGCACCGCGGCGTCCCCGACGCGATCCTGCAGGGCGGCAAGGCCACCCTCGACCTGCAGGCCAAGCCGGTGCGCGCGCCGGTGGCCCACGAGGCCCGCGACGGCCTGTCGAACCTGCGCGGCACCGTGGCCCTGGCCCGCCGCGCCGGCGTGGCCGAGTCCGGCACCAGCGAGTTCTTCATCAACGTCGTCGACAACACCCGCTTCGACTGGACCGCCGACGCCCCCGCCGAGCGCGCGGGCTACACCGTCTTCGCCGAGATCATCGAGGGCATGGACGTAGTCGACCGCTGGCGCGCCCTGCCCACCACCGAGCTCTCGCCGCAGCTGCGCGAGGTGCCCACGCCGATGGTGGTGATCGAGCGCGCCGAGATCCTCGCGCCGGGCGCGGCGCCCGCCGCCGCCCCCGCGCGCTGATCCGCGCGGCGGCCCCCCGATGAGCATGCTGTTCGCCAGCGACCTCCACCTCGATCCGTCCCGCCCCGCGATCACCGCGCTGTTCCTGGACTTCCTGCGCGGCCCGGCGCGCGCGGCCGACGCGCTGTACCTGCTGGGCGACCTGTTCGAGGCCTGGGTGGGCGACGACGACGACTCCGCGCTCGCCGCCGAGGTCGCCGCGGGCCTGCGCGCGCTCTCCGACGCCGGCGTGCCGGTGGCGTTCCTGCGCGGCAACCGCGACTTCCTGGTGGGACCGGACTACGCGGCGCGCTGCGGGATGCGGCTGCTGCCGGATCCCTGCGTGGTGGTGCTGTACGGGCGCCCCACCCTGCTCGCCCACGGCGACACGCTGTGCACCGACGACGTCGCCTACCAGGCCTTCCGCCGCCAGGTGCGCGACCCGGCCTGGCAGGCCGGCTTCCTGGCCCAGCCGCTGGCCGCGCGCCAGGCCTTCGCGGCCCAGGCCCGCGCCGCCAGCGCGAAGCACCAGCAGGGCGTGATGGCCGCGGCCGGCGGCGAGTCGATCGTCGACGCCAACCCCGAGGCGGTGCTGGCCACCTTCGAGCACTACGGCGTGGGCCACATGATCCACGGCCACACCCACCGCCCCGCGCTGCACGTGCACAGCGCCGGCGGCCGCACGCGGCTGCGCGCGGTGCTGGGCGACTGGTACGCGCAGGGCTCGGTGCTGCGGGTGGACGCCGACGGCATGGCGCTCGAGGCGCTGCCGCTGCGCTGAGCGCGATCGCCGGGCAACCGGCGGGGTCCTGAAACGACGACGCCCGCGCCGAGGCGCGGGCGTCACCGTGGCCGGCGGTCCCGCCCGCCCTCAGGGCCGCGCGTTCGGCGGCCCCACGCGGCGGCGGCACGCGGCCCCGCGGCGGCACGCCTCCTCGCGCACCGCCTCGTCGTCGATCACCGCCTGGCCCGGCGCGGCGGCCTGGCCGCCGTAGCCGATGCGCAGCCCGATGCCCGACTCGCGCAGGTCGCCCGCCGCGCGGCGGTGGTCGAACAGCAGCGAGAAGGTCCAGCCGCGGCCGAAGGCGACGTCGACGCCCACGCCCAGGCCGAGCGCGTGGTCGCCATAGCGGTCGAGCGACAGCGCGTAGTCCTGGGCGCGGCCGGCGTAGCGCAGCAGCACGTCGCTGCCGCCGTCGATCGCCTCGCTGTACTCCACCCGCCAGAACGGCGACCAGCGCGCGCCGCCGGCCTCGCCCCCGAGCTGGTGCCGGCCCTCGAGGCCCAGCGCCAGCGCGCGGTGCTCGAGGTCCTGCTCGCCCACCTCCAGGCCGTACATGCCCAGGCCAGTCTCGGCGTAGGCGTCGAGCGTGCCGCGGTGCAGGTCGAGGCGGCCGTAGCCGGTGTAGCGCGCGCGCTCGCCGCCCTGCTCCCAGCCCACGGTCAGCGCGCCGAAGCGCTGGTCGCCGTCGCGCTGGCCGAGGCCCACCGCGTCGGCCTGCGCGCTGTAGCGGCGCAGGTCGTAGTCCAGCCGGCCGCTGGCCAGCAGGCCGTCGATGAACAGGTGCTCGCCGGCCCGCCACAGGCCGTAGACGGCCAGCGTGCGCTGGCGCGCGTCGACCCGCGAGGCCGAGTCCTGCGCCTCGCTGTCGCTGCCGCCCGCGCCCAATGCGAGGCCCACCAGCACGCGGTCCGACAGCGCGCGGTCGAGGCCGATGGTCAGGCCGTCGGAGGACAGGTCCATGCCGCGCACGAACCCGTCCGGCCCGCGCTCGCCCACCCGCAGCGTGCCCGCCGCCCAGACGCCCCAGCCCTCGGGCAGGCTCGGCACCGCGCCGCGGCCGCCCATGGGCACCGAGGCGCCGGGCTGGCGCGCGTCGCCCTGGTAGGCCAGGCGCAGCCCGTTGCTCGAGCCGTTGGCGCCCGCGCGCAGCTGGCGCAGGCGGTCGTGGATGTTGCCCGACTGCACCTCGGCCAGGCGCATCGCGGCGTCGACCTGCGCCTGCAGGCCCGCCACCACCTCGCCGTCGGTGGTCGGATCCGGCAGGTCGTCGACCACCAGGCTCAGCGTGACGCTGGCGCCCGCGTAGTTGCCGGTCGCGGCCTGGGTGGCGGTGAGCGTGGTGGTGCCGGTGCCGACGACGGTGACCGTGCGGCCGCTGACCGTCGCCACCGCCGGGTCGGCGCTGGCGAAGGTGAACGCGCCCGGGCTCGGGCTGGTCGGATCGACCAGGTCGAAGGCCGCGTCGCCCAGCACCTTCGCGATCGTGGCCGGCCAGGCCAGGGTCGGCGTGCCCACGCCGATCGCCACCTCGAGCACCTGCTGCGGCGCCGCGGTGTAGTTGGCGTCGCCGGCCTGGTTGGCGCTGATCCGGCACGGGCCGGCCGCCAGCGTGGTGGCCGTGGCGCCCGACACCGAGCACGTGGCCGGGGTCAGGCTGGCGAACACCACCGGCTGGCCGGAGGCGCCGCCGGTGGCCGACAGCGCGAACGTGCCGCCCGCCGAGAAGCTCGGCGCGGCCGGGGTCGCGATGAACGCGCTGATCGCCTGCGCGCCCTGGCCGACCTGCAGCGTCAGCGCGCGGGTGGCGCTGAACGGGCCGGTGCCGGTGCTGGCGTCGGTGGCGCGGACGGTGAACGCGAAGCTGCCCGCCTGCGCCGGCATGCCCGCGAGCTGGCCGTTGGCCGCCAGCGTCACGCCGGACGGCAGCGCGCCGGCGTCCAGCGTCCACGCGTACGGCGCGGCGCCGCCGCTGGCGCCGAGCGCCTGCGCGTAGGCCACGCCGAGCGCGCCGTCGGGCAGGCTGGCGGTGTCCACCGCGATGCTCGGCGCGCCGATGGTGACGCTCACCGTCGCCACGCCCGAGGTGCTCAGGCCGTTCGACGCGCGGTAGGTGAAGCTGTCCGGACCGGCATAGCCGGCGGCCGGCTGGTAGGTGATGCCCGCACCGGTCGCCACGGCCGTGCCGTGCGCCGGCGGCGACACCACCTCCGCCGAGGTCGCGGCGGGCGCGCCGCTGATCGCCAGCGTGGCCGGCGTCGCGCCGGCGCCATAGCCCACCGCCAGCGCCACGTTGGCCACCTGCAGCGGGGTGTTCGGGGTCACCGCGGTCGATGCCGTCGAGGCGGGGCCCTGGCCCACGGCATTCGTGGCGCGCACGGTGAAGGTGTACGGCGTGCCGTCGACGAGGCCCGGCACCACGATCGGCGAGGCCGCGCCCGAGGCGCTGGCGCCGCCGGGGCTCGCGGTGACCGTGTAGCCCGTGATCGCCACGCCGCCGGTGAACGCCGGCGCGAGGAAGGCCACGCTGGCCTGGCCCGCGCCCGCCGTGGCCACCACGGCCGTCGGCGCGCCCGGCGGCGCGGCCACCACGTCGAAGACGTTGGTGGTCTGCGGCGCCGGCAGCCACGCGGCATCGCCCGGCTGGTCGGCGTTGATGCTGCACTGGCCCAGCGAGACCAGCGTCAGCAGGCCGCCAGGGGTGACCGTGCACACCGCCGGCGTGTTGGAGCTGAACTGCACCGCGAGGCCGGCGTCGGACGTGGCCACCAACGTCGGGCTGGTGCCGAAGGGCTGGGGGCCCGGGTTGGCGAAGACGACCGTCTGGAGCGCGCGCGGCGTGACCGGCGCGCTCGGCGACGAGGGCGGGCCGACGCCCGCGACGGTCTCGGCCTCCACGGTGAAGGTGTAGGCGACGCCGTTGGTGAGGCCGGTGATGACGATCGGCGAGGCCGCGCCGGCCACCGGCACGACGTCGGCGGGGCTCACCGTCACGATGTAGCCGAGCACGCTGCTGCCGCCGGTGTTGCCCGGCGGGGAGAAGCTCACCGAGGCCTGGGTGTCGCCCGGGTTCGCGACGACGTTCGACGGTGCGCCCGGCGCCACGGCCGTGACGGCGAAGGTCCGGGTCACGGTGGCCGCCGGCTGCCAGCTCGCGTCACCGGCCTGGCTGGCCACGATGCTGCAGGTGCCCGCCGTCAGGAAGGTCAGCGTGCCGCCGCTGGTGATCGTGCACACCGAGGACGTGGTGGACGCGAACGTCACCGCCAGCCCGGAGCTCGCGCTCGCGCCGAGCGTCGGCGCGGTGCCGAAGACCTGCGTGCCCGGGGGGTTGAAGGTGATGGTCTGCGGCGAGGCGGGCGTGACGGCGTTGGAGGCCGCCGAGGCCGGGCCCGTCAGGGCCGCGGCATTGGTGGCGGTGACGGTGAAGGTGTAGGCGACGCCGTTGGTGAGGCCGCTGACGGTGATCGGCGCGCTGGCGCCGGTGCCGGTGGCGCCGCCCGGGCTCGCGGTGACCGTATAACTCGACAGCGCCACGCCGCCGGTGGACGCCGGCGCGGTGAACCCGACGCTGGCCGAGGTGTTCGCGGGGCTCGCGGTGCCGATGGTCGGCGCGCCGGGCGCCACGGCGTTGACGGTGAAGGTCTGGCTCACCCTCGTCGCCGCGCTCCACACGGCATCGCCCGCCTGGTCGGCGGCGATGGTGCAGGTGCCCGCCGTGACGAAGCTCAGCGTGCCGCCGCTGGTGATGGTGCAGACGCCCGTGGTGGTGCTGCTGAAGGTCACCGCGAGGCCCGAGCTGGCGGTCGCGGACAGCGTCGGCGCGGTGCCGAAATCGCGCGCGCCGGGACTCGCGAACGTGATCAGCTGCGCGCCCTTCGGCGTCGCCGCCGCGCTCGCGCCCGAGGGCAGGCTGGTGCCGATGGCGTTGGTCGCGGTGACGGTGAAGGTGTAGGGCGTGCCGTTGGTGAGGCCCTGCACCACGATCGGCGAGGCCGCGCCGGTGCCCACGGCGCCGCCGGGGCTGGCGGTGACGGTGTAGCCGGTGACCGCGCTGCCGCCGTCGTCGGCCGGCGCGGTGAAGGCCACCGAGACCTCGCCGTCGGCGGGGGTCGCGGCGCCGATGCCCGGCGCGTCGGGCGCGGTCGGGATGGCGACGGTGTGCACCGCGCCGGTGCGTGCCGCGGGGCCGGCGTTGCCGGAGGCATCGGTGATGTCGGTGGCGGCCCGGAGGTCGACCCGCAGGCTGCCGTCGCCGGTGATGTCGGTGACCGACACGGTGATGCTGCTGCCTGCGGGGGAGGACACGGCCGAGAGCGTGCCGGTGGCCGAGCCCGTGGCCGTCAGCTGGAAGTCGTCGACGCTGACGTTGGACACGGTGTTGTTGAAGTCGGCGATCCAGTCCACCGAGGTGGCGCTGGCCGGGGTGACCGCGGCCAGCACGACCTGGGTGGCCGCGGGCGCCACGGTGTCGACGGTGGCGGTGGGGTTGCCGTTGCGGGTGGTGGCGTTGGACGCGTCGTCGGTCGCCCTCACCGCGACGTAGCGGCTGCCGGCCTCGATCCCACCGGCCACGAGGGTGTAGCTGGCGGTCCAGGTGTCGGCGCTGTTGCTCGCGGCCACGGCCACGCCGCCGCCGAACTGGCTGAAGTCCACGGTCACGCCGGTGATCGTGTCGGCGTTGTTGTCGCCGCCGGCGGTGTCGTTCCAGGTCGCGGTGACGGTGTCGCCGATGCGGTAGGCGCCGGCCGTGCCGGTGGCGCCGCTGATCGCGATGTTGCCCGCGGTGACGGTCGGGGCGACGTCGTCGACCACCGTGATCGTGAAGGCTTCCTCGTGGCTCAAGCCGCCCTGGTCGGTGGTGCGCAGGCGCACGCTGCGCGAGCCCTGCGCCAGCGCGGAGGGCGTGGTCGCCCGCAAGGTGGTGCCGCTGATGTTGAAGGAGGCGTTGTCGGCGTCGCCCGCGCCCGACACCAGCGTGTAGGTGTGGGTGTCGCCGGCATTGGCGTCGGTGGTGGACAGCGTGCCCACCGTCGCGTTGAGCGGCGCGGACTGGTTCACCGTCGAGGCGCTGAGCGCGATGTCGGTGGGCGCCTGCGCGGCCGGCACGGCATCGGCGATGACGATGTCGTTGATCGAGTGCCAGGATTCGAACGTGCCCATGGCACCGGCCGACAGCATGACCAGCCTGACGTCGTCGACGTCGTTGAAGCCCGAGTTCAGGGTGATGGTCTTCGGGTTGAAGCCAGCGTCGTAGGGGTCGAAGGACTGCGTGGCCACCTGCGAGCCGTTGCGGTACCCGACGACCTGCGCCATGCCCGGGAAGCCCTCGCCCCAGTTGAGGTAGGAGAAGGAGCCCAGCCTGAACTCGCTGCCGTCCGCGGAGCGGATGGACATGCCCTTCCATGGGTTGTTGGTGCCGTCGTCGTAGGTCAGCGCGCGATAGGAAGTGAAGAACCAGCCATCGTCGCGGTAGTGGATGGCGGGCAGCGGGGTGCCCCCCGCATCCGAGATGTTGCGCACCTGGATCTCGATGCCGGGCAGGTTGGTGCTGCCGGCGTCGCCGTCGGAGGCGACGCCGTCGCCGAGGCCGCTGTCGACGGAGTAGATCAGCGTGCCGTTGGCGGCGTGCGCGGCCGGCGCGCACAGCGCGGCGAGCAGCAGCGCACCGGCGGCCCGCAGGCGGGAGGCGTGGACGATCGACATGGTGGTTCCCCGGGAGGACAGGCCTGCACGGCGCCGCCCTCCCCCTGGGCGTCGCCGCGGTTCTTCCTTGAACACCGACGCGCATGGCGCGGGCGGCGTCCCCTTGCCCGGCCACCGGTGGATGGAAGCGGGCGGCGTGGAGCCTAGGTGAAGACGCGGGTGGCGCGCCAGTGAGGACAGCCCCGACGCCGGCCCCGTCCCGGGGTCGCCTCAGCGGGGCGGCGGTCGGCGCCCCTCGCGGCGCAGCGTCCACGCCGCCAGCCCGATCGCCAGCAGCTTCGAGCCCAGCAGCAGGCCCAGCGCGAGGTCGCCGGCGCTCACGCGGCGGCCTCGCCCGGCGGCGGCGGGGCCATGGCCTCGAGCGCGGCCAGCTCGGCGGCGTCGAAGCCGGCTTCGATGCGCGCGGCGGTATTGAAGGGGCCGCGCACCAGGTGCGCGCAGTGCTCGCGCACCAGCGCCAGGAAAGTCTCGCGCGGCGGCAGGCCGCGTCCGGCGCACAGGTGCTGGAACCAGCGCGTGCCCACCGCCACGTGGCGGACCTCCTCGGCGAGGATGGTCTCGAGCGCGGCCACGGTGGCGGCGTCGCCCACCAGCGCGAGGCGCCGGATCATCCCGGGCGTCACGTCGAGCCCGCGCGCCTCGAGCACGCGCGGCACCAGCGCCATCCGCGCCAGCGCGTCGTGCTCGGTGCGCCGGCACATCGTCCACAGGCCGTCGTGGGCGTCGAAGTCGCCGTAGGCCTGGCCCATCCGCGCGAGCCGGCGCTGCAGCAGCGCGAAGTGGCGCGCCTCGTCCCAGGCCACGCTGGCCCAGTCGGCGTGGTAGGCGCGCGGCAGGCCGCGGAAGCGCCAGGCGGCGTCCCAGGCCAGGTTGATCGCGTTGAACTCGATGTGCGCCACCGCGTGCACGAAGGCCGCGCGCCCCTCGAGCCTGCCCAGGCCGCGCTGCGGCAGGTGGCGCGGCTCGACCAGGCGCGGCCGCGCGGGGCGGCCGGGCTCGCCCACCGGCGGCGCGGGCGGCGCGTCGGCGGGCAGGCGGAAGTCGTCGCGCGCGATGCGCGCGCCGCAGGCCAGGCTCAGCGCGACCTTGCGCGCCGGGTCGGCCTCGGCCAGGCAGGCCTTGGCCATCGCGTACAGCGAATCGCCCAGCGCCGCGCAGCGCTCGGCGGCCCAGGCCTCCGCGGCGGCCAGCGCGGCCAGCCACGCGGCCTCGCGGGCGGCGTCGTCGCCCATGCCCTCGCCCGCCGCGTCGCCGGTCGCGCGCGCGCTCACGCCGGGCGCCGCTGCCGCTTGGACTCGTCGGAGCGCAGCGCGCGGATGCGCTCGAAGTAGTCGGCGTCGATGCCGGTCACGTACTCGCCGCTGAAGCACGAGGAGTCGAACGTGGTGAGCCGCTGCTTCGGCCCGCCGACGGCCTCCTCGAGGTCGTGCAGGTCCTGGTAGATCAGCCAGTCGCAGCCCAGCAGCGCCTGCACCTCGGCCTCGCTGCGGCCGTGCGCCACCAGCTCCTCGGCCGCCGGCATGTCGATGCCGTAGACGTTGGGATGGCGCACCGGCGGCGCGGCGCTGGCGAGGTAGACCTTGGCGGCGCCGGCGTCGCGGGCCATCTGGATGATCTGCTGGCTGGTGGTGCCGCGCACGATCGAGTCGTCCACCAGCAGCACGTTGCGGCCGCGGAACTCCAGCGGGATCGGGTTGAGCTTGCGGCGCACCGACTTCGCGCGCAGCGACTGCCCCGGCATGATGAAGGTGCGGCCGACGTAGCGGTTCTTGATGAAGCCCTCGCGGTACTTCACGCCCAGCACGTTCGCGATCTCGAGCGCGGCGTCGCGCGAGGTGTCGGGGATCGGGATCACCACGTCGATGTCGTGGCCGGGCCGCTCGCGCAGGATCTTCTCGCCGAGCTTCACGCCCATCCGCATGCGCGCCTTGTGCACCGAGACGTCGTCGATCATCGAGTCGGGGCGCGCGAAATACACGAACTCGAAGATGCACGGGGTGTGCCGGCCGGCCGCGCCCACCACCTCGGCGTGCAGCTCGCCGGCGGAGGTGATGACCATCGCCTCGCCCGGGCGCACGTCGCGCACGCGCTGGAAGCCCAGCAGGTCGAGCGCGACGCTCTCCGAGGCCACCGCGTACTCGTCGCCGGCGCCGTCGGCGCCCGCGCGCTTGCCCAGCACCAGCGGGCGGATGCCGTTGGGGTCGCGGAAGGCCACCACGCCCAGGCCCAGCACCATCGCCACCACCGCGTAGCCGCCGCGGCAGCGCGCGTGCACCTTGGCCACCGCGCGGATCGCCGAGGCCGGGGTCACCGGGCCCTGCTCGGCCAGCTCGTGCGCGAACACGTTCAGCAGCACCTCGGAATCGGACTCGGTGTTGACGTGGCGCAGGTCGGCCTCGAACACCTGCTCGCGCAGCGCCTCGGTGTTGACCAGGTTGCCGTTGTGGGCCAGCGCGATGCCGTAGGGCGAGTTGACGTAGAACGGCTGCGCCTCGTCGGAGCCCTCCGAGCCGGCGGTGGGGTAGCGGCAGTGGCCGATGCCCATCCGCCCGGCCAGCAGGCCCATCGCGCGCGAGTCGAACACCTCGCTGACCAGGCCGTTGCCCTTGTGCAGGCGCAGGCGGTTGCCGTCGGCGGTGGCGATGCCGGCCGCGTCCTGGCCGCGGTGCTGGAGCACGGTCAGGCCGTCGTAGATGTCTGCCGCGACGTCGCGCGAGGCGACGATGCCGATGATTCCGCACATGGGTGGCGATCCCTTGGTGTCGCGGCCCGGGAAGCCCGGGCCGGGTGTCTCGGTTCGCCCCGCCGACCACCGGCGGGGCGTGGGCCGCGCGCCCCCGGGGGCGCGCGGCGGTGTCATCCGCCCGCGTCGTCGATGGGCGCGGGCTGGGGGGTGGGGCCGCCCGCCGCGCCGTCGGGCGCGGGGCCCCCGGGCGCGAGCGGGTCGAGGGCGCCGGCGACGCCGGCGACCGGGAAGGCGATGTGGGCCGCGACGGCCTCGGGCAGCCAGCCGCGCAGCACCTCGGCGCCGCGCACGAAGCCCGGCAGCATCCGCGAGGCCTGCCACCACGGCTCGCGCGGCAGCGCGGTGAAGCCCAGCAGCAGCACGACCGCGCAGCACAGCGCGACGCCGCGCACCAGCCCGAAGCCGAGGCCCAGCACGCGGTCGGTGCCGCTGAGCCCGGTGGCGCGCACCAGCCGCCCCACCAGCCACACCACCAGCCCGCCGGCCACCAGCACCAGCAGGAACAGCGCGGCGTAGCCGAGGAACAGGCGGGCCGCCTCGGACTCGACGCTGGCCTCGAACAGCGTGGCCGCCGACGCGCCGAACGCGGCCGCGGCCCAGAACGCGGCGATCCAAACGGCCAGCGACATCACCTCGGTGATGAAGCCGCGACACAGCCCGACGATCGTGGACAGCGCGAGCACGCCGATCAGCACCAGGTCGGGCCAGGCCAGCATCGCGTGGCTCAGGGATGCGGACGGACGATGCCGTCGAGGCCGAGGCGCTGGCGGATCTGCGCCTGCATGCGCTCGGCCTCGTCGCGGCGGGCGACCGGGCCGGCGCGCACGCGCCACATCAGGCCGGCGTCGGTGTTGGCGGACTCCGCGAACGCGGCGAAGCCGGCGCCGCGCAGGCGGCCGACCATCGCGTTGGCGTCGGCCTGCGAGCGCACCGCGGCGACCTGCACCACGAAGCCCGTGGACGGCGCGGCGGCGGGGGGCGGCGGCAGCGCGGCCGCCGGGGCCGCGGCGGGCGCCGCGCG
>JBHYGK010000026.1:0-38550 GCA_051859045.1 Lysobacteraceae bacterium | reverse complement strand
CGGGGGACGGAGCGACGGGCGGCGGCTCGGCCGGGGACGGCGCGCTGGGCGCCGCGGCGGCGGCGGCCGCACGGGCCTCGGCCGCGGCGGCCTCGGCCTCCGCGCGACGCTCGGACTCGGCCAGCGCCTCGGCCTCCTCCGTGCGGGCGGCCTCGATCGCGGCGCGCAGGCGCGGCAGCGCGGGGGCGCCGGCGTCGATGCGCTCGAGCTGGCCGGCGATGCGTTCGCCCTCCTCGAGCTCGCCGGCGGCGATCGCGCGCTCGGCCGCGAGCAGCGCGTAGGGCGCGAGGTCGACGAGGGCCTCCTGCAGGCCGGTCTCAGCAGGGTGGCGCTCGCGCAGCGCGAGGTAGTGGTCGATGGCGTTGTCGCCGGCGGGCGCGTGCACCCGCTGCTCGGCCAGCGCCAGGCGCGCGGCCTCGCGCAGCGCGGCCTCGTCGAGGACCGGCGCGGGCGCGGCGGCGGCGGGGGCCTCCGGCGTGGCGGCGGCGGACGCGGCCGGCGCGGCGCCGCCGGCCGGGGCGGCGGCGTCGTCGCCACCGCAGGCGGCGAGGGCGAAGGCGAGGAGGAGCGTCGGGGCGAGGCGACGCAGGCGGCGCGGGCGGCGGGTCATGAGCGTGGGGTTCGAGCGGCGTGGGCGCCCAGCGTAGGCCCGCTGGATGACATCCGTTGCACGATCCGGGGCCGGAGCCCGACGTGCGGTCGCGCGCAGCCCTACTTGCCGATGCAGAACCGCGCGAAGACCTCGCCGAGCAGGTCGTCGGGGTGCAGGCGGCCGGTGATCCGGCCGAGCGCGTCGTGGGCGAGGCGCAGGGCTTCGGCCACGAGCTCGGCCGCGCCCTCGCGGCGGCGCTCGGCCGCCTCGCCCAGCAGGGCCTGGCAGTCCTGCAGGGCCTCGAGGTGGCGGGCGCGGGCGGTGAAGGCGTCCTCGACCCCGTCGCCGAGGCCCGCGCGGGTGCGCAGCGCCTCGGCGAGGGCGTCCAGGCCGGCGCCGGTGCGCGCCGAGACCGCGAGGTGTCCCGGGCCCGGCGGCGGCGGGTGCGCCGCCGGCAGGTCGCTCTTCGCGTGCAGCCACAGCACGTCGGCGGCCCCGGCCAGGGCGGCGAGCAGGGCCGGGGGCGGCGGCGCGGGATCGCTGGCGTCGCGCACCGCCAGCACCAGGTCGGCGCGCGCGAGCTCGTCGAGGGCGCGGCGCACGCCCTCGCGCTCGATCTCGTCGGGGCTTTCCCGCAGCCCGGCCGTGTCGACCAGGGTCAGGTCGAGGCCGCCGATCGACAGGCGCTCGCGCAGCAGGTCGCGGGTGGTGCCGGGGATCGCGCTGACGATGGCGCGCTCCTCGCCGGCGAGCGCGTTGAGCAGCGAGCTCTTGCCCGCGTTCGGGGCGCCGCACAGCACCACGTGCAGGCCGCTGGCGAGGCGGCGCCCGCGCTCGGCGGCGGCCAGCAGCGCGGCGAGCGCGCCGCGCGCGTCCTCGAGGCGCCCGCCCAGGGCCGGCGCGGCCAGCAGGTCGATGTCCTCGTCGGGGAAGTCGATCGCGGCCTCGACCTGCACCCGCAGCCCGATCAGCGCCTCGGCCAGCGCGTCGACGCGCCGCGAGAACGCGCCCTCCAGCGAGCGCCGCGCCGCGCGCGCCGCCTGCTCGCTCGCCGCGCCGATGAGGTCGGCCACGGCCTCGGCCTGCGCGAGGTCGAGGCGGCCGTGCAGGAAGGCCCGCTCGGTGAATTCCCCCGGCCGCGCCGGCCGCGCGCCCAGCGCGAAGCAGCGCGCGAGCAGGCGGGCGAGCGGCACCGGGCCGCCGTGCGCCTGCAGCTCGACGACGTCCTCGCCGGTGTAGCTGGCGGGCCCGGGGAAGTGCAGCAGCAGGCCGTCGTCGATCACCTCGCCGTCGGCGTCGCGGAAGCGGCGGTGGCCGGCGACCCGCGGCGGCGGCAGGCGCGCGCACAGCGCGGCGGCGATCGCCGCGGACGCCGGTCCGCTGAGGCGCACGATGCCCACGCCCGCCGGCCCGGCCGCGGTGGCGATGGCGGCGATGGTGTCGGCGCTGGGGTCCGGGGCGGCGGTCATGGCGGTGTCGGTCGTGGCTCCGTGCGCGTGGGCGCGATGCTCGCATGGCCCGGACGGCACGAGGCCCGCTCGCGCGGGCCTCGTGGGGACCATCGGCGGGGCGCGGCGGTCAGTCCGCCCCGACCGGCTTGGCCTTGTCGCCGTGCAGGCGGGTGATCAGCACCTGCTGGGCCAGGCCGAGCAGGCCGTTGGTGACCCAGTACAGCACCAGGCCGGCCGGGAAGAACGCGAACATCACGCCGAAGGCCAGCGGCATCATCTGCATGATCTTGCGCTGCATCGGGTCCATGCCCGGCGCCGGGGTGAGCTTCTGCGTCGCCCACATCGCCGCGGCGTTGAGCACCGGCAGGATGAAGTACGGGTCCTTCGCGGTGAGGTTGTCGATCCAGCCCGGGATCCACACCGCGTGGCGCAGCTCCACCGACTCCAGCAGCACCCAGTACAGCGCGATGAAGATCGGGATCTGCAGCAGGATCGGCAGGCAGCCGCCGACCGGGTTGATCTTCTCCTTCTTGTACAGGTCCATCATCGCCATCTGGAATTTCTGGCGATCGTCCCCGTAGCGCTCCTTCAGCGCCTCGATCCGCGGCTGCACCGCGCGCATGCGCGCGAAGCTCTTGTACTGGGCCTCGCTGAGCTTGAACAGCAGCAGCTTGATGATCAGCACCAGCAGCACGATCGCCCAGCCCCAGTTGCCGGTGAGCAGGTGCAGCTTGGACAGCAGCCAGAACATCGGCACCGCGAGGATCGTGAACACGCCGTAGTCCAGCGTGCGCGAGAGGCCCGGCGCGACGTCGTCGAGCTGCTCCTGCAGCTTCGGGCCGATCCACAGCGTGGCGGTGATCTCGGTGGACTCGCCGGGGGCGACCTGGCGCTCGGCGCCGACCGCGCGGATGTAGTGGTGGCGGCCGCCGTCGACGACCTCCTCGCCGAGCGAGAACACGTTGACCTCGTCCGGCGCCGGGATCCAGGCGCTCATGAAGTGGTGCTGCAGCATCGAGACCCAGCCGCCGGTGGCGGTGAGGTCGAGCGGGCCGTCTTCGATGAAGTCGTCGTACTTGCGCTTGTTGAGCTTGTTCGACTCCGGGGTGTACCAGCCGGCGCCCTGGAAGCTGTAGCTGTCGGCATTCATCATGCCGGTGCGCGGCACGGCCTGGGCATCGCGCCAGAGCATGCGGTAGGGCAGCGCGCGGATCGGCGCGTCGCCGGCGTTGCGGATCTCGTGGCGCACGCTCACCGCGTAGTCGCCGCGCTCCAGCGCGTAGATCCGGCGCACCTCGAGGCCGCGGGCCGGGTCGCGGGCCACGAAGGCCAGCTCGACGCGGTCGGCGCCGTCGGCCAGCACCACGTCACCACCGGCCTCGGGGGCGAACACCAGCTCGGGCTGGCCGCGGGCGACCGTCGAGAGGCCCGACTGGGCGATGTAGTAGCGCGCGGGATCGGCGTCGAGCAGGCGGACCGGCGTGGCGTCCTCGCCGGCCTCGCGGGCGTGCTCGAGCAGGTCGGCCTCGAGGATGCGCTCGCCCTGGGCGTCGAAGGCCAGGCGCAGCACGTCGCTGGCGAGGGTGGCGGAGACGGCGCGCGCGGGGGCCGCGCCGAGGGCCACCGGCGCCGCGTCGGCGGCCGGGCCCATCGGGCCGTCGCCCACGCCCGGGATCGCGCCGGCGCCGGGGGTCGCCGCCGTGCCGGGCGCCGCGGACACCGCGGGTGCCGCGCCGGCGACCGGCGCGCTGGTCGCCGCGACCGGGGCAGGGGCGGCCTGCTCCTTGGTCCACTGGTAGTACAGGACGCCGGCGAGGGACAGCCAGAGGATGAGCAGGAAGGAGCGGGTCTGGGTCATGGGCACGATCGCGCTCGCCGGGGCGGCGCTCATTGGTGGCAGCGTCAGGAAGTCGCGGGGCCCGGCGGGGTCGCCGGTGCGGGGGTGGGCGCGGCAGGAGCGGCGCCGTCGGCGGGCATTGTGCCCAGCGCGGGGGGTGGCGGCAACGCGCCGGCGCGGCGGTAGAGCCGCTCGAGGTCGGCGCGCAGCGCGGCGTTGTCGGCGTCGCGGGCCTCGCGCTTGGCCACGAAGATGAAGTCACCCGAGGCGATCAGCGGGCGCAGGTGGCGGAAGGCCTCGCGGGCCTGGCGCTTGATGCGGTTGCGGCCGACCGCGTTGGGGTCGGTCTTGCGCGACACCGAGACGCCCATCCGCGGCGGCGCGGCGGTGGCGCGCGCATGCAGGCGGAAGAACTGGCCGGACACGCGTTTGCCCTCGGCGAAGCCGGCCTGGTAGTCGGCGCCGCGGCGGACCCGCACGTGCGGCGGGAAGGCGAGGCCGGTCACGCCGGGCGCGGCGCTGGCCGGGTCGCAGACACGCGAACGCCCGGGCAGCGCGGTCGGCGACTGCTCGGGCGTCGTGTCGTCGGGGCTGCCGGACCGCATGGTGCTGGCGGAGCGGCGGGGGTCGCGCGCGGTCGGCGCGACCGGTCCCGGACTCAGGCGCTGAGGACCTTGCGGCCCTTCGCGCGGCGACGGGCGAGGATCTTGCGGCCCTCGGGGGTGGCCATGCGGGCACGGAAGCCGTGGTCGCGGGCGCGCTTGAGGTTGCTGGGCTGGAAGGTGCGCTTGGTGGCCATGGCGGCAACTCGGCTGATTGGGAAAAAGGAGCGGAAGAATAACGACTTGCACGTGCCCGGGTCAAGTCGCAGGTGATTGGCAGCGGGGGAGGCCGCGGTTAGACTCCACGTCCACCGTTCTATCCACACCTTGTCCACAGGCGCGACGCCCCCCGCGGGGCCGTCCGGGCGGTGGGCGCTTCCCGATCCGAAGGTCCCACCGCCCCATGGAATCCGCCTGGCCCCGCTGCCTCGAACGCCTTGAAGCCGAGCTGCCCGCGGAGGAGATCCACACCTGGCTGCGTCCGCTGCAGGCCGAGCCCCGGGCCGACGGCCTGGCCCTGTTCGCCCCGAACGCCTTCGTCGTCGAGACCGTCCGCGAGCGCTACCTGCCGCGGATCCGCGAGCTGCTGCAGCACTTCGCCGGTCCGGGCGCCGGGCTGAGCCTGGAGGTCGGCGCCGCGCCCAAGCGCGCCCAGCCCCAGGGCATGGCCACCGCCGGGATCGCCCCGGCCACCGGCGGGGGCTTCGGCCCCGGGCCGAGCGGCCCGCGCGCCAGCGGCGGCGAGCAGTTCCAGACCAACCTCGACCCGCACTACACCTTCGACAACTTCGTCGAGGGCCGCAGCAACCAGCTCGCCCGCCTCGCCGCCTTCCAGGCCGCGCAGAAGCCCGGCGACCGCACCCACAACCCGCTGCTGCTCTACGGCGGCACCGGCCTCGGCAAGACCCACCTGATGTTCGCGGCCGGCAACCTCATGCGCGCCAACAACACGGGCATGCGGGTGCTGTACCTGCGCTCGGAGCAGTTCTTCAGCGCGATGATGCGGGCGCTGCAGGACAAGGCGATGGACCAGTTCAAGCGCCAGTTCCACTCGGTGGACGCGCTGCTGATCGACGACATCCAGTTCTTCGCCGGCAAGGACCGCACGCAGGAGGAGTTCTTCCACACCTTCAACGCGCTGTTCGACACCAAGCAGCAGATCATCCTGACCTGCGACCGCTACCCCAAGGAGGTCGAGAACCTCGAGCCGCGGCTGAAGTCGCGCCTGAGCTGGGGCCTGTCGGTGGCGGTCGAGCCGCCGGACTTCGAGACCCGCGCGGCGATCGTGCTGTCGAAGGCCGCCGAGCGCACCGTGGCGCTGCCCGAGGAAGTGGCCTACCTGATCGCCAAGCGGATGCGCTCGAACGTGCGCGACCTCGAGGGCGCGCTCAACACGCTGGCGGCCCGGGCCAACTTCACCGGCCGGGCGATCACCCCGGAGTTCGCCCAGGAGACCCTGCGCGACCTGATGCGGGCCCAGCAGCAGGCGATCAGCATCCCCAACATCCAGAAGGCAGTGGGCGACTACTACCAGCTGCGCCAGGTGGACCTGCTGTCGAAGCGCCGCACGCGCTCGCTGGCGCGCCCGCGCCAGGTGGCGATGGCCCTGTCGAAGGAGCTCACCGAGCACTCGCTGCCGGAGATCGGCGACGCGTTCGGCGGCCGCGATCACACCACCGTGCTGCACGCCTGCCGGACGATCCGCGACCTGATGGAGGCGGATGGCAAGCTCAGGGAAGATTGGGACAAGCTCATCCGCAAGCTGACGGAATAAGATGCGCACATCCCGGGGGATGGACTGTGGATAAGCGGGGGACGCCGGCGGGGACGAAAAGTTGTCCACAGGTCGTCCACCGCGGCGAAGGCCACCGCCCACAGCCTTGTCACTCCCGATAAAACGTTACGATTCAATGCGTTAAGCCTGTTATCCGACGGTTTCGGGTGCCTCCACCACCACCACCGTCTTTAAATAACCAACACGATGATTAGGGGATCCGGCATGCGATTCAGCCTCCAGCGCGAAGTTCTGCTCAAGCCGCTGCAGCAAGTGGTCAACGTCGTGGAACGTCGCCAGACGCTGCCGGTGCTCTCGAACCTGCTGGTGCAGGTGCGCGACGGCGAGCTCTCGCTGACCGGTACCGACCTGGAAGTCGAGATGGTCGCCCGCACCGCGGCGGATGACGCCGAGTCCGGCGACACGACGATCCCGGCGCGCAAGCTCTTCGACATCGTCCGCGCACTGCCTGACGGCAGCCGGATCACGCTCACGCAGTCCGGCGAGAAAGTCACGCTGCAGGCGGGTCGCAGCCGCTTCACCCTGGCCACCCTGCCCTCCAACGAGTTCCCCTCGGTCGAGGACCTGGAGCTGGTCGAGCGCATCCGCATCCCCGAGGGCACGCTCAAGGAGCTGATCGAGCGCACCGCGTTCGCCATGGCCCAGCAGGACGTGCGCTACTACCTCAACGGCCTGCTGCTGGACCTGCGCGAGGATTCGCTGCGCTGCGTCGCCACCGACGGCCACCGCCTGGCGCTGTGCGAGGCCCCGCTGCCCACCGGCGCGCAGACCCGCAAGCAGATCATCCTGCCGCGCAAGGGCGTGCTGGAGCTGCAGCGCCTGCTCGAAGGCGGCGATCGCGAGATCGAGATCGAGGTCGGCCGCAGCCACCTGCGCGTGCGCCGCGAGGACGTCACGTTCACCTCCAAGCTCATCGATGGCCGCTTCCCGGACTACGACGCGGTGATCCCGATCGGTGCCGACAAGGAGCTCAAGATCGACCGCGACGTGCTCAAGGCCGCCCTGCAGCGCGCCGCGATCCTGTCCAACGAGAAGTACCGCGGCGTGAAGCTCGAGCTCAGCCCGGGCCAGCTCAAGATCGTGGCGCACAACCCGGAGCAGGAGGAGGCCCAGGAAGAGGTCGAGGCCGAGACCTCGGTCGACGGCCTGGCGATCGGCTTCAACGTCAGCTACCTGCTCGACGCGCTGTCGGCGCTGCGCGAGGAGTTCGTCGTGATCGCGCTGCGCGATGCGAATTCCTCGGCGCTGGTGCGCGAGGCCAGCAACGACCGTTGCCGCCACGTCGTCATGCCGCTGCGTCTCTGACGCCCGCAGCCGCGGGGCCGCCTGGCCCCGCGGCGCGTCCCCATGCGCCTCCATCGCCTGACCGTCTCCGAGCTCCGCTGCCTCCGGCACGCGGAGCTTTCTTTTTCCTCGCCGCTGGTGGTGTTCACCGGCGCCAATGGCGCGGGCAAGACCAGCGTGCTGGAGGCGATGCACGTGCTCGGCTACGGCCGCAGCTTCCGCGGTCGGGTCCGGGATGGACTCGTGCGCACCGGTGCATCGGTGATCGAGGTGTTCGCCGAGTGGAGTGACGCGACGGGCCAACGGCATCGCGCCGGGCTCCGCCACGGCGGGAAGCAGTGGGAGGGCAGGGTGGATGGCGCGCCGGTGCCCAGCCTCGCGACCCTGTGCGCGGCGTTTCCGGTGGTCAGCTTCGAACCCGGCAGCCACGAGTTGATCGCGGGCGGCGGCGAGCATCGCCGGCGCTTCCTCGATTGGGGCCTGTTCCACGTGGAACCCGCCTTCGAGCCGGTCTGGCGGCGCTTCGCCCGGGCCTTGAAGCAGCGCAATGCGTTGTTGAAGCGCCGGCCTGGCGCCGCCGACCTCGCCCCGTGGGATCGCGAGCTGGCCGAGGCCGGCGAGGCGATGACGCGCATGCGCGAGGCCTACCTCGAGCGCTTGGCGCCGGTGACGGCGCGCGTGGCCGAGTCCTTCCTTCCGGAGTTGGGGCCGGCGCGGTATGCGTTCGTTCCCGGCTGGCGACGGGACGAGATGCCGCTCGCGGATGCGCTGCTGGTCTCCCAGGAGCGCGACCTGCTGCTGGGCTACACCGGCGTCGGCCCGCATCGAGCGGACTGGCGGCTCGACTTCGACGCCTTGCCCGGTCGGGAGGCCCTGTCCCGTGGGCAGGAGAAGCTGACCGCGCTGAGCTGCCTGCTCTCGCAGGCCGAGGCGTTCGCGGAGGACCGCGGCGAGTGGCCGCTGATCGGCCTCGATGACCTGGCCTCGGAGCTCGATCGGACCCATCAGGCCCACGTGCTCCGTCGTCTGGCGGCCAGCGGCGCGCAGGTCTTCATCACGGGCACCGAGACGCCTCCCGCGCTGCTTGCGCTGGCGCTGCCGTTCCAGCAGTTCCACGTGGAACACGGCGTGGTCGGCGAGGTCTCGCCCGCGGGGTGAAGGTTCCACGTGGAACCCGTGCGGGTGGGGTTCCACGTGGAACCACCACCCCGTTCCGCCGGCGCGACCCCCGCCGACGGGCTATAATCGGCGCACAAACCAACGTTTCCCGGTGCGCGCGTCGCGCGTGCCGAGCCGGGCCTTCGCGCCCGCCAGACAGGGAAGGGCCGCAGCGGCATGACCGACCAGCAGCAGAACACCTACGACAGCAGCAAGATCACCGTCCTGCGCGGCCTCGACGCCGTGCGCAAGCGTCCCGGCATGTACATCGGCGACGTCCACGACGGTACCGGCCTGCACCACATGGTCTTCGAGGTGGTCGACAACGCCATCGACGAGGCCCTGGCCGGCCACTGCGACGTCGTCACCGTGACCCTGCACAACGACGGCTCCTGCTCGGTCAGCGACAACGGCCGCGGCATCCCGGTGGACATCCACAAGGAAGAGGGCCGCTCGGCCGCCGAGGTCATCCTCACCGTGCTGCATGCGGGCGGCAAGTTCGACGACAACAGCTACAAGGTGTCCGGCGGCCTGCACGGCGTGGGCGTCAGCGTCGTCAACGCCCTCTCGGCCAAGCTCTGGCTGGACATCTGGCGCGACGGCGGCCACTTCCAGCAGGAATACGCCCACGGCGAGCCGGTCTATCCGCTCAAGCGCCTCGGTGACGCCAACGGCATGAAGGGCACCCGCCTGCGCTTCCTGCCGGCGGTCGAGACCTTCACCGACGTCGAGTTCCACTACGACATCCTGGCCAAGCGCCTGCGCGAGCTGAGCTTCCTCAACTCCGGCGTCCGCGTGGAGCTCACCGACGAGCGCGGCGAGGGCAAGCGCGACGTGTTCGAGTACGAGGGCGGCATCGCCAGCTTCGTCGAGCACCTCGCGGCCCTGAAGACCCCGCTGCACCCCAACGTCATCTCCGTCAGCGGCGAGAACAGCGGCATCACCGCCGACGTCGCCCTGCAGTGGACCGACGCCTACACCGAGACGATGTTCTGCTTCACCAACAACATCCCGCAGAAGGACGGCGGCACCCACCTCGCCGGCTTCCGCGCCGCGCTCACGCGCACGCTCTCGAACTACATCGAGCAGAACGGCATCGCCAAGCAGGCCAAGATCACGCTGTCGGGCGACGACATGCGCGAGGGCATGATCGCGGTGCTGTCGGTGAAGGTGCCCGACCCCAGCTTCAGCTCGCAGACCAAGGAGAAGCTGGTCTCGAGCGACGTGAAGCCGGTCGTCGAGGCCATCGTCGGCCAGAAGCTCGAGGCCTTCCTGCAGGAGCATCCGGCCGAGGCCCGCGCCATCGCCGAGAAGGTGGTCGACGCCGCCCGCGCCCGCGAGGCCGCGCGCAAGGCGCGCGAGCTCACCCGCCGCAAGGGCGCGCTCGACATCGCGGGCCTGCCGGGCAAGCTCGCCGACTGCCAGGAGAAGGACCCGGCGCTGTCCGAGCTCTTCATCGTCGAGGGTGACTCGGCGGGCGGCTCGGCGAAGCAGGGCCGCAACCGCAAGACCCAGGCGATCCTCCCGCTGAAGGGCAAGATCCTCAACGTCGAGCGCGCGCGCTTCGACCGCATGCTGGCCTCGGCCGAGGTCGGCACGCTGATCACCGCGCTGGGCTGCGGCATCGGCAAGGACGAGTACAACCCCGACAAGCTGCGCTACCACCGCATCATCCTGATGACCGACGCCGACGTGGACGGCTCGCACATCCGGACGCTGCTGCTGACCTTCTTCTACCGGCAGATGCCGGAGCTGATCGAGCGCGGCCACATCTACATCGGCCTGCCGCCGCTGTACAAGATCAAGCAGGGCAAGACCGAGCTCTACCTCAAGGACGACGCGGCGCTCAACGCCTACCTCGTCAGCAACGCCATCGAGGGCGCCGAGCTGCGCCTGGCCGACGGCGCGCCGCCGGTCAACGGCGAGGCGCTCGAGCGCCTGATGCTGGCCTACGCGAACGCCCAGGAGGCGATCACCCGCGTCGGCCACCGCTTCGACACCACGCTGCTCTCGGCGATGCTCGAGCTGCCGCCGCTGCGCTCCGCGCTCGCCAACGACGCGGCCGCCGCCGCGGCGTGGACCCAGCGCCTCGAGGCGCGCATCAACGCCACCGGCCTCGGCCGCGCCCGCTTCGTGCTGGGCGTGGTCCCGGGCGTGGACGGGCAGGGCGGGGCGCTGCGCATCGAGAAGCGCCACCACGGCCTGAGCCACGAGCTGCTGATGCCGGTGTCGATGTTCGAGACCGGCGAGCTGCGCGCGCTGGGCGAGGCCGCGGCCTTGCTCGACGGGCTCATCCAGGAGGGCGCCACCGTCGCCCGCGGCGGCAAGTCCGCGCCGATCGCCAGCTTCGCGGCCGTGCAGGCCTGGCTGCTCGACGAGGCCAAGAAGGGCCGCATGATCCAGCGCTTCAAGGGCCTCGGCGAAATGAACCCCGAGCAGCTCTGGGAGACCACGGTGAACCCCGAGACGCGCCGCCTGCTGAAGGTGCGCATCGAGGACGCCGTCGCCGCCGACCAGATCTTCTCGACCCTGATGGGCGACGTGGTCGAGCCGCGCCGCGAGTTCATCGAGGACAACGCGCTGAAGGTCGCCAACCTCGACGTCTGAGGCACCGCGACCCCGCGCGCCCCGGCCCGGGGCGCGCGGCGCGGGCGCACGGCTGATGTAGACTGCGCGCCACGCGGCGCGGGGATACGCCGCGCCCCTTCCACGCGCGCCCTGCGGACCCGTCGTCCATGAAGAAGACCCACCTGTACGTGCTGGCCTCGGCCGTGATGCTGCTGGCCCTCGCCGCGATCTACTACAAGTGGGCGGTCCTGAAGTTCCCGCTGCAGCCCGACGCCCAGGTCGAGGTCTGGACGGTCCAGGCGCACGTCGAATACACCGCGCGCAGCGGCCCCTCCAGCGTGACCCTGCAGCTGCCCAGCGCCGTGCCCGGCTGGACCGTGCTCGAGCAGCGCTACGTCGGCCGCAACTACTCCCGCCTCGAGCAGCCCTACGGCCTTGCCGACGCGCTCGGCCCGGGCCGCGAGGTGCAGTGGAACACCCGGCGTGCGGTCGGCGACCAGTCGCTGTACTACCGCGCCACCGTCGTGCGCGCCGACAACCACCGCGACGCGCCGCCGCTCGCGTTCACGCCCGACATCGGCGAGCTGATCGACCTCGAGGAGCCCTACCGCACCGCCGCGGAGACCCTGCTCGACCAGGTCCGCGAGCGCTCCTCCAGCGGCGAGACCTTCGCCCGCGAACTGGTGCGGCGCTTCAACGAGCAGCCCGCCAGCGAGGAGGTCGCCCTGCTGGCCGACCTCTACCAGCACGAGGAGCAGCGCTCGCTGTTCATCGCGCGCCTGCTCGAGCTGCGCAATTCGCCCACCCGCATCGTCCACGGCCTGCGCCTCAGCGAGGACGAGGGCGCGCGCCAGATGCAGCCCTGGCTCGTGGTGTTCACCGGCACCGAGTGGGTGCCGATCAACCCGCGCGACGCGAGCACCGGCTTCCCGCCCGACTTCTTCATCTGGAGCGCGCGCCAGGCGCCGCTGCTCGCCATCGAGGGCGCGCCGCCGTCCACGCTAGAGTTCGCCGCCACCCGCAACCTCGCCGACGCCATGGCCATCGCCGAGCGCCGCCTCGAGGTGCAGGACGCCAACCTCGTCGCCTACTCGCTGCTGAGCCTGCCGCTGCAGGCGCAGGAGACCTACCGCATCCTGCTGATGGTGCCGGTGGGCGCGTTCATCATGCTGCTGCTGCGCAACCTGGTGGGCGTGAAGACCTTCGGCACCTTCATGCCGGTGCTCGTCGCGCTGGCCTTCCGCACCACCTCGGTGGGCGCGGGCATCGCGATGTTCGTGCTGATCGTCGGCGCGGGCCTGCTGGTGCGCTTCTACCTCGAGCGCCTGCGCCTGCTGCTGGTGCCCAGGCTCACCGCGATCCTGATCCTCGTGGTGATGCTGATGGCGCTGGTCAGCGTCATGTCCAACCGCCTCGGCATCGAGATCGGCCTGTCGGTGGCGCTGTTCCCGATGGTGATCATGGCGATGACCATCGAGCGCATGTCGGTGGCCTGGGACGAGCGCGGCGCCGGCGCCGCGATCAAGGACGCCGTGGGCACGCTCATCGTCGCCACGCTCGCCTACGTCGTGATGGCCTGGCCGCCGCTGGAGCACCTGGTGTTCGTGTTCCCGGAGGTGCTGCTGCTGCTGTTCGCGTTCGCGCTGCTGCTCGGCCGCTACTCCGGCTACCGCCTGACCGAGCTGTTCCGCTTCCGCGCGCTGGCGCGCGATCCGGATCCCATCGCGCCCGACCCGGCGCCGACCACCCCCGCGAAGGACGCCTGAGCGCCGCCATGGCCTTCATGAATCCCTTCAAGATCGCCAAGCGCCTGCGCTCGATCGGGCTGATGGGCATCGGCCAGCGCAACGCCGACTACGTGCTGATGCACAACCCGCGCAAGTTCTACCCGCGCGTGGACGACAAGCTGATCACCAAGAAGCTCGCGATCGCGGCCGGCCTGCCGGTGCCCGAGCTCTACGCCGTGGTCCGCGAGGAGCACGAGATCGCCGAACTTCACGCCAAGCTCGAGCGCCGCGACGCGTTCGTCGTGAAGCCCGCGCACGGCTCCGGCGGCGACGGCATCCTCGTCATCACCGGCCGCCGCGGCGACAAGTACCGGCGCTCCAACGGCAACCTGATGAACCGCGAGGAGTTCGAGCACCACCTCTCGAACGGCCTCTCCGGCCTGTTCTCGCTGGGCGGCCAGCCCGACCACCTGCTGGTCGAGTACTGCGTGAAGTTCGACCCGATCTTCGAGGACGTCAGCTTCAAGGGCGTGCCCGACGTGCGCATCATCGTCTTCCTGGGCTACCCGGTGATGGCGATGATCCGCCTGCCCACGCGACTGTCGGACGGCAAGGCCAACCTGCACCAGGGCGCGATCGGCGTCGGCATCGACATCCCCAGCGGCCGCACCAAGCGCGGCGTCTGGGGCACCGAGATCATCCGCGAGCATCCCGACACCGAGCACACCATCGTGGGCCTGCAGATCCCGCGCTGGGACGACCTGCTGGCGATGGCCTCGCGCTGCTACGAGCTCTCGGGCCTGGGCTACGTCGGCGTGGACTTCGTGCTGGATCGCGACCACGGCCCGATGATCCTCGAGCTCAACGCGCGCCCCGGCCTCGCCATCCAGATGGCGAACGGCAACGGCCTGCACCACCGCCTGCGCAAGATCGAGGCGCTGCGCGACCGTGGCGCCCTGTCGGCGGATCCGGCCGAGCGCGTGGCCTTCTCCAAGGCCGAGTTCCCGACCCTCGGCTGATCTCCTGTCCCGGGACATCCCGCGTTGACGATCCCTTAAGGTCGCGACGCGTAGACAGGACATCCCACCACGACGCGTCCACGGTACGCCGGCGCACGGAGATCGCGCCCGGCAGGCGGGGAAATCCCGGCTTGAGCCCGTACGCTTGGAGCCTTTACTCTTGGCTCTTCGGCCGGACGCGCCTCGCGGCGCACGCCTTACCACGCACAGGTAGCCCCCCATGCTCATCTCCCGTCTCGCCAAGCTCTCGGTGCTCGCGCTCGCGATCTCCACCGCCGTCATGCCCCTCGACGCCGACGCCCAGCGCGGCCGCCAGCAGCGCGCCGAAGCGCCCGTCGAGCAGTTCCCGGACACCGAGCGCGAGTCCCCGCGGGCCGTGGTGCCGCAGCGCCTGCAGCGCCCGCTCAATGCCTTCATCGACAAGGCCCAGGGCGACGAGCCGGATCCCAACGTCACCATCGCCGAAGGCCAGGCCCTCGCCGACCGCGAGAACGCCGCCGGCTACGCCCGCGCGATCGCCTATCGCCTGATGGCGGACGCGGCGCTCGAGAACGACGACTACGCCGCGGCCATCGCCTACGTGCAGAAGTCCATCGACGAGAACGCGCTCAGCAACAACGAGCACTTCAACTCGATGCGCCTGCTCGCCCAGCTGCAGGGCCAGGAGGAGCAGTACGAGGCCGCCCTGGCGACCCTCGACCGCTTCGTCGCCGAGTCGGGCACCACCAACCCCGATGACCGCTCGCTGCGCGCGCAGCTGCTGCTGCAGGCCGATCGCCCGGACGAGGCCATCGCCGACCTCGAGGCCCTCGTCGCCTCCACGCCGGAGCCGAAGGAGCAGTGGCTGGGCATCCTGCTCGCGGCGTACGCCGAGACCGAGCAGAACGAGAAGGGCGCGGCCATGGCCGAGCGCCTGCTCGCGCTCAACCCGGCCGACAAGCGCCGCATCTTCAACGCCGCCGGCTTCTACGTGCAGCTCGAGCAGTACGACCGCGCCGCGGCCCTGCTCGAGACCGCGCGGGCGCAGAACCTGCTCACCGAGTCCAACGACTACCGCCAGCTCTACCAGCTGCTCGCCTCCATCGAGGGCCGCGAGGACGAGATGATCGCGGTCATCGAGGAAGGCCTGCAGCGCGAGATCCTGCGCCCCGACGCGCAGGTCTACCTCGCCGTCGCCCAGGCCTACTACTTCCGCGACGAGCCCAACGTCGCGAAGGCGGTCGAGAACTTCAACCTCGCCGCCCCGCTCGCCGAGAACGGCGACATCTACGTGACCCTCGGCCAGGTGCTCTCCAACGAGGAGCGCTACGCCGAGGCCAAGGCCGCCATCGAGCAGGCGCTGGCCAAGGGCACCCGTCGCGAGGGCCAGGCCTGGACGGCGCTGGCGCGCGCCGAGGACGGCCTCGACAACCGCCAGGCGGCGATCGCCGCCATGCGCCGCGCCGCGGGTTTCCCGGACACCCGCGAGTCGGCCGAGCGCTGGCTGCGTTCGATCGGCGCGCTCTGACCGGCGCTTGGTGAACTGACGCTTTATTGGTATACACTCGATGGTTCGCGCGAGGCTCCCGCCCGCGCGGATCCCCCGCGGCGCAGCAGCGCCCGGTCACAACCAAGATGCCGCTGCGAATGACGGATACGACCCCCAACTCAGACACCGAGCACGACGCCGGCTTCAGCTGGACCCGCGTCAGTGGCTACTCGTTCGCGCTGGCGCTGCACGCGGCCGGCCTCATGCTGCTGCTCACCCCGGTGACGCCGCCGGGCATGGAACAGCAGCGCGAGGAGGTCGTGGCCGTGACCTTCATCGAGCCGCCGCCGCCGCCGCCCCCGCCGCCGCCGCCGCCCCCGGAGCCGCCGAAGACGCCGCCGCCGAAGATCATCGAGCGCCCGCGTCCGACGCCGGTCCCGCCGCCGCCGGAAGAGCCGCCGGTGCTCGTCGACGATCCGTCGCCGATGGACCAGCAGGTCACGCCGAGCCCGCCGTCGCCGCCCGCGCCGCCGGCCGACTTCGCGCCCGCGGTCGACATCTCCTACAAGAACCGCAATCCGCCGCGCTATCCGCCCCAGGCGCAGCGCCGCGGCATCACCGGTACCGTCGTCCTGCTGATCACGATCGACGCCTCCGGCGCCGTGACCGACGTGCGGGTCGAGCGATCGAGCCGCGACCGTCTGCTCGACCGCGCCGCGGTGGACGCTGCACGCAATTGGCGGTTCAACCCCGGCATGAGCGGTGGCCAGGCTGTTGGTGGCGTCGTCCGCATCCCGGTCGACTTCAATCTCGATTGATCCATTTCACATAAAGGGTAAGCGTTATGCTCCAGGACCAGACCACCACTCCGGCCGCCCCGGCCGCCGCTCCGGCTGCCGCTCCGGCCGCCGCCCCGACCACCACGCTCACCTCGGGCACCGGCGAGGGTCCGGGTGCCGGCCTGTCGCAGATGGGCTTCGAGAACATGATCGGCCACATGGACGCCGTGAACTGGGCGGTGTTCATCCTGCTGATCCTGATGTCGCTGGGCAGCTGGTACTTCACGATCATCAACGTCATCAAGAACTCGGTGATCAAGTCGCGCGCCGACCGCGTGGTCTCGACCTTCTGGGAGACCCAGAACCCGGCCGACGCCATCCGCTTCATGGAAGAGCAGCCGAAGGGCGAGCCGTTCTCGAAGATCGCGCTCGACGCCGCCCAGGCCGCCGCGCACCACCAGAAGCATGACGGCTCGCGCCTCGTCGAGGCCCTGAACCGCTCGGAGTTCATCGACCGCGCCCTGCGCCAGGCCGTGACCCGCGAGTCGGCCCGCCTCGAGGGCGGCATGACCTTCCTCGCCACCGTCGGTTCGACCGCGCCCTTCGTCGGCCTGCTCGGCACCGTGTGGGGCATCTACCGCGCCCTGATCAAGATCGGTGCCACCGGCCAGGCGTCGATCGACGCGGTCGCCGGCCCGGTCGGCGAGGCGCTGATCATGACGGCCATCGGCCTCGGCGTCGCGATCCCGGCGGTCATCGCGTACAACGCGTTCAACCGCATGAACCGCAACACCAACGCCAAGTTCGATACGTTCGCGCACGACCTGCACGACTTCTTCGCGACCGGCGCCCGCGTCGGCGACGCCCCGGCCAAGCGCTAAGCGCTTGGCCTCGGCCGCGATCCTGTAAGGAGCAATTCCCATGGCGTTCAGTGCACAAGGCGGTGGTGGCGGCCCGATGGCCGAGATCAACGTCACGCCCCTGGTGGACGTGATGCTGGTGCTGCTGATCATCTTCATGATCACGGCGCCGCTGATGGCCCACAAGGTCAAGGTCGAACTGCCCGAAGCGACCCTCCAGAATCCGCCGGAGTTCGCCAACGTGCCGGTGATCACCCTGGCGGTCACCGCCGAGGGCCAGATCTACTGGAACGACACCCCGATCACCCAGCAGCTCCTCGAGAGCCGCCTGGCGGTCGAGGCGCAGAAGACCCCGCAGCCGCAGATCGACGTGCGTGGCGATGCGACCACGAAGTACCGCGTCATCCACAACGTGGTGACCACCGCGCGCATGCAGGGCATGCGCAAGGTCGGCTTCATCTCCACCCCGGCCCGCTGAGGACATCGCCATGGCTTTCTCCAACAACAGCGGTGGCGGTGCGATGGCCGACATGAACGTCACGCCCCTGGTGGACGTGATGCTCGTGCTGCTGATCATCTTCATGGTGACGGCGCCGGTGGCGACCTACGGGATCCAGATCGACCTGCCGCAGAAGTCGCTCACCCCGCCCGAGCGACGTGTCGATCCGCCGCCGCCGATCCGCCTCAACATCGACGCCGCCGGCCAGATCACCTGGGACGGTGCGCCGGTGTCGATCGGCGAACTCGACGGCTGGATGGAGGTGCAGGCCCAGCTCGAGCCGGACCTGCAGCCGGTCATCGAGATCAAGACCCACGACGACGCCGAGTACCAGGTGCTGGCCACCGTGCTCGCGTCGGCGAAGAACGCCCAGCTCCAGAAGATCGGTTTCGTAGAGAACTGATCGGTTCCACGCTTACCCTATGAACGCCGCCCCCCGGGGCGGCGTTTTTTTATGCGCGCCGCGGCGCGCGCCGCGGCTCAGCCGGCGGCCACGCACACCCGGTCGCGGCCCGCGTCCTTCGCCGCGTACAGCGCCGCGTCCGCGGCGGCCACGAGACGCTCGTGGTCCGCGTGGCCGGCGTGCCCGGCGAGGCCGATGCTGGCGGTGAGCCTCAGCCCGGGCGCGAGGTCGTCGAACGCGGTGGCGGCCAGCGCCAGGCGCAGCCGCTCGCAGGCCAGCCGGGCCTCCTCGAGGCCGGTGTGGGGCAGCAGCAGCGCGAACTCCTCGCCACCCCAGCGCGACACCGAGTCGATGCCCCGGCAGTGCGCCGACAGCACGCCCGCCACGCGCTTGAGGACCTCGTCGCCGATGGCATGCGAGTGGCGGTCGTTGATGGCCTTGAAGTGGTCGAGGTCGATCAGGGCGAGGCACAGCGGCGCCCCGCTGCGGCCCACGCGGCGGAACTCCTGGGCCAGCAGTTCATCGAAGGCGCGGCGGTTGGTGAGCCCCGTCAGCGCATCCTCGCGGGCCTGGCGCGCGAACTCCTCGGACTGCGCGTGCAGCTGCGACAGCAGCCGCGACTTCTCAGCGTCCGCCACCAGCAGGCGGTCGGTCTGGCGCTGCAGGTCGGCCGTGCGCTGCTCCACCAGCCGGCGCAGCTCGGCCTCGCGTCGCGCCTGCGCGCGCAGGCGCCAGCCGGCCACGCCGCCGATCGCGCCCGCGACCAGCAGCGCCACCGCGATCCACGTCAGCGGACGCTCCCACAGCGCCGGACGCACGATGATCCGGACCCGCGCCTCCTCGCCGCTCCACGGCCCGTGTGGATGCGCGGCGCTGATCCGCAGCAGGTACTCGCCGGCCGGCAGGTTGGTGAACTCCGCGCTGCGCTGCCCGCCGCGCTCCACCCAGTCCGCGTCGAAGCCCTCGAGCATCTGCCGGTAGCGGATCCGGTCGGACATCACGAAGCCCAGGCCGGCGTAGCGCACCTCCAGGCGCACCGCGCCATCGGGCACCACCACCTCCGCCTCGTCGAGCGGCTGCTCCGCGCCGTCGACCAGCACCTGCTCGATCACCACCGGCGGCACGACCTGGGCGAAGCGCAGCAGGCGCTCGGGCTGCACCGTGGCGACGCCGACCGCGGTCGCGAACCACACCGAGCCATCCGCGCGCACCGCGGCGGCCGGGCTGGAGCCGCCGTTGCACTGCGCGCTGGCCATGCCGTCGGCCTCGGTGAAGCGCTCGACGTCGAGCCGCTCGCGCTGCCCGGCCATCACTTCCTCGGCCTGCAGCCGGTCGAGGCGGAGCACGCCGCGATTGCCGCTCAGCCACAGCGCGCCGCTGTGGTCCGCGACGATCGAGAACAGCTTGTCGAAGGGCAGGCCGGCCTCGCGGCCGATCGCGCCCATCCGCCCGTCGCGGCGCGAATAGCGCGCCAGGCCGCGGTCGGTGGCGATCCACATCGCGTCCAGCGCGCGGTCCTCGTAGAAGCCCATCGCGTACTCGGCCCCGTCGACCGGCGCCAGGTCGAGCGGCACCAGGGCGCCGTCGACCATCCGCGCGACGCCGACCCCGGTGCCGACCCACAGCACGCCGTCCTCGTCGCGCGCGAGCGAGATCACGTAGTCGCCCGGCAGGCCGTCGGCGACCCGGTACACCCGCATCCCGTCCGGCCCGAGATGGGCGAGCCCGTGGGTCGTGCCGAACCAGGTGCCGTCCTCGCCGTCGAGCAGCGCGCGCACCTCGTTCGAGGGCAGGCCGTCCTCGCGCCCGACCCGCCGCGCCAGCGCGCCGTCGCGCCACAGCAGCGCGCCGTCGCCATAGCTGCCGATCCACGTGCCGCCGCCTCGGGCCTCGGCCAGGCTCAGCACCGACAGGTCCTCGACGAGGGTGCCGGCGCCGATCCGCTCGACCGCCCCGTCGGCCACCCGGTTCAGGCCCTGCGCGGTGCCGACCCAGAGCGCGCCGTCGGCCGCCGCCAGCACCGTGCGCACGTAGTCGTCGCTGAGGCCGCGCTCGCGCGTGAGGCTGGTGAAGGGCGCCTCGGTGAAGCGGAACAGGCCGCCGTTGGTGCCGACCCAGAGGTTGCCCTCCCGGTCAAGGAACAGCGACAGCACCCGGCTGGTCGGCAGGTTCGGCCCGGTGCCCAGCGGCTGCAGGCCCGCGGCGTCGACCCGCATCAGCCCGCGGTTGACCGTGCCCACCCAGACCGTGCCGTCCACCCCGCCCAGCAGCCGGCTGACCGCGACCCCGGCGAGCCCGGGATGCAGGGGCGCGAAGCGCGGCTCCGCCTCGCGGGCGTCGGCGATGAACGCGCCGGCCTCGGTCCCCACCAGCAGGCGCCCGCGGCGGCTCACCGACACGCTGTACACCGGCGCGGCCGGCAGGCCCTCCGCCGCCCCCAGCACCCGCATCGCGCCGGCGTCGGCCAGCACCAGGCCGCCATCGGTGCCGATCCAGATCCGGCCCAGCGGGTCCTCGGCGAGGCTGTACGCGCTCTCGCCCGGCAGCCCTGACCCGCGGGTGTGGCGGATCCGGGTCCCGTCGGGCTCGACCACCAGCAGGCCGTCGCTCTCGGTGCCGACCCACAGCCGCTCCTGGCGGTCGACCAGCAGCTCGGTGATCAGCCCGGGGCCGCCCGCGAGCGCGAGCCAGCGGCCGCCGGCATGCCGCGCGATCGCGCCGCGCGAGCCGCCGGCGTAGAGGCTGCCGTCCGCCGCGAGGTGCAGGGCGCGCAGGCCGGAATCCGGCAGGCCGGGGATGGCGGCGCGATCGAAGGCGGTGAAGTCGCGGCCGTTGTAGCGGACCACGCCCTCCCAGGTGGCGAACCAGACGTAGCCGTCGGGCGACTGCGTGATGGCGTTGACCGAGTTGTGCGGCAGGCCGTCGCGCGTGGTCCAGGACTCGCGGAAATAGTCGGCGATCGGCGTCGAGGCCACGCCCGGGGTGGCGCCCGTCGCGGGCACCGCCGGCGCGATCCACGCCAGCACGACGGCGACCAGCAGGCCCCAGCCTCTGCTCCGGCGCACCGCGCCGACGACGCCCGCCGACCCGGCGGACGCCCCCTTCCCTGCACCACGCTCCATCGCGCCACGGCCTCCCCGCCGAACGAGAGGCTTAGCCTAGCCCGGACGCCCCTCGCGCGGGCATCCGGGGACGCCTGACGGGCGCGCCGCGCCGCTCAGCCGCGGACCCGCGCGATGATCCCGAGGTAGGCCCCGACCGTGGCCGCGAGGCCGGCATGCAGCGCCTCGCCGATCAGCGCATGCCCGATCGAGACTTCCCGGATGTCGGGGACCGCCGCCAGCAGCGCCGCCAGGTTGGCATGGCTGAGGTCGTGCCCCGCGTTGACGCCCAGCCCGACCCGATCGGCCGCCTCGGCGGACGCCGCGCAGCGCGCCAGCTCGGCGCCGGGGTGGCCGCCCGCATGCGCCTCGGCATACGGACCGGTGTAGAGCTCGATCCGGTCGGCGCCCATCGCCGCGACCGCGTCCAGCCCGTCGGCGCCGGGGTCCATGAACAGCGACACCCGGCAGCCCAGCGCCTTGAAGGCGGCCACCAGCGGCGCGAGGCGCGCGCCGTCGCGGGCGACGTCGAAGCCGTGGTCGGACGTCAGCTGCCCGTCGCCGTCCGGCACCAGCGTGACCTGGGTGGGTCGCACGGCCTCGCACAGCGCCAGCAGGCCGGGATAACCGGCGCGCGGCGGCGCGAAGGGATTGCCCTCGATGTTGAACTCGCCGCGCCCGGCCACCAGCGCGGCCAGCGCGTGCACGTCCTCGGCGGTCACGTGGCGGCGGTCGGGCCGCGGATGCACCGTGATGCCGCCGGCGCCGGCGCGCAGGCAGGCCTCCGCCGCGGCGAGGATCGAGGGCGACTCGCCGCCGCGCGAGTTGCGCAGCACGGCGACCTTGTTGACGTTCACGCTGAGCAGGGTCATGCGCGAAGCGTAGCCGGCGCGCCCGGGCGCGGATAGTCGCCGCGGCGGCCCCGACCATCCCGGTAGCCCCATCGCGCCGCGGCGTGCCCTCAGGCCCGACTCGCGCAATACTCCGACCATGACCCTGCGCCTGACCGCCCTGCTGCTGTGCCTGCTGACCTGCGCCGCCGGCGTCGCCCAGGCCCTGCCGGGGCAGCCCTTGCGCCTGCGCTTCGGGCCCGCCGACTACGGCGGCCCGCCGGGCCAGCAGGGCCTCGCGATCACCGAGGAGGGCATGCTCGCGGTGGCCGCCTCGCAGGACCTGCTGGTCTACGACGGCGACACCTGGGCCACCGTGCCCATGCCCGGCCGCCAGGTCGCGCAGTCGATCCAGCGCGGCCACGACGGCCGCGTCTACGCGGGCGCGTACGACACCTTCGGCGTGATCGAGCCGGTCGACGGCGGCGGCTGGGCTTACCGCGACCTGCGCACGCGCGCCGGCCTCGAGGGCGACGCCCGCGCGCTGGGCTACATCTGGCAGCTGCTGCCGGTCGAGGACGGCGTCTACGTCCGCGCCGACGCGACCCTGGTCTTCGTGCCCTACGACGAGGCCGTGCCCGCGAAGCACTGGCCGATCCCGCTCGGGACCCGGCTGATGTTCGACGTCGGCGACGGCATCGTGGTGCGTGTCGCCGGGCTCGGCCTCTCGCGCCTGGAGGACGGCCAGTTCCAGCGCGTCCCGGGCGGCGAGCACTTCGCCGACGAGCCGCTGGTGGGCGTGTACGTGCGCGAGCACGACTGGCTGCTGATCGGCGACGACGGCTTCCACAGCGCCACGCCGGACGGCATCCGCCTGCTCCCCGACAGCGCCTCGGCGTTCGTCGACTTCGATCCCTACGCCAGCATCCTGCTGGCCGACGGCACCCTGGTGATCGGCGGCAACGGCGGCGAGCTGGCGCACTTCGACGCCGACCTCACCCCGCGCGGGCTGTACCCCTTGGGCACCGGCGCGGTGCGCGCGATGGCGATCGACCGCGAGGGCGCGCTGTGGGTCGGCACCGAGCGCGACCTGCACCGGCTGCGGATCCCCTCGCCCTGGACCCAGCTCGGCGCCGGCCAGGGCCTGCGCGGCCAGGTCTTCGACATGGCCTGGCACCGCGGCCAGCTCTACCTCGGCGGCTCGCAGGGCCTCTCGCGGCTGCGCGTGGACGGCGGGCGGGTGCGCACCGAGGCCCTGCTGGCCTGGTTCGAGATGGAGGCCTTCGTGCTGGCCGAGGGCGGGGACGCGCTGCTGGTCGGCCATCGCACCGGCCTGGCCTCGCTCGACCCGGGCGCGGATGCGCCGCGCGAACTGCTCGAGGAGGAGGAGGACATCGCCGAGCTCGTCCTCGCCCGCGAACGTCCCGATCGCGGCTGGGCCGTCGGCTCCCGCCACCTCTACGCGATCGCGCTCGTGGACGGGCGCTGGACGGTGCAGCGCCGCCATTCGCTGCGCGGTGCGACGCCGGTACGCGCCATCGAGTTCGCGCCCGGCGAGCTGTGGCTCGACAACCAGCGCGGCGGCCCCGAGCGCCTGCGGATGGACCTCGAGACGGGCGAGGTGCGCGAGCGCCAGCGCTTCGGTCCCGAGCAGGGCCTGGCGCTGGCCGAGGGCTTCGGCAGCAGCCTGCTCGCCCTCGACGGCCGCCTGTACGCCCTCAGCGGGCCCCACGCCTCGGTGCTCGAGAGCGAGCGCTTCATCGAGCAGATGCCCGCGCCGCTGCGCCTGCTCACCCATCCCGACGCCGCCCTGCTGGTGACGACCCCGCTCGGCGACTGGCTGCACGACAGCCTGGTGCTGCTGCATCGCCCGGTGGGCGAGCGCGCCTGGCGGCTGGTGCCCACCGGCACCGGCGCCGGCCGCGGCTACACCCGCATCCGCTACACCGCCGATGGCCTGCTGCGCATCGCCACCTGGGAAGGCGTGCTGCAGTTCGATCCCGCCGTCGCCGCGCCCGCGCGGCCGCCGCTCGAGGTGCGCCTGGCCCGCGCCGGCGTGCGCCGGCCCGACGGCACCTCCCGCGCCCTGCCGGTCGGACGCCCCGAGGGCGCCGCCGTGCTCGAGCCGGGCGAGTCGCTGTCGCTGCGCTTCGGCGTGGTCAGCCTCGAGCCGGGCCTGCGCTTCCGCTACCGCTTCGGCGGCGGCGGCGAAGACGGTCGCTGGTCGGCCTGGACCGAGGACCGCGAGCTCACCGTGGGGCGCCCGCCGCCCGGCGATTTCACGATCGAGATCGAGGCCGAGGGCACCGACCGCAGCGACATCGCGCCGCTGCTGCTGCGCGTGCAGGTGCGTCCGGCCTGGTGGCAGCGGCTGGAGATGCGCCTCGCGCTCGGCCTGCTCGGCGTGGCGCTGTTCGCGCTGTTCACCCAAGCCCTCGTGCGCCGGCGCACCCGCCGCCTGGTCGATCGCGGCAAGAAGCTCGAGTCGAAGATCGCCGAGCGCACCCGCGAGCTCGAGGACGCCAACCGCAAGCTCGCCGAGCTCGCCACCGAGGACGGCCTCACCGGCATCCCCAACCGCCGCGCCTTCGAGCAGGGCCTGCAGCGTGAGTGGCTGCGCTGCCTCGACCAGCGCCGCGCGCTGTCGGTGCTGATGATCGACGTGGATCGCTTCAAGCAGTACAACGACACCCACGGCCACCTCGAGGGCGACGCCGTGCTGCGCGAAGTGGCGCAGGCGCTCGAAGGCTTCGTGGACCACCAGCGCGAGATGGTGGCGCGCTACGGCGGCGAGGAGTTCGTGGTGCTGCTGCCCGGCACCCGCCCCGACGAGGCCCTGGCCCGCGCCGAGCGCATCCGCCAGCGCTTCTCGCCGGCCAACCCGGTCAGCGTGAGCATCGGCGTGGCCCACCAGGTGCCCAGCGTGCAGGACGACCCGCTGACCCTGCTGCGGCGCGCCGACACCGCGCTCTACCGCGCCAAGCGCAACGGCCGCGATCGTGTCGAAGCCGCCGTCGACTGAGCGGCGTCGCGACCGCGACGCCAAGCCGGTGAAGACCTGCCCGGTGTGCCAGCGCCCGTTCGAGTGGCGCCGCAAATGGGCGCGCTGCTGGGACGAGGTGAAGTACTGCTCCGACGCCTGCCGGCGCGGCACGCCGCGCTGAGGGCGCGGCGCCGGCGCCGGCGCGCCTCAGCGCCCGACGACGAGCCGGATCAGCGCCAGCAGCACCACCGCGCCGAGCAGCGCGGTGAGGATGGCGCCCAGCAGCCCGCCGCCGATCGACACCCCGACCAGCCCGAGCAGCCAGCCGCCGACGAAGGCGCCGAGCACGCCGACCACGATGTTGCCCAGCAGCCCGAGGCCGCGGCCCTTCATCAGCAGCCCGGCCAGCCAGCCGGCGATGCCGCCGACCAGCACGATGATCGCGAGCGCCTGCAGCGAGTAGCCGCCCACCTCAGTGCTCCTGCCGCGGCGCGGCGTCGCGGGCGGCGGCGGCCTTGTCGGCCTCGAGCTTGGCGCGGATCGCGGCGAGCTCGGCGGGGCCGAGCATCGAGGCCTCGGAGCGCGCCGTGGAGGCCATGCGCTGCGCGACCAGGCCCATGATCCCGAGCGTGCACAGCACGAACGACGCGAGCAGCAGCAGGCCGAGCACGGCCGCGGAGGTGGTGTAGACCGCGCCGATCAGGGCGAGGAAGGCGAGGGCGAGCAGGACCCAGGGCATGGCGGCGACCGGTCGGCGGAGGATGCGCGCGAGTGTAGCCGCGGCGCGGCTCCGGTCGAACCCCGCTCCGGCCCGCCCGTCGGTCCCGCGCGGGCTCAGAGCAGCGGCGAGCACAGCCGCGCGACGGCCTCCGCCAGCCGCGCCGGCAGCGCCAGCGCGCGTGGCCCGCGCACCTCGCGCGAGCGCGCCTGCACGGTCTCCGCGAGCGTCGCGAGCTGGCCGGCCACGCCGGCGTCGAGGAACAGCACCGCGAGCTCGAAGTTCAGCCGGAAGCTGCGCGGATCGAAGTTCGCGCTGCCGATCATCGCGACGTCCCCGTCCACCAGCAGCGCCTTCGCGTGCAGCATCCGCGGCAGGTACTCGAACACCCGCACGCCGGCCTCGCGCAGTTCGTCGAAGTAGCTGCGCGCGGCGAGCGTGGTCAGCAGCGAGTCCGAGCGCCGCGGGAGGTACACGCGCACGTCGACGCCGCGCATCGCCGCGGACTGCAGCGCCATCCGCGCCGCCTCGCCGGGCACGAAGTAGGGCGTGCACAGCCACACCCGCTGCCGTGCGGCGTGGATCGCCGCCACCTGCGCGCGGTGGATCGGCTCCCACGGCGAGTCAGGCCCCGCGGGCAGCACCTGCGCCTCGACCGGGCCGTGCACGGCCCGGGGGAACAGCGCGGGCGAGCGCAGCGCGACGCCGGTGGCGTAGTGCCAGTCCTCGAGGAAGGCCAGCTGCAGCCAGTGCACCGCCGCGCCGTCCATCCGCAGGTGCAGGTCGTCGTGCGCGTCGGGGTCGAGGCGCTGGTCCTGCTCGTCGCAGACGTTGATGCCGCCGGTGAAGCCCAGCGCGCCGTCGACCACCACGATCTTGCGGTGCGTGCGCATGTTCAGCGTCGGCCGCCACAGCCGGCGCAGGCGCATCCGGTGGAACCAGCCCACCTCGCCGCCGGCGGCCAGCAGCGGCGCGAGGAAGGCGCCGGAGGCCCGCGAGGAGCCCATCGCGTCCATCAGCCAGCGCACCCGCACGCCCTCGCGGGCCTTGGCCACCAGCGCGTCGCGCAGCATCGTGCCGGTGCGGTCGGGCTCGACGATGTAGTACTCCAGGTGCACGTGGTCGCGCGCGCCGGCGATCGCCTCGAGCAGCGCGTCGTAGGTCGCCGCGCCGCCGACCAGCAGGCGCACGTCATGGCAGCTGCTCGGCGCGAAGCCGGTGGCGGCCTCGCCGAGCCGGAACAGCGGCGGGCACTCCACCTCGCCGTCGGCGCGCGGGCGCTCGGCCCCGAGCGCCGCGCGGCTGCGCCCGCGCCGCAGGGTCTGGCGCCGGATCCGCTGCGGCCCGAGCAGGTGGTAGACCACGAAGCCCAGCACCGGCAGCGCGGCCAGCGCCAGCACCCAGCTCAGCGTCGCCACCGGCTCGCGCTTCTGCAGCACGATCCAGCCCGAGAGCAGCGCGAGGTACACCGCCCAGGCGCCGGCGAGCCACGGCAGCAGGGCGTCGGGGAGGAAGGCGGCGAGCAGGCTGAGGTCCATGCCGTGGAGTTAAGCACAGGCCTCGCGGCGGGCATCACCCGCCGCCGGCCTCAGCCGGCGGGGAACAGCCGCTCGGCGCGGTTGAACAGCGCCCAGCTGGTGGCGATGTACTTCGCCGCGCCCTGCGGCCGGTTGCCGCGGTGGGTGTGGGTGAACGCGGCCGGCGCGACGAGCAGGCTGCCGGTGCGCGGCGCGATCCGGCGGCCCTGGTAGAGGAACTCGGTCTCGCCCTCGCCGAAGCCCTCGTTGAGGTAGACCGTCCACAGCAGGTGCCGGTGCAGGGTCTCGGCGTCGGGCGCGCGCGGGAACAGCTCGCAGTGCCAGTAGGGGTAGCCGCCGACGCCGGGCTCGTAGCGCTGCAGGTTGATCCAGCCCGGCCGCAGCGCGTGCTCCAGCAGTCGCGCCACGCCGCCGTCGTCGGCCGCGGCCAGGTCCTCGGCGGTGATCCGGCGGCGCGTGCCGCCCTCGCCCTGGATCTCGAACATCAGCGGCGCGATCAGCATGTGCGGGTAGCGCCGCACGTAGCGCAGCAGGGCCTGGAACACCGCGGCGTTGAGCGCGCCCTCGACGTCGGCCCAGTCCGCGCGGCCCTGCAGGCTGATGTCGCGGCTGTGCTTGAGCTCGGGGAACACGCCGCCGCCGACCTGGCCCGGGCGCTGCGAGGCGTCGGCGTCGAAGCGCGCGACGATCGCCGCGCAGAGCTCCCGCGGCAGGGCGTCGTGGTAGACCTCGATGAAGTCGCCCACGCCGGGCTCCTCGTGCATGGCCGCGCTCACGCGTCGCGCCCGGCGTCCCAGGCGTGGTGGTAGCCGGTGGCCACCTCCACCTCGCCCTTCGAGCCCAGGAACACCGGCACGCGCTGGTGCAGGCCGGTGGGCTGCACCTCGAGCATGCGCGCGCGGCCGGTGGTGGCCGCGCCGCCGGCCTGCTCGACCAGCCACGCCATCGGGTTGGCCTCGTACATCAGCCGCAGGCGGCCGGGCTTGGACGGATCCTTGAGGTCGCGCGGGTAGATGAAGATGCCGCCGCGGGTCAGGATGCGGTGCACGTCGGCCACCATGCTCGCCACCCAGCGCATGTTGAAGTCCTTGCCGCGCGGGCCGGTGGTGCCGGCCAGCAGGTCGGCCACGTAGGCCTGCATCGGCGGCTCCCAGTGGCGCTGGTTGCTCATGTTGATCGCGAATTCCTTGGTCTGCTCCGGCACCTGCATGTCGCGGGTGGTGAGCACGAAGCTGCCGATCTCGCGGTCGAGGGTGAAGGCGTGGGTGCCGTGCCCGACGGTCAGCACGAGGATCGTGCTGGGGCCGTAGATCGTGTAGCCCGCCGCCACCTGCGCGGTGCCCGGCTGCAGGAAGTCGGCCTCGACCGGCTCGGTGACGCCCTCGGGGCAGCGCAGCACCGAGAAGATGGTGCCCACGGCGATGTTGACGTCGATGTTGGAGCTGCCGTCGAGCGGATCGAACAGCAGGAGGTAGTTGCCGCGCGGCGTGGCGTCGGGCATCCGGTGCGGCAGCTCCATCTCCTCGGACGCGATGCCGGCGAGGTGGCCGCCCCAGGCGTTGGCCTCGAGCAGGATCTCGTTGCTGAGCACGTCGAGCTTCTTCTGCGCCTCGCCCTGCACGTTGCCGGTGCCGGCGTCGCCGAGCACGCCGCCCAGCGCGCCCTTGTTGACCGCGTTGGCGATGTGCTTGCAGGCGCGGGCCACCACCTCGACCAGCAGGCGCAGGTCGGCGGACACGCGGCCGGCGCGCTGCTCCTCGATCAGGAAGCGGGTGAGCTGGACGGGGCTGGACATCGCGCGGGCTCCTGGCGGCGGTCGGGTGGCGGGGCCGCCATTCTCGCCCGAATCCGCGCCGGCGGCGCCGGCCGGGGTCAGCCTCCGGACGGCGTCCCGTCGACCGGGCACTGCTCCACCCGGTCGTGGTCGAGCCCGTCGCGGCTGGTCCAGCACTCGCCGAGGAAGGAGCAGTAGCAGATCCGCACCTGTACCCGGTCGTCGCCCGGGAAGGCGGCGCGCAGGCGGTCGTCCCAGTCGATGGCGAAGAGGCGCGCCGACTCGTCCGCCCCCAGCACGGTGTCCTGCAGGTCGTTGGCGCGGATGCGGTCCCAGCCGTAGCCGTGGCCGGGGCCGACCAGCACGTCCAGCGCCTCGATCCAGCCCTCGACGCGGCGCCCGTCCACCAGGATGGCCACGTCGCGCACCAGCGCGGGGCCCAGGCCCTTGTTGCGGGCGACGAACTCGTAGCCGGTGGCCGAGAACGCCGGCCGGGCGCTGACGTGCGGCCAGACCATCGCGCGCTCCTGGTTGCGCTGCACGTTGACCTGCATCAGCGACGACAGCATGGCGAGGCCGCTGATGGCGAGCGCGCCGATCGCGATCCAGAACTCGGCGTCGCGCTTGCGCGGCGGCGCGGGCGCGGCGGGGGCTGCGGACGGGGCGGGGTCGCGGGTCGGCTCGGGCGGCATGCGGGGCTCTGGCGGGCGGGGTGGAGTGTCCCGGGGGCGCGTGGCCGGGAGGCGGCGCACCCGTACGCGCGGTCCCGGTGCGCGTCCAGCATGCCGGAAAACCCGTCCGCCCCGGAGGGCGGCGCGGGCTTGCCGCCCGCCGGACGCCGGGGCCATGCTCGCGGCTCCCGACCGGGCGCCCCGATGACCCCGACCGCCGAGCTCGTCCTCGCCGCCACGCCCTCCGCCTGGCCCCTCGCCGGCCTTGCCAGCGCGCTGGGCGTGGGCCTGCTCGTGGGCCTGGTGCGCGAGCGGCGCAAGCCCGAGCAGGCCGTCGTCGCCGGCCTGCGCACGCACGCGGTGGTCGCCCTGGCCGGCGCGGTGGCCTTCGGCCTGCACCTCGCGGTCTTCGTCGCGGTGCTGCTCGCCGTGGCCGGCTTCGCGGCGATGAGCTACCGCCAGACCCGCGCGGAGGATCCCGGCCTGACCGGCGAACTGGCGCTGCTGCTGACGGCGCTGCTGGGCGGCCTGGCGATCCCCGCGCCCGGGCTCGCGGCCGCGCTGGGCGTGCTGGTGGCCGGCCTGCTCGAGGCCAAGCCCGCGCTGCACCGCTTCTCGCGCGAGGTGCTCAGCGCGCGCGAGGTGCACGACGGCCTGCTGCTGCTGGCCTCGGCGCTGGTGGTGCTGCCGCTGCTGCCCGACGTCGCGGTCGATCCCTGGGGCGTGCTGCGCCCGCGCGCCGTGTGGCGGCTGGTGGTGCTGGTGATGGCGGTGGGCATGGTCGGCCACGTCGCGCTGCGCATGGTGGGCGCGCGCTGGGGCCTGCCGGTGGCGGGCTTCTTCTCGGGCTTCGTGTCGTCCACCGCGGCGGTGGCCGGCTTCGGCCAGCGCGCGCGCGAGTCGCCCGCGCTGCGCACCTCCGCGGTGGCCGCCGCGCTGCTGTCGAACCTGGCCTCGCTGCTGCTGCTGGTGGGCATCGTGGGCAGCCTGTCGCCCGCGCTGCTGCGCGCCAGCGCGTGGCCGCTGGGCGCGGCGGCGGCGGTGCTGGCCCTCGGCGGCGCGCTGGGGCTGTGGCGTGCGCCCAGCGATGCCGCCTCGCTGCCGGCGCGCGAGGCCACCGCGGCGGCGTTCCGGCTGGGGCATGCGATCGTGCTCGCGCTGGCGATCACCGGCGTGCTGCTGGCCGCCGCGTGGCTGCAGGACGCCTATGGCGGCCGCGGCGCCCTGGTGGCGGCCACCCTCGCCGCGCTCGCCGAATGGCACGCCGCCGCCGCCGGCCTGGCCCAGCTGGCGCGCGGCGGGCAGCTCTCGATCGCGGACGCGCAGCTGGGCCTCGTGCTGCTGCTGGGCGCGAGCGTGCTCGCGAAGTCGGTGGTCGCCTTCGCCGCCGGCAGCCGTGGCTATGCGTGGCGGGTGGTCGGCGGCCTGCTGGCGATGCTGCTGGCCGCGGCGCTGGGCCTGGCCTGGGCGCGCTGGGCCGGCTGAGGCGCCGGCTCAGACGTCGCCGTCGAGCGCCCAGCCCGCGCCGCTGCCGCGGTGGAACACGCGGTCGCCGTCGAGCACCGTGCCGGCCGGCACGCTGCCGGTCTCGGCCAGGCGCGCGTAGATCGGGGTGAAGTCCGGGCGCGTGGCCTCGAACAGCTCCTCGAAGCCGCGGATCACGAAGTAGGTCTTCTGGTAGGTGTCGATGCGGTAGCGCGTGCGCATCACCCGCTCCAGCTCGAAGCCGATGCGGTTGGGCGCGTCGTCGCGCAGGCAGTACACGCTCTCGCCCTTGGAGCTGACGATGCCCGAGCCGTAGATGCGCAGGCCCTCGGGGGTGTCGATCAGGCCGAACTCCACCGTGTACCAGTACAGCCGGGTCAGGTTGGCCAGCGCCTCGGGCCCGATCGCGTGCGCCTTGACGCCGCCGCGGCCGTAGGCGGCCATGTAGTCGGCGAACACCGGGTTCATCAGCAGCGGCACGTGGCCGAACAGGTCGTGGAAGAGGTCGGGCTCGGAGAGGTAGTCGAGCTGGTCGCGGCGGCGGATCCACCAGGTGACCGGGAAGCGCCGGTGCGCGAGGTGCTCGAAGAAGTCGAGCTCCGGCAGCAGGCCCTCCACGGCCACCAGGGTCCAGCCGGTGGCGGCCTCGAGCACCGCGTTGAGCTCCTCGAACTTCGGGATGCGGTCGGCGCTCATGCCCATCGCGTCCTGCGCCTCGAGGAACTCGCGGCAGGCCAGGCCCGGCAGCAGCGCGCGCTGGCGCTCGAACAGCGTCGCCCAGACCGCGTGGTCCTCGTCGGTGTAGCCCGCCCAGTCCTGGGCGACGACGCCGGTGGCGTAGACCGGGACGAGGCCCTTGTCGGTGACCTGGGACTCGAGGCGGCGGGCGTTCATGGCGGGCTCCGGCGGGGCGTGGCGCGAGGACGCACAGGATAGCCGCGGGGCCGCGCAATCGGATTGCGAAGTTGCGCGCCATGGCCGTTGTGGCGCACGTTCCTTGCGCTCATGGGTCGATCAGCCGCAGGATCGGTCGCCGCTACCCGCATCCGGAGCCCCGATGGACCGCACCGACCTCGCCATCCTGCGCACCCTCCAGCGCGAGGGCCGCCTGAGCAACGCCGAGCTGGCCGAGCGCGTGGCGCTGTCGGCGTCCGCCTGCCTGCGCCGGGTGCAGAAGCTCGAGGCCGAGGGCGTGATCCGCGGCTACCGCGCCGAGCTCGACCCCGCCGCGATGGGCATCGGCCTGCAGGCCTTCGTGCGCGTGCAGCTCGCCCGCCACGACGCCGAGGCGATCGCCGGCTTCGCGACCCGGGTGCAGGGCTGGGACGAGGTGCTGGCCTGCCACGCGCTGACCGGCGAGATGGACTACCTGGTGCAGGTGGGCGTGCGCGACCTCGAGCACTTCTCGCGCTTCCTGCTCGACGGCCTGCTGGCCGACGGCCTGGTGGCCGACGTGAACTCCAGCTTCGTGCTGCGCACGGTCAAGGCCGCGCCCTGACGCGCCCCGCGCGGGCCCGCCGCGGCCGGCCTCAGCGCTCCGCGGTGAGGCGCCCGACCAGCGCGCGCACGCGCGGGGCCAGCAGCAGCACCAGCGGGAACGCGATCGGCCAGGCGATCGCGAAGCTGCGGCCCCAGGCCAGCAGGTAGCCCGGCGCGAGGCCGCGGTTCGCGGCGGTGATCAGCCCCGACATGATCAGCGCCATCAGCAGCGACATGATCGCGGCGAACAGCAGGTTGGCGTGGCGGGCGGGGATGCGCATGGTGGACGGGTCGGGCGGGGCGGGCGCGCAGTCTGGGCCAGCGCGCCCGGCCGCGCGACGCCCCGGCCGGGACGCCGCGTTGCCCGCGCCGGCTCAGTCGCCGGCGGCGGTGCCGGCGGCGCGGCCGAAGCGCTCGCCGAAGAAGTCGCCCTCGTTCCAGCGCGGGCGCTCGGGATCGTTCGCGACCCGCAGCCCGATCTCGCGGTTGAGCTCGGCCAGGCGCGCCGCGCTGGGGTAGTGGATCGGCAGCGCGAGGTCGTCGGAGGGCTGGTGGTAGTGGGTGCGCAGGAAGCCGGTGAGCATCGCCACGCCGTCCTCGCCCTCCTCGCGCAGGTGCACGCCGCCGTCCATGTACACCGCCGGGATGCCCTGGCGGATGAAGGCGTACTGGTCGGAGCGCACGAACACGTTCTCCTCCGGGATCGGGTCGGGCGTCAGGCGCATGCCCAGCGCCTCGGCCGAGGCCTCCACGTGGGCCTGCAGGCTGGAGTGCTCCATGCCGATCGGCACCGCGTCGTCGACGTCGCCCAGCAGCACCGGCATGTCCATGTTGAGGTTGGCCACCAGCGGGCCGTCGACGCTGGGGTTGCGCGCGAAATGCTCGGCGCCGAGCAGGCCCTTCTCCTCGGCGGTCAGCGCGACGAAGGCCAGGCTGCGGCCGGTCGGCACGCCGCTGGCGCGGGCCTGGCGCGCGGCCTCGAGCAGGATGCCGACGCCGAGCGCGTTGTCGAGCGCGCCGTTGTAGATCGCGTCGCCGCCGACCTCGGCGCCGATGCCGACGTGGTCGAGGTGGGCGGTGAACACCACGTGCTCCGCCGCCAGCGCCGGGTCGGTGCCGGGCAGCACGGCCACCACGTTGTGGCTCTCGACCGGCGTATGCCGCGCGCGGCCGGCGATCGTGGCCAGGCCGGGGATCTCGAAGGCCTCGAGCTCGCCGGCCTCGAGCGCGGCGAACACCGCGTCGGGATCGCGGCCCGCGGACTCCAGCAGCGCGCGGCTGGCCTCGAGGCTGAGGCTGGCGCTGGCGACGAGCTCGGGGAAGGTGTCGAGCGGGCGGTCGTCGGCGCCGCGCAGGCGCATCGAGGGCGCGGCCCAGCCGCGCGCGCCGCGGGCCCAGGGCCCGCGCTCCTCGGCCTTCGGGTCGCGCAGGTACACCACGCCCACCGCGCCGCGCTCGACCAGCGCCTCGGCCTTCTGCCGCCCCGAGGCGTAGTGCGCGCGGGCGTCGCCCTCGAGGGCGGCCGGCGCGCCGCCGAACAGCACCGCGATCTTGCCGCGCACGTCCACGCCGGCGAAGTCGTCGTGGTCGAACTCCGGTGCCACCACGCCCTGGCCGACGAAGACCAGCGGCGCGCTCAGCGTGAACTGCTCGGCGTTGGCGTTGGCCCCGGGCAGCCACTCCGACTCGAACGCGAACGCGCGCTGCGCGCCGTCGTGGTCGATCGTGAAGCGCGCGTCCTCGCGCAGCCGCTCGACCTTCAGCATCGGCACGCGCTGCAGGTAGCCGCCGTCGTCGCCGCCCGGGGCGAGGCCGAGCTGGCGGAACTCCGCGGCCACGTACAGCGCGGCGATGTCGTAGCCGCGGGTGCCCGCGTCGCGGCCCTCGAGCAGGTCGTCGGCGAGGAAGCGCACGTGCGCCTCGATGCGGCCCGCGCCGCCCTCGGCCAGCGCGGCGTCGGCGGCGGGCGGGGCCTCGCCGGCGCAGGCGGCGAGCAGCAGCGCCACGGCGAGCGGGGCCAGGCGGGGCAGGGTGGCGCGGAGCGGGCGAGGCGGCATGGGTGGGTCCGGGGCTGGGGGCAAGGCGGCCGACGCTAGCACCGGCCTTGCCGCGAGGCCATCGCGGTGGGAGGCTCGGAAGGCGCCGGCCGCGTCCCGCGGCGCGTCCGCAGGAGCCCGCCCCATGTCCCACGCCGCGTCGCCGCCCTCCGCCGTCGATGCCGCCGCCGTCCGCTCGCCCGGGCGACGCGAGGGCACCCTGCTGGTCGCGCTGGTGCTGGGCGCGTTCGCGTGGTCGGCCGTCGGCCCGGCCGACCGCCTCACCTGGCTGCTCGAGGTGGTGTGGGTGATCCCCGCCCTGCCGCTCGTGCTGCTGCTGCGCTGGCGCTTCCCGCTCACCCGCCTGCTGTGCTGGCTGCTGGCCGCGCACGCGCTGGTGCTGGTGTACGGCGGCCACCACACCTACGCGCTGACGCCGCTGGGGCTGTGGGTGCAGGAGGCGTTCGAGCTGGCGCGCAACCACTACGACCGCCTCGGCCACCTGATGCAGGGCGTGGTGCCGGCGCTGCTGGCGCGCGAGCTGCTGCTGCGGTGCACGCCGCTGCGGCCCGGCGGCTGGCTGGCCTACCTGTGCGTGGCGGCGGCGCTGAGCTTCAGCGCGTTCTTCGAGATGCTCGAGTGGTGGGCCGCGCTGGCCTGGGGCGGCGCGGCCGACGCCTTCCTCGCCACCCAGGGCGACGTCTGGGACACCCAGTGGGACATGTTCATGTGCCTGGTCGGCGCGCTGCTGGTGCTGGCGCTGGGCGCGCGCCTGCACGACCGCCAGCTGGGGCTCGCGCGCTGAGGCCGGCTCAGCCCGGCGCGGCCGCGCCGCCCGCCGCGCAGCCGCGGCCCGCCAGCAGCGCGCGGTAGACCGAGAGGTTGAAGTCCACGCCGGTCATGCCGGTGTGCTCGATCGGCACCCGGGTCTCGGCCGGCAGCCCCAGCTCGCGCGCCAGCAGCGGCCCGGTGACGCCGCGGCAGCCCCGGCCCCAGGCCATCGAGGGCAGGTCGAGCACGTGGTAGTGGAACAGCCCCCGCCAGGCCACGCCGTGGCGGGCGAGGAGCGCGCTGGTGAAGCCCTGGTCGAACCACGCGTTGAAGCCGGTGAACAGCACCTGGCGGTCGCCGCGCACGCGCGCGTGCGCCTCGGTGAGCCGGCGCACCGCCTCGGCTTCGTCCACCGCGCCGTGCGCGCGCCAGTAGGCCGGGTCGAAGCCGTTCACCGCCAGCGCGCCGGGATCCGCGCGCTCGGGGTGGTCCGGCAGGATCCGCACGTACAGGCGCTCCACCTCGACGCCGTCGAGGGTGGTCCAGGCGATGCCGATGTCGGTCATCGCGTGCCAGGCGGGATCGAGCCCGGTGGTCTCGACGTCGACGTGGGCGAGCAGCCAGCCGGCGGGATCCTCGCTGGGCCACGGCATCGCCGGCGGGCGCGGCATGGCCGGCGGCGGCGCGGGCGCGGCGCCCGGGACGTCCTCGCCGGCGCCGGCGAGGACGGGCGCCGCCGCGAGCACGGCGACGGCGAGCAGGGCGGCGGCGAGGGCGGGCGGGCGGCGGGGCATGCCGCGCAGCCTACATCGCGCGGCTGATCGTGAAGCTGCCGAAGCTCGGCGACTCGCGCTGGCCCTCGAACTCGCGCGTGCGCCAGGTGCGCGCCAGCGCGAACTTCCAGCGCCCGCGGGTGGCGGCGAAGCCCAGCGTCGCCTCGGCCTGCAGCGGCCGGCGGTCGACCCGGTGGCTGCGCCGCCAGGTGTTGCCGTCGAGGGTGACGTCGCGCAGCACCCACTGCGCGTCCGTGCTCAGGAAGGCGTGCCAGGCCAGCCGGCGCTCGCGCGGGATGCCGCCGGGCGCGGTGTTGTCGCCGGCCAGCCGGAGCGGGCTGGAGCCGAAGTCGTCGGGCAGGCGCAGGCCGAGGCGCAGCTCGACGCCGGCGTTGGCGTAGGTGACCGGCGTGCCGATGCCGCCACCCCAGTGGCCGATCGCGTCCCAGGTCCCCCCGGCGCGCCCGGCCAGCCGGCGGCTGCGCTCGTGCTGCAGCCACGCCAGGGCCTCGTCGCGGAGCTGCTGGTCCCAGCCGCGGAAGTCCTCGCTGCCGGTCAGCGCGTGGATCGCGCGCTGGGTCTGCTCGGCGCGCGAGGACGGGCCCAGCACGCCCACGCTGAGCAGCGTCGCGTGCAGGTCGTCGCCGCGGCGGGCGTTGTAGCCGAGGCCGAGCATCAGCGCGCCGGCATAGGGGCGGTCGTCGGCGATCAGCGTCGTGGGCAGCGGGTCCTCCGGGGTGAAGATCGCCTGCCCGAAGCGCACCACCATGTTGGCCTGGTCCCAGCCGCCGGCGGGCTGCAGGCGGGTGAGGTGGGCGTTGATGCGCCGCGCCAGCCACGGCAGGCAGGGGTCGTCGCGGTAGTCGCGCAGGTTCGGCGAGACCAGGCTCAGCAGCACGCCGCTGGTGTAGCCCTGGTCCTGGCGGGCCAGCAGGTCGTTGTCGACGCGCAGGTTCACGATCGGCGGATAGGCCTCGATGTCGGACTGCGCGGCGCAGGCCGCCCGCGTGCCCCGCGGCTCGCCCTCGCCGCCGGGCAGGTCGATGGCCGCGGCGGCCGGGCCGGCGAGGCCCAGCGCGAGCAGCACGGCGGCGGCGAGCCGCGGGGCGCGCCGCGCCGGGCGGACGTGGCGCGGTGGCGGGGAGGGCATCGGGGCGGGGCGCATCGGGGCGCCGGGGATCGAGGGCATGGGCAGCGGGCGTCGGGGGTGGGGCCGTCCGTGATCGGGGCGATCGTCGCCGGCGCAAGGCGCGGCCCGGGGGCCACGCTCAGAACAGTGTGCCCTGCGGAGGCGGCGCCGGCAGCGGCCGCGGATCGGGCGTGATCCGGCGCCGCCGGCTGCCGTGGCGCTCCAGCACCGCCTGGCTGAGCCCGGCGAGGCCGCGCGCGCCCTCGCGCCAGCGCGCCAGCCGGGCCTTGGCCTCGCGCGCTGCGGCGGCGGCGTCGACCCGCGGCGCCGGGTAGTCGACGCCGATCCGCACCCCGGCCCGGCGCTGCAGCGCCGCCGGCATCCGCCACGGCGCGTGCACCCAGTCGCCCGGGACCCCGGCCAGCTCCGGCACCCAGCGCCGGATGAAGCGGCCCTCGGGGTCCTGGTCGAGCGACTGCTTCACCGGGTCGTACATGCGCGGGATGTTGATGCCGGTGACCCCGGCCTGCATCTGCATCTGCGACCAGTGGATGCCCGGCTCGACGTCGGTGAACAGCCGCGCCAGGTGCAGGCCCGGCTCGCGCCAGTGCAGCCACAGCTGCCAGCTGGCGACCGCGACCAGCATCGCGCGGGCGCGGAAGTTCAACCAGCCGGTGGCCGCCAGCGAGCGCATGCACGCGTCCACGAAGGGCCAGCCGGTGGCGCCGGCGGCCCAGGCCTCGAAGTGGCCGCGGTCGAAGGCGTCCTCGCGCAGGCCGTCGTAGCCGCGGTTGATGTTGCGCCATTCGATCGCCGGCTCGCTCTCGAGCTTCTGGATGAAGTGGCAGTGCCAGTGCAGCCGCGAGCGCGCGCTGGCCATCGCCCGCGGCCACTGCCCGCGCGCGGCCGGGGGCAGCGCGCGCAGCGCGTCGGCGCGGGCGTCGATCGCGCGCAGCGCCTCGCGCATCGACAGCGTGCCGTGGGCCAGGTGCGGCGACAGCCGCGTGCAGGCCTCGGCGCCCGCGTCGGGGCGGCTCATCAGCCGGGTGTAGTGCTCGCCGCGCACGTGCAGGAAGCCCGCCAGCGTGGCCTCGGCCTCGGCGCGTCCGCCGCGCTGCAGCGCCGGCGCCGACCACGCGGCGTCGGCGCTGGGGAACGGCCGCGCCGGCAGCGCGCCGGGCGCGAGGCCGGCCAGCGGCGCCAGCGCGAGAAGCCCGCGC
>JBHYGK010000025.1:0-39032 GCA_051859045.1 Lysobacteraceae bacterium | reverse complement strand
CCTCGGCCTTGGCGGGCGCGGCGCCGGCCTCGGCCACCTCGATCATGGCGACCACGTCGCCCTCGCTCAGCTCGTCGCCGAGCTTGACCTTCAGCTCGCGCACGACGCCGGCGAACGGCGACGGCACCTCCATCGTGGCCTTGTCGGATTCGAGCGTGACCAGGCCCTGGTCGGCGGCGACGGTGTCGCCCACCTTCACCAGCAGTTCGATCACCGGTACGCCGGCGCTGCCCAGGTCGGGCACGCGCGCTTCCTTCAGTGCTGCCATCTGCATCCTCCGCGCCCCGACGCCTCGGCCGGGCTAGGCGTGCATTCTGGCGCGTCGCGGGGCGCGTGGCCAAATCCGCATACGTATGGAATGGCGCCGGTCGCCTGTCCGCGCGGGACAGCGGCGGCGATGGCCCGTGGCCATCGCCGCGCGCCCGGCCTTACTCGGCGCCGACCCGCAGCAGGTCCAGCGGCGCGCCGTCGGCGTCGCGCCAGGCCAGGCCGGACTCCACCGCGTCGAGCGCGGCGACCTCGTCGCACAGCGCCTGGGCGCGCGCCGCCAGCGCCTCGGCGCGGGGCTCGACCAGGCGCTCGATCTCCTCGCCCATCGCGGCCGCGCGCTGGCCCAGGGCCTCGGCGCGCTCGGCGTCGCCGGACATCGCGGCGCCGACGGCGGCGCGGGTGACCTCGGCGACCAGCAGCGGGACGATCTCCTCGGCGATCGCGTCGACCTCGGCCTGGATGGCGGCGTCGTCCATCCGCGGGGCGCGGGCGTAGTCCTCGATCAGCGCGTCGATGCGCCCGCGGGTGGAGCGCAGCTGGGCCAGCATGGGCGCCGGCGCCTCCGACAGCCCGCTGGCGACGGCCTCGAGCGCGTCGAACGCGATCGCCACGCCCTCGCGGGCCACGTCCATCGCGCGCGGCACGATCTCGCCGACACCGTCCTCGAGCGCGCGCAGCCGGCGCGCGTCCGCGGCGTCCACCTCGGCCGCGACGCCGTCGACCCACAGCCGGCCGTCGTGCACGCGGACCTCGCGCGGCGCGCCGTCCTCGCGGTGGAAGCGCAGGCCGGGGCCCTCGAGGTCGAGCGCGTAGTCCGACTGCACGTCGCAGTGCACGTCGTGGCCGCCGATGTGCGCGTCGGCGGCGATCGCCGGGGCGGCGGCGAGGGCGCCGAGGGCCAGGGCGCCGCGCAGCGCGCGGCGCAGGAGGGTCGACGGGGCCGGAGAGGGGGGATGGCGGCGCATGCGGGCGTCCTCGTGGGGAATGGCGGTGGATCGCAGTCTCCGCGCGGCCCGGGGCCGGGGCACGTGTCCGAGGCCATGGTGACTTCCGGCCCGGCGTTCACCCGCCGCCCACGCGCGGCTCACGGTTGCTCGACCGCGCGATGGACACCCTCCGCCGGCCTCGACGCCAGCCGCCCGCAGACGGCGGCGGCCCGTGGCCCACGACCCCCATCCCCTCAGGAGTGCCCCCAGATGAAGCAGCTCGCCCCGCTCGCCGCCCTCGCGGCCGCCCTCGCCTTCTCCACCTCGGCCCAGGCCGAGGGCCTGTACGCCGGCCTCGGCTACGCCGCGGTCGACCCGAAGTCCGACACCGGCACGATCGCGGGCGGCGGCTCGACCGTCGACACCGACGAGTCGCTCAACCTCATCCTCGGCTACCGCTTCGGCGCCAACGACGCCTTCGCGATCGAGGTCACCGGCGCGGTCTCCGACTACAACCACGTGCTGACCATCGACGGCGTCGGCCCGGCCGCGGCCGTCGAGCACCGCCCGGTCACCGCGAACCTCCTGTACCGCTTCGGCGAGGGCGAGTTCCGCCCGTACGTGGGCGGCGGCTACAGCCACGTCGACATCTCGGTGGTCGGCATCGGCGCCCTCACCGGCGCGCCGCTCACCGCCGACAACGGCAGCGGCTTCACCGTCACCGGCGGCATCGACTGGCAGCTCACCGACAACCTGTTCGTGCGCGCCGACGCCCGCTACATCGACTGGGCCAGCGACGTGTTCCTCGTCGACACCGCCGGCGTGCGCACCGGCGTGGGCACCGCCGACGTCAACCCGATCGTCTACGGCCTGGCCGTCGGCCTGAACTTCTGAGTGCGACCGCGACCGCCGGCACCGGCCGGCGGTCGCGAAGACGCGGCGCCCATGCCGCGTGCTGTCCGGTCCGAGCACCCGCCAGCGTTCCTTGCCCAGCCCGCCGCCACGCGCCGCCGGCCCTCCTCCATCCCGCAAGGAACGCAGCACCCATGAAGCCCCTCGCCTCCCTGGCCACCCTGGCCATCGCCTTCGCCTGCGCCTCCACCGCCCATGCCGGCGGCTTCTACGGCGGCCTCGGCGTCCACGCCTACGACCCGTCCTCCTCGCCCGGCGACATCGACGGCACCTCCAGCCGCCTCGACACCGCCAACGCCCTCACCGGCCTGGTCGGCTACCGCTTCGGCGGCAACGACGCCTTCGCCGTCGAGCTCAACGGCGCGCTGGGCGACGCCGAGCACACCCTCAGCCTGGGCGACGGCGTGGGCGAGTTCGCCCGCATCGACCAGCGCCCGCTGTCGATCAACGCGCTGTACCGCTTCGGCTCGGGCGAGTTCCGCCCGTACGTGGGCGTGGGCTACCACCGCGTGGACGTCTCCGCCACCACGCTGCCGGACTACGACTTCCTGCTCGTCGAGCTCGAGGAGCCCTCCGGCTACACCGTCACCGGCGGCGTGGACTGGGAGGTCACCGAGCGCGTGTTCGTGCGCGCCGACGTGCGCTACATCGACTGGTCGAGCGACGTGCACCTGGCCGGCTCGGCCGGCCCGCAGCCGACCGGCATGGCCGGCGCCCTGCCGGGCGGCGTGCTCGTCGGCAGCGTCGACGTGGACCCGATCGTCTACGGCCTGTCGGTCGGCCTGGTCTTCTGAGATCGACCGCGACCGCCGGCGCGTGCCGGCGGTCGCGTTGCCGCCGCGGTCGCCTCCGGCGCCACCGGGACCACGGCCGGGCCGTCGTCCTCGCGCTTCGCCTCGGCGGGCGCCTCGGCCCGGGCGCGCAGGCGCGCCAGCGCCTCCAGGGCCAGGGCCAGCAGCGCGGCCCGGTCGGCCTTCGCGAACGGCGAGCGCTTGCCGCAGGCCTCCTTCAACAGCACGTAGTCCTGCGCCTCGCCCAGCAGCGCGGCGCGTTCGGCATGCCCGCCCAGGCCCTTGGCCAGCGGCGGCGCGGCCTCCTTCAGGTGCGAGCGCTGCTGCGCCAGCCAGCGCGAGCGGCGGCGCCAGCGATGCCAGTCCTCGTCGCGGTCGCGGGCCTTCGCCCGCGCCCAGGCCTGCGCGGCCGCGTCGCGCGCGGTGGCGATCTCCCGCGCGAGCCCGTCGGCGTCCACCCGCTCCCACGCGAGGCCGGCCAGCGCCGCGCGCAGCAGGCGCAGCTGGTCGCGATGCCCCTGCAGGCCGGGATCCTCGGCCAGCGCGGCCTTGGCCACGCGGGCGCGGCGCGCGGCCGCGGCGCGTTCGGCGCGCGCCAGCACCAGCGCGGCCTCGCCGCCGGCCTCGGCGTCCTCGCGGCGGGCCCGCTGCACGGCTTCGACCAGCGCCTGCGCATCGCGCAGCGGCGACAGCGAGCGCCCGATGCGGGCCAGGCGGCGGTCCAGCCAGCCGAGGCCGGGACCGATCGCGGCGCCGCCCAGCCGCAGCGCCGCGCGGGCGCGGCGGATGGCCTTGCGGGCCTGGTGCACGCCGCGGTGGCGGGCGCTGCCGCCCAGGGCGAGGTCGGCCAGCGCTTCGTCCAGCGCGCGGGTCGCGCGACGCGCGAGGACCTCGCCGGGCGGGACCGCGGACGGCTCGGCGGCGAGGGGCTCGGCGCCGTCGGAAGTGGGCTTGCTGGGCGACACGGGGCACTCCTGGGGACCGCCCGATCCTAGCCCGCCCCCCGGGGGGGCTTGCCACCTCGCCCGCGTGACACCGCCCGCCCGCCTGAAACCCCCGTGAATTCATGGGCTTGCGTTTCACCCCGGCCTCACGGACGGGACAGGGCGGGTTCACCGCCCGGGGGCCAAGGTCGACCTCCCTTCGACGGGGCGCCGCGGCCACCCCCCGCCCGGCGCACACATGCAGGAGCACCGCCATGAAGATCCTCGCCATCAGCACCCTCGCCCTCGCCTCCCTCGCCGCCGCCGGCCACGCCGGTGCGAGCGGCTTCCAGGTCACCGGCGGCTGGTCGCAGCTCGACCCGCGCTCGGCCCCGGGCCCCGTCGCGGGCGGGGCGTTCGAGAGCGCCATCGACGGCGACGGCGCCGCGACCCTCGGCCTGGCCTGGATCAACGACGCCGGCCTGGGCGTCGAGCTCTGGGGCGCGCTGGACCGTTACAGCCACACCGTCAGCCTCGACGGCCTGCAGGCCGCCGGCCTCCGCCACCAGCCCGTCGCGCTGAGCGCGCAGTACTACTTCGACGCCGGCGAGTCGTTCCGCCCCTTCGTGGGCCTCGGCTACCACCACACCAACGTCGACGGCGAGAGCACCACCGGCCCGCTGGCCGGCACCCGCCTCGGCGTGGAGACCGGCGAGGGCGCGATGGCCACGGCCGGCGTGGACTTCCTGATGGGCGAGCGCGTGTTCGCCCGGCTGGACGCGCGCTACCTCGACTGGTCGTCGGAGCTGACGCTCGACGGCGCCGCGATCGGCACCGTGGCGGTCGATCCCTGGGTCGTGGGCGCGTCGCTGGGCGTGCGCTTCTGACCCGCGCCGGCTGAACCTACCCGCCGCCCCGGCGGCAGCACACGGGCCCGCCTTGCGCGGGCCCGTTCCGTTCATCGCGGCGGCACCGCCTTGCGCGGGCCCGTTCCGTTTCCCGCGGCCACACCGCCCTGCGCGGGCGCGTGCCCGTCAGTCCCCTGCGGCGTGGGCCTGCAGCCGGGCCAGCGACACCACCTCGAGCGCGCGGGCATGGGTGGCCTCGAGCACGACCCGCGGCGCCACGCCGGCCGCGTCGGCCTCGGCCCAGCGGCTGGCGCACAGGCACCAGCGGTCGCCGGGCACCAGCCCGGGGAAGCCCCAGGCCGGGCGGGGCGTCATGAGGTCGTTGCCGCGCGCGGCGCTGAAGGCCAGGAAGCGCGCGTCCATCACCGCGCAGACGTGGTGCCGGCCGACGTCGTCGGGGCCGCTGCGGCAGCAGCCGTCGCGGTGCCAGCCGGTCATCGGCGCGGTGGAGCAGGTGGCGAGGGCGCCGCCGAGCACGTTGCGCTCGGCGGGCTCGCGGGGATCGCGGGAGGCGTCGGCCATGGCGGCATCCTAGCGCGCCATGGCCGCGGGCGTCCTCCCGCCCGGCCTCAGAAGGTCGCCGAGAAGCGCACGCCGGCCTGGCGCGGCGAGCCGGCCACGAAGGTCGGGATGCCGAACAGCGCGCCGGTGTTGCCCGCGTCGATCAGGTAGTCCTCGTCGAGCAGGTTGTTGGCGTACAGGCCGATGTCGTAGCGGCCCTGGCCGAAGCGCCAGCCCAGGTTGAGGTTCACCAGCGCGTAGGCGCCCTGCTCGATGCCCGGCTGGTTGGCGTCCTCGAAGAACACCTTCGAGCGCCAGGTCGCGCTGGGGCGCAGGTAGAACGTGCCGCCGGCGAGGTCCACGCGCCAGTCGAGGCCCAGCGCCGCGGTGTGGTCCGGGGTCAGGCGGAAGCGGTTGCCGGCGAGCTGCTGCGGGTTGCCGTCGTCGTCGAGGGCGTTGAAGCGCGCGCCGATGTAGCCGTAGTTGAAGAACGCGCGCAGGCCGTCGGCCAGCTCGCCGTCGAGGCTCAGCTCGAGGCCCAGCGCATGGGCGTTGCCGGCGTTGGTGGCGATGAAGAACGGCGGCGCGTTGGGGTTCTCGACCTGGGCCTGGAAGTCGGAGTAGTCGTAGTAGAACGCGGCCACGTCGTAGCGGAAGTCGCGGTCGCCGCCCTTCAGGCCGATCTCGTAGCTCCACACCACCTCCGCCGGCAGCACCTCGGTGCCCGTGCCGTCCACCTGCACCACGTCCGGGCGGCGGCCGCGGGCGACGCTGGCGTAGCCGTCGAGCGTGTCGGAGAAGGCGTGCGCCAGCACCGCGCGGCCGACCAGCGCGTCGAAGCGATCGCCGCCCTCCACCCGGCCCGCGGTCGGGGCGAACAGGATCGCGCCGGTCGGGCTGCCCGAGAGGCCGAGCACGGTCAGGCTGCTGGGCGTGCCGAGCAGGCCGGCCTCGTAGCCGTTGCTGACGTCCTCGCGGCTGCCGCGCAGGCCGAGCGTGAGCGAGGTGGCGTCGGTGAGCGCCCAGGTGCCATCGGCGAACAGCTCGAAGGCTTCGACCTCGCCGAAGTTGGTGTAGACCTCGCCGTGCAGCGGCTTGAGCGGGGTGTTGGTGAGCGGGTTGGTGCCGAACGACGTGTTCGGGGTGCCGTCGGGGTTGAGCAGCGGGATGGTCGGCACGCCGAAGCCCGCCAGCAGCGGCGAGACCAGCGCGAAGAAGCTGCGCTCGTCGGTGCTGAAGGGCACGCGCTGCGAGCCCTCCTCGTTGAACCACGAGGCGCCGAGGAAGCCGGTGAAGCCCTCGCCGCCATCGAAGTTGAACCGGACCTCCTGGCTGGCCTGGCGGCCCAGCGCGTCCTCGGCGAACTCCAGCGCGTAGACCTGCGAGCCATCGGCGTCGAACTGCTCGAGGCTGTCGAAGCGGCGCCAGCCGCTGATCGTGCTCAGGCTCCAGGCGTCGTTGAGCGCGATCTCGCCCAGCAGCGTGGCGCCCTGCACCTCGCGGTCGAGGCCGAGGGCGGTGCCGCGGTTGAGCTGGGCGGTGCCGAACGGGCTGGTGTTGCCGGTGCGGTCGGGGATCGCCGCGGAGCGGAAGGCCGTGCCCGGGCCGTCGTCCTGCTGGTGGTTGAGGATCAGGTCGAAGGTGGCGTCGTCGCCGGCCTGCAGGCGCAGGCTGAGGCGGGCGGCGTTGGTGTCGCGGCCGTTGAGGGTGCCGCCGGCGAGGTTCTCGATGCTGCCGTCGCGCTCCTGCGAGAACACCGCCAGGCGCGCGGCGAGCACGCCGTCGACGATCGGCGCGTTGAGGAAGCCGTCGAGGTAGCGCTCGCTGTCGGTGCCGGCACCCACGCGCACGCGCGCCGAGAACGCGTCCTCGGCCTTGGCCTGGATCAGGTGCACCGCGCCCACCTGGGCGGCGCGGCCGAACAGGGTGCCCTGCGGGCCGCGCAGCACCTCGATGCGCTCGAGGTCGAAGAACTCCACCACCGCGCCACGCGAGCGCGAGAGGCTGACGCCGTCCTGGTACACCGACACGCGCGGCTCCACCTGGCTGTCGCCGGAGTCCGAGGTGATGCCGCGGATCACGAAGCCGGGGTTGTTCGGGCTCTGCACCTGGGTCTGCAGGCCGGGCACGTAGCCCGACAGGCTTTCGAAGCCGGTGATGTTGAGCGCGTCGAGCGCGTCGGCGTCGAGCGCGCTGATGGCGATCGGCACGTCCTGGATCTGCTGGTCGCGCTTCTGCGCGGTCACGGTGATGGCGTCGAGCTCGGTGGCCTCGGGCTGCGTGGACGCCGACTGGGCGCAGGCCAGCGGAGAGGCGAGCGCGACGGCCGTGGCGAGGACGAGGGCGCGGCGGCGCGGCGGGGCGGAGGTGCGGTTCATCGGCGATCCTTCGGCGAGGTGTCTGGGGGCGTGGGCGCGGCGGCGAGGGGCGCCGTCGCGAGCAGCGCACCGTGGCCGCGCGAGGTTGCATCGCGGTGACGCGGATGCGTCGCCACGACGACGGCGCGCGACGTCATCCGCGCGTCATCGCGCTCGGCGATACACGTCGGCTTCCCGCCCCACGGACGCCCGCATGCCGCCGCTCGACCGCCGCCGCTTCCTGCGCAACGCCACCCTCGCCGTCGCCGCGCTCGCGCTGCCCGCGCCCTCGCGCGCGCTCGCGTCCACCGGCGCGGCCGCGCCCGCGATCGACCGCGCCGCCTTCCCGCAGTCGGTGGCCTCGGGCGACCCGCGCCCCGACCGCGTGCTGCTGTGGACGCGCTGCCCCGGCGCAGGCGCGCTGCTGCTGCAGGTCTCGCCCGACCCGTCGTTCGAGACGCTGGTCGTCGAGCGCGTGCTGGCGGTCGAGGCCGATCGCGACCATTGCGTGCGCGCCCGCGTCACCGGCCTCGCGCCGGGCCGCGCGTGGCACTACCGCTTCGTGCTCGAGCGCGGCGACCTGCGCGTGTGCTCGCCGCACGGCCGTACCCGCACCGCGCCGGCGGCGGAGGACGACGTGCCGGTGCGCATCGCCTTCCTCAGCTGCCAGGACTACGGCGGGCGCTACTACAACACCCTGCTGCCGCTGCTCGACGACCCGCCGGACCTGCTGCTGCACCTCGGCGACTTCATCTACGAGACCGCCGGCGATCCCGGCTTCCAGAGCCGCGAGGGCGCGCGCGCGGTCGCGTTCGAGGACGAGGCCGGCGCGCTGCCGCTGGGCACGCCCGAGGCGCGCTTCTTCGCCGCGCGCAGCCTCTCGAACTACCGCCAGCTGCACCGCACCGTACGCACCGACCCGGTGCTGCAGCAGCTGCTGGAGCGCGCGCCGCTGGCCGCGATCTGGGACGACCACGAGTTCAGCGACGACTGCTGGGGCGACGCGGGCACCTACCACGACGGCCGCGAGGACGAGCACGACGCCACCCGCCGCCACCACGCCGAGCAGGCCTACCTCGAGTACATGCCGGTGGACCTGGTGGACGACGAGGCCGGCCCGGGCCGCGAGGGCCTGTTCCCGCGCCTGCGCCTGTGGCGCCAGCTCGACTGGGGCCGCCAGCTGAGCCTGCTGCTGACCGACTACCGCAGCCACCGCCCGGACCACCTGGTGCCGGAGGACGCCTTCCCCGGCGCGCTGGCCGTCGACGAGCCGGCGCTGCGCGCGGTGGCCGGGCCGCTGGGCCTCGACGTCGAGGCCGTGCTGGGCCGCCTGATGCCCTACCTCGACCTCGGGCTGGAGCGCCACGCCGGCCTGCGCCCGGCGGTGACCCAGGCCATCGCCAGCGCCTACCGCGCCGAGGGCCGCGACGAGGCCGACGCGCTGCGGCGCGCGCAGCTGCTGGCGCGCGGCCCGCTCGCCCTGGCCGCGCTGGGCCCGCTGGTGGACGGCTTCAACGCCGCCGCGCCGGCCACGCTGCGGGTGACCCTGCCGGCGGACATCGACGGCCGCGGCCTGCCCTGGCTGGCGATCGGCAAGACCCGGCTGTTCGGCTCGGTGGGCGCGCGCTACTTCGTGGTCAAGGACGCCTACGACCTGCTGGCCGGCGTGCGCGCCGCGCAGGGCCAGCCCAGCGCGCTCGGCGCCGCGCAGTCGGCGTGGCTGGCGGACGCGCTGGCGCGCTCGCCGGCGCGCTGGACGCTGGTCGCGAGCTCGGTCAGCTTCACCTCGATCGTGCTCGACCTCGCGCGCCCGGAGATCCAGGCGCCGCCGGCGCTGGCGCGCACCTTTCTGCTCAACGTCGACCACTGGGACGGCTTCCCGGTGGAGCGCGAGGCGCTGGTGCGGCGGGTGTTCGAGCCCGCGGGCGGCGCGGTGCTGCTGTCGGGCGACATCCACGCCGGCTTCGCCACCCAGCACGCGCCGCGCACGGTGGAGTTCACGACGCCCGCGGTGTCGTCCACGACGATCCGCAGCATCCTCGCCGCGAGCCTCGGCGAAGGCGCGGCCGACGACACCGGCGGGGCCGGCGCGCGGATGGTGGAGCACCTGGATGCGCTGGTGATGGCGGGCTTCGAGGGCCTGCGCTACGCCCAGACCGGGCGCCACGGCGTGGGCGTGCTCGAGGCCCGCGCCGACGCGATGGACGTTCGCTTCCTCGAGCTGCCCGAGGCGCTGTGCCGCGAGGACCTGAGCGCCACGCCGGCGCGCGCGGCGGCCGAGCGCACGGTGGCGGCGTTCACGCTGGACGCGGCGACGCGCACCCTGCGCCGCGTGGAGTGATGGCAACCGCGGGCGGCGGCCACGCCGCCGCCCGCGGGGTCGCGACGCCGCGGCTCAGGCCGCGAGGCTGGCGCAGTCGATGACGAAGCGGTAGCGCACGTCGCCCTTGATCATGCGCTCGTAGGCCTCGTTGACCTGGTCGGCGCGGATGAGCTCGATGTCGCTGGCCACGCCGTGCGCGGCGCAGAAGTCGAGCATCTCCTGGGTCTCGCGGATGCCGCCGATCAGCGAGCCCACCAGGCGACGGCGCTTCATGATCAGCGCGCCCGCGGCCACCGGGGCCGGCACCTCGGGGATGCCCAGCAGCACCATCGTGCCGTCGACCTTCAGCAGGTTGAGGTAGGCGTTGTAGTCGTGCTCGGCACTGACGGTGTCGACGATGAAGTCGAACTCGCCGGCGCGCTGCTTGAACACCTTGCCGTCGCGGGTGGCGGCGAAGTCGTGCGCGCCCAGCGCGGTGGCGTCCGCGCGCTTGGACTCCGAGGTGCTGAGCACGGTGACGATGGCGCCCATCGCGGCCGCCAGCTTCACCGCCATGTGGCCAAGGCCGCCGAGGCCGACCACCGCGACTCGGTCGCCGGCCTTCACGCCGAAGTGCTTCAGCGGCGAGTACGTGGTGATGCCGGCGCACAGCAGCGGCGCGGCGCGGTCGAGCGGGATCCCGTCGGGGATGCGCAGCACGTAGCCGGCGTCCACCGTGATCGCCTGCGAGTAGCCGCCGTAGGTGGGGGTCTTGGTGCCGCGCTCGAAGGCGTTGTAGGTGCCGGTCATGCCCTCGACGCAGTACTGCTCCTCGCCGGCGTCGCAGTGCGCGCAGGTGCGGCAGGAGTCGACGAAGCATCCCACGCCGACGGCATCGCCGGGCTTGAAGCCCTTCACCCCGGCGCCGACCGCGCTGACGCGGCCGACGATCTCGTGGCCCGGGACCATCGGGAAGATGCCCTTGCCCCACTCGTCGCGGGCCTGGTGGATGTCGGAGTGGCAGACGCCGCAGTAGAGGATGTCGATGGCGACGTCGTTCGGGCCCGGCGCGCGGCGCTCGAGCGAGAACGGGGCGAGCGGCGCGGACGGCACGTGGGCGGCATAGGCGCGGACGGTCGGCATGGGCGGGTTCCTCGATGGGCGGGGGGCGCACAGTGTGCGCGCCTGCCGCGACGGATGCAGCCGCGGGGACGCAGCGTCCCGCCCCCGCCCTGACGCCACGCTCACCCCGCCGCGATGCGCCCGTGACGCGGCGGCCGCGACGATGCGCCCCCGCTCACGCCGGACCCGCCCGCATGCCGCTTTGCCGCCTGATCTACGCCAGCCGCGCCACCGATGCGCTCAAGCCCGAGGAGCTGGACCGGATCCTCGCGGCCTCGCGGCGCAACAACCCCAAGCTCGGCGTCACCGGGGCGCTGCTGTTCTCCTCGCGCGAGTTCCTGCAGGTGCTGGAAGGCCCGCGCGAGGCCGTCAACCAGACCTACGCCCGCCTGCTGCCCGACCCGCGCCACGCCGACGTGGTGATCCTGGAGTTCGCCGAGGTGCCGCGCCGGCTGTTCGCGGGCTGGGCCATGCACCAGGTGGCGACCGGCTGGCTGACCCGGGCGCGGATCCTGCGCTACGGCGAGCGCGAGCTCTTCAGCCCCACCCGGATGTCGGCCGCCAGCGCGCTGGCCCTGCTCGAGGACCTGGCCGCGCACGGCGCGGAGGCCGCCGAGCCCGAGCCCGTCTCGGCGACCGGCGCGGCGACCGGCGCGGCGCCGGCGGCGGGCGCCGACGCCGCGGGCGGCCTGCCCGGGCTGATCGAGCGCCTGCGCGGCCGCCCGCCGGGCGCCTGAGCGCGGCAGCTGGGCGCGGCGCCCGCCCGCGCGGGTTCCCCGCGCGGCGCGGACGCGGGATCATGCGGGCCGATCCCGCCCCGGCCCCGCCATGCATCTCGCCGCGCTCTACCTGCACCCCGTGAAGTCGCTGGCGCCGCTGTCGGTCGAGCAGGCCATCGCCGCCCCGCGCGGCCTGCGCCACGACCGCCGCTGGATGGTGGTCGACGCCGCCGGGCGCTTCCTCACCGGCCGCGTGCTGCCGGCGATGGTGACGCTGCGCGCCCGCCCCGGCGCCGACGACGCCGGCCTCGTGCTGTCGGCCGACGGCGCGCCCGACCTGCACGTGCCCGCGCCCGCCCACGACGCGCCGCGCATGGCAGTGGAGGTGTGGAAGGACCGCGTCGACGCCGCGCTGGCCGGCCCCGAGGCCGACGCCTGGCTGTCGGCGCGGCTGGGCCGCGAGGTGCGCCTGGTGCACATGGACGCCGCGGCCACCCGCGCCATCGACGCCAGCTACGCCGCGCCGGGCGAGACCACCAGCTTCGGCGACGGCTTCCCCTACCTGCTGCTCAGCGCCTCGGCGATGGACGCGCTCAACGCGCGCCTGCCGCGCGCGCTGCCGATCACCCGCTTCCGGCCCAACCTGGTGATCGGCGGCGCGCCGCCGCACGCCGAGGACCAATGGCGGCGGGTGCGCATCGGCGAGGTGGAGTTCGTGCTGCCCAAGCCCTGCACGCGCTGCGTGTTCACCACGATCGACCCCGCCAGCGGCGAGCGCGATCCCGACGGCCAGCCGCTCGAGGCCCTGAAGGCCTACCGGCGCACCGAGGCCGGGATCACCTTCGGCATGAACGCGATCGCGCGCGGCATCGGCGCGCTGCGCGTGGGCGACCGCGTCGAGGTGCTGGAGACCGCGTGAGCGCCGGCGCCGCCAGCGCGGGCCCGGGGGCCGCGGCCGCGCCGCGCAAGATCGTGCACGTCGACATGGACGCGTTCTACGCGTCCGTGGAGCAGCGCGACGACCCGTCGCTGCGCGGCCGCCCGGTGGTGGTGGCCTGGCGCGGCGCGCGCTCGGTGGTGTGCGCGGCCAGCTACGAGGCGCGGGTGTTCGGCATCCGCTCGGCGATGCCGGCGATCCGCGCCGAGCGCTTGTGCCCCGACGCGGTGTTCGTGCCGCCGGACTTCGCGCGCTACAAGGCCGCCTCGGCGATCGTGCGCGAGGTGTTCGCGCGGCACACGCCGCTGATCGAGCCGCTGTCGCTGGACGAGGCCTACCTCGACGTCAGCGCCGACCTCGGCGGGCTGGGCTCGGCCACCGCGGTGGCCGAGGCCATCCGCGCGGAGGTGCGCGAGCGCACGCGGCTCACCTGCAGCGCCGGCGTGGCGCCGAACAAGTTCCTGGCCAAGATCGCCAGCGACTGGCGCAAGCCCGACGGGCTGTTCGTGATCCGCCCGGCGATGGCGATCGACTTCCTGACCCCGCTGCCGGTGGGCAAGCTGCCCGGCGTGGGCAAGGTGATGGAGGGCCACCTGGCCGCGCTGGGCGTGCGCACCGTGGGCGAGCTTCGCGCGCTGCGCCCGGAGGCGCTGGAGGCGCGCTTCGGCCGCTGGGGCCGGCGCCTGCACGAGCTCTCGCTGGGCATCGACGAGCACCCGGTGCAGCCCGAGCGCGCCAGCGTGCAGAGCTCGGCCGAGGACACCTTCGAGCGCGACCTCACCCTCGAGGAGCTCGGCCCGCACCTCGAGCGCCTGGCCGCCAAGGCCTGGGCCGGGGCCGCGCGCGAGGGCCGGATCGGCCGCACCGTGGTGCTCAAGCTCAAGACCCCGGCCTTCCGCATCCTCACCCGCAGCCTGACGCCCGACGTGCCGCCGGCCAGCCCGGCCGAGCTGGCGCGGATCGCGCTGGCCCTGCGCGAGCGCGTGGGCGCCTCGCCGGGCGAGCGCTACCGCCTCGCCGGCGTGGGCCTGGCCAACCTGGTGGATGCCGACGCGGCCAGCGTGCAGGGCGTGCTGTTCGATCCGCCGGCCTGAGGGGCCGGCGGGCTGCGCCTGCCCCGATCCCGCCCCGTGGGCGGCCGTTCAGCCGCCGGCCGCGGCGGCCTGCTCGGCGATCACGTCGGACAGCAGCCGGCCCTCGATGCGCAGCAGCTCGCCATCCTCCAGGCGGATCAACACGTCAGGGCCCTGGACGGCCAGGACGACGCCCTCGATGCGATCCACGCCGGAGGTGCTGACGATGTCGATGGGCCCCGTGCGCGCCCCCTCGGGTGCAGCGGGCGCGCCGTCGATGTCGAGCGCGATGGCCGTGGCGATGGCCTCGCGGATCGCGCCTCGCATCGCCGCCGCGTCGTCGGCGGCCCAGGCGTCGATCGCGGCGGTCGGGCTGATCGCCCGCGGCGCATCGACCACCACCACGACCTCGGTGGTCGGCCGCGGCTCGAACGGCGCCCTGGTCCCTTCGTAGCGCTTGAGCGACAGCGCGACCCGCAGGCGCAGATAGTCGCGCGATACCGCGACCGGCGCGGGCCAGTCGCCCGGGACCATTCGTGCCGGACGGACCAGCACCCGCTCGCCCACGTCCCCCGCCGCGCGCAGGCGCGGGATCATCTGCTCGCTCGCGCGACGCTCGACCACCAGCCCCGCCGGTGCGCGGCCGGCCCGCATCAGGCCATCCCACACACCTGCCCGGGAGACGCCGACGATGTCATCGCCGATCTTCGCCTGCACCGCAGCCATGGTCGGCGTGGTGTCCCAGGCGAACTCCACCGGCTCGCTGGCCTCGTACCGCGCGGGAAGGGACGGCCGCTGGTAGTAGGCCACGCGCAGAAGACCCACCGCCTGGTGCAGCAACACCAGGGTCGAGCGCCCCGGGGGTACCGGCGCCTCAGGACGCGCCAGTGGCCGGCGCTCCACGCCGCCCACGACCGCGGCGTCCGGCGCCAGGGCCTCGTGGAGCAACGCGTCGGGGCCCCACGTGACGCCACGGTCATCAGACACGAGGAGCTCGCCTCCCAGGTGGATGTACTGTCGCGCACCCCGCCGGGCGATCACGTGCCGCAACAGCGGGTGGGAGACGACGCCACGCTGTTCGAGTCCACGACTGCCGATCTGCGGGATCTCCCTGGGTGACTGGAAGTCCTGTCCCGGAGGTGCGTGCCAATGGGCGTTCGGTTGACCCACCAGCAGTCCGAAGGCGTGTGCCGTGCCGCTGTCGTCGACCGGCCACTCCACGTGGGGCGTCGACGGATCCGCGCGACGCCAGGTCACGCCGCGATCCTCCGACACCAGGCCGGCGATCGACAGGCGACCGTCCGGCAGCCGCACCAGGCCACCGAGGGTGAGCAAGGGCAGATCGATGGCGGAGGCAGGCGAGGCTCCATCCAGCGGAACGCGCACGAGGGCGCCGCCGTATCCACGCACGAGCATCGCCTCGCCCTCGACGAGCAGCACCACCTCGCCCTTGTGGCGGAGCGTGCCCACCCGATGCCAGCCGCCGGTGCGGGCGTCGGTGCTGAGGTAGAGCGCGGCCTCGGACGTCTCGCGGAACAACGACGTCGGCCCGAGCGCGGCGACGCAGCGCAGCAAGGCGTCGCAGCCGATCGACCACAGCTGTTCGCGCGGCAAGCCCTCCGCCGAGAGCGTCTCGTGCCCACCCGCGTCGGAGACGAACTCCAGTTCGCCGGCCTCGCCGGCGACCACGACACCCGCCCCGTCGACGCGACGGATCAGGCGCGCGACCCCGCCATCCACGACCCGCTGGACGCGCCAGCCCGATGCATCGCCGAACGCCAGGCGTCCGCCGGAGGCCAGCACCCACCATCGGCCGTCTTCGGTGGGCTCGGGAGCACCACGGAAGCGAGGATCGGCGCGCAGCGCGGCGAGTCGCGACGAGCGCGCGAAGGCCTCGCGCGGCACGCGCCAGCCGGCGTCACCGGCGATCCTGTCGATCACGCCCGCATTGCCGCGTCCGAGCAGGTCGACCGCACCAAGGTCGAGCGTGGCCGCACCGGCAGGCACATCGAACACCGCGCCGTCTGGCACCAGGCTCACCAGTGCGGATCCCGGGCTGCGCATGCCTTCGAAGCGAGCGGCCACCGCGGGGACGAGCCCACCCAGATGGTCCAGGAACGGATCCGCTGTCACCGCGGCCAAGCGCCAGGTGCCCGCCGGCAGCTCGCCGACATAGCGCGCCTGCAGCACCGCGCCTTCGCCCTCGACGACGGGGATCGCCACGGGCTGGCCAGCCACGCCAGCCGCATCGAGGGGCTCCACCCACAGCGCCTTGGGCAGCGCGGGCTCGCTGGACAGTCGCAGCGTCACCTCGGCGGCATGCGCGGCCGGCGTGCAGGCCGCCAGCAGGACGGCGGCGAGCAGGCGCTTGCCGCGGAAGCGATGGAAGGCACTCATCGCGACGCCTCTGCGCCGACCACGTCGTCCACCAGCCGGGCCTCGATGCGCAGCATGGTGCGATCCGGCAACCCGATCAGCAGGTCCGGGCCGCGCCGCTCGAGCAGGACGCCCTGCACGCGCTCCACGCCGGTGGACAGCAGCAGGTCGATCGGCGCCGCGTCGGCCGGCTCGTAGGGGATCGGCTCGGCCAGCGAGAGCTCGACGGCCGCCGCGATCGCATCGCGCACCGCGTGGCGGAGCGGGCGGGCACCGTCCACGGCCCAGGCCTCGGGGAGGGTCGGCGTCTCCGCGCCCAGCGGCGCCTCGATGACGATCGCGACCGGCCGCGTGGGCGGCGCGCCATAGGGGCGCTGCGCGCCCTCGAGCCGGGTGATGTCGATCGCGATCCGGAGGTGGCGCCAGTCCTGCGCCATCGCCACCGGCGTGGTCGCGATGCGCGAGAGCCAGGGCGCGGGGCGGATCAGCAGGCGCTCGCGGATCGTGCCGCGTACGCGGACACGATCGAAGTGCTGCTCGCCGGCGTCCTCCAGAAACAGCAGGCCGGTGCCGTCGCGCCCGTTGCGCAGCAGCGCGTCCTGCACGCCGGCGCCGACCGCGCCCTCCAGGCCCTGCTCCAGCGTCGCGGTGACCGGCTCGAGGGTCTGGTCGGCGAAGCGCTGCAGGTCGGCCTGCGCCGAGGCGTCAAGCAGCGCCGAAGCCAGCACGACGCCGAGTCCGCCGCCGATCGCGATCTGCGTCGGTGACGCCCCGGCGAGACCCGGCATGGTGCTGAAGTCGGGCAGCACCGGCGCGTGCGACGCGAGCATGGTCGGCCCGCGCTGCTGCGCGAGGACGTCCAGGTCGATCGCCGCGCGCAGCATGCCGATGTGCTCCTCCGCCAGGGCGACCACGCGGGAGGCATCCTCGACGGCCGCCGGGCGCTCGGCCGGGCGGCGGGTCGCGGCGGCCCGGGGGGCGTCAGGGGCGAGGGCCGCGAGAAGGGTGGCATCGACCGCGAACGCCCCCGAGGCATCGGCCACCATCAGGCGGCCGGCGTCGAAGCGGTAGGAGCGGCCATCGACCACGATGGTCGGCGCCACGGGCGAGGGCGGCGCGGAATCGGACGGCGCGGCGGCCGGCCGCCACGGGCCTACCCTGGCGTCATCGGTCTCGAACACCTCCCGGCCCTCCCCACCCCCCTCGGCCGGGTACTCCGCCACGCAGCGCATCGCGGCGCTGCACTCGGCATGGATCGGCGCACGCGGCGGCAGGCCTGCGGTCGGCAGCCGCTCGAGCCCGGCATCGGCCCGCACGCGGGCGAGGGCGCCCTCGCGCCCGAGCACGAGCACGCCGTCCTCGATCGGCAGGAGCGCGATCGCCTGGGCATCCTCGAACCCCCGCAGCGGGCGCCAGTCTCCAGCCCGGCCGATCGCGAGGCGACCATCGGTCGTCATGGCCACCAGCCCTGCGCCCTCGATGCGCAGCGGGCGCAGCAGCACCAGCGCAGCGGCGCGCAGCGCGGCGAGATCCGGCTGCGCCTCATGCGCCATGACGGGGGCGCGCCAGCCCGCCTCGCCGGCGCGGCGGTCGAGCACCGAGACGTTGCCGTCACCGAGCAGCGCCGCCACGCCGAGATCCAGCGCCCCGGCATCGGCCGGCACCTCGAAATCGGCGCCGCCCGCGACCAGCGACACGACGCCACGGGTGGGCCCCTCGGCGTCCGGCACCGACGCGCGCACCGGCGGCAGCAGCCACTCCAGGCGGCCGAGCGGGGCCTGGCGATCCATCGCCACGCCGACCACCCGCCAGGCGCCCGGGGCGAGCTCGCCCTGGTAGCGCGCCTGCGCGAGCGACTTCATCGCACTCCCGTCGGGCGGCAGGGGCGCCAGCGCGCGCGGCGCGCCGGTGCGTCCGTCCGCCTCCACCGGCGCGACCCACACGGTCTCCGGGACGGTCCCGGGATCCAGCAGGCGCAGCGTCACCTCGGCCGCAAAGGACGGCGGCGCGAGCGCGAGCAGCAGGGAGGCGGCGAGCAGGCGCTCGCCGCGGAGGCGGCGGTAGGTGGTCATCGGGACATCCCTGTCATGGGCGCGGCCGGAGTTGCCGCGCATCGATGCCGATGGTGCCAGAGAGCTCCCGGCCGCCGCGACGGCTGACGGCGCGAACGGGGCCGGATACCCTTGCCGCCCCCAGCCATCACCGCGAGGCCGCCATGCCCTCCTTCGACGTCGTCTCGGAAGTCGACAAGCACGAACTCACCAACGCGGTCGACATCGCCAACCGCGAGCTGGCCAACCGCTTCGACTTCAAGGGCACCGACGCGAAGTTCGCGCTCGAGGAGGCGGTGATCACCCAGTCCGCGCCCAGCGACTTCCAGCTCAAGCAGATGTTCGAGATCCTGCGCGCGAAGTTCGTGGCGCGCGGCATCGACCTGCGCGCGCTCGAGGAGGGCGAGGTGGAGACCAACCTCGCCGGCGCGCGCCAGAAGATCACCGTCAAGCAGGGCATCGAGCAGAAGACGGCCAAGAAGATCGTCGCCGCGATCAAGGAGGCCAAGCTGAAGGTCGAGGCCCAGATCGCCGGCGAGAAGCTCAAGGTGACGGGCAAGAAGCGCGACGACCTGCAGGCCGCGATCGCGCTGCTGCGCGCGGGCGACTTCGAGCTGCCGCTGCAGTTCGAGAACTTCCGCGACTGAGCCCCCCCGGGCTCAGCCCGCCGGCCGCGCCGCCGGGCCCAGCACCTCGCGCAGTTCCACCCAGCGCCGCCGCGAGGCCTCGCCAAGGTCGTGCACCAGCAGGCCCATGGCCTCGGGGTCGCGCGGGTCGACCGACAGCAGCACGTGCGCGCGGTGCGCGCCGCGCGCCTTGCTCAGCATCAGCGCCTGGTCCGCGGTGGCCAGCGCCTGCTCCCAGCCGAAGGCGGCCTCGGGCAGCGGCCGCAGCGGCAGCGGCACCAGGCCCACCGAGGCCGCGAGCCGCAGGCTGGCCTCGCCGGCCTGCACCGGCCGCGACTCGATCCCGCCCAGCACCCGGCCCACCAGCGCGGGCAGCGCCTCGAGGGGGGCGTTGCGGATGTAGACCACGAAGCGCTCGCCGCCCCAGCGCGCCACCAGGTCGTCCTCGCGCATCAGCCGGTTGAGCCGGCGCGAGACCTCGGCCAGCACCGCGTCCAGCGCGGGCGCGCCGGCGTCGACGCCGGGCTCGAGGTCCACGTCGAGGCGCAGCAGCGCGTCCTGCCCGCCGCGCCCGCGCCGGCGCTCGCCGGCGCCGGCCCCGCCGCGCGCGTCCATCGCGCCGGTGAAGCCGTCGTGGTCGAGCAGGCCCGTCACCGGATCGCGCGGGTGCGCGGCGGGGTCGCCGGCCGGATCGCCGGCTGAACGGGCGCTCGCGCGCGGCGCGTCGTCGGCGGCCGCGCCGCCGAACACGCGCCCGATCGCCTCGCTGACGCTGCGGAACCAACCGGCCATGCGCCCTCCCCTGTCGCGCGGGCGTCGAGCCTGCGCCCGCGGCCGGGGCTCCCGCAAGCCCGGAAGCCCGCAAGCCCGCGCGGTCGCCGGGCTCAGCCGGCGGCGAACAGCCGCGCGCGCGCGGCCTCGTCCAGCACCACCCACTCGCCCACCGGCAGCTCGCCGAGGTCCAGCCCACCCACCTGCGGCCGGTGCAGCGCGGCCACGTGGTGGCCGATCGCCGCGAACATCCGCCGCACCTGGTGGTAGCGGCCCTCGTGCAGCACCAGCCGCGCGCGGCGCGGGCCGAGGGCCTCGAAGCCGGCGGGCAGCAGCGGCTTGCTCTCGCCCTCGAGCATCAGCGTGCCGCTGGCGAACGCCGCGCCCTCGTCGCCGCGCAGGTCCTCGGCCAGGGTGGCCTCGTAGACCTTGGGCAGGTGCGACTTCGGGCTGATGATCCGGTGCAGCAGCTGGCCGTCGTCGGTGAGCAGCAGCAGGCCGGAGGTGTCGCGGTCGAGCCGGCCCACGGTGGACATCACCGGGTCGCGCGCCTTCCAGCGCGGCGGCAGCAGGTCGTAGACCAGCCGGCCCGGGTCCTTCAGCGCGCAGGTGTAGCCCACCGGCTTGTGCAGCATCACCAGCAGGCCGTGGGCGTGGTCGAGCGGCGCGCCGTCCAGGCGCACCTCGGCGTGGTCCACCACGTCGTCGGCGTAGAGGCGCTCGCCGGCAGCGTCGGTGACCCGGCCGTCGATCACCAGGCCCTCGACCTCGCGGCGGGTGCCGTAGCCCAGGCCCGCGAGCAGGCGGCGCAGCTTCAGCGGCTTCATCGGCGCACGCCCGTGGCCTCGAGCACCTTGAAGCCCTGCGCGTCGCGCAGCACCGCCACGCGCTCGAAGCGCTCGGCCAGCGCCTGCTCGTAGGCGAGGTGGCGGTTGGCCACCAGCACCAGCCGGCCGCGCGGGGCCAGCGCGGCCGCGGCCGCGGCGATGAAGGCCCGGCCCAGTGCCGGCCGCGCGATCGCGCCGACGTGGAAGGGCGGGTTGCTGACGATCACGTCGTAGCGGCCCGGCAGGCCGGTGGCCACGTCGTGCCAGTGCAGGCCCACCGGCACGCGGGCGTCGGCGAGGTTGCGCGCCGCCAGGTCGAGGGCGCGGCGCTCGGCCTCGAACAGCTCGACGCGGGTGATGCCCGGGCAGCGCGCGAGCAGCGCGTGGGCGATGACGCCCACGCCGGCGCCGAGGTCGGCCGCGTGGCCGGCCAAATCGGCCGGCAGCGCCTCGATCAGCAGGGCCGAGCCGGTGTCGACGCGGCCGTCGGCGAACAGGCCCGGGCGGCTCCACAGCGCGGCGGCGCCGTCGCGGCCGGCCAGCGGGCGCGGGGCGTCCAGCGCGGCCCAGGCCGCGGCCAGGGCGGGGTCCGGTGCGCCGTGCAGGGGCGCGGTCCAGAACGCGCGGCCCTTGTGCTTGCTCAGGCTCGAGACCGGGCCGGCGAGCTTGGCCAGGTCGTCCTCGAGCGAACGGGCGCCCTCGGCGTTCGCGGCCGCGGCCAGCACCACGCCGCCGGGGCCGGCGGCCAGCACGGCCCGGGCCAGGGTGGCGCGGGCGTGGTCGCGCTGGCGCGGGGGCAGCACCAGCACCAGCGGGGCGGGCGCCAGGCCGTCGGCCTCGGGCTGCACGGCGTGGCCGTCGCGGGCCAGCGCGTCGGCCCAGGGCTTGAAGCCCTGCACGCAGCGCAGCCGGCCGCGCGGCAGCCGGCCCAAGGCCGGCCCGGGGCGCGCGCCGAGGAACAGCACCTCGCCGGCCGCGGGCAGCGCGACGCGCACGCCGTCGATGGCGTGGAAGAGGGTCTCGAGCGGGGCGTCGGCGTGGGCGGGCATCGGCGGGGTGGCGGCGGGCGGGGCGCGGATCGTACACCGCCCGGCCGGGCCGGCCCGCCGCGCGGCGCCCCGGGGCCACGCCGGGCTGGCCCGGGGGCCACCGCGCAGGGCACTCTTGGGCTCCCCCGGCCACGCACCCGGGGCGCCCGCTCCGATGCCCCAGCCCTCGTCGTCCCCCACGCCGCCCCTCGACCTCGCCCCGCCCGATCGCAGCGCCCTGCGCCATCGGCTGGCCACGCTCGGGCTGCTGCTGGCCGGGATCGCGCTGGCGGTGCTGGTGGCGGCCGGGCTGGGCGACGCCCACCGCAGCACCGAGGCGGCCACCCGGCTGGCGGCCGCCGAGGCCAAGGCGCGCCTGGTGGAGCGCCTGTTCGAGGAACGCAGCCGCCAGCTGCACGCGGCCCGCCGCTTCGCGATCTGGGAGCAGCCGGTGCGGCGCGCCGCCTGGCGCGGCTTCGTCGAGGCCGGCGAGGACGTCGGCCTATCGTGGATCGAATACCTGCCCGGCAGCCGCCGCGCGGCCTGGGAGGCCGCCGCCGGCGCGGAGCGCGGCGCGCCGATGCCGCTGCGCGACGACAGCGGGGCGATCTCGCCGGCGCGCGAGGTGCACTACGTCCTGGCGATCACCTCCGCCCCCGAGCCGCTGGACCTGATCGCCAGCGGCGTCGACCTGGTGTCGGTGCCCGACCGCGCCGCGATGCTCGAGCGCGCCTGGCGCTCGGGCGACACCGCGATGCTCGGCGCGGTGCCGCTGTACGACGATCCCGCCGCGGGCCCCGGCCTGCTGGTCGCGGCGCCGGTGTACGCGCAGGGCGACCTCGCCCGCGAGCGCCCGCGCGGCGCGGTGCTGCTGGCGATGCGCCCGGGCGACCTGGTCGCCGCCGCCGGCCGCCTGCTGCGCGACGACAGCCCGGTGTCGCTGGTGCTGATCGACGGCGCCCGCGAGGTGCGCTTCGACCTGCCGGTCGGCCGCGTGCCCGACGCCGCGCCGCTGCTGGTGCACGAGGCGCGCTTCGACGGCCGGCCGCTGCTGGTGGAGGTCTACGCCGCCGACGCCGCCCCGGGCGCCGGCCTGGCCGGGCGGCTGGACCTGCTGGCGCTCGCCGGCGGCGTGGCGCTGGCGGTGGCGCTGAGCGCGTGGGCCGGCCTGGCGCTGCGGCTGCGCCGGCGCCAGCGCCGCGACCGCGAGGCCCGCGACGCCGCGCTGCGGGCGCTGCGCGACGACGCCGGCACCGGGCCCACGGCGCCGGGCCACGGCGGCGACGGCGCCTGGGAGTGGGACGCCTCGGCCGACCGCCTCGCGCTGCACGAGGACTGGCTGCGCCAGCTGCGCCGCGAGGGCCTCGACGCGCCGACGCTCGACCTCGCCGCCTGGCGCTCGCGCGTGCACCCCGCCGACCGCGCCGCCGTGGACGCGCGCCTGGCCGACTACCTCGCGGGCCACGCGCCGATGCACGAGTCGATGCACCGGGTGCGCGCGCTGCGCGGGCAGTGGCGCTGGGTGCTGGAGCGCGCGCGCATCGCCACCCGCGACGAGGCCGGCGCGCCGGCCCTGGTGCTCGGCACCGAGGTCGACGTCGACGCCTGGAAGCGCCTGCAGGACGAGACCGCGCTGGCCAACCGCTACCTGGCCTCGCTGCTGGCCTCCTCCACCGAGGTGGCGATCATCGCCACCGAGCCCGACGGCCGGATCCGGCTGTTCAACGCGGGCGCGGAGCGCCTGCTGGGCTGGCGCGCCGAGGAGGTGGTGGGCCAGCGCACGCCGCTGGACTTCCACGACCCCGAGGAGGTCGCGCGCCGCGGCGCCGAACTCTCGCGCCAGCTCGGGCGGCCGGTCGCCGGCTTCGACGTGTTCGTGGCCCAGGCCCACCAGCAGCGCCCGGAGCCGGGCGTCTGGCGCTACCTGCGCAAGGACGGCCAGGCGCGCAGCGTGCGCCTGGTGGTCACCCGGGTGGACGACGCCGACGGCAGCCTGGCCGGCTTCCTCGGCATCGCCATCGACGTCAGCCGCGAGCTCGCCGGCGAGCAGGCCCTGCGCCGCGGCGACCAGCTGCTGCGCAACCTCAGCGCCCAGGTCCCCGGCGCGATCTACCAGTACCGGCTGTGGCCGGACGGGCGCGCGAGCTTCCCCTTCGCCAGCGACGGCCTGCGCGACGTCTACGAGGTCAGCCCCGAGGAGGCCGCGCGCGACGCCGACGCGGTGGTGCGCCGGGTGCATCCCGACGACCTGGCCGACGTGGCGGCGAGCATCCTCGAGTCCTCGGTGACCCTGCTGCCGTGGCGCTGCGAGTACCGCGTGCGCCTGCCGCAGCGCGGCGAGCGCTGGCTGCACGGCGAGGCCCGCCCGGAGCGCCTGCCCGACGGCAGCACGCTGTGGCACGGCTACATCGGCGACGTCACCGCGACCAAGCAGCTCGAGGCCCGGCTGCGCGAGGAGGCCAGCCACGACGCCCTGACCGGCGCCGGCAACCGCCGCGAGCTGCAGGCGCGCGCCGGCCGCGAGCTCGACGTGCTGGAGCGCTCGGGCCGCCCGGTGACGCTGCTGATGCTCGACCTCGACGACTTCAAGGCGGTCAACGACGCGCTCGGCCACGACGCCGGCGACGCCGTGCTGCGCCGGGTCGTGCGCGCCCTGCGCGCGGCGGCGTCGCCCGGCGACGAGGTGTTCCGCGCCGGCGGCGAGGAGTTCGTGGTGCTCTGCCCCGGCGCCGGCCGCGACGCGGGCCTCGCGCGGGCCGAGGCGCTGCGCGCGGCGGTGGCCGGCTCGCACGGTCCCGGCGAGCCGCCGATCACCGCCAGCCTCGGCGTGGCCGAGGCGCGCGCCGGCGACACCCTGTCGGACCTGCTCAAGCGCGCCGACGCCCACGTCTACGCCGCGAAGCGCGCCGGCAAGGATCGCGTCGCGGGCTGAGGCGGGACCCGGGCGGCGGGCCCGCCCGCGAATCGCCAGCCGCCTGCCCGCGCCGCGCCCGCCGCGCGCCCGGGCCGCGCCCGGTCGGGCGACCAGGCTGCGCGTCCGCCCCCTGCCAGGACCGCCGCATGCCCCCGATCGTCTTCCCGCGCCCGCGCCACGCGCTCGCCTTCGCGCTGCTGGCGCTGCTCGCACCGGCCGCCGCGCGCGCCGACGCCACGCCCTCGCCCGACACCGCGCCCTTCGCCTGCGGCCAGTGCGAGGCCTGGAACGCCGAGGTGGCGCCCTTCGGCGTGCACGGCGACACCGACTACGTCGGCGTGGCCGGGCTCTCGAGCCTGGTGCTGCGCACGCCCGCCGGCCTGGTGCTGGTGGACGGCGGGCTGCCGCAGAGCGCGCCGCGGATCGTCGAGCACCTCGCGGCGCGCGGGCTCGATATCCGCGACGTGCGCTGGATCCTGGTCTCGCATCCGCACTTCGACCACGCCGGCGGCGTGGCCGCGCTGCAGCGCCTGAGCGGCGCCACCGTCGTGGCCCCGGCCGCGGGCCTGCGGGCGATGCGCGCCGGCGGCGTGCTGCCGCACGACCCGCAGGCGGGCTACGCGCCGGGCAACGGCTACCCGCCGGTGATCGGCCCGACCCTCGCGCTGGCCGACGGCGCGGTGCTCGACGCCGGCGGCGTGCCGATCACGATCACGCATCTCGACGGGCACGCGCCCGGCGGCGCGGCCTGGCGCTGGCCCTCGTGCGACGCCGGCGGCTGCACCACGCTGGTGTACGCCGACAGCCTGAGCGCGGTCTCCACCGATGACTACCGCTTCACCGCCCACCCCGAGCGCGTCGCGGCACTGGAGCGGACGTTCGCGCGGATCGAGGCGCTCGACTGCGACCTGGTGGTGGCCCCGCACCCGGCCGTCGGCGGCCTGTTCGAGCGCGAGGCCGCGCGGCGCGCGGGCGAGCGCGCGAGCCTGCGCGAGCCCGGCGCCTGCCGCGCGTATGCGGCCGGCGGGCGCGCGGGACTGGCGCGGCGCCTCGCGAACGAAGCCGCGAACGCGCCCTGAGGGGCGCGGTCGCGGGCGGCGCGCGGGACGGGGCGCGGCGCGCCCCGCCGCCGGCTCAGCCGCCGGCCAGCACCGCGCGCAGCTCGCGCAGCTTGGCCTTCACCCGCTCGCCCTGGGCGGGCGAGAGCCGTGCGAAGAGCTTGTGGCCCACCGAGCGGCCCTGCAGCGCCGGGTCCTCGAACTCCCAGGCGCCCTCGACGCCGCGCACCAGCACCGGCGGAGTCTCCGGCGCGGCCGGGGCCTGCAGCAGGTGGTCGATCACCTGCACCAGCCGGGTGTTGAAGTGCTGGTCGGGGTAGCCCAGCTCGACGTAGGCGCGCTGGAACAGCGGGTAGCCGCGCACGTAGGTGGCCACCGCGCGGCGGGCGTCCATCGCCTCGAACGCGGCCACGTGGGCCTCGTAGCGCGCGGCGTTGGCGGGATCGAGCAGCGCGCGCGCGCGGCCCTGGGCGTCGGGGTCGATCGGCTGCACCAGCAGCTCGCCCGGCACCCGGCGCACCGGCATCACCTGGCGCACCAGGCTGTCGCGCGGCAGCGCGTCGATGGCGGCGACGATCCGCGGCACCACGTGTTCGGGCACCACGAAGGCCTGCGCCAGCTCGGCGCCGACGAGGCCGCCGATCACGTCCACCGCGGTGGGATCCGCGGCCTCGGCCTCCGGCAGCGGGCCGGCCGGCACCAGGGCGGGCTCGGGCTCGGTGGCGTCGACGGCCTCGATCGGGAAGTCGGCGTCCGCAGGCGCGGCGGCCTCCGGCAGCGCCTCGGCCGCGGGGGGCGCGGCCGGGCCCTCGGTGCGGGCGGCGGGCGCCGCGCCCGCGGCGTCCACCGTGGCCACGGCGTCGGGATCGGCGGCGCCCGGGGCCGGCGCCGCGGCCTGCTGGCCCTGCCACCACCACCAGCCGCCGCCGGCGGCGGCGGCCACGGCCAGCGCCAGCACGCCCAGCAGCGGCGCGTTCGAGCGCGTGCGCGCCGGCGGCCGCGCGCGCGGGCCGGCGCTGGCGCGGGCCATGGCCTCGGGGCCGCTCAGGTCAAGGGAAGGATCGCGGTCGTGCTCGCTCATGGCGCACCTCGGGGCGGGAGGGGGAGCCTGCGACCGCGGGGTCGACGCGCAGTTCCACGCGGCGTTCCACGATGCGGTCACGGGGCGGCCATCATGCCCCAGCCCGGGGCGGCGGCCATGGCGCCGGGCGGGCGCGGGCGGGGGCCGATGCAGGGCGCGTTCAGCGACGCGGCCCGGCCGCCCAGCCCGGCCCGGCCGCTCAGCCGATGATGCGCTCCACCAGCTCGCGCACCGCCAGGCCGCCGCCGCCGAGCAGCACGCCGAAGTAGGCGATGGTGGCCAGCTGCGCGGCGTGGCCGAGCAGGATCGACACGCCGTCGCGCTGGATCATGCCGATCGCATAGAACAGCAGCGCGACCGCCGGCAGGGTGTTGGAGAACGGCACGAAGCCGAACGGCGCCATCAGCAGCAGCGCGGCCAGGATGAAGGCCAGGTTGTTCACCAGCCGCGGCAGCGGGCCGTGGGCCAGGCGCGGCAGGCGGTGCGGGCGGCTGATGCGCTCCAGCCGGCGCACCCAGCGCAGGCCGCCGCCCAACGCGCCGCGCAGGCGCTCGGCCGGCAGCGGGCGCTCGCGGAGGCGCCGCGGCAGCCACAGCGGGCGGTCGAGCACGCGGCTCACGCCCACCATCACGATCGCCGCGCCGAACACCGTGCTGACGCCCGGGATCGACACCGGGATCAGGAACACCAGCAGCATCAGGCAGCTCAGCAGCAGCAGGCCCTCGTCGCCGACGATCTCCAGCAGCGCGCCCACGCTCAGCGCATCGGGCGGCAGCTGCGCGATGGTCACTTCGAGCTGTTCGCCGAGCGACAGCGGATCGGAGGCAGGGCGGGCGTCGGTCATGCGGGGGCTCGGCGGGCGGCGGGCGGTGCGCGCCATTATGGCCGCTGCGCGCGGCCCGCGCCGCGCGGATACTGCGCGGCATGAACTACCTCGGCCACCTGTTCCTCGCCGAGCGCTGGGCCGCGGCCGCCGGCGAGGACGCCGAGGCCTGGCGGCTGGGCGCGTGGCTGAGCGACTTCACCCGCGTCGATGGGCTCGCGGCCTGGCCGGGCGAGGTGCAGCGCGAGATCCGCCGGCACTGGCGCCTCGACACCCTCACCGACACGCATGCCGGGGTGCGCGCGGTGCGCGCGCGCTTCCCCGACGGCCTGCGCCGCTTCTCGGGGATCGTGCTGGACCTGCACCTCGACCACGTGCTGGCGCGCGACTGGGCGCGCTGGCACCCCGAGCCGCTGGACGCGTTCGCCGCGCGCGCCTACGCCACGCTGCACGCGCACCGCCACGCATTGCCGCCGGGCCTGGCCGTGCTGGCGCCGCGGATCATCGAACGCGACTGGCTGGGGAGCTACCGCGCGCGCGCCGCGGTGGACGGCGCCGCGGCGCGCATCGCCACGCGGCTCTCTCGCCACGGCGAGCGCCTGGTGGCCTGCCTGCCGCTGCTGCGCGAGCACGAGGCCGAGGCGGAGGCCGCCGCGGCCGACCTGCTGGACGCGATGCTGGCCGGCGGCGGCGCGGGCTGAGCGCCCGCGCCGCGCGCGGCGACCGGCGTCAGACGCCGATGGGGTTGGCCTTCTCCGGGTCGATCCGGTACTCCTTGATCGCGCGGGCCACGTCCTTGGCGTTCATCTTGCCCTCGGCGGCCAGCGCGGCGATCGCGGCGTGCGCGATGTAGTAGCGGTCGACCTCGAAGAAGCGGCGCAGGTTGGCGCGGGTGTCGGAGCGGCCGAAGCCGTCGGTGCCCAGCACGGTGTAGCGCATCGGCACGAACGCGCGCACCTGGTCGGCGAACGCGCGCACGTAGTCGGTGGCGGCGATGGCCGGGCCCTGGCGGCCCTCCAGGCACTCGGTGATCCACGCCTTGCGCGGCGCGTCCTCGGGGTGCAGGCGGTTCCAGCGCTCGACGTCGAAGCCGTCGCGGCGCAGCTCGTTGAAGCTCGGGCAGCTCCAGACGTCGGCCTTCACGCCGAAGTCCTTGTCGAGCAGCTCGGCGGCCGCGATGGCCTCGCGCAGGATCGTGCCCGAGCCCAGCAGCTGCACGCGCAGCTCGCCCTTCTTGGGCTTGCCCGCGTCGGCGAGCAGGTACATGCCCTTGATGATGCCGTCGCGCGCGCCCTCGGGCATGGCGGGATGGCCGTAGTTCTCGTTCATCAGGGTCAGGTAGTAGTACTCGTCCACCTGCTCGGCCAGCATGCGCTGCATGCCGTGCTGCACGATCACCGCCACCTCGAACGCGAAGGTGGGGTCGTAGCTGCGGCAGTTGGGGATCTGGCCGGCCATGATGTGGCTGGTGCCGTCCTCGTGCTGCAGGCCCTCGCCGTTGAGCGTGGTGCGGCCGGCGGTGGCGCCCAGCAGGAAGCCGCGCGCGCGCATGTCCGCGGCCTGCCAGGCCGAGTCGCCGATGCGCTGGAAGCCGAACATCGAATAGAAGATGTAGCAGGGCAGCATCGGCAGGTCGTTCGTGGAATAGCTGGTGGCCGAGGCCATCCAGCTGGCGAACGCGCCGGCCTCGGTGATGCCTTCCTCGAGCACCTGGCCCGCGGTGTCCTCGCGGTAGTACATCAGCTGGTCGCGGTCGACCGGCTTGTACTTCTGGCCGAACGGGGCGTAGATGCCGATCTGGCGGAACAGGCCCTCCATGCCGAAGGTGCGCGCCTCGTCGGCGACGATCGGCACCACGCGCGGGCCGACGGCCTTGTCGCGCAGCATCACGTTCAGCGCCTGCACGAAGGCCATCGTGGTGGAGATCTCGCGCTCGCCGGAATCGGCCAGCAGGCGGTCGAAGGCCGGCAGCTCGGGCACCGTGACCGACACCGAGCTCTTCGCGCGGCGCTGCGGCAGCGCGCCGCCGAGCGCGGCGCGGCGATCGAGCATGTACTGGACTTCCGGGGAGTCCGGGCCCGGGTGGTAGAACGGCACCTCGGGCAGGCGCTCGTCGCTGACGGGGATGTTGAAGCGGTCGCGGAACGCGCGCACCGCCGCGTCGTCGAGCTTCTTGGTCTGGTGGGTCGGGTTGAGCGACTCGCCCGACTTGCCCATGCCGTAGCCCTTGACCGTCTTGGCCAGGATGACGGTGGGCTGGCCCTTGGTGGCCATGGCCTGGGCGTAGGCGGCGTAGACCTTGTGCGGGTCGTGGCCGCCGCGATTGAGGCGCCAGATGTCGTCGTCGCTCATGTTGGCGACGAGCGCGGCGGTCTCGGGGTACTTGCCGAAGAAATGCTCGCGCGTGTACGCGCCGCCGAAGGCCTTGCAGTTCTGGTACTCGCCGTCGACGGTCTCCATCATCAGCTTGCGCAGCATGCCGGTGTGGTCGCGGGCCAGCAGCGGGTCCCAGTACGAGCCCCAGGCCACCTTGATCACGTTCCAGCCGGCGCCGCGGAACACGCCCTCGAGCTCCTGGATGATCTTGCCGTTGCCGCGCACCGGGCCGTCGAGGCGCTGGAGGTTGCAGTTGATGACGAAGTTGAGGTTGTCGAGCTGCTCGCGGCCGGCCAGCGCGATGGCGCCCAGGCTCTCGGGCTCGTCGCACTCGCCGTCGCCCATGAAGCACCAGACCTTGCGGTCGGTCTTGGGCATCAGGCCGCGGCCCTCGAGGTACTTCCAGTTGCGCGCCTGGTAGATGGCGCTGATCGGGCCGAGGCCCATCGACACCGTCGGGGTCTGCCAGAAGTCGGGCATCAGCCACGGGTGCGGGTAGCTGGAGATGCCCTTGCCGTCGACCTCCATGCGGAAGTGGTCGAGCTGGGACTCGCTGATGCGGCCCTCGAGGAAGGCGCGCGCGTAGATGCCCGGGCTGGAGTGGCCCTGGATGTAGAGCAGGTCGCCGGGGTGGTCGGCCGAGGGCGCGCGCCAGAAGTGGTTGAAGCCCACGTCGTAGAGCGTGGCCGAGGACGCGAAGCTGGCGATGTGCCCGCCGAGCTCGCCGGGCTTGCGGTTGGCGCGCACCACCATCGCCATCGCGTTCCAGCGGATGATCGAGCGGATCCGCCACTCCATGGCCGCGTCGCCCGGGCTCTTGGCCTCGAGGTGCGAGGGGATGGTGTTGACGTACTCGGTGGTGGGCTGGAACGGCAGGTAGGCGCCCGCGCGGCGGGTCTGCTCGACCATGTGCTCGAGCAGGAAGTGCGCGCGCTCGGCGCCGCCGTGCTGGATGACGGCCTGCATGGCCTCGACCCACTCGCGGGTCTCGGTGGGGTCCAGGTCCTGGTCGAGCGTGTCGTTGAGCCAGTTCATGCGGGTGAATCCCTCCGGGGCGGCGGCGTCGATCGCGGGGGGCGGTCGCGCGCGCGCTGGGTGTGATGGGCGGGCCTCGGGGCCCGTCGCCTCTGCGGGCTGACGGGCGAGTTTAGCGCAAGGCCGGCGGCGCGAAGCCCGACGCATACGTATGGAACGCGGCCCGCCGGGCTGTCGCGGGACAGCCCCGGGCGTGGCCGCGGGACAGGCGCGGGACACGGCCGCGGGCAGGCCCCGATTGACGCGGCCGCGGCGGCGGACGAGGCTCGCCGCGAGCGCGACGACGCGATGGCGGGGAGCCATGGACCGAACGCAGGCGAAGGACGTCGAGGCCACGGCCCGGGCGGGGGGCGACGCCGCGGCGGCGCTCGACCTGCCGTGGTGGCGCGGGCTGCGCTTCCGCGTGGCGCTGTGGTTCGGCGCGCTGGCCTTCGCGATGCTCGCGCTCACCAGCGGCGCGGCCTGGGTGGCGGCCTCGCGGCTGATCGAGCGCTCGGCGGTCGACGGCCTGGAGCGCGCCACCGCCGAGGCCGCGATGCAGCTCGACGCCGCGCTGGTGTCGGTGCAGATCACCGGCGACGGCGTGGCGCGCCTCGCCACCACCGCGCACGACCGCGACGACGCGATCCGCGTGCTGCGCGCGCTGGTCGCCGCCGACCCCAGCGCCAGCGGCGGCTTCCTCGGCCTGGAGCCCGGCGCCTTCGGCGACGGCGCGCCGGCGATGGGCTACTTCGCCGCGCACCCGCGCATCGGGGTCGAGGACCGCGACTTCCAGGCCACCGGCTACGCCTGGCGCGAGCAGCGCTGGTTCACCGAGACCCTGGCCGCCGCGGCCGGACGCTGGTCGGAGCCTTACTACAACGACACCGCCGGCGGGCTCTGGGTGAGCACCTGGAACCGGCCGATCCACGACGCGCTGGGCCGCGCGGTCGGGATGACCAGCCTCGACGTGCCGGTGGACGAGCTGGCGCGGGTGCTGGCGCCGCTGCACGCCCAGCCCGGCCTCGAGGTCGTGCTGGTGGCGCCCGGCGGCACGCTGGCGCTGCATCCCGACGCGCGCCACGCGCTGCGCACCTCGCTGGCCGACCTGGTGGGCGCGGCCGGCCGCGCCGACCTGCGCCAGGCGCTCGAGGCCCACGCCGACGCGGCGCCGCGGCTGTTCGCGCACGTCGATGCGCGCGACGGCGCCGAGCGCATCAGCCGCTACGCCCCGGTCGGGGCCACCGGCTGGGGCGTGCTGGCCACGCTCGAGCGCGACGCGGTGCTGGCCGAGCTGCGCGCCGCGCGGCGCTGGATCGGCGGCAGCGCGCTGGTGCTGCTGCTGGCGACGGTGCTGCTGATCAACCGGATGGCGCGCCGGGTCAGCGATCCGATCGCCGCGCTCGCGCAGGCGGCGCGCCGGCTGGAGCTCGGCGACTACGCCTCGCCGGTGTCGGCCGCGGGCGCGCGCGACGAGGTCGGCGTGCTGGCGCATGCGCTCGAGGCCGCGCGCGTGTCGATCCGCGCCCAGGTGGAACAGATCGGCGACCTCGGCGCGCAGCGGCAGAAGATCGAGAGCGAGCTGTCGATCGCGCGCGACATCCAGCTGGCGATGCTGCCCGCCGGCACCGCGCTGGACGCCGGCGACGCGCACCTCGAGGTGCACGCGCTGCTCGAGCCGGCGAAGGCCGTGGGCGGCGACTTCTACGCGTTCTTCCGGCGCGAGGACGGCCTGCTGTGGTTCGCGATCGGCGACGTCAGCGACAAGGGCGTGCCGGCCGCGCTGTTCATGGCGCGCACCGTGGCGGTGCTGGAGTCGGCGGCGCGCGCCACCGCGGTGCCGGGGATGGCGCTGGCGCGGGCCGCGCGCCGGCTCGCCGCCGGCAACGACACCTGCATGTTCGCCACCGTGCTGTGCGGCGTGTTCGACCCGGGCTCGGGCATGGTCGAGCTGGCCAGCGCGGGCCACGAGCCGCCGGTGCTGCTGCATCGCGACGGCCGCGCCGAGCTGCTCGACGTGCAGCCGGGCGGGCCGCTGGGCATCGAGGAGGACGTCGCGTTCGAGGGCTGGGCCGGCATGCTCGCCCCGGGCGACACGCTGGTGCTCTACACCGACGGCGTCACCGAGGCCTTCGACGGCGCGCTGCGCCCGTTCGGCGTGGAGCGCCTGCTGGCCGCGCTCGACCCGGCGCTCGACGCCACCGCGCAGTGCCGCGCGGTGGTCGACGCCGTGCACGCCTTCGCCGACGGCGCCGAGCCCTCCGACGACATCACCGTGCTGGCGCTGAGCTTCGGCCGCGCCGACGCGGCGCCCGCGGGCCTGCGCCACCGCGTCGCGGTGCCCAACGAGCGCTGGCGCCTGCGCGAGCTCACCGACGGCATCGACGCCCTGCTCGCGCGCCAGGGCCTGCCCGACGCGCTGCTGCACGACGTGCGGCTGGTGGTCGAGGAGGTCGTCGCCAACGCGATGGACCACGGCTTCGAGGCCGGCCAGCCGCACCAGGTCGAGGTCGAGCTGGCGCTGGACGACGGCTTGCTGGTGCTGGCGTTCCGCGACGACGGCGCGCCCTGGGACCCGCTGCAGGCGCCGGCGCCCGACCTCGACGCCGACATCGCCGACCGGCCGGTGGGCGGGCTCGGCGTGTTCCTGGTGCGCGAGCTCGCCGAGCGCGTCGACTACGCCCGCGAGGGCCGCCACAACGTGCTGACGGTCGCGCTGCGCGTGCCCGCCGCCTGACCCTCCTTCCACCCGCCACCCGCCACCCAGGAGCCCCGCGCCATGGACCTCGAGATGCACGTCGGCCAGGCCGACACCCCCAAGCCCCGCGTCACCCTCGGCGGCCGCCTCGACACCCACACCTTCGGCGCGCTCGACGCGGCGCTGGCGCCGCTGCTGGCGGACGAACGGGTGGCGGCGCTGGTGCTCGACCTCGGCGCGCTGGAGTACATCTCCTCCGCCGGCCTGCGCTCGATCTTCAAGGCGCGCAAGGCGCTCGCCGCGCGCGGCGGCAAGGTGCTGGTGCTCAACCCGCAGCCGCAGATCCAGAAGGTGTTCGACGTGGTGAAGGCGGTGCCGCTGTCGGAGATCTTCAGCTCGGTGGCCGAGGCCGACGCCTACCTCGACGCGATGCAGCGCCGGGTCCTCGACGGCGGGGCCGCCGAGGACTGAGCGGCGCGCGGCTCAGGCGCGCTGCTGGCGGATCTGCGCCTCGACCGCCGAGATCGCGGTCATGTTCACCACCCGGCGCACGGTGGCGCTGGGGGTGAGCACGTGGGCCGGATGCGCCACGCCCATCAGGATCGGGCCCAGGCCCACGCCGTCGGTCATCGAGCGGGTGATGTTGTAGGCGGTGTTGGCCGCGTCGAGGTTGGGGAACACCAGCAGGTTGGCGCGCCCCTCGAGCCGGGAGTTCGGGAACATCCGCTCGCGGATGTCCTGGTTGAGCGCGGCGTCGACGTGCATCTCGCCCTCGATCTCGAGCTTCGGCGCGCGCGCGCGGATGAGCTCGAGCGCCACGCGCATCTTGCGCGCGCTGGGGCTGTCGTGGGTGCCGAAGTTGGAGTGCGAGATCATCGCCACCTTCGGCTCGATGCCGAACAGCTTCAGGCGCCAGGTGGCCTGCAGCGCGGCCTCGGCGATCTGCTCGGCGGTCGGGTCGACCTGCACGTGGGTGTCGGTGAAGAAGAACACGCCCTTCTCGCACAGCACCGCCGACATCGCCGAGCTCGAGGCCACGCCGGCGTCGCGGCCGATCACGTTGACCACGTAGGCCAGCTTCTTGTCGTAGCGCCCGACGATGCCGCAGAGCATGGCGTCGGCCTCGCCCCGGCGCACCATCAGCGCCGCGATCACGGTGCCGCGCGAGCGCACCACGGCCTTGGCCGCGGCCGGGCTCACGCCGTGGCGCTGCATGATCTCGTGGTAGAGCTGCCAGTAGTCGTTGAAGCGCGGGTCGTCGTCGATGTTGGTGAGGTCGAAGTCGACGCCGGCGCGGATGCGCAGGCCCAGGCGCTGGATGCGCGCCTCGATCACCGCCGGGCGGCCGATCAGGATCGGCCGCGCGAGGCGCTCGTCGACCACGGTCTGCACGGCGCGCAGCACGGTCTCCTCCTCGCCCTCGGCGTACACCACGCGCTTGGTGTCGGCGCGGGCGCGGTCGAACACCGGCTTCATCAGCAGGCCGGTGCGGTAGACCTGCTGGTTGAGGCGGTCGCGGTAGGCCTCGATGTCGGCGATCGGGCGCGAGGCCACGCCGCTGGCCATGGCGGCCTCGGCCACCGCCGGCGCCAGCACCGCCAGCAGGCGGGGGTCGAACGGACGCGGGATGAGGTAGTCGGGGCCGAAGGTCGGGGTGTCGCCCGCGTAGGCGCCGCCGAGGTCGGTGGCCTCCATCCGCGCCAGCTCGGCGATCGCCTTCACGCAGGCGAGCTTCATGGCCTCGTTGATCGTGGTGGCGCCGACGTCGAGCGCGCCGCGGAAGATGTAGGGGAAGCAGAGCGCGTTGTTGACCTGGTTCGGGAAGTCCGAGCGGCCGGTGGCGACGATGGCGTCGGGGCGCGTGGTGCGCGCCAGGCCGGGCTCGATCTCGGGCGTGGGGTTGGCCAGGGCCAGCACGATCGGGCGCGGCGCCATCTCCAGCAGCATCTCGGGCTTGAGCACGTTGCCGGCCGAGAGGCCGAGGAACATGTCGGCGCCCTTGACGATGTCGGCCAGCGTGCGCGCGTCGGTGGCGCGGGCGTAGCGCTCGGTGCCCTCGTTGAGGTCGGTGCGCCCGGTGTGCAGCACGCCGTCGCGGTCGACCACCAGGATGTGCTCGCGCGGCAGGCCCAGGGCCACCAGCATGTCGAGGCAGGCGATGCCGGCCGCGCCGGCGCCGCTGACCGCGAGCCGCACCTCGTCGATCTTCTTGCCCACCACGTGCAGCGCGTTGAGCACCGCGGCGCCGACGATGATCGCGGTGCCGTGCTGGTCGTCGTGGAAGACCGGGATCTTCATGCGCTCGCGCAGCTTGCGCTCGACGATGAAGCACTCCGGCGCCTTGATGTCCTCGAGGTTGATGCCGCCAAAGGTGGGCTCGAGCGAGGCGATGATCTCGACCAGCTTGTCGGGGTCGCGCTCCTCGATCTCGATGTCGAAGACGTCGATGCCGGCGAACTTCTGGAACAGCACGCCCTTGCCTTCCATCACCGGCTTGGCCGCGAGCGGGCCGATCGCGCCGAGGCCCAGCACCGCGGTGCCGTTGGTGATCACGCCGACGAGGTTGCCGCGGGCGGTGAGGTCGCTGACCGACGTCGGGTCCTCGACGATCGCCTCGCAGGCGAAGGCCACGCCCGGCGAGTAGGCCAGGGCGAGGTCGCGCTGGGTGACCATCGCCTTGGTCGGGACGACCTTGATCTTCCCGGGCGGCGAGAGGCGGTGGTAGTCGAGGGCGGCGCTCTTGAGGTCGGTCTGGGACATGGGATGCCTGGGTCGGCGCGGGCGGCGCGCCGTGGAGGGAGGCCGATTGTAGCCGCCCGCGCGACCCCGCCGGCGACGCCGGCGTATGGCCGCCGCGCCGGGGCGGGCGAGGCCCGGCTCGGCTAGCATGCGGGCCCGGCCGCCACGGCCGCCCACGCCCGCGCCCCATGCCCGCCTCCCCCGCCCGCCGATCCGCCGCCGTGCTCGCCCTGCTGGGCATCCTGCTGCTGGCGCAGGCCGCCCTCGTCGCGAACCCGGGCTACTTCAGCCACGACGAGCTGCAGTGGGCGGTGTTCGCGCACCAGCCGGCGGGGTCGGGGACCGGCTGGACGGACTGGGCGGTGTTCCAGTGGCGGCCGCTGACCTTCCGGACCTGGATGGCGCTGTCGCGGGCGCTGTTCGAGGCGCCGCAGGCCTTCCACGCCGCGATCGTCGCGCTGGGCACGCTCAACGCCCTGCTGCTCGCCGGCCTGCTGCGCCTGCACGGCCACGGCCCGCGCGTGGCCGCGGGGGCCGCGCTGCTGTTCGTGCTGCATCCGCAGGTGGCGTACGTGCACGGCTGGGTGGGCACGCTGGGCGACCTGCTGTGGCTCGCCCTGGCGTTGCTGGGGGCGCTGGGCGTGTCGTGGCTGGACGGCGCGCGCGGGGCGGCCGCGCCGACGGGCCCGGTGGGCGGCGCGCGGCTCGCCGCCGCGGCGGGCCTGGCCGCGACCGCCACCGCCCTGGGCCTGCTGGCCAAGGAATCGGCGCTGTCGATCCCCGCGCTGCTGGCGGTGGGCTGGGCGCTGTCGGGCTTCCGCCGGGCATGGCTGGCCGCGACCCTCGCCGCCGGCGTGGTCGCGCTGGCCTACCTCGGGCTGCGCTGGGACGCGATCCTCGGCGCCCGCCCCGAGGCCACCGGCTACGGCTGGGGCGTGGCCACGCCGCCGGCGCGCTGGCTGGAGTACCAGCTGTTCCCCTACCTCTGGCAGCGCTTCGAGCCCGCCGGGATGCTCGCGCTGCCGCTGCAGCGGCTGGCCCCGGCCGCGCTCGCCGCCGCGCTGGTGCTGGGCGCGCTGTGGCGGGTGCGCCCGCGCTGGGCGCTGGCCCTGCTCGCGGCCGGCGTCGCGGCCCCCGGGCCCGTGCTGGTGCTGGGCTTCTCGGCCAACCAGTACGGCTACGCGCTGGCCGCCGCGCTGGCCGCGGGGCTGGCGCTCGCCCTGGCCCGCGGCGGCCGCGGCGTGCGCCTCGCGCTCGCGCTGCCGCTGGCGATGCTGGTGCTGCACGGGGCCAACGTGCAGAAGGAGATGCTGGCCGTCGGCCGCTTCCAGGCCGCGTTTTCGCCCGCGCTGGCCGAGGCGGCGCGCGGCCACGCGGGCGAGCTTCGGCTGTGGAGCGTCGACCAGGGGATCGACTGGCGGGTGCGGCGGCTGGCGTTCGAGATCCCCGCCTACGCGGGCGTGCCGCTGGGGAACCGGGTGTCGGTGGTGGCCGAGGAGGCCGCGGCGACCCACCGCGTGCGGCCCGACGGCGGCCTCGAGGCGATCGCGCGCTGAGCGCGCCGCCCGCGCCGGCGCGGCGGGCTCAGCGGCCGAGCACCAGGTCGTCCATGTCGACCCGGTCGAGCCGGATGCGGTTGGCGAACAGCGAGAACGCCAGCATCCCCGCCAGGCCCTGGGCGCGCTGCACCCACGGCGGCAGGTAGGCCGGCGCGGCGAGCGTGCCGTCCTCGAACAGCGGCTCGAACGCGAACGCGTCCTGCAGGGTCATCTTGCCGGCGAACACCCACTGCGCCAGGCGCGGGCGCTGGTGGCGCAGCGCCCAGCGGAAGAAGGTGTGCACGCCGAGCAGCCCGTGCAGGTAGACGGTGTCCTTGGTGAACGCGGCGCCGCCGGTGACCGGGCAGCCGCGGAACACGCGCTGGGCCGAGGCGAAGCTGTCTTCCGGGGTCTGCCCGTGGCCGAGGAACAGCGCGAAGACGTCCACGAAGTCGGCGCCGCGCAGCGCGGCGTCGATCGCCACGATGCGCAGGCTGATGCGCTTCATGCGGGTGATGTCGATGGCGCCGGTGATCAGCTCGGCGAACGTCGCCAGGCCCTCCTGGGTGGCCGTGGTGCGCGGGGAGTTGCGCGCCAGCGAGCCCAGCAGCGGCTGCTCGCGGCCGTTGAGCGCGGTCAGCGTGTGCACGAAGGCCTCGTGCTCGAGCAGCTGGTGGCGGTCGTACTCGCTGAAGGCGGTGTTGCCGCGCAGGCGGATCCGGGTGGGGCCGGCGGCGGCCTTGGCGATCAGGCCGGGGTCGATCTCCACGCGCACGCTGTGGCGGGTGAAGAAGCGGTCGAGCTCGGCCTGCAGCTCGCCGCGCAGCTGCTCGGCGGGGATGTGGTGGCTGGCCTCGAGGTCGCCGCCGAGGGTGCGGTCGAGCTCCTCGGCGACGTCGATGAAGTGGCGCGCGGCGTCGAGGTTGCTGAGCTCGCTGCCGGGCAGCGGGTCGCCCGGGCGGCCGAACAGCGCGATCGAATGGCCGGTGACGTCGGCGCTGCCGAGCGCGCCCAGCAGGTCGGCGGCGGTGAGCCAGCTGGCCGCGGTGCGCTGCAGGTACAGGCCGATCGGATGCGCCGGGTCGGCCTCGCGCAGCACCGCCTCGAGCTCGCCGCGGGCGTCGCCGAGGTCGGGCCGCGCGTACTCGACCTCGGGCAGGCGGTGGTGGCCGCGGCGCCAGCGCTCCAGGAACAGCGCCTGCTGGTCGGCCGGCCAGCTGACCGCCTGCAGCAGCCGGATCGGCCGCGCCGCCGCGACCATCCGCGCGTCGAGCGCGGCGAAGCGCGCGAGCTCGGGCGTCAGCGGCGCGGCCGGCGCGGCGGGCATCAGCGGCGCCCGCCCCGGCCGCCCGGCGCGTCGCCGCCGCCGCG
>JBHYGK010000024.1:19974-40244 GCA_051859045.1 Lysobacteraceae bacterium | reverse complement strand
CGACCGAGACGTCGCCCGACGCGGAGATCTGCTCGCGGGTGATCACGGTGACCGGCAGCGCGCCCTCGATGTCGGCGCGCTTGATGCGCGAGCCGGTCACCTGGATGCGGTCGAGGTCCTGGGCCTCGTCGTCGGATTCCTGCGCGAAGGCAGGGGCGGAGGTCATGGCCAGCAGGCCCACGGCGCCAGCCGCGAGACCGTAGCGGACAGCCTCGGTCAGAAGGTTACGGTCGAACTTCATTAGCTCTCTCCAACGTCAGAGTGAAGGCATCGCTTCAGGGAAAAGGCCGGGTGCGGAAAAAAGGGTGCTCCGTGCCCAGGCGTGCCGAGAATAACGCAATGTTCACGAGATAGGGAATCCCTGCTAACAATCGGGCGAAAGCCGCGCCGCAGAGGCTTTTCCGGGCAATCCGGGGCGCCCCGGCGACCTCCGGGCATGACCATCCGTCAGCGCACGGTGTGACGCGACGGGGCCCGGAGAGGGCCATGGCGGGCTACTCCAGCTCGATCACCAGCGCGCCGGAAAAGGTCTCCAGCGACACGCGCGCATCGCCTCCGCCGAGGATCGCGTCGAAGCGCCGGCCGGGGCCGTCCCCTTCCTCGAGCCGCGCCGGCACGCCGGCCTCGATCCGACCGCTGAAGCTCTCGGCCTCGATCCGCGCGGAGGCCTCGGCGGGCAGCCGCAGGCGCAGCCGGCCGCTCAGGGTCTCGGCCGAGACCTCCGCCCCCGGCGCCAGCGACAGCGCCAGCGTCGAAGTGCCGGACACGCTGCTGGACTCGAGCCTCCGCACCTCGGCCAGCGTCGCGTCGAGCGCGCCGCTGACGGTCTCGAGCGAGACCTGCCCGTCGACGCGGCCCTCGAGCGCGATCGCCCCGCTGACGCTGGCGACCTCGGCGCGGCGGGCGTCGACCTGCAGGCTGGCGTCGCCGCTCACCGACTCCGCGCTCAGGGCGCCCACGCTGGCGTCGACGGCGACCAGGCGGCCGCTGACGGAGGCCAGCGCGAGCCGCGCGCCGCGGGCGCCGTCGCTGCGGATGTCGGCGCTGACGCCTTCGAGCGCCAGCGAGGCGCCCGCGGGCACGCGCAGGCGCAGCGTGCTCGGGCTGGAGCGGCCGCCGCCGCCGAACCAGCCGCCGCCCGAGGGATTCACCACCTCGACCCGCAGGCGGCGCGCGTCGCCCTCGACCAGCAGGCGCTCGACGCCGTCGCCGAGCGTGCCCTCGATCGCGACCTCGGCGCGGTCCCAGGCCACGACCTCGATCGTGCCGGCGGCATTCTCGACGGTCAGCTCGCCGTCGGCGGCCAGCGGGTGGCGCTGGTCGACCGGCGTGGCGGCGATGGCGGGGCCGGCGGCGAGCGCGCAGGCGAGCAGCGGGAGGGCGAGGACGGCGGGGGTCGGGCGCATGGCGTGGGGTCCGTGGGTGGGGGAGGCGTGCAGGGTCAGCTGGTCGCCAGCAGGCGGGCGAGCGCGAGGTGGCGGGTGTAGACGCGGCGCTGCTGCGCGAGCAGCCAGGCGGCATCGGGACGCGCGCGCAGCGCGGACTCGACCTCGGCGGCATCGCGCTCGAGGGTGGCGAGCACCGGCGCCAGCTCGGCCGGCGGCGCGGGCGCGTCCAGCACGGCGAGCGCGGCCAGGTACTCCACGCGCAGGCGGGCCGCCTCGCCGGCGAGCGCGATGGCGTCGACGGGCGCGGCGGCCTGCGGCGGAGCCACGTCGCGCGCGGCGAACACCGCCAGCACCAGCGACGCGGCGAGGCCGAGGCCGAGCCAGGCGCGGGGCCACCCGCGGCGCGGGGTGGCCCGAGGCGCGGCGGCGGCGTCGGGCGCCGCGCGCGCCGGGGCCGCGGCGATCGCCGCGGCGATGGCGGGCCAGCCGTCGGCGGGCGGGGTGCGCTCGCGCGGCAGCTGGCGGAGGGCGAAGCGGAGCTCGGCGTCGTTCATGCGTGTCCCTGCAGGCGTTCGCGCAGCAGCTGCCGCGCGCGGTGGAGATGGGCCTTCGAGCTGCCGACCGCCATCCCGAGCGAGGCCGAGACCTCCTCGTGGCTCCAGCCCTCGACGTCGAACAGCACCAGCACCGCGCGGGCGCGCGGCGGCAGCGTGGCGATGGCGCGCTCGAGGTCGAGGCCCAGCGCGGTGGCGCCGCCGGCGCTGTCGGCGCTGCCCTGGGCCTCGTACGGCGGCTCGGGGTCCTCGAGGTCCTCCGCGCCGCGGCGGGCGCGCAGGTCCATCAGCGCGGTGTTCACCGCGAGCCGGTGCAGCCAGGTCGAGAAGGCCGCCTCGAAGCGGAACGCGGGCAGCGCCTGCCACGCGCGGATGAAGGCGTCCTGGACGTAGTCCTGGGCGCGGGCGTCGCTGCCGCCGGCGAGCCGCCAGACCACGGCGTGCAGGCGACGGTGGTGGCGCCGGTAGAGGCCTTCGAACGCGGCGGCGTCGCCGGCGATCGCGGCGCGCACCAGCGCCGCGTCGGACTCGGCGTCGGCGGCGTCGGGAAGGTCGATGGTGGCGGGGCTGGGCGGCGACATGGCGGGCTTCGATGCGCGCGGGCGGCCCGGGGTTTATAGCGTGGCGGCGCCGCGCGCGTGCGCCGCCGCCAGGCGCACGGTCTCGAGGTGGATGTCGACGATGTCCTCGACGTCCGGGGCGTAGCCGCCCGCCATCGCGATCGACAGCGGCAGGCCGTGCCGGCGGCAGGCGGCCAGCACCTGGCGGTCGCGCTCGGCCAGCCCGGGCTTGCTCAGCGCGAGGTGGCCGAGGCGGTCGCCGGCGTAGGGATCGGCGCCGGCGAGGTAGAGCACGGCGTCGGGCCGCGCGCGCTCGATCGCCACCGGGAGGTGCCGGGCCAGCGCGTCGAGGTAGCGGGCGTCGTCGGTGCCGTCGGGCAGCGGCACGTCGAGGTCGGAGGGCGGCTTGACGGCGGGGTAGTTGCGCTCGGCGTGGACCGAGAAGGTGAAGATCGTGGGGTCGTCGGCGCACAGCGCCGCGGTGCCGTCGCCCTGGTGCACGTCGAGGTCGACCACCAGCAGGCGGCGGGCCAGGCCCAGCGCCTGCACGTGGCGGGCGGCCACGACCGAGTCGTTGAACACGCAGTAGCCGCCGCCGCGCGCGTGCGCGGCGTGGTGGGTGCCGCCGGCGAGGTTCACCGCGACGCCGGCGGACGATGTGATGGCGCTGCGCAGCGCGGCCATCGTGCCGCCCGAGGAGCGCCGCGAGCGCTCCACCATCGCGTCCGACCACGGGAAGCCGATCCGCCGGAGCTCCGCCTCGCTGGCCAGCCCGTCGCGCATCCGCGCGACGTAGCCGGCGTCATGCACGCGCAGCAGGTCCTCGTCGCCGGCGCGGTCGGGCTCGTGGAGCGCGATGCCCCAGGCCTCCGCGCGCTCGGCCACGCGCGCGTGCAGGCGCGCGTACTTGTCCATCGGGAAGCGGTGCTCCGGCGGCAGCGGCAGCACGAAACGGTGGCAGTAGTACGCATCCATCGACGACTCCGGCGGGGCCCGAACGCAGCGCGGCCCCGTCGCCGGGGCCGCGCGCGAGCCTACGCGAGGCGGGCGTGCTCAGGACGCGAGGGCGGCCGCCACCCGGGCGCGCTCGGCCTCGAGGCGGGCCGGCAGGCGCGCGCCGAACTCGCCGAAGTACTCGCCCATCGCGGCCATCTCGGCCGACCAGCCGGCGCGGTCCACCGCCAGCAGCGCCTCGACGTCGGCCGGGGCGATGGCCAGGCCGTCGAGGTGCAGGTCGGACGCCGCGGGCAGCAGGCCGATCGGGGTCTCGACCGCGCCCGCCTCGCCGGTGACGCGGCCGATGATCCACTCCAGCACGCGCAGGTTGTCGCCGAAGCCCGGCCACAGGAAGCGGCCGTCGTCGCCCTTGCGGAACCAGTTGACGTGGAAGATGCCCGGCAGCCGGGCGCCCGGGCGGTCGAAGCCCAGCCAGTGCGCGAAGTAGTCGGCGAAGTTGTAGCCGCAGAAGGGCTTCATCGCCATCGAGTCGCGGCGCAGCACGCCCACCGCGCCGGTGGCCGCCGCGGTGGTCTCCGAGCCCATGCCCGCGCCGACCAACACGCCGTGGGCCCAGTCGCGGGCCTGGAACACCAGCGGCACCAGCGAGGCGCGGCGCCCGCCGAACACGATCGCCGACAGCGGCACGCCCTGCGGGTCCTCGGCGCGCGGCGAGTACGACGGGCACTGCTTCGCGCTGACGGTGAAGCGGGCGTTGGCGTGCGCGGCCGGGCCGCGCGCCGGGTCGTAGGGCTGGCCGGTCCAGTCCTTCGCGGCGGTGCCGGGCAGGCCCTCCCACCACGGCTGGCCCTCGGCGGTGACGCCGACGTTGGTGAAGATGGCATCGCGGTCGAGCATCGCGAGCGCGTTGGGATTGGTCTTGGCGGTGGTGCCCGGGGCCACGCCGAAGTAGCCGGCCTCGGGGTTGATCGCCCACATCCGGCCGTCGGCGCCGGGCGCCATCCAGCAGATGTCGTCGCCCACCGTCCACACCTTCCAGCCCTTGGCGCGGTAGCCCTCCGGCGGGATCAGCATGGCCAGGTTGGTCTTGCCGCAGGCGCTGGGGAAGGCGGCGGCGACGTAGTGGGTGTCGCCCTTCGGGGTCTCGATGCCGACGATCAGCATGTGCTCGGCCAGCCAGCCCTCGGTGCGCGCCTGGTAGGAGGCGATGCGCAGGGCGTGGCACTTCTTGCCCAGCAGGGCGTTGCCGCCGTAGCCCGAGCCGTAGCTCTTGATCGTGAGCTCCTCGGGGAAGTGCATGATGAAGCGGCGCTCGGGGTCGAGCTCGCCGATCGAGTGCAGGCCCTTGACGAAGCGGCCCTCGCGCTCGATCCGGGCCAGCGCCGGGGCGCCCATCCGGGTCATCAGGCGCATGTTGGCGACGACGTAGGGGCTGTCGGTGATCTCGACGCCGCAGCGCGCGATCGGCGAGTCGATCGGGCCCATGCAGTAGGGGATGACGTACAGCGTGCGGCCGCGCATGCAGCCGTCGAACAGCGCGTCGATCTGCGCGTGCGCCTCGGCCGGGGCCTTCCAGTGGTTGTTCGGGCCGGCATCCTCGCGCTCGGAGGTGCACACGAAGGTCAGGTGTTCGACCCGGGCGACGTCGGAGGGGTGCGAGCGGTGCAGGAAGCAGTTGGGATGGGTCCCGGCGTCGAGCGCGATGAGGTCGCCGCTGGCGAGCATGGTGGCGGTGAGCGCGGCCGCTTCGGCCTCGGAGCCGTCGCACCAGTGGATCCGGTCGGGCTGGGTGAGCTGGGCGACGGACGCGACCCACTGGGTGAGGCTGGCGAGCTGGCTGGACATCGGATCGGGGCTCCTGGGCGACGCGCGGGGGAGGACAGCCGGGACAGGCGGCCTGCCTGTCCCACGTGACAGTTTAGCGGCCCTCGGGCGACGGCGCCCGCCGGAGCGGGGCAAAGAGGTCCAGGGACCAGGGCCGGCGCGCCAGCACGAGGCTCACGCCGACCCGCTCCGCGGCCGGCAGGCGGGCGTCGCGGGCCATCAGCGCGTCGAACTCCTCCGCCAGGGCCTGCAGCCGGCCGCGGATCTGCTCGGCCGAGGCCGGGGCCACCATCCCGCTGAGCAGCAGCAGGTCCTCGCCCGGCCCCTCGAAGCCACGGCCGAACCAGGCCGGCAGCAGCGACCGCCGGAAGAAGGCCTGCATCGGGCCGCCCGGCCGCCAGCGGAAGTTGCGCGCGGTGCGCAGCCGCGGCCGGTCGCCGGGCTGCAGCTCGAGCACGCCGAGGCGGTCGAGCCGGATCAGCAGCGCGGTCCAGTCCAGCGGGCTGATCCGGTAGCGGGCCAGCACCTCCTCCCGGGTCCAGCGGTTGAGCACCAGGTACAGCGCGAGCAGCAGCGAGGGGTCCTCGACCAGCGCCTGCTCGGCGGCCTCGTCGAGCTCGGCCAGCGGGGCCCGCCCGGCCTGGGCCTCGAGCGCGAGCTCGTCCAGGCCCACCTCGAGCACGCCGCAGACGGCCTCCAGCTGGGCCAGGCTGAGGGTCTGGCGCGAGAACATCCGCTTGACGCTGGCCTCGCTGAGCCCGATGCGCTCCGCCAGCGCGGCGTAGGTGAGTCCCCGCGCCTTGAGCAGGCGCTTGAGGGCGGTGACGAGATCGCTGCGCAGGGCCATGGGTATCGCTTTCCGCTACCGGTCGTCCGCTGATGATAGCCAGCGTCGACGATCGTTGCCCTTTGGCGCCGATGGACGCCTGATCGGGGCCCCGATCCCGCAGGACCCGCCCCATGCCCCGCCCGATGCCCCGCCTCCGCCCCGCCCGCCTCCTCGCCGCCGCCCTGGCCACGGCCCTGGCCGTCGCCACCGCCCCGACCGCGCTCGCCCAGGGCCCGAGCGCCGCGTCGCGGGCCTCGCTGGGGGCCTCCCTCGAGGCCTCGATCCACGCCGCCGACGCCACCCTCGCCCTGATCCCCGCCGGCTCCGCGCTGGTGGTGACGGCGGTGCGCGCGGTCGGCGCCTCGGTGGAGCTCGTCGTGGTCAGCGCCGCCACCGGCGCCTCGTTCGTGATCAGCCTCGCGGCGCACACCGTCGCCGCCGCGGGCATCGTCGTCGGCACCAGCCTGGTGCTGGTGGCGGTGGCCACGGGCTGGGTGATCGAAGAGGCCGGCGAGATCATCGCCTACGTGCCGGACGAAGCGACCCGCGCGCGGATGCACCGCGGCCCGGTGAAGCCGTGAGCCGCCCCCGGCGGGCCGGCGCGCCGGGGCTGGCGCGGGGCGCGGTGGCGGCGGCGATGCTGGCGATCGCCCTGCTGGGCCCGGCGCCTGCCCGCGCCGGCCAGGGCTGCGCCGAGGTCGGGGTGCCGCCCGCGCGGGTGCTGGCCGCGGCGCAGACCGCGCAGCGCGTCGGCGACGCGCTCGACGCGCGCGACGCGCCGGTCGCCCTGGTGTCCCGCGCCGGCACCGACCTCTCCGCCTGGGGCCTGCACTACAGCCACGTGGGGATCGCGGTGCGCGACCATCCCGCGGGCCGCTGGACCATCGTGCACCTGCTCAACGCCTGCGGGACCGATGCCTCCGACCTGCACGCCGAGGGCCTGGTGGACTTCTTCGCGGACGCCGACGTCAGCCAGGACGCGCGGATCAGCTGGCTCGCGCCCGCGGACGCCGCGCGCGTCGCCGACGCCGTGACCGGCCCGACCGCGCGGGCCGTGCACGAGCCGCGCTACAGCATGATCTCCCGCCCCGACAGCCCGTCGCGGCAGAACTCGACGGCCTGGGTGCTGGAGCTGCTCGCGGCCGCCCGCCTGCCCGAGGGCCTGCCGGCCGACCGCCGGCTGGCCCAGGCCGCGGCGCTGGCCTCGGGCTTCGCGCCGGACACCGTGCACATCCCCTACCGCCGCCGCGTGGCCGGCGGCCTGTTCGCGGCCAACGTCGACTTCGGCGACCACCCCGTCCGCACCCGCCTCGACGGCGACTACCCGGTGGTCACGGTGCGCTCGATCCTGCGCTGGCTGGCCGCGGAGGGCCGGCTGGACGCCGAGTGGGAATGGCGCGGCGGCGCGCTGGCGCGCAAGCCCGGGCCGGCGTGACGTTGACGCCCGGGCCGGGCGCCCAGGCGGGACGCTCAGGCGGGACGCTCAGGCGGGGATCAGCGTTGCCATCACGTGGTCGACGTAGGCCTCGAACTCGTCGTGGTGCAGGCGCGGCTGCTGCAGCTGCAGCGACAGCTGCAGGAAGCCCACGTAGGCGGCATAGGTGAGGCGCGCGCGCTGCTGGGCGTCGGTGCGGCCCATGCCGGCCTGGCGGAAGGACGCGGTGAGGTAGTCCAGGCGCCGGCCCGAGACCCGCACCATCACCGGCTGCACGACCGGGTGGTCGAGCGCCTTGAGCATCTCGGAATAGATGATGTGCGGCTTGACCTCGTGGGCCACGAGCCGGAACAGCTGGCGCAGGCGCTCGCGCGGGTCGCTGACGGCCTCGAGGCTGCCGAACACCAGCTCCTGCTCCATCTGCTCCCAGCGCTCCAGCGCGGCCTTCAGCAGGGCCTCGCGGGACGGGAAGTGCCAGTAGAAGCTGCCCTTGGTGACGCCGAGGCGGCGCGCCAGCGGCTCGACCGCCACCGCGTTCACGCCCTGCTCGGCGATCAGGTCGAGGGCGCCCTGGGCCCAATCGTCCGCACTCAGGCGGGGCGGCCGTTCGGCCTTCGCGGTGGTTTCGGTCATAGGGCGCGGAGTGTAATGACCGCGCGCGCGTCCGGGAAGGAAAAATACGCCGGCGCATGGATTGGAAAGCACATTTCAATCAATCGCTTGGAACACCCGCGCCGCTCCGTACTTGTGCGTATTGACAGGCCCGCGCCGAGGCAAACATACTCGCCCGTATGGCCATCGCCCCTCCCCACAGCCGCGACGCCGCCTCCCCGGGCTTCATCAATGCCCGCGACGGCGTGCGGCTGGCGTATGACCACCACCCGGCCAGCGGCCGCGCGCCGCTGCTGTTCGCGCACGGCTTCGGCCAGACCCGGCTCGCCTGGACGGCCTCCGCCCAGCGGCTCGCCGCGGCCGGCCACCCGGGCCTGCGCTTCGACGCCCGCGGCCACGGCGACTCGGGCCGCAACCCGCCCGCGCTGGCCTATTGCCCCACCCAGCTGGTCGACGACCTCGAGGTGCTGGCGGGCCAGGCCCGCCCGGTGCTGGTGGGCGCGTCGATGGGCGGGCTCAGCGGCCTGATGGCCCAGGCCCGCGCGCGCTGCTTCTCGGCGCTGGTGCTGGTCGACGTCACCCCCCGCTGGGAAACCGCCGGCGTCGAGCGCATCCTCGGCTTCATGAGCGCGCATCCCGAGGGGTTCGAGAGCCTGCAGGCGGCCGCCGACGCGATCGCGGCCTACCTGCCCCACCGCGCCGCCCGCAAGTCGCCCGAGCAGCTGCGCGCGCTGCTGCGCGCCGACGCCCGCGGTCGCTGGCAGTGGCACTGGGACCCGCGCCTGCTCAGCGAATTCGCCCCGCGCACCGAGCACCTGCAGGAGACGCTCGCCGAGGCCGCGCGCGGCCTCGACATCCCGGTGCTGCTGGTCAGCGGCGGCCGCAGCGACATCGTCTCCGGGCGCACCGTCGAGGACTTCCTCGCCAGCGTCCCGCACGCCGAGCATGCCCACCTGCCGGAGGCTACCCACATGGTCGCCGGCGACGACAACGACGCCTTCACCGCCGCCATCCTTCCCTTCCTGTCCCGCCTGCCGTCCACCGGCCACGCCACCTCCGGAGTCACGCCATGAGCATCCTCCTCCCGATCCTCGCCCTGCTGCTGGCGACCGGCATCGCGGCCTACCACCGCTGGTCGCTGCTGGCCTGGGTGGCGCTGACCGCGGCGCTGCTCGCGGGCAGCTGGTTCGCCGCCGCCTCCACCACGCCCACCCTGGTGGTCGCGATCATCGTCGGCGTGGTGGCCCTGCCGCTGCTGCTGGTGCCGGTCCGCCGCGCGCTGGTCACCAAGCCGCTGCTGGGCTTCTACACCAAGATCCTGCCGCCGCTCTCGGCCACCGAGCGCACCGCGCTGGAGGCCGGCACGGTCGGCTTCGAGGGCCAGCTGTTCTCCGGCAAGCCGGAGTGGAAGCAGCTGCTCGAGCAGCCCAAGCCCACGCTGACCCCGGACGAGCAGGCCTTCCTCGACGGCCCGGTCGAAGAGCTGTGCCGGATGACCAACGACTGGGAGATCACCCACGTCCACGCCGACCTGCCGCCGGCGCTGTGGGAGTACATCAAGAAGAACCGCTTCTTCGGCATGATCATCCCGAAGGAGTACGGCGGCCTGGGCTTCTCGGCGCTGGGCAACCACAAGGTCATCCAGAAGCTGGCCTCGATCTCCTCGGTGGTGTCCTCGACGGTCGGCGTGCCGAACTCGCTCGGCCCGGGCGAGCTGCTGATGCATTACGGCACCAAGGAGCAGAAGGACTACTACCTGCCGCGCCTGGCCGACGGCCGCGAGGTCCCGTGCTTCGGCCTGACCGGCCCGTGGGCCGGCTCCGACGCCACCTCGATCCCGGACTACGGCATCGTCTGCAAGGGCGAGTGGAACGGCGCCCAGGTGCTCGGCGTCAAGCTCACCTTCGACAAGCGCTACATCACGCTGGCCCCGGTGGCCACGCTGATCGGCCTCGCCTTCCGCATGTACGACCCGGACGGCCTGCTCGGCGACAAGAAGGACATCGGCATCACCCTCGCCCTGCTGCCGCGCGACACCGCCGGCGTCGAGGTCGGCCGCCGCGCGATGCCGCTGAACTCCACCTTCCAGAACGGCCCGATCCGCGGCAAGGACGTGTTCATCCCGCTCAGCCAGCTGATCGGCGGCGAGGACATGGTCGGCAAGGGCTGGCAGATGCTGGTGGAGTGCCTGTCGATCGGCCGCTCGATCACCCTGCCCTCCACCGCCTCGGGCGGCGGCAAGATGGGCGCGATCGTCACCGGCGCCTATGCGCGCATCCGCAAGCAGTTCGGCCTGTCGGTCGGCCGCTTCGAGGGCGTCGAGGAGGCCCTGAGCCGCATCGCCGGCAACGCCTACGCCATCTCGGCGCTGTCGGAGGCCGCCGCCGCGGCGGTCTGGCGCGGCGAGCTGCCGGCCGTGCCCTCCACCATCGCCAAGTACCACTGCACCGAGATGTCGCGCCAGCTGATCAGCGACGCGATGGACGTGCACGGCGGCAAGGGCATCATCCTCGGCCCGCAGAACTACCTGGGCCGCGCCTGGCAGGCCACGCCGATCTCGATCACGGTCGAGGGCGCCAACATCATGACCCGCTCGCTGATGATCTTCGGCCAGGGCGCCATCCTCTGCCATCCCTTCGTCCTCAAGGAGATGAAGGCGGCCACCAACCCCGACCGCGCGCAGGGCCTGCGCGACTTCGACCGGCTGCTGTTCGCGCACATCGGCGCGGCGATCTCCAACGCCGTGCGCAGCCTGTGGTTCGGCCTGACCAACGCCTCGATCGGCAGCGCCCCGGGCGACGCCTACACCAAGCGCTGGTTCCGCAAGCTCAACCGCTACTCCGCGGCGCTGGCGCTGTGCGCCGACGTCTCGATGCTCACCCTCGGCGGCAAGCTGAAGTTCAAGGAGAAGCTCTCGGGCCGCCTCGGCGACGTGCTGAGCCAGCTCTACATCATCTGCTCCATCCTCAAGCGCTACCAGGACCAGGGCAGCCCGGCCTCCGACCAGCCCTTCGTGGCCTACTCGGTCATCGACGCCATCCACAAGATGGAGACCGCGCTCTCCACCGCGCTGCGCAACTTCCCGATCCGCCCGGTGGGCTGGGTGCTGTGGCTGCTGGTGTTCCCGTTCGGCCGTCGCGCCACCGCGCCGTCCGACCGCCTGGGCCGCCGCGCCGCCGCGCTGCTGATGAGCCCCAACGAGGCCCGCGACCGCATGACCGAGGGCGTGTTCACCACCCCGTGCGAGAACAACCCGGCCGGCCGCATCAACGGCTACCTGGCCAAGGTCGTGCTGGCCGAGCCGGTGGAGCGCAAGTTCCTCAAGGCCATGAAGGACAGCCCGCTGGGCACGCTGGACTTCCCGCTGCAGCTCGACGAGGCGGTGAAGCGCGGCGTGATCACCGCCGAGGAGCGCCGCCAGCTCGAGGAGCTGCGCGCGATGACCATCGACACGATCCGCGTCGACGACTTCGAGCACGCCGAGCTCGTGGCCGCCTCCAGCCTGAAGCCCGCCGCCGCCGCCGCGGCGACCCGCGCGGCCTGAGGTCGCGCGCCCCGGGCGACACCCAAGCGAACGGCGGGCCTAGGCCCGCCGTTCGCGCATCCACCGACCACGACGGACCTCCCGCATGAGCGACGCCACCCCCCGCACCCCGCAGGCCCTCGCCGCCTGGCGCCGGCTCAAGGACCGGCCCTTCGGACCCTGGCTGTTCTCGCGGATCATCTGCCGCCGCGCGCCCTACTTCGGCTCGATCCGGCCGCGCATCACCGCGCTCGAGCCGGGCCTGTGCGAGGCGCACATCCGCGACCGCCGCCCGGTCCACAACCACATCGGCACGGTGCACGCGATCGCGCTGTGCAACCTGGCCGAGCTCTGCGCCGGCGTGGTCACCGACGCCTCGCTGCCGCCGGGCATGCGCTGGATCCCCAAGGGCATGACGGTGGAGTACCGGCGCAAGGCCTCGGGCACGATGCGCGCCCAGGCGCGCTTCGCGTTCGCGCCCGACACCCGCGCCGAGGGCTACGAGCTGCCGGTGCTGGTGGACGTGCGCGACGACGCCGGCGAGGTGGTCTTCCACGCCGACATCCGGATGTGGCTGAGCCCGCGCAAGGGCTGAGCCGGGACGCTCAGGGCAGGCGCACGCCGTCGAGCTCGCCGTGGCGGGTGCGGCGGTCGATCTCCAGGTCGCGGCGATTGCCCTCGCGGACCTCCTCGGCGATCACGCCGTCGATCGCCCGGCGCAGGCCCGGGCAGTCGGGCGACGGCGCCAGCCGCCCCAGCCGCGCGCGCACCCGCTCCCCGGTCTCCACGCCGGTGCGCCGGTGCGCCAGCTCGTGCTCGCGCAGGCGCCGGACGAACACGTCGAAGCGCCCGGCCAGGCCGGGCGTCGCCGCCGGGCCCGGCGTCCAGGCCGGCAGCGTGATCGCCACGTCCACCTCGACCTCGGCGCGGACCAGCGCGCAGCCGCCCGGGGCGGCCTCGTAGCGGTAGTCCGCGCGCACGGTCCAGCGCGTGTAGCCGGCGTAGCGGCGGCCGTCGGTGTGCATAGGGCCGGCGGCGTCGATGCCGGCGCGCAGCGCGGCGGAGGTGTCGCCCTGCAGCCGGTAAGGCAGCTGCCGGTCGGTGACCGCGACCGGCGGCAGCGCGGCGCCCGAGAGCGCCAGCAGGACCGCCAGCAGGCTCATCGGCCCTCGCGGCCCGGCGGCGACGCGGGCGGCGCCTCGGCGGGCAGCGCGGCCTGGCGCTTCACCAGCGTCCACGCGCCCAGGCTCATGCCCGCCGCGACCAGCACGCCGGCGCCGAACACCGCGCTGGAGCCCAGCGCCGACAGCGGCTTGTAGAGCCAGGCGAACGCCAGGTCGCCGCCGCGGTAGACCACGGTGTCGATCGCGGCCTTGGCCTTGTAGCGCGCCTCGTGGTCGACGCGGGTGTAGATGGTCTCGCGGGCCGGCTTGGCGAGCGAGAACTCCGCGGCGCGGGTCATCACCTGCACCACCGCCACCAGCATCGGCAGCGGCGCGGCGGACAGCACGCAGAAGCCGGCCAGGATCGCCAGCGCCGGCCCGACCAGCAGCGGGGCGACGCCGTAGCGGGTGAGCAGCGCGCGGGTGACGAACACCTGCACCGCCAGCACCACCCAGTTGATCCACTTGTCGATCGTCGAGAAGAAGGCCGTGGCCTGCTCCGCCGCGGCCGGGTTGCCCAACGTGAGCGCGCGCACGATCGCGTTCTGCTCGTTGTACAGCAGGGTGCCCACGCCGACGCCGAGGAACATCAGCACCGCCATCGCGCGCAGCAGCGGGTCGGTGGCGATGCGCTTCAGGCCCACCAGGATGCCGCCGCCCATCGCCTCGTCGACCGCGCGCCCGCCGCGCTGCAGCTCGCGCGCGCGCGCCGCCGGGACCAGCGCCACGAGGCAGACCAGGCACACCGACAGGAAGCCGCCCGACACCAGCAGCATGTTCGCCACCCCGAGCTCCTCGACCAGGCGCGAGGTCAGCTCCGGCCCGAGCAGGCCGCCGAGGGTGCCGCCGGCGGCGATGTAGCCGTACAGCCGGCGCGCGTCGGCGTCCGACCAGATGTCGGACATGAAGCTCCAGAACACCGACACCGCGAACAGGTTGAACACCGCCACGAACACGAAGAACGCGCCGCCGCGGCCGGGCAGCGCCGCCTCGAAGGCGACGTGGAAGCCCCCGAGGCAGGCGATGAAGGCCAGGTAGACCGCCGGCAGGAACACCCGTCGCGGGAACCGGCTGACCAGCGCGCCGTACAGCGGCTGTAGCAGCAGCATGCAGGTGAAGGTGCCGGTGAACAGCACCTGCAGCTGGTACTCGCCCAGCGCGACGCCGCGCTCGGCGAACCAGGCCACCAGCGCCGGCGGGAAGACCGCCGCGGGGTCGTTGGCGGCGGCCATCGCATCGCGCACGGGCCGCAGCACGTAGTAGCCGGTCAGCAGGCAGAAGAAGTAGAGGAACGACCACCACAGCGCGGGCGATCCACGCAGCGCCCGCGCGAAGCCGTGCAGCCAGCTCCGCGGCGCCGGCTCGGCCGGATGCTCGCTCGCGCTCATGCGGGGGCCCCTCGTCGGGCAGGCCGCCCGGATGGCGGCGCGCGCACGGTAGCCGATGCGGGCCACGGCCTGCCAGCCCCGCCCGGCCGCGCCACCCGCGCGCGACGGGCATTTGGAGCATAAGCTCCAGACTGCGCGCCTAGTGTCCGGCGGGCCTGACGGGAAGACCTCGTGTACGACTACATCATTGTTGGCGCCGGCTCCGCCGGCTGCGTGCTCGCCCACCGGCTGAGCGAAGATCCCGCGGTCCGCGTGCTGCTGCTCGAAGCCGGCCCCCGCGACTGGCACCCCTTCATCCACATGCCCGCCGCCATCGCCAAGCTGGTCGGCCGCAAGGGCGTGAACTGGGACTACGACACCCAGCCCGAGCCGCAGCTCGCCGGCCGCCAGCTCTGGTGGCCGCGCGGCCGGGTGCTCGGCGGCTCCAGCTCGATCAACGCGATGTGCTACATCCGCGGCCACCAGCGCGATTACGACGAGTGGGCCGCGATGGGCGCCGCCGGCTGGGACTTCGCCAGCGTGCTGCCCTATTTCAAGCGCTCGGAAGGCAACACCCGCGGCCCCAGCGAGTACCACGGCGCCGGCGGCCCGCTGGGCGTGGACGACCACCGCTACCGCAACCGGCTCTCGCCGGTGTTCCTCGAGGCCGCCGCGCAGGCCGGCCACCCGGCCACGCCCGACTTCAACGGCGCCGTGCAGGAGGGCGCCGGCTGGTACCAGGTGACCCAGCGCGACGGCGCGCGCTGCTCCACCGCCACCGGCTACCTCAAGCCCGTGCGCGGCCGCGCCAACCTCACCGTCCACACCCATGCCCTGGCCGAGCGCGTGCTGCTCGAGGGCGGCCGCGCCGTCGGCGTGGCCTACCGGCATGGCGGCCGGCGGGTCGAGGCGCGCGCCGCGCGCGAGGTGCTGCTGTCGGGCGGCGCGCTGAACTCCCCGCAGCTGCTGATGCTCTCGGGCATCGGCCCGGCCGACGAACTGGCCCGGCACGGCATCGACGTGCGCGTCGACCTGCCCGGCGTGGGCGCGAACCTGCAGGACCACCTCGACGTCTGCACGGTCACCCGCTGCACCCAGCGCGTCACCTACGACCGCGCCAGCGAAGTCTCGGCCGCGCTGCAGTACTACCTCGCGCGCAAGGGCCCGGGCACCAGCAACATCGCCGAGGCCGGCGCCTTCCTGCGCAGCCGCCTGGCCGAGGACGAGCGCCCCGACGTGCAGCTGCACTTCGTGCCCGCGATCCTCGACGACCACGGCCGCCACCGCCTGCCCGGCGACGGCTACACCCTGCACGCCTGCTTCCTGCGCCCGCGCAGCCGCGGCCGGCTGCGCCTGGCCTCGGCCGACCCCGCGCGCAAGATCCTCATCGAGGCCAACTACCTCTCCGACGCCGGCGGGGTGGACATGGCCAGGATGCTCGAGTGCCTGCGGATCAGCCGCGACATCCTGGCCCAGCCGGCGTTCGCGCCCTACCGCGGCGGCGAGATCTTCCCCGGCGACGACGTGCGCGAGGAGGCCGCGCTGGTGGACTTCATCCGCCGCAAGGCCGAGACCATCTACCACCCGGTGTCGACCTGCCGGATGGGGTCCGACGCGGACGCGGTGGTGGATCCGGAGCTGCGCGTGCGCGGCGTCGACGGCCTGCGCGTCATCGACGCGTCGGTGATGCCCACGCTGATCGGCGGCAACACCAACGCCCCGACCGTGATGATCGCCGAGCGCGCCAGCGACCTCGTGCGGGGCCGCGCGCCGCTGGCCGCCGCCGCGGCCTGAGCCGGCGCCGCGGCGCGGCGCTCAGGCCGCGGTGGCGCCGCGGCCGAGGCCCGGCGGCAGCGGGCAGTCGAGCAGCGCCGAGACCGTGCGCAGCAGCTCCAGCTCGGCCACCGCCAGCCGACCATCGTGGCTCGCGGCCTCAACGAGCGCCTCGAGCAGCATCGCCTTCGACAGCGGCTCGAGCCCCTGCAGCGCGTCCCAGCCCTGGTCCAGCGCGCGCACCCCGCCGATCGGCGTGATCCAGGTGGCGGTGCTGCGCGGGAACACGCGCGCGAGGCCGGCCAGGAACGCGCGCCGGGCATGGGCGGGATCGGCGTGGCCGGCGCCGGCGATCACCGCCAGCAGGGTCGTCGCCGATGGCTCCACCTCGACCAGTCGGCGCGGGGCCGGCGGGCGCGCCGCGGGATCCTCCGCCGCCAGCAGCTGGCGGTGCAGCAGCAGGCCGAGGCAGTACTCGAAGACCTCGACCTCGCCGTCGGCGTGCACCAGCGCATAGCAGGCGTCGACGATCGCGCGCAGCTCGGTGGGGGCGCGGGCACGCAGCCGCGGGAACGCGAGCTCGGCCAGCGGCAGCCGGAGCTGCGGATGCAGGCCCGCCACCGCCCCCTGCCAGCCCAGCACCTTCAGCGCGAAGGCCTCGCCCAGCCGGGCCTCGACCTCGGCGCGCTGCTGGCGGCGGATCTCCGGGCGCGTGGAGAGCAGCAGCGCCAGCACCAGCGCCGGGGCCGCCTCGCGATCGCGCACGGCCTCCACCAGCGGCTCGGGCAGCGCCGCGATGATCGCGCGCGCGCGCTCGAGGTCGGCGTCCGCCGGCTCGGCCACGCCGGCCACCAGCTCGGCGGGACGCAGCGAGAGCTCGGCATCGATCGGCGGCAGGGCGCCCGCCGGCGCGAAGCCCAGCCGCGCGTCCTCCTCGGCGCCCTGCGGCGGCAGCCGCGCCCAGGCCGCCGCGAGGCGCCCGAGGGCGGCCTCGTTGAAGCCCGGCTCCAGCGCGCGCACGCGTTCGAGCACGGAGGGATGGGTGGCGAAGAGCCCGGACAGCCAGCCGCGCAGGCCGACGCCGTCGCCGAACAGCATGTGCGCCACTTCCTCGGCGCGCGCCGGGGACTGCAGGCGCGCGCCCTCGGGCAGGCCGCCGATCTTCTTCAGCGCGCCGGCGAGACCGGCGGCCTGGCGGGTGAACTGCACCGCCGAGGCATCGGCCAGCAGCTCGCGCTGGCGGCTGAGGCCGGCGCGGATCAGGCGGCCGGCGGTGACGCCGATCCACCCCACCACGACCAGGAACAGGCCGATCATCGCCACCACCGCCGCCCCTCCGATGCGATCGCGGTCGCTGCCGATCCGCGCGATGCCGCGACGCTCGCCGCTGAAGGCGGCCTCCGCCAGCTTGCGCCCGGCCAGGCCGATCACGGTCAGCCCGCCGAGCAGCCCGATGAGGCGGAGGTTGAGGCGCATGTCACCGTGCAGGATGTGGCTGAACTCGTGGGCCACGACGCCCTGCAGCTCGTCGCGGTTGAGGCGGTCGAGCGCGCCGCGGGTCACCGCCACCGCCGCGTCGCGCGGCGACCAGCCGGCCGCGAAGGCGTTGATGCCGGCTTCGCGCTCGAGCACGAACACCTCGGGCATCGGCACGCCGGAGGCGATCGCGATCTCCTCGACCACGTTGCGCAGCCGGCGCAGCGAGGCGTCCGGCGTGTCGGCCGGCACCACGCTGGCGCCGAGGCCGAGCGCCGTGATGGCGCCCGAGCCGCGCAGGGTGGCCATCTTCACCAGGCTGGCGATGCCCACCGCGCCCGCGGTGACCAGGCTCGTCACGATGAGGGCCTGCGGCCGCTCCAGCGCGGCCTGCAGCCCGCCCATCGCCACCAGCACCAGCACGTCCACCGCGAGCACGGTGGCCAGCACCGACACCGCGAACATCAGCAGCAGCCAGCGCGACTGCCGCCGCGCGGCGGCCTGGCGTTCGAAGAAGTTCATGCGGCGCCGCCCGCCGGGGTCAGAACGCGACCTTCGGCGCGGCGCGCTGCGCGGGATCGGCGATCTCCAGCGGCGCGGCGTGCGCGAAGCCGCCCATCCCGGCGACCACGCTGCCGGGGAACACCTCGCGCGCGTTGTTGTAGCCCATCACCGCGTCGTTGTAGGCCTGGCGGGCGAACGCGATGCGGTTCTCGGTGGACACCAGCTCCTCGGTGAGCTGGGTCATCACCGCGTTGGCCTTGAGCTCGGGATAGGCCTCGGACACCACCATCAGCCGCGACAGCGCGCCGGCGAGGCCGGCCTCGGCCTGGCCCAGCGCGGCCATCGCCGCGTCGTCGCCCGGGCGGGCCTTGGCCGCGGCGAGGCCGCCGACCGCGGCGGCGCGGGCCTGGATCACGGCCTCGAGCGTGTCGCGCTCGTGGGCGAGGTAGCCCTTGGCGGTCTCGACGAGGTTGGGCACCAGGTCGTGGCGGCGGCCCAGCTGCACGTCGATCTGGGCGAAGGCGTTGCGGAAGCCGTTGCGCGCGCGGACGAGGCCGTTGTAGGTGGCGATGGCCCAGACGGCGGCGGCCAGCATCAGGCCGAGGAGGACGAGGACGGGCAGCGACATCGGCGGGGCACTCCCACACTGGCCCCGCGCGCGGCGCGCGCTAGAATGGGGCAGGTTCCACGAGGATACGCAGCCGATGGCCACCACGAAAGCGATCACGGCCGCGCTTGCGCTCGCGCTCACCACCCTCCTCGCGGCGCCCCAGGCCGCCAGCGCCGACCCCGCCGGTCGCGCCGAAGGCCGCCGCGCCGAGGCGCCGGCCGCGCGCCGGCCCGACTTCACCCCCGACGCCCGCCACTTCGAGCGCTACGCCCAGCGCATCGTCGACGAGGCGCGCATCCCCGGCCTGGCGCTGGCGATCGTGCAGGACGGCCGGGTCATCACCGCGCGCGGCTTCGGCGTGGCCGACACCCGCACCGGCGAGGCGGTCACCGCCGACACCGTCTTCCGCCTGGCCTCGCTGTCGAAGGCCTTCGCCGGCACGCTCACGGCGATGCTGGTGCGCGAAGGCGCGATCGGCTGGGACACCCGGCTCGCCGAGCAGATCCCCACCTTCTCGCTGCTCGACGCCGAGGCCGCCGGCCAGCTCACCGTGCGCGACGTGCTCGCGCAGCGCGTGGGCCTGAACTACAACACCTTCGACCGCGACCTCGAGGCCGAGCAGCCCTACGAGGTGCTCGCCCAGCGCCTCGCGCAGGCGCCGCTCGCCTGCGCGCCGGGCCAGTGCTACACCTACCAGAACATCGCCTTCAGCCTGATCGGCGACCTGACCTTCGCCGCCACCGGCGACTTCTACACCCATCAGGTCGAGCGCCGGATCTTCCACCCGCTGGGCATGTTCACCGCCACCTACGGCCGCGACGGCCTGGAGTCCAGCGAGCGCTGGGCGCGCCCGCACATCTCCTCGGGCGGGCGCTGGATCCCGGTGCGCCCGAAGGAGACCTACTACCGCGTGCCGCCGGCCGCCGGCGTCAATGCCAGCATCACCGACGTGGCGCAGTGGCTGGTGGCGCAGATGGGCGACCGGCCCGACGTGCTGCCGCAGGAACTCCTCGACGACGTCCAGGCCCCGCAGATCAACACCCCCGGCGAACTGCGCGGCTCGGGCTGGCGCCGCGACCGCCTGCGCTCGGCGTCCTACGCCAGCGGCTGGCGGGTGTACGACTACGCCGGCGAGCGCCTGGTCTTCCACGGCGGCGCCGTGCAGGGCTACCGCGCGGTGGCCGGCTTCCTGCCCGAGCAGGGCGTCGGCGTGGCGATCCTCTGGAACTCCGAGAGCGCGGTGCCCACCGGCCTGATGCCGAGCATCCTCGACCGCGCGCTGGGCCTGCCCGAGCGCGACTGGGTGCAGCTCGACCGGATCCGCCGGCCGGGCCGGCGCCGCTGATCCACGCGGCCCGCGTCGCGCTCGCCGCCGCGCGCCCGCGGCGCGCCTGCCCCTGAAAAAACGAAACCGCGCCATGGAGGCGCGGCTGCGGATTGCACCGCCGGATCCACCCCCCCCGCCTGCGTGCGCGGGGAGGGCGTGCCCGGAGGGCGGCAATCAGACCCCTGCTTCAGATCACCGGAGCAATGGTGGTCGGCGCGGCGGTCGCGGCGGCCGGAGCGGCCTTCTTCTTGGTCGCCTTCTTCGGGGCGGCCTTCTTCGGGGCGGCCTTCTTGGCGGCGGCCTTCTTCGGGGCGGCCTTCTTGGCGGCGGCCTTCTTCGGGGCGGCCTTCTTGGCGGCGGCCTTCTTC